>NZ_JBNPTO010000002.1:0-835973 GCF_051167715.1 Bradyrhizobium sp. HKCCYLS20291 | reverse complement strand
AACCCGCCTCGAGCAGAGGGACGTACGCGTCGTCACGAACGTGAGGTGGGCTGCGATGGACGTGGCGGTTGCGCTTGACGAGCGCGGTCGACGCGGACGGAGAAGTCGTGTGGTCCTGGCCTCTCGACGCTGAGGTCAAGTCCGTGATCGTTGCTTGACGGCACGCGCGGGCGATGGGGGCAAGACAGCCGATCCCCAGGGAGAGCACGAAGGACACCGTTAAAACCAGTCGCGCGGGGAAGGCCGGGATGTCCCAGCCGAACCTGTGGTACCTGCCGCCTGCATTTTTTTCTGCAGGCGGGCCATGGGGGCGGCAGGCTCCCGGCCTTCTCCGCGCCCTCTCGTTGTTTGGAGGGACAGGACGAAAGCATCACTCGGGCACGCCGTGCCGCGGGAAGGCGATGTCGTGTGTCTTTGATGTCGAGTCTCAATGATGTCGTGCCTCACCGGCGAAGTACCAACCACATCCTCCGCCGTCATCCCGGACAAGCGCGCGGCACGCGCGCGCAGATCCGGGATCCATAACCACAGGAAGACATATGAGGCACGATGGCCGCTCCATCTCGCCCAGCCACATTCTGCACGGCGTATGGATCCCGGGTCGGCGGCCACCAACGCTCTCGCGTTGGTGGCCTTGCCCGGGATGACACTGTTTGTGTGGTGAGCGGTGTTGGCAAACCGGGACGCATGCCGATGGATACCAACACGGCCAGCCACACCCTCACCGTCATCCCGCAACAGCGCGCGACGCGCGCACGGGCAAGGCCTCAAGCCTCGATCGCCGTTCGGATCATCCGCGCGA
Organism: Bradyrhizobium sp. HKCCYLS20291; assembly: GCF_051167715.1. Taxonomy (NCBI): domain Bacteria; kingdom Pseudomonadati; phylum Pseudomonadota; class Alphaproteobacteria; order Hyphomicrobiales; family Nitrobacteraceae; genus Bradyrhizobium; species Bradyrhizobium sp. HKCCYLS20291. Next base: position 835,171 of record NZ_JBNPTO010000002.1, on the reverse strand, counting down.
GATCGGCGCTGACATATGGCTTGGCGAGCAGCAGCACGTCGGCGTCGAGGCGGCCGTGATGCACGATGGCATTCTCGGTGTAGCCGGAGGTGTAGAGCACCTTCAGCCCGGGGCGGCGCTTTTCGGCCTCGATGGCAAGCTGGCGGCCGTTCATGCCGCCGGGGATGATGACGTCGGTGAACAGCAGGTCGATACGCTCCCGGCTGTCGATCAGCGCGAGACCCTCGGCGGCATTGCTGGCGGACAAAGTGCGATAGCCGAGCCGGTGCACCTGCGTGACGACGTAGTCGCGCACCAGCGCATCGTCCTCGACGATCAGGATGGTCTCGTCGCCGCGCGCCACGGCCGGTCGTCCACTGTCTGCGGCAGGCAATTCCGGCGCGCTCGCGGCGCGCGGCAGATAGAGCTTCACGGTGGTGCCGTGGCCTTCCTCGCTATAGATCTTGACGTGACCGTTGGACTGCTTGACGAAGCCATACACCATGCTCAGCCCGAGGCCGGAGCCCTTGCCGACGTCCTTGGTGGTGAAGAACGGCTCGAACACCTTGTCGAGCACTGCGGCGGCAATGCCCTGGCCGGTGTCGCTGACCGCGATCATGACGTAGCTCCCCGGCTTGGCTTCGCTATTGAGCTGGGCGTAGTCCTCGTCGAGGCTGACGTTCTTGGTCTCCAGCGTCAGCTTGCCGCCATCAGGCATCGCATCGCGCGCGTTCAGCGCGAGGTTCAGGATCGCGGTCGAGAGCTGGCTCGGATCGATCAGCGCCGGCGCGCTGTCATCGGCCAGCATCGACTCGATCTCGATCTGCTCGCCAAGGGTCGGGCGCAGCAGGCGAGCCGCATCGACCACGAGGGTGTTGATGTCGGTGGCGCGCGGCTGCAGCGGCTGCCGGCGCGAGAAGGCGAGCAGGTGCCGTGTCAGGTCGGCGCCGCGCTCGGCCGCGGAGCTGATCATGTTGGCGATGCCGGCAAGCTGCGGCCTGTCCTTGACCGCATCGGCGAGGATCTCGATCGTGCCGGTGATGACGGTCAGAATGTTGTTGAAGTCGTGTGCGACGCCGCCGGTGAGCTGGCCGATCGCCTCCATCTTCTGCGCCTGGCGGACCTGGGCCTCACTGGCCTCGATCTCCTGGAATCGCCGCACCATCGCTTCGGCGGCGCGGCGCTGCCGGATCTCCTCCTCGAGCTGGGCGTAAGCCTTCTGCAGAGTGATGCGGGTCGGCAGCACCAAGAGCCGCGGCATGATCTTGAGCATGGTGGCGATGACGCTGAGCGCCATCAGCGCCTGAAGAAAATCGATGGCGATCGTGAGCGACGGGACCGGGACCCAGAGATCGATCACCGACAGAAGCCAGCCAGTGCCGCCGATGACGACCCAGATCGCAAGCCCCGCCACGATTCCGCGAAACATCACGTCGCGCCAGCGCCGCCACAGGAACAGGCCGATCACGAAGGCGATCGTGAAGAAGGCGCAGGCGATGATGGCGTGGGAGGCGGCCTGCAGCCAGATCAACCCCGTCGCGCCCAGCACATCCACTGCCAGCGGCGTCAACCTCGGCATACTCAAAACACCCTCAACAACGCAACACGCCCAGCACGGGACCGAACCGGCCCATCGCCGCCTCAAACCGACCGGATCATTCAGCTTTTCGGCTCCGACGCAAGAGCGCGGCAATTCTATCGCCGTGGTTGTGCGGAGTCGAAGTCATGCGGAAAGGTTGAGGAGGCCTTGCTCGGCCGTTTCGTCGGCTCTTGCCCGGGACGACACTGTTCGTGTGGTGGCTGTGGTGGCCAATCGGGACACGCATGTGTGCTCGCTCACACCGCGAACCAACTCCTCCGCCCTCGTCCCGGACAAGCGCTCGCTACGTGCGCGAGGGCCTCGGCCTCAAGCCTCGATTGCCGTCCTGATCATGCGCGCGAGATCGGCGCTGACATACGGCTTGGCGAGCAGCAGCACGTCGGCGTCGAGGCGGCCGTGATGTACGATGGCATTCTCGGTGTAGCCCGAGGTGTAGAGCACCTTCAGCCCGGGACGGCGCTTGTCGGCCTCGATGGCGAGCTTGCGGCCATTCATGCCGCCGGGAATGATGACGTCGGTGAACAACAGGTCGATGCGCTCGTTGCTGTCGATCAGCGCGAGGCCCTCGGCGGCATTGCTGGCGGACAGGGTGCGATAGCCGAGCCGGCGCACCTGCGTGACGACGTAGTCGCGCACCAGCGCATCGTCCTCGACGATCAGGATGGTCTCGTCGCCGCGCGCCACCGCCGGTCGTCCGCTGTCGGCGACAGGCAGCTCCGGCGCGCTCGCCGCGCGCGGCAGATAGAGCTTCACGGTGGTGCCGTGGCCTTCCTCGCTGTAGATCTTGACGTGACCGTTGGATTGTTTGACGAAGCCATACACCATGCTCAGCCCGAGGCCCGAGCCCTTGCCGACATCCTTGGTGGTGAAGAACGGCTCGAACACCTTGTCGAGCAGCGCGGCGGCAATCCCCTGGCCGGTGTCGCTGACCGCGATCATGACGTAGCTCCCGGGCTTGGCCTCGCGGTTCAGCTGGGCATAGTCCTCGTCGAGGGTGACGTTCTTCGTCTCCAGGGTCAGCTTGCCTCCGTCAGGCATCGCGTCGCGCGCGTTCAGGGCCAGGTTGAGGATCGCGGTCGAGAGCTGGCTCGGATCGATCAGCGCCGGCGCGCTGTCGTGGGCCAGCATCGACTCGATCTCGATCTGCTCGCCGAGCGTCGGGCGGAGCAGGCGGCCTGCGTCGACCACGAGGGCATTGATGTCGGTGGCGCGCGGCTGCAGCGGCTGCCGGCGCGAGAAGGCGAGCAGGTGTCGCGTGAGGTCGGCGCCGCGCTCGGCGGCGGCGCTGATCATGCTGGCGATGCCGGCAAGCTGCGGCTTGTCCTTGACCGCATCGGCGAGGATCTCGATCGTGCCGGTGATGACGGTCAGGATGTTGTTGAAGTCGTGTGCGACGCCGCCCGTGAGCTGGCCGATCGCCTCCATCTTCTGCGCCTGCCGCACCTGGGCCTCGGTGGCCTCGATCTCCTGGAATCGCTGTACCATCGCCTCGGCGGCGCGACGCTGCCGGATTTCTTCCTCCAACCGTTCGTAGGCCCTTTGCAGCACGATACGCGTCGGCAGTACCAGGATCTGGCGCAGCATCTGAATCATGGCCGCGATGACCACGACCGAGATCACGGCGAGAAGGGCGTAGACGAGGCTCTCGACTCTGACGTCCGACACCCAGAGATCGAGGATCGAGAGCAGACGCGTGAGGCCGAACAGCGCCACGAACACCCCGAGCGCGGCCAGGGCGCCGCGGAACATGACCTCTTTCCAGCGTCGCCACAGGTAGAGAGCGATGACGGCGGAGATCGTGAAGAAGGCGCAGGCGATGATCGCGTTGGACGCGACATACAGCCAGAACCACCCCGGCGCCTCCGGCAGGCCCGCCGCTTGCACCGTCAACGTTGGCATTTGCGAACCATCCTCAACAATGCAACGCATCCGCCCTGCGGCCGGCCCGGCCTTCCGGCATCGCAAACCGGACGGATCATTCAGCTTTTCAACGCTGGCGCAAGGGCGGGGCCGGCATATTGTTCCCCGGCTTCAAAGGCGCGATCAAGCCTGCGAGTTGAGGCAGCCTTGCTCGGCCGCGTCGTCGGCGTTGGGATCGCCGGGGGCGGTGGCCCAGGCGAGCTCGACCAGGGTGACGATGCGGCGGCCGGCGCCGTCGAGCTGGCAGACGATCAGGCCCTGGTCCTCGATATAGGTCAGCAGGCGCTGCGCCCGGCGCAGCGAATGCGAGCCATAGGCACGAGCAATCGCAGCATCGCTCGGGCAGGGACGGCCGTCCTTGGCGGCCCGGGCGATCATCATGAACACACCCTGCATGTCCTCGGGCAGCAGCGACGCGCGCAAGCTGGCGTCCTGCCAGCCGGCGTCGTCGGCGGTCTCGTCGCCGCCCAGCCCGGCACGGGCGCGGGTGAGCATGCGGCGGAATTCGTTGAGGTCGGGTACGGCTGTGCCCAGCCCCGCGATGCGGCAGCGGACGACGAACTCCTGGTAGAGCACGCCGACGGCGCGGAAGCCGGCGTCGGGCTCGGCCAGCACGGCACGCAGCACGCGCTCGACGCGGGCGCGGCGCTCGGCGAGCTCCTCCTCGCTGACCGCGGGCGCCGGCGGCTCGGGACGCAGCTCCAGCGCGGCCGACTTCGCCGCCATCAGCTGGTCGAGCAACTCGGGCTGCGGCCTGCGCTGCGGCCGCGCGTTGGTCTCGGGCGGCGGCGCAGCCAGGATGACGGCGCGGGCGTCCTCGAGCGAGGCCTCCGGCAGCGGCATCAGCCGCGGCGTCGCGTTGCGCGGCTTGGTGTCGGTAGGCCCGATGCGCAGGCCGAGCGGACGGCGCGACAGTGCCGGGCCGAGCGCCATGAACTGGCCGCGCTCGAGGTCGCGGAACGCCTCCGCCTGGCGCCGCTCCATGCCGAGCAGGTCGGCGGCGCGGGCCATGTCGATGTCGAGGAAGGTCCTGCCCATCAGGAAGTTCGAGGCCTCGGCGGCGACGTTCTTGGCGAGCTTGGCGAGCCGCTGCGTCGCGATCACGCCGGCCAGCCCGCGCTTGCGGCCGCGGCACATCAGGTTGGTCATCGCGCCGAGCGAGGCCTTGCGGGCCTCGTCGGACACCTCGCCGGCGACGGCCGGGGCGAACAGCTGCGCCTCGTCGACCACGACCAGCATCGGGTACCAATGGTCGCGGGAGATTTCGAACAGGCCGTTCAGGAACGCGGCCGCGCGTCGCATCTGGTTCTCGGCGTCGAGCCCCTCAAGATTGAGCACCGTGGACACGCGATGGATTCGCGCCCGTTCGCCGGCGACCTGCAAGGCGCGCTCGGTGTGGTCCTCGGCCTCAATGACGAGATGGCCGAAGCGCTCGGCGAGGGTGACGAAGTCACCTTCGGGATCGATGATCGTCTGCTGCACCCAAGGTGCGCTCTGCTCGAGCAGCCGTCGCAGCAGATGCGACTTGCCGGAGCCGGAATTGCCTTGCACGAGGAGCCGGGTCGCCAGGAGTTCTTCGAGGTCGAGGGCCGCAGGCGCGCCTGCCGCCGTCTGCCCCATCTCGATTGCAATCGTCATGTGCCCCGACTCGAACGCGCGTCTCGCAGAGGGTGGCGCATAACAAGCCCGGGCCGGCGCGTCGAGCGCCGGACGGCCGCTTGTCCCATGTTCCGCTCGGCCTGTGGAAGGTTCCCGCCGACGGGAACCCTCATGCTCGCGCCGCGTTCTATCTTTGCTGGTCGGGGTGGCCGGGCGCGCGCTTGGCGCGATTGGCTGTTCTCTCTACGAAGCACAAAAAGGGACAGCAAGTGAACGAGCGTCAGGATGTCGGTCGTGCGGCGCCTCCGCCTCTCGGTGGGGCGAACTTCCCATGGCGCGGGCCACGAGAACGCGCCGGAGCGCGATGAGCATGCTCGAACGCCCGCTGAATGATCGTCTCATCCTCGTCGTCGAGGACGAGTACATGCTTGCCGACGAGTTGCGCTGTGAAATCGGCGATGCCGGGGCCAAGGTTCTGGGTCCAGTCGGCACGGTTGCGGATGCGCTCGCCCTCGCGAAGCGCGAGGCGCGAATCGACGGCGCCGTTCTCGACGTCAATCTGCGCGGCGAGATGGCGTTCCCGGTCGCCGACCTGCTGATCGAGCGCGACGTCCCGTTCGTGTTCACGACGGGCTACGACGAATCCATCATCCCGGACCGCTTCTCGAAGATTCTCCGCTGCGAGAAGCCGATCGCGGTCGACGGGATCATCCGTGCGCTTCACCGCATGGCCGGACGATGAGCGCACGGCCGATGCGGGTCCTTGCCCGGTCGAGTTACAAGGGGGCTTTGTCAGACCTCTCGCCGGCTCAGGAAGGCCAGTCGCTCGAACAGGTGCACGTCCTGCTCGTTCTTGAGCAGCGCGCCATGCAGCGGCGGGATCAGCTTGCGCGGATCGCGCTCACGCAGCTGCTCGGGGCCGATGTCCTCGTTGAGCAGCAGCTTGAGCCAGTCGAGCAACTCGGACGTCGACGGCTTCTTCTTCAGGCCGGGCACGTCGCGGACCTCGAAGAAGATCCGCAGCGACTCCTCGACCATCCGCTTCTTGATGTTCGGGAAGTGCACGTCGACGATCCGGCCCATCGTGTCCGGGTCGGGGAACTTGATGTAGTGGAAGAAGCAGCGGCGCAGGAAGGCGTCGGGCAATTCCTTCTCGTTGTTCGACGTGATGATCACGATCGGGCGCAGCTTGGCCTTGATGGTCTCGTTGGTCTCGTAGACGTGGAATTCCATCCGGTCGAGCTCGAGCAGCAGGTCGTTCGGAAACTCGATATCGGCCTTGTCGATCTCGTCGATCAGCAGCACCGGCCGCTGCTCGGCGGTGAAGGCCTCCCACAGCTTGCCGCGCTTGATGTAGTTCTTGATGTCGGAGACCCTGGCGTCGCCGAGCTGGCTGTCGCGCAGCCGCGACACGGCGTCATATTCGTAGAGGCCCTGCTGGGCCTTGGTGGTCGACTTGATGTGCCAGGTGAGCAGCGGCGCGTTGACGGCTTTCGCGACCTCTTCGGCCAGCACGGTCTTGCCGGTCCCCGGCTCGCCCTTCACCAGCAGCGGGCGCTCGAGCACGATCGCCGCGTTGACGGCCACTTTGAGGTCGTCGGTGGCGACGTAGTCCTGGGTGCCGGTAAATTTCATCGCGCCTCGCTTGTCGGTCGAACTTGTGTTGAGTGGCTACGCAGCGGCCGGGGCCGCTGCGACTTTGAGATGATGGCTGCCATCGGAAGGGAAAATAATCAAGCGCGCCTGATCAAGGAGAGGATCACGAGCACGATCACCGCGCCGATCGTGGCGTCCAGAATGGCCCCGAGAGTGCCGCTGGCGAGCGCGATGTGCAGTTCCGGCAGCACGTAGCTCGCGACCAATGCGCCGATGATGCCGACGACCATGTTGCCGATCAGGCCAAAACCGGCCCCGCGCACGACCAGCCCGGCCAGCCAGCCCGCGATGGCGCCGATGATCAGCGCTGCAATGATACCCATGACAACCCCCATTCGCTGTGTTGTTCCGGGGATTGTAGAGCAAAAAGGCCGCCGGTCCAGGCGGCCGCCAGGAGCAGCCCTTGACGCGCCCTGCGGGCCGGGCGATCTAATGGGCATGTTCCTGCAATTCTTCACAGCACTGCGCGACGCGCAGGTCCCGGTCTCCCTGCGCGAATATCTCACGCTGATGGAGGCCATCGACGCCGATCTCGCCGAGCATTCGGTCGAGAATTTCTACTATTTGTCGCGCACGGCGCTGGTGAAGGACGAGCGCAATCTCGACAAGTTCGATCGCGTGTTCGGCACCGTTTTCAAGGGGCTCGAGAACCTGCTCGACGCGATGGAGAAGGCCGAGATCCCCGAGGAATGGCTGAAGAAGCTGGCCGAGAAATATCTCACCGAGGAAGAGAAAAAAGAGATCGAGGCCATGGGCTGGGACAAGCTCATGGAGACCTTGAAGAAGCGCTTGGAAGAGCAGAAGGGGCGTCACCAGGGCGGCAGCAAGTGGATCGGCACGGCGGGCACCTCGCCGTTCGGTGCCTACGGCTACAACCCCGAAGGCGTCCGCATCGGCCAGGAGAAGAATCGCAACAACCGTGCCGTGAAGGTGTGGGACCGCCGCGAGTTCAAGGATCTCGACGGCAATGTCGAACTCGGCATCCGCAACATCAAGGTGGCGCTGCGCCGGCTGCGCAAGTTCGCCCGCACCGGCGCGCCCGACGAACTCGACTTGGACACCACGATCCGCGAGACCGCCAATCACGGCTATCTCGACGTGCACATGCGGCCCGAGCGGCGCAATGCGGTCAAGGTGCTGGTGTTCTTCGACATCGGCGGATCGATGGATTCGCACATCGCGCAGGTCGAAGAACTGTTCTCGGCGGCGAAGAGCGAATTCAAGCACATGGAATATTTCTACTTCCACAATTGCCTCTATGAGGGCGTGTGGAAGCAGAACAAGCGGCGCTTCACCGACCGCACGCCGACCTGGGACGTGCTGCACAAGTACCCGCACGACTACAAGGTCGTGTTCGTCGGCGACGCCTCGATGTCGCCTTACGAGATCATGGTGCCCGGCGGCTCGGTCGAGCACGTCAACGAGGAGCCGGGCTCGGTCTGGCTCGACCGGATCATCCGGACCTATCCACACACGGTGTGGCTCAACCCGGTGGCGCAGAAGCACTGGGACTATTCGGAGTCCACCACCATCATCCGCCGCATCTTCTCCGAGCGCATGTATCCGATCACCATCGAAGGGCTGGAAGGGGCGATGAAGGAGCTGGTGCGCTGATGCTTGTCATTCCGGGGCGCCCGAAGGGCGAACCCGGAATCTCGATATTGCCTTGCCACTTTGAGATTCCGGGTTCGATGCTGCGCATCGCCCCGGAATGACTGCCGGGAGGAAGCTAGAGAATGCCCCAGATCATCACCCGCGGCATCAAGGCGCTGATCGACGAAGCCAGTGCCGAGATCGAGACGCTCTCCGCGGCTGACGCCATCGAAGCCGCCAGGCGGGACGATGTCGTCATCGTCGACATCCGCGATCCCCGTGAGATCGAGCGCGACGGCAAGATTCCCGGCGCGTTCTCCTGCACTCGCGGCATGCTCGAGTTCTGGATCGATCCGCAGAGCCCTTATGCCAAGCCGATCTTCCAGCAGGACAAGACCTTCATCTTCCACTGCGCCGGCGGCCTGCGCTCGGCGCTCGCGGCCAAGACGGCCAAGGACATGGGCCTGAGGCCGGTCGCTCATATCGGCGGCGGCTTCGCCGCCTGGCGCGAGGCGGGCGGGCCGGTCGAGGCGTGGGCGCCGAAGAAGAAGGATTGAACCTGCAGTCAGGCGCGGGCTTGACCCGCGTGTCCATCGCTTCGACAAGATGGATCGCCGGATCAAGTCCGGCGATGACGGTCGAATTTACGGCTCGGAGTGTTTGCGCATGACCACCCCCAACGACCCGCTCGTCACCACCGACTGGCTCGCGGCGCATCTCGGCGACCCCAAGGTCAAGGTGGTCGATGCGACCTTCAAGATGCCCGGCGTCCTGCCGCTGCCGAAGGACGACTACCTGAAGGCGCACATTCCCGGCGCCGTGTTCTTCGACGTCGACGAGGTCTCCGACCATTCCAATCTGTTGCCGCACATGTATCCGAGCGCCGAGCAGTTCGGCCGCGATGCCGCCCGGCTGGGTGTCAGCAATGCCGATACGGTGGTGGTGTATGATTCCGGCGGCTGGGTCGCCGGCCCGCGCGCGTGGTGGATGTTTCTGTCGTTCGGCCACCAGGACGTGCGCGTGCTCGATGGCGGCCTGAAGAAGTGGATCGCCGAGGGGCGTCCGGTCGACAGCGGGCAGGTGACGCCCGCAGCGGGGACCTATCTTGCAAGCTTCGACGCGGCGCGCGTGCGCAAGATCGAGCAGATGGTTGCCAATCTCGCCGGTGGCGCCGAGCAGGTGATCGACGCGCGCCAGGCGCCGCGGTTTGCCGGCGAGGTCGCGGAGCCGAGACCGGGGCTGCGCTCGGGTCACATCCCGGGCAGCCGCAATCTGCCCTATGCGGAGTTGTTCAACGCCGCGACCGGCGAGATGAAGCCGCTGGACGAATTGCGCAAGGCGTTCGGCGTCGCGGGTGTCGATCTCGCAAAGCCGATCGTGACGTCGTGCGGCTCGGGCGTGTCGGCCGCCGTGCTGACGCTGGCGCTCTATCGTCTCGGCATCCGCGACACCGCGCTCTACGACGGCTCCTGGTCGGAATGGGGCGTCGAAAACGGTCCGCCGGTCGCGACCGGGCCCGCCTGAGCGGCGGAGCCTCTATCGCGTCCGCGGCCCGGCCGCCTGCTGTCCGACCGGCTGCGGTTGAGCGAAGGGCTGCGAGAACGGATCCATGAACTGCTGCTGCTGTTGTGCGGCGGCCTCGCGCGCCGCCCGGGCCCGCTGCGCATAGCGCCGCTGCTGGGCCCGGCGCGCAGCGAGATGCTTCTCGCGGGCGCGCTTCTTCACCACGCTCCGGCGCAACTGGACGCTGGCCACCTTCACCGACGCGCGATGCTCGCTCAGGGCGGGCTTCTCCGGCACCGGCTGCTCGGCCAGCGCGGCGAGCTTGGCTGCAATCGGATCCAGCACGGCCGGGACCGGCGTCGGTGCGGCGGCCGGTTGTGTCGTCGAGGCCGGATCGGCACTCGCCAGCACCTGCGGGGCAGGTGATGCTGCGACCGGAACGATCGTGGCCTCGTTCGGGGCCGGCGCCGTTGCAGGCGCCGGAGCATCGGGCGTGGTGTCGAGCCGCGGTTTGTCGGAGGCCTTTTCGACGAGCACTGGCGTCGAGGCGCTCGCGTCCGCCATGCTGGGAGCGGCCTTGGAGGCTTCGGCACGCTCATCTGCCGCTGGTCGGACCAGATCCGATGTTGCGGCCGTGTCGACCGTTTCAGCCGGCAGCGATGGCGTCGGCACGGCCGTCGCTTCGACGGCCGGCGGCACATCGGCCTTGTCGCTGGCGGACGGCACGTCCGTCTGCTCGGCCGGGGCCGCAGGAGCCGCCGCGAGAGCCAGTGGCGGAGGCGCGGCCGGCTCGAGGCGCAGCACGGCCAGAACCGGCGGTGGTTCGGCCGGTGGCAGGAACGCCGTGAAACCCGACGCCTGGGTCTGATGCCAGGACGAGTTGCTGGCGAACTGCTCGTGGGCGGCTCGCAACAGGGCGGCGGCGCCCATGCCGAAGATGGTGAGAGAGATGGAGCAGACGATCGCGGCGACGAGGAAACGGAAGCCGGGAAGCATTGACGGGAACTCTCGTCACGGCAGCGGGACTGCCGAGACCTTAGAGCCAGTAGGGAACGCGGTGATCACAGGGAATGCCGCGTTCGCGACGGTGCCGGCTTCTGCCGTGCATCGCGAATCAGGCTGAGATCACCATACCGCAAGCGTTCCCGCCCGCGCGCCAAATCGAGCCGCCGAACGCCACGGCCGCAGCTCCGCTGCACTTTTTCGGCGGCATGAGACTTCCGTGCAACGACGGTGACATGATCACAAATTGCCGAAATGGGACCGTCTTGGGCCGAATTGTCTTGAATGCGCCGCTATCTTCGGCCATCTGGCAGGGCAAAGGTCCCAATCGGCGGCTTGGGGATACTGCAAGGGCGATGATGATCAGACATATCCTGACGGTTTGCGCGGTCGCGGCAGCGGGCGTGGCGGCAGCCTCGTCTGCTGGAGCACAGCAGGTCTATCAGACGGCGCCGGGCGCCTATTCGCCGCAGCCTACGCCCTATCCAGCCGACGTGCGCGGACAGAACCCTGATTTTGATGAGCTCGACGACGAGGACGCGCCGGGCAACTCCGCGGCTCTTCCGCCGCCCGGCCCCGTGATGTCGCCGGACGATCCGCGCTACCGCCGTCCTGCCAATGGCCCCGTCTACGGCGCGGCGCCGACCGGACCGGTGATGTCACCGGACGATCCCCGCTACGGGCGTCCCGGCACGGCTCCGGTTTACGGCGCTGCTCCGACCGGTCCAGTGATGTCTCCGGATGATCCGCGCTATGGTCGTCCGGCTGGTCCGCCCGCCGTGATCTATGCCGATCGTCCGGCTTCCGGGCAGCAGGCCTATGGCAATGGTGCGCCCGGCGGTGATGCCGGCGCGCCGCGACCGCCGGGTGTGGTCGGCAATGCTGCTCCGCCCGTCGCAGGCGCGGTCCAGGCGCCGGCCGGCGACCGGCCGATGACGGTGGCGGCGCTGCCGCCGGAAGAGCAGCCGGATGCGGCACCGGCGCCGCTGCCGGCGAATCTGCGCCGTCAGGAGGTCGACTTCGTTACCAAGGAGCCGCCGGGAACGATCGTCGTCGATACGCCGAACACCTATCTGTATCTGGTGCTCGGGAACGGACGGGCGATGCGCTACGGCGTCCGCGTCGGCCGCGAGGGCTTCACCTGGACCGGCGTCCAGAAGATCACCAAGAAGACCGAGTGGCCGGACTGGTATCCGCCGAGCGAGATGATCGAGCGCCAGCCTTATCTGCCGCGCTTCATGGCCGGTGGCCCGGGCAATCCGCTCGGCGCTCGGGCGATGTATCTCGGTTCGACCGTGTACCGCATCCACGGCACCAACCAGCCGTCGACGATCGGCAAGTTCGTGTCCTCGGGCTGTATCGGCATGCTGAACGACGACGTCTCGGACCTGTTCGACCGCGTCAAGGTCGGCACCCGCGTGGTCGTCATGCCGGGCGGAGCCCCTCCGGGCTCGGCGAAGAACATGGCGGCTGCGGCGTCCGGGCAGCCTCCGGTTCAGGCGCAGGCCACCGTTCCCGTCAATCAGCCGACCGCGGTGCAGCCGCTGCCGCCGCCGGTGACCATCCGCTGAACGGCTGAGATCCAAATACAAAACACCCTCCTTGCGGAGGGTGTTTTGCGTTGGGGCTGTCCACGGTCAGGCGAGCCGGCGCGGCGGCTCGGTGCCGTCGAGCCAGGCGGCGATGCAGTCGACCATCTGGCCATAATGCGCCCGGAAACTTTCCTCGGTGACGTAGCCGAGGTGCGGCGTCAGCACGACATTGTCGAGCCCGCGCAGCGGGTGCGCCGCCGGCAGCGGCTCCACCGAGAACACGTCGAGGCCGGCGCCGGCGATGCGTTTCTCGCGCAGGGCCTGCAGCAGTGCGGCCTCGTCCACGATCGGCGCGCGCGAAGTGTTGACGAGATAGGCGCTCGGCTTCATCCGGGCGATGTCGGCCGCCCCGACCAGTCCGCGTGAGCGCTCGCTGAGCACGACGTGGATGGTGATTACGTCGGCGGTCGCGAACAACTGCTCCTTGGTCGCGTAGCCGACGCCCGCCTCCTGGCAGCGCTCCGGCGTGAGGTTGGGGCTCCAGGCGATCACGTTCATGCCGAAGGCCTTGGCGAGCCCGGCGATCTTGGTGCCGAGCTTGCCGAGGCCGATGATGCCGAGCGTCTTGCCCTCGATCTCGACGCCGCCGAGCGCCTGCCACGGCTGCCCGGCATGCATGCGGGCGTTTTCCTGGCCGATTTTGCGGGTCAGCTCCAGGATCAGGCCCATGGTCAGCGGCGCGGTGGGATCGCGGCCATATTGCGTGCCGCAGACGACGATGCCGCGCCCTTTGGCGGCGTCCATATCGATGGCAGCGTTGCGCATGCCCGAGGTGATGAGCAGCTTCAGCTTGGGCAGCCGCTCGATCAGGGTGCGTGGCAACGGCGTCCGCTCGCGCATCGCGCAAATGATATCGACGTCGGCCAACGCGCTGGCCGCGGCTTCCTCGCCGTCGAACGGGTGCGTGAAGGCGGTCACGTCCACATTGCCGGCCAGCCGGGGCCAGTCGGCCAGCGAGAGAGTCGTGTCGTAATAGTCGTCGAGGATTGCGCAGCGCAGCCGAGTCATCGCCTAGTTCCATTCATCGGGGAACGGCGCGATCGTCGACGCCGTTGGGAATGGAGCATGGTTGCGCGCAAAGCGCGGAAGGCGCAAGGCGCCGTCACGGAGCGGACGGAGCGAAAGATCAGTCGACGTTGGTCTTGAGGCGGAACGCGGCATCGCTGCCGTATTTGGCGCGCCATGCCGGGCCCGGACCACGCATGTAATGCTGTTCCGGCCGGTAAGGATTGAAGGCGCGCGTCGCGAATTCACGCCAGAAGCTCCTGACTTCGTCCAGGAGGCCGGTGCGGTTTCGGCGTTCTGCCGCTGGGGCGGGCAGGGAGGCTGACGTGAGGGTGGCCATGACGGGCTCTCGCTGTTGTCGTCTCGGGCTTTGTGCCGCTTGGGCGCGCGGTTCTGCGTGCCGAGACCGAGTGTCCCGCCGAATTAATTAAAAGATGGTTGCAATTGTCGTGATCGGCCGCACACAAGGTGAGGGACCCGTAATCGTCCGCGGGCGTGTGGCCCGACTGTGACCGATCCGACGGTCATTCTCCCGGTGATTGTCGCCGCCCAGACGGCCTCGCCGGTTGCCCTTTGGGGACCGCGCGGTTACATCAGCGGCAACCATTTTCCGCAAATTTCCGGCAGGTTTCGAGGGACACGCGATGGCGCGCCAGTTCGTCTACTTCATGCAGGGCCTGTCCAAGGCCTATCCGACCCGCAAGGTGCTCGATAACATCCACCTGTCGTTCTATCCCGACGCCAAGATCGGCGTGCTCGGCGTCAACGGCTCGGGTAAGTCGACACTGCTCAAGATCATGGCAGGCATCGACAAGGACTACACCGGCGAAGCCTGGGTCGCCGAGGGCGCGCGCGTCGGCTATCTCGAGCAGGAGCCCCAGCTCGATCCCAAGCTCACTGTGCGTGAGAACGTCATGCTCGGCGTCGGCAAGCAGAAGGCGATTCTCGATCGCTACAACGAGCTGGCGATGAACTATTCCGAGGAAACCGCCGACGAGATGACCAAGCTGCAGGACGAGATCGAGGCGCAAGGCCTCTGGGATCTCGACAGCAAGGTCGACCAGGCGATGGACGCGCTGCGTTGTCCGCCCGACGATGCCGATGTCAGCAAGCTCTCCGGCGGTGAGCGCCGCCGCGTCGCCCTTTGCAAGCTGCTGCTCGACCAGCCCGAACTGCTGCTGCTGGACGAGCCGACCAACCATCTCGATGCCGAATCGGTGTCTTGGCTCGAAGGTCATCTGCGCAACTATCCCGGCGCGATCCTGATCGTCACCCACGACCGCTACTTCCTCGACAACGTCACCAGCTGGATCCTGGAGCTCGACCGCGGCCGCGGCATCCCCTACGAGGGCAACTACTCGTCCTGGCTGCAGCAGAAGCAGAAGCGGCTGGAGCAGGAGGGCCGCGAGGACGCCGCGCACCAGCGCACCCTGTCGCGCGAGCAGGAGTGGATCGCGGCCTCGCCGAAGGCCCGCCAGGCCAAGTCCAAGGCGCGCTACCAGCGCTACGAGGAGTTGCTCAAGAAGGCCAGCGAGAAGCAGACCCAGACCGCGCAGATCATCATTCCCGTCGCCGAGCGGCTCGGCCAGAACGTCGTCGACTTCGAGGGCCTGTCCAAGAGCTTCGGCGACCGCCTGCTGATCGACAATCTCACCTTCAAGCTGCCGCCCGGCGGCATCGTCGGCGTGATCGGCCCGAACGGCGCCGGCAAAACCACGCTGTTCCGTATGATCACCGGCCAGGAGAAGCCCGATGCCGGCACCATCACCGTCGGCGAGACCGTGCATCTCGGCTATGTCGACCAGTCGCGCGACGCGCTCGACGGCAACAAGACGGTGTGGGAGGAAATCTCCGGCGGCAACGAGCTGATCCTGCTCGGCAAGAAGGAAGTGAACTCGCGCGGCTATTGCTCGTCGTTCAACTTCAAGGGCGCCGATCAGCAGAAGAAGGTCGGCGCGCTCTCCGGCGGTGAGCGCAACCGCGTGCATCTCGCCAAGATGCTGAAGTCGGGCGCGAACGTGCTGCTGCTCGACGAGCCGACCAACGATCTCGACGTCGATACCCTGCGCGCGCTCGAAGAGGCGCTGGAGGATTTCGCCGGCTGCGCCGTCATCATCAGCCACGATCGCTGGTTCCTCGACCGTATCGCGACCCACATGCTGGCCTTCGAGGGCGACAGCCACGTCGAATGGTTCGAGGGCAACTTCCAGGACTACGAGAAGGACAAGATGCGCCGGCTCGGCCAGGACAGCGTGATTCCGCACCGGGTCAAGTACAAGAAGCTGACCCGCTGATTCGCCAAATGGCGAGGCGCGACGCTGTCTCCGATCCGGGACAAAGCGTCGCGCCTTCGTTGCGACGTGTTGTCGCTTCCGCGTGCTATGCGATTGCGTAGATAGACGTTCCGCATTCCATCCCAGCCGCGAGATTCCCCATCATGTCTTCCCCCGACGCGTCCCTGTCCTCCAAGGGCGGAGCGCTGCGCCCCATTCCCATGCTGATCTTCGGCTCGCGCTGGCTGCAGTTGCCGCTCTATGTCGGGTTGATCATCGCGCAGGGCGTCTACGTCGTGCTGTTCCTCAAGGAGCTCTGGCACCTGTTCGCGCACGCCTTCGACTTCTCGGAGCAGCAGATCATGCTGGCGGTGCTCGGCCTGATCGACGTTGTCATGATCTCGAACCTGCTGGTGATGGTGATCGTCGGCGGCTATGAGACGTTCGTGTCGCGGCTCAATCTGCAGGGTCATCCGGACGAGCCGGAATGGCTCAGCCACGTCAATGCCAGCGTTCTGAAGATCAAGCTGGCGATGGCCATCATCGGCATCTCTTCGATCCACCTGCTACGCACCTTCATCGAGGCCGGCGCGCTGTCGTCGGGCAAGTCGACCTACACGGAGACCGGCGTGATGTGGCAGACCATCATCCATACGGTGTTCATCCTGTCGGCGATCGGCATTGCCGTGGTCGACAAGATTTCGAATGCCGCGATCGAGGACGCGAAGCGGGCGGCGGGGCACTGAGGCGCTGAGTTCCAGCGGACTGGCGACGTTCACAAGTGCTGTGGGCTGTGATAGCCCTGTCAGATGGCACGACAGCTGTTATTCCGCTTGCGCACCTTCGTCATCGTTGGTGTTTCGTTTTGTTGGCTCGGCGGCGGTCATGCTCTCGCTGCCGACGCCGCCTTCACGCAGTTCGTGGCCTCGCTCTGGCCGGAAGCCAAGGAGCAGGGCGTCTCGCGTGCGGCGTTTGACGCCGAAACCCGGGGACTCGAGCCCGACTACAAACTGCCCGATCTGCTGCTGCCCGGCCGCCCCGCGACCGGCGCGCCGGCGCAGGCCGAGTTCGTGCAGGTGCCGGCCGACTACATCAAGGAAGCCTCGATTTCTCGCCTGGCCGCGCATGGCCAGACGTTGATCCAGCAATATCGTCCGGCGCTCGCCGAGATCGAAAGCCGCTTCGGCGTGCCCGGTCCGATCGTGCTCGCGATCTGGGGCCGCGAGACGGATTTCGGCCGCTACGCGCTGCCCTATGACGCGCTGCGCGTGCTGGCGACCCAGGCCTATGTCGGGCGGCGCAAGGACCAGTACCGCACCGAGTTCATCATGGCGCTGAAGCTGCTGAGCGATGGTGTGGTGTCGCGCCGCGACCTCAGGGCGTCGTGGGGCGGCGCGGTTGGCCTCACCCAGTTTCTACCCTCGGAGTACTACAAGCACGGTGTGGATCTCGACGGCGACGGCAAGGTCGATCTCTGGCACTCGGTGCCGGATGCCCTGGGCTCGGCGGCAAAGCAACTCGCCAACAAGGGCTGGCAAGGCGGTGTGCGCTGGGCCTACGAGGTCAAGCCGCCGGCTAATGTCGATTGCACGAGCGGTGTGCCCGAGGTGAAGAAGCCGATCTCCGAGTGGCTGCGATCCGGCTTCGTCCCGGTGCGCGGCCAGCGGCTGAGCGCGGCGGAGCAGCAGCAGCCGGCGTCCCTGCTGCAGCCCGAGGGCATCTACGGTCCGGCATTCCTGACGACGGCAAACTACTTCGTCATCAAGGAGTACAATTTCTCCGACCTCTACGTGCTGTTCGTCGGCCATCTCGCTGATCGCATGACCAGCCCGGCCGGGTTCGCCACGCCGTGGTCGGCGTCCCAGCAGTTGCGGAGCAAGGATGTCGAGGCGATGCAGAAGGGGCTGACGCGACTCGGCCTCTACGCCGACAAGCTCGACGGCAAGGCCGGGATGCAGACCCGTGCGGCGCTCGGCACGTTCCAGAAGAAAGCGGGCCTCAAGGTCGATTGCTGGCCGAGCGAATCGGTGCTGCAGGCGATCAACGCCGCGCGCTGAAGGCGCTGGCGCGTGCGGGATGGGGGCAGCAAAAAGCCCGGCCGCAGGGCCGGGCTTGCCGCATCGAAATGCGTTGTCTCGATCAGTAGCAGACGCGAACCGGGCGCGACACCCAGCCGTAGCCGTCCCAATAGCGCTCACGGCGCCACACGCACGGCGGCGGGCCGGGCGGGGGAGCTTCGACGTAGACCGGGCCGCCATAGGCCGGACGGCTGGACGCGATCGCGCCGCCGATCAGGGCGCCGCCGATCAGGCCGGCCGCAACGCCGGCGCCGACGTCGCCAGCCTTCGCAGCCGGTGCGGTCACGCTGAGCGAACCGGCGATTGTCGCAACCGCAAGCACCGCGGTCAGGATCTTCTTCATGGTCCAAGATCTCCTGGAGGAGCGCCGAGGCAGGCGCCGGGTGGGTGATAGTTTTACGCTCGATTAAGGGCCGTCAGCTTCGTGAGAAAACACGAGAATCCGTCAACCCTTCGTAAACCCTCCGGACCCCATGGGACCGAAAAACGGCTTTTTCTGGCCAGCGCGGCCAGCGTGTCCGAAATTTCGCTGCAGGGTCATGGAATTAATGAAGGTGAACGATCACTCGCACACCCGCACGCGGCGAATCCGCCAGCCATAGCCATCCCAGAAGCGCTGGCGCTGCCAGTAGCAGGCATAGCCGGGATCGGCGACATAGGCCGGCCCGCCATAGTAGGAATACCCAGGTCCATACGAATAGCCGGGTCCGTAATAGTAGGGATTGCTGCCTGCCGCGATGGCTCCTCCAATGAGGGCGCCGCCGAGCAATCCGGCCGCAACACCGGCCGCTACGCGACCACCACGCGCTTCCGCCGGAGCGGGCGCTATTGCAGCAGTCGTCAGGGTTGCCAAGGCGGCCATGGCCGCAAGAGTCTTCTTCATGACCTCACCTCTTTCACTCCGGTCGGCGAATGGCGCACAGGCCATGCGATAGGTTCCCATATCCCGCTTGAATGATCAATGAACGGGCTCGTCCCATTGGACGACCCATGCCTAGGCTACGTTCAATGCTGCCTTGCACAAAATGCAAAGATTCGGGGCTGCCATGCCGAGTGCCTTGGTAATTGCTGTCGCGGTCTTTCTAGCGGCGGGAGCCGGCTACGTGCTTCTGGTCGTCATAGACTGGAGGGGACGGCGGCGCGTGGCCGACACGACAGCGGCCGATTCGGGCGGTTCGTGGCCCTGGGAGTCCGGTGGCCCGTCCGGCTGGTTCAGCAATACCGCGAGCGATGTCATGGGCAACCCCATTGATGGCGGCGGTTCCGACGGCGGGGACGGAGGCGGAGGCGACGGGGGCGGAGGCGATTGAGCCCAGCGCGTAGCGAGTTTGATCTGCGACAAGGTCGCATTCCTGGATTCGTTCTAGATGAGCTACGAGATTGGAATAGCTTCAAAAGCGCCGTTTTCCCTTTGCGCGGGCATATGCCAATCACTATCGATAGCTGACCAAAGACGACTGGCCGGTTTCTCATGATTGTTTGTTCCTGCAACGTCATTAGTGATCACGACATCCGCAAGGTGGTGACATCCGCGGACGAACTGCCGCGGAGCCCGAAGCAGGTTTATGGCTGTCTCGGGTGCAGCGCGGAGTGCGGCCGCTGTGCGCGCACGATCAAGACGATCATTGATGAGGCGTTGGGTCCGTGCGCGCGGGCCTGTCAGACCGGCTGCCAGCACGCGCATTCCCATGCCGCTACTGCCGTCCAGAGGGCCGAGGACGACATTCAGAGCCGGTTCGCGCTGGCGGCTTGTTGACGCGCGTCTGCCTTCAAACGCTCCCGTTTCGCTCGGAAAATGCGCATGAACGGGGTCGTCTCCGCACTCTGAACCTGTTATTGAGCGCCTGCGGCCTCTAACTTTTTCGGAGCTTATCTATGCAGGGCGACCCCAAGGTCATCGAATATCTCAACAAGGGATTGCGCAGCGAGCTGACTGCCATCAACCAGTATTGGCTGCACTATCGGCTGCTGAACAATTGGGGCCTTCTCGAGATGGCCAAGGTCTGGCGCAAGGAGTCCATCGAGGAGATGGAGCACGCCGACAAGTTCACCGACCGCATCCTCTTCCTCGACGGCTTCCCGAACATGCAGGTGCTCGATCCCTTGCGCATCGGCCAGAACGTCAAGGAGATCATCGAGTGCGACCTTGCCGCCGAGATCGGCGCGCGGGCGCTGTATCAGGAAGCCGCCACCTATTGCCACGGTGTGAAGGACTACGTCTCGCGCGATCTGTTCGAGCAGCTGATGAAGGACGAGGAGCATCACATCGATTTCCTCGAGACCCAGCTCGATCTGATCGGCCGCATCGGCCTGGAACTCTACACCCAGAAGCACGTCGGCGGCCTGGAGAGCGAGCACTGACTCTGTCGGCCGGCGGCATTTGTGTTTCGCGACGCGGTCGGTTCGAGGCTGATTGTTCAAAGCCTCGAATCGGCAGCCGGTGGAGCAAACGCAAGGACGATCAGTCGATGACGCCAAAGCTTGTGACGGGCATGACCCAATAGACGAGCTTGGTTCCGGCGAATGTGCTTCTGATCCGGTCGAGCAGCCGCTCGCAATCATTCTCCTGCAGCACGACACGCACGACGACCTCGTCGGCGTATCCCTTGACGCGTTCGGCGGCCGTTCGCAGCCGGATGCGTGCGCCGTGACCAGCGGCATCCGAAGCGGTGAAGCCCGCGACCAGATCAGCCTGCTCGCTGAGATAGTCGAAGACGTCGCCGCGCAGAGCGTGCGGCACGACCAGTGTCAGGCAGACCGCTTGGGCCGTCATGTCGCATCCTTCGTTGCCGCACCGTAGCGGCGATACAGGATCGGCAGCAGGATGAGCGTCAGCAGCGTGGACGACAGCAGCCCGCCGATCACCACGATGGCCAGGGGACGCTGAACTTCCGATCCCGGCCCGGAGGCAAACAGCAGCGGAATCAATCCCAGCGCAGTGATGCTGGCCGTCATCAGCACCGGCCGAAGCCTGCGCATGGCGCCTTCGACGACGATGCGCTGCTCGGACAGCCCATGAGCACGGAGCTGGTTGAAGTGAGACACCAGCACGACACCGTTCAGGACCGCAATTCCGAGCAGGGCGATGAAGCCGACCGAGGCCGGCACGGAGAGGTACTCGCCCGTCGAGATCAGCGCGAACACACCGCCGATCAGGGCGAAGGGGATGTTGATCAGCACGAGCATGGCCTGACGGACGGAGCCGAAGGTCGTGAACAGCAGCACGAAGATCAGGCCGATCGCGACGGGAACCACCACCGAAAGCCGCGCCGCGGCGCGCTGCTGGTTCTCGAACTGTCCGCCCCAGGTCAGCCGGTAGCCGGCCGGAAGCTGAAGCTCGGCCGCCACCTTCTGCTGGGCGGCCTGCACGAAGCCGACCATGTCGCGGCCGCGCACATTGCTGCGAACCACGCTCATCCGATTGCCGTCCTCGCGATCGATCTTGACCGGGCCGTCGACCCGCTGAATGCGCGCCACCTGTGACAGCGCCACGTGCTGGCCGGAGGCCAGCGTCAGCGGCAGCATCGCCAGCAGGGTCGGCGCTTCCCGCGTGGTATCGCTGCCGCGGACCAGGATCGGCGTCCGACGCCCGTCTTCGAGCGCCGTGCCGATGGTACGTCCCTCGATCTGGGTCCGCAGCGAGTTGGCGATGGAATCGACGGTGAGCCCGAGACGTCCGGCCTCCAGGCGGTTCACCGCCACCGTGTAGTACTGCGCCCCCTCGTTCAACGTCGTGTAGACGTCCTCGGCGCCGTCGATGCCGGACAGCATCGACGAAAGCCGGGCCGCAATGTCGTTGAGCTTGGCGATATCAGGGCCGAAGATCTTGATGGCGACGTCACCGCGCACGCCGCTGATCATTTCCTGCACCCGCATGTCGATGGGCTGCGTGAAGCTCAGCGAGATGCCGGGAAAACCGGCGAGCACGTCCCGTAGCTTCTGCAGCAGGACCTCGCGATCCTGGCTCACCCGCTGGTCGGCGGGCTTGAGCACGAGGAAGGTGTCGGTCTGGTTCGGTCCCATCGGATCGAGGCCGAGCTCGTCGGATCCTGTTCGCGCGACGATCGCTGCGATGTCGGGCACCTTGAGCAGCGTGCTCTGCAGCCTGCCGTTGATCGCGATCGACTCGTCGAGATTGACCGACGGCAGCGTCTCGACGCTGACGATGACATCGCCTTCGTCCATTGTCGGCATGAACGTCTTGCCGAGCAGGGTGTAGCCGTATCCGGCCGCCAGCAGGCTCACCACGGCGGCGACGATCACCGTGCGCTCGTTCCGTAGCGCCCAGCCGAGGGCGGGTGCGTAGATGCGCTGCGCGGCGCGGATGAGCAACGGATTCTGATGCGATGCAGATCTGAGCACGAACGACGTCGCCACCGGAATCACCGTCAACGCCAGCAGCAGCGACGCGGCCAATGCGAAGATGATCGCCAGCGCGACGGGGATGAAGAGCTTGCCCTCCAATCCCTGCAAGGTCAGCAGCGGCACGAAGACGATGATGATGATCAGGACACCCGATGCGACCGGCTGCAGGACCTCGCAGACCGAGCGAAACACGAGGTGGATCAGGGGTGACGTCTCGCCGGGGGCGCGCTTTCCGAGATTGCCCACGATGTTCTCGACGACGACGACGAGCGCATCGATCAGCATGCCGATCGCGATCGCAAGCCCGCCGAGGCTCATCAGATTGGCCGACATTCCGACGGCGCGCATCACCATCAAGGCGATCACGATCGCGAGCGGCAGGCTGAACGCAATGACCAGCGAAGCGCGCCAATTGCCGAGAAAGAGCAGCAGGAGGACCACGACCAGCACCGTGGCCTCGGCGAGGGCGCGCACCACCGTGCCGACGGCGCGGTTCACCAGCCGGCTGCGATCGTAGAACACGTTGATGCTGACGCTGCTCGGCAGAGATGGCTTCAGTTGCTCGAGCCGCACGCGCACGTCGCGCACCAGCTGACCGGCATTGGCGCCGCGGAGACCGAGCACGAGGCCTTCCACAGTTTCGCCCTTTCCGTCCGCCGTGACAGCGCCATAGCGCGTCAGCGCGCCGATCTTGACGCGCGCCACGTCGCTGACGCGAACTGGAATGCCGTCGCGGCTTTCGATGACGATGGCCCTGATGTCGTCGATGGTCCGGATGCTGCCTTCGATCCGGACCAGCGCGCTGTCCTCGCCCTGGTTGACGCGACCCGCGCCGTCGTTGCGGCTGTTGGCCTCGATCGCCTTGCGGAACAGCTCGGAGGAGATTCCGCGGGCGGCCAAGGCATCGTTTCGCGGCACGATTTCGAAGGCGCGGACGAGGCCGCCGAGCGCGTTGACGTCGGCGACGCCAGGCACCGTGCGCAGCGCCGGGCGGATCACCCAATCGAGCAGGCTGCGGCGCTCGGCAAGCGACAATTCGGGACTGTCGATCGTGAACATGAACATCTCGCCGAGCGGACTCGTGATCGGCGCCAGGCCACCGCTCACGCCGTCCGGAAAGTCGCGCGAGACGTTCGACAACCGCTCCGAAACCTGGTTGCGCGCCCAGTAGATGTCGGTGCCGTCCTCGAACTCGACGGTGACGTCGGCGAGGGCGTATTTCGTCGTCGACCGCAGGATCTTCTTGTTGGGAAGGCCGAGCAGCTCGAGCTCGATCGGCACGGTGATGCGCTGCTCGACCTCCTCCGGAGTGAGGCCGGGCGCCTTCATGATGATCTTGACCTGCACCGGTGAGACGTCCGGAAAGGCGTCGATCGGCAGGCTTGGCAGGACCACGGCCCCAGCGCCGAGCAGCAGCAGCACGCCGAGCACGACGAACAGGCGCTGCGACAATGCGAATGCGACCAGCCTTTGCAGCATCGGTCTATTGCCCTAGGCGCGAGAGGATGCCTCGAAGCGCCGAGATGCCGCCGATTGCGATATCGTCTTTGGCGGCGATGGGTCCGGATACGACGACGTGATCCTGATCTTCCGCGAGCAGCGTCACCGGCACTTGCCGGAAGCCGCCCTCCATGGCGACGAAGATCGACGCCTGCTCGCCGCGGCGGACCAGGCCGGCATAGGGGATTTCCCAGGCGCTTTCGCCCGCCGAGATGAAGCCGATGCGGGCCGCAGCGGTCTGTCCGGAATGCAGCTCGCCATTGTTCGGGATCTCGGCGCGGACCAGGATGGTCTGCGTCGCCGCGTCGGTGGTCTCGGAGACCAGGATGACGCGCCCCGGCGTCGCGTAGCCGTCGATCTCGACCTTGGCGCCGGACTTGATGGAGCCAATGTTTGCGGCGGGAATGGCGATCTCGGCCCACAGCGGCGACAGGCGCGCGAGCTTCACCAGCGGCGCCGCCTGCTCCATCCGTTGGCCGGGAGACACCGCGATCTCCACGACGGACGCGGCCTGCGGCGCGGCAACGGTCAACGTGGCGCTGATCGCGGCCTCGTTGGTGAGGCGCGCGATGGCCTCGTCCGAAAGGCCGCTGAGGTGCAGCATCTGCCGTCGTTCCGCAACCACGATGCTGGCCTGGCGCGCCTCGGTCTGGCTGGATTCCAGCACGCGCTGCGGGATCGCCTTGCCTTCGAACAGGTCGGCGTTGCGCTTGAGCTGCTGCGCGGCGAGCACCTCCTGCGTGAGCGCGTGCAGGTACTCGCGCTGCAGCGAGACAAAGCTGGGGCTCTCCAGCGTCAGCAGATTCTGTCCGACGCCGACACGATCGCCGCGCGCCACGGCCAGGTTCGTGACCATGCCGGATACGGGCGCGCTGACGACCCAGAGCTGGGGCGTGGGAATGACGATCTGCGCGGGGTAGGGCAGCGTCTTGTCGGTCGGGCTCGGCACCGGATGGGTAACGCGCACGCCGAGATTGCGCGCCTGCTCAGGCGTGAGCTTGACGTCCTCGGCAAGCGCCGGACCGCACGCCGCCGCTCCCAGCACCAGCAGCGCGCCGGCGAAGCGGGAAGGCCACCCACGATGGGCAGCGCGGAAGAGCGCGGGCATCGGCGAGGTTCGTCCAAGGATACAAATTCGTCGCATTGATACCTAGGTTTTGCCGCCTCGACGATTGTTGACCTGCATCAAGGCGCGAACAGCGCCTGGTTGCCGTTCGCGTGATAGCTGCTCGCAGCTGACCATCTGCTGACATCACGCTGCGAACGGATGTCATTCTCATAATTGCTCGCGCCACTGCGCGTCGGTGATGTCCTGGGGCTCGGGCGTTCCGAGGCTGGTCTGATCGTGAATGATCTCGCTGATGCTTGCCATCGCCGAGCGCGGGACCTGCGCGTCCTGCGACCAGAGCCGGGATCGCATGATAGCCTTGCCGCAATGGAAGTAGACCTCCTGCACGTCGATGACGAGCAGAGAGCGTGGCGGCTTGCCGAACTCCTCGAGCCTTGCGAGCAGTTCCGGCTCGGTCGACAGCGAAGCCGTTCCGCCAACGCGCACGGTCTCGTTGATCCCGGGCACGAAGAAGATCAGTTGCACCTTCCCCGAGCCCGCGGTGATGTTGGTGAGCGTGTCCAGCCTGTTGTTGCCGGCCCGGTCCGGCAGCAGCAGCCGCCGGTCGCCGTCGATGTGAACGAACCCCGGATGACCGCCGCGGGGCGACGCGTCGACGGCGCCGTCCTTGCCCGATGTCGCCACCACGCAGAACGGCGACATCGCGATGAACTTGCGGCTGTGACCATCGAGCGCCGGCCGGACCTTGGCGATCACCCGCTCGTTCGGCGTCGGATAGATCGCGGCGAGATCGGCAGAGGGCGCGTCGTTCAAGGCTCTTCTCCTCGGTTGCCGGATCCGCCCGCGTCAGACCGCATCGGCGGGCACGAAACAGCTGATGATGATGTCGCCGCGGTGATGGACATACCAGACCACGGCTTCGCCGACCGGATTGCCGCGGTCGCGGATAATGGCGCGCTCGGGCACCGGCATCCAGCGCCCCTCGATCGGCACCCAATAAATGCCGTTGCGCACATCGTAGCTCGTGCGATGTCCGTCCGAGACGTCGCAGCACGGCACGCCGTTGGGCGCGATCACGCTCTTGAACCAGGCGCGCACATCAGGTGGAACGTTCTCGAACTGCCCGTTGTCGACCGCGAATGCGAGCGTCGCGCAGGCGACGGAGCCGGCCGCGACGGCGGCCACGATGATCCTGCGCATCGCTCGCTCCTTCCGCCGTTTCACATGCCCCGCTGCGGCGCCGTGGCGAGCAGCTCGCGCAGCGGCTCGACATAGAACTTCGCGCTACCCGTCGTGAGGTGTCCGCGCGTTTCGGCGGAGGCCGGGATCAGCAGGACCTTGCCATTCGCGATGCGCTTCATCGCCTCGCTGGTGACGCCGGTCTCCGGTGGATTGCGTTCGTCGTCAGCGGAGTTGATCAGCAGGACCGTCGCCTTGATCTTCTCGAGATCGGCGGACGGATTGTAGTCGTGCGACGAGTCCCACTGATAGATGAAGTCGTTCGCATCGGCCGGTATCGGCGTCGCCAGCCGCTCGTCGACCATCTTGTCGGCCTTGGCGGCAGTCGGCGCGGCCAGCTGATACGCGATGGTGCCGCCGGCCGTCGCCGTGCCGTAGGCGGTGACGGCATATTTCATCATGCGCGGCTGTGCCGTGTAGTTGCCGCCATTGTAGTCGGGGTCGTTGCGGATCGTCTCCAGCATGATCCGGCGCAGCATCCAGTTGCGGGCGGCCATCTCGGTGGGCTGCGAGGCCATCGGTACCGCCACGTCCATGAATTCCGGATAGCGCGTCGCCCACACCCAGCTGTGCATGCCGCCCATCGAATTGCCGATGATCAGGCGGACATGCTTGATGCCGAGACCCTCGGTGAGCAGCCGGTGCTGCGCATCGACCATGTCGGCGTAGTCATAGGCGGGGAACTTGGTCTTCAGCCCGTCCGAGGGTTTTGAGGATTTGCCGTGCCCGACGCTGTCGGGAATGATGATGTAGTATTTGGTCGCGTCGAGCGGCTGATCCTTGCCGAACAATTCGCCGGCGAAGCTCGGCACCAGCATGCTGGCGCCCGAACCGCCGGTGCCGTGCAGCACCAGCACCGGCTGCCCGGTGGGCTCGCCGACCGTGGTGTAGTGCAGCTTCAGCTCCGGCAGCGTCTCGCCGGTGTGGAACTTGAAATCCTTGATGACGACATCGCCCTGCTTCGGGGCGGGGTAGTCGGCGGCGCGGGCTGGCGCGCAAAGAACGACGAACGCGGAAACGACGGCGGCGAACGGTCGAAGCATGGATTCCCCCTGATCTGTGCGCGACTCTTTCGGCCGCCTCAGGGGCATGATAGCACATCGGACGACTTGGTTCAGCACCGGATTCAACCGTCATGTGCCGCAACATCAAGACGCTGTTCAATTTCGAGCCACCGGCCACGGAAGCCGAAATCCAGGCCTCGGCGCTGCAATTCGTGCGCAAGCTGTCCGGCTTCAGCGCACCGTCGCAGGCCAACGAGGCCGCCTTCGCACGCGCGGTGGAGGAGGTGGCCGACGCGGCGCGGCGGCTGCTCACCTCGCTGCAGACCCAGGCCGCGCCGCGGGATCGCGAGATCGAGGCCGCCAAGGCGCGCGAGCGCTCGGAGATCCGCTTCGGCAAGCGCTAGTCCGCCAAACACCAGTCCGCCAAGCGCACGTTGCGTCGCACTGGGCGATTTCAGAAGCCGTCGTCGCCGTGATCGCGCTCGTCACCGTCGCGGTCGCCGTGGTCCTCGTCACGGGCGTGCTTGCCGCGCTTCTTTTTCTTGTGCTTCTTCTTTTTCTTCTTCTTGGGGACGTCGATCTCGTGCGGATCGTCGTCCTCGAAGGCTTCCTCCAGCGCCTCGTCGTGCTCGGACGACGCGAAGATGTCGCGCACAGCGACGAGCTGCGCGTCGCGTTCATGCGCCTCGCGATCCCTGTTGCGCTTGTACTCGTCGTAGGCGGCGAAGATCTGCTCCAGCCAGGGCATCAGCTGATCGATCGTCGGCAGCGTGCCCGGCGGACCTGGTTCGCCCCGCGGACCCTGCGGTCCGGCTGCTCCTTGTGGACCGGGCTTGCCGGCTTCGCCGCGCGGTCCCTGCGGACCGGGCTTGCCGTGCGGCCCGGCCTTGCCGTCAGGACCCGGCTTGCCGCGCTGACCATCCGGTCCGCGCCGTCCGGGCTGCCCTTGCGGGCCACGTGGACCCACGGGGCCCTGCAGGCCGCGTCCGGCCGGATTCCTTGCCACTACCGCAACTCCGCTACAAACCGCTGATTCGTGGCGAAGCCTAACAGAGCGGCGACGACGGCAGCAATTGCAGCAGGGCTGCGGGGCCGATTGATCAACATCAATCGGCGCCGCATCCTGATCAGTTCCACGCGACGGGCGGTCGCGCGGCCGGCGTTGGTTCAGGCCGAATAGGCCGGCACCGAGATGCCGTCGGCCGTGTAGCTGCGGATCTTGTTGCGCAGGGTGCGGACGGGCATGCCGAGCAGCCTGGCGGCGTGGGTGCGATTGCCGTTGCAGTGCGCCAGCGTCTGGACGATCAGCTCGCGCTCGATCTCGGACAATGGCGTGCCGATCAACAGCGGCAGAACCTCCGTCGCGGACGGCGACGGCGGCATTGCGATGGGAACCAGCGAAGGACTCGCGGCTTCGGCTGACAACTCTTGCGACATAACTCCTCCCGATCAACGCCCGCGCCGATACTGAACGACGCGAAAACATCGAGACCAACTGAACATCCAGCCCGTAAATCACCGTGGTCGGACAAGGTTAATGGGGCCTTAACAAACGGCCCGTAGCCGCCGTGCGGGCCCGAATACCCCGAAAGTGCCATGGTTTCGCGCGGGTCTCGACGAATTTGGGCGGAGAAGCTGCAGCCGCTCCGCCCCGGTGCGTGGTCGGAGAGGGGCGATCAGAACTTGCAGTGACCGTGGCGGAGCAGATGCTCCTTCATCGCCAGCGCCTCGATGACGGTCGGCACCTTGGTGGTCATCGACTGATAGTTGCCCGGCCACGGCGTGGTCGGCACGCCATTGTCCCACACCTGGCAGAAGCCGGTGTCGTTCCAGCGGATCAGGTGATAGGGCGCGGCGCTGGCGGGCGTAGCGGCGGATAGCGCGGCTCCGGCAATGGCGGCGGTGGCACACAACAGCGAAATGCGTTTCATCAGTAAGGCTCCTCAAATGATCATACGAATGATGCGCCCCGGGTCGTGCGTGAGCCGGAGCCCGGTCGGGCTTGGGCCCGGCCACCCCTTCGTGTCGATCGTCATGGAACCGGTTCAAATCCGATCGCCGCCCCATGCGGCGCTGCAGCGGTATTTCGACCACATGTGCGACACGCTGTGCGTCCCGCCGCGCAAACGGCTAAATTCGGCCCGATCGATTCGCTTGGTGGGGCATGATCGTCAGACATGATGGTCCCTGGGCCATCGACCGACCTCGGTTTCGCATCTTCGTAGTTCACGTCGCAAAATCACTTCGCTGGAGACTTCATCCATGACAATTGCATCCTCGCTTCGCGGTCTGCTGGTGGCATTGACGGCCGCAGCCGGCGCCATCCTGCCGGCCACGGCGCACGCGGATGGTGGCTTCATCACGCTGACCATCTACAAGGCGGGATGGATCATCGGCGGCTCCGGCGGCAGCGGCGTGCTGAACTTCCACGGCCGCGCCTATCCGCTGTCGACCGGCGGCATCGACTACGGCCTGGTGTTCGGCGGCTCGCGCACCGTGCTGCGCGGCCGCGTCAGCAACATCTGGCGTCCGTCCGACGTCGAGGGCGTCTACGGCGCCGCCGGCGCGGGCCTCGCCGTCGGCCGCGGCGTGCGCGGCATCATTCTGACCAACCAGAAGGGCGCGGTACTCGAGCTCTCGGGCGAGCAGGTCGGCCTGCTGGCGAACGTCGACCTGTCGGGCCTGGCGATCACGATCAGGTAGTTGGGGCAATCGGCGCATCGCAACTAACAACGATGTGGTCCCGGCCCTGAGCCGGGCTCCACAGACATGCGTTCCGCCTTACCACCGCCGCTGACCACAAAAACGATGTCGTCCCGGGCAAGGCCACCAACGCGAAGCGTTGGTGGACGCTGACCCGGGACCCATACGCCGTGCCGAGCGTGGCTGGGCGAGATGGAGCGGCTATCGTGCCTCATACTACTCCCTGGGGTTATGGATCCCGGATCGGCGCGCGCGTGCCGCGCGCTTGTCCGGGACGACAGTGAGGGTGGGGTGACGGTTGCGGCAACTCATGACACGCGACATCGCCTTCCCGCTGCACATCGTGCCCGGATCATGCATTCGTCATCGCCCTCCCAACAATGAGAGGGCGCGGAGAAGGCCGGGAGCCTGCCGCCCCCATGGCCCGCCTGCAGAAAAAAATGCAGGCGGCAGTACCACAGGTTCGGCTGGGACATCCCGGCCTTCCCCGCGCGACTGGTTTTAACGGTGTCCTTCGTGCTCTCCCTGGGGATCGGCTTTCTTGCCCCCATCGCCCGCGCGAGCCGTCACAGCATCGGCAGCGAACTTGACCTCAGCGTCGAGAGGCCAGGACCACACGACTTCGCCGTCCGTGCCAACCGCGCTCGTCAAGCACGGATGTCACGTCCATCGCAGCCCACCTCACGTTCGTGACGACGCGTACGTCCCTCTGCTCGAGGCGGGTTGAGCGAGAACATCGTCCTGATTTGCCCGACGTGACAAGGGCGATCTCTGCGGCAAACTAACACGACGGGCAGTTCGCGCATGGCGGCATGCGGGAATTGCCCGTCGGGCGTCGCGTAGTTCATCGTCATTTGGCCGATGCGGCGCTCGAAGATCAGGTCCGGGAGCCACCCGGGGCGGGCGGCTTCGGAGCGCGCTGCGCCGGCGTGGCAGGTCCGCTACGCTGGGGCTGCGTTGCCGCCGGCGGCTGCATCAGCTCGGTAAAGCGAGAAAGACCTTCGCAGGATTCCGTGCCTTTTCCTACCTCGTGGAGCTTCCCGCCCTCGAAAGTCAGGACATGGTTGTCCTGGACCACCATGCCCAGCATGTTGTCCCGATGCAGCACGACGCATATGGCGATGAAGGTGCCACCGGCGAACAGTCCGCCCCAGCGTTCGTAGGGCGTTGATATCTGAGCATCGCGAAGGACGTAGCCGTTGCGTACACGGACATAGTCGGCGATTTGCCGGCGATAGTCGGCGGGCAGGCGCGCCGCCAGATTGGCCGCCTGGATTCCCTGTCGGGCGTGATCCTCGGCGTACGTATCGCAAGGCAACAGCGCGAACAGGACGGCGAGAGAAATGAGCACGCTGGCTGATACATTCACATGGCGCACGCAGAGATCCTCCTTGATGTCGGCCCAGGTTCCTTACCGCGGCTGAGCTGTCAACATGTCCAGTTTCACGAGCTGCGCCGCAAGCTCGCGCCACGGCCGTAACGTCCACGCGCCCGATGCTGCGCCCGAGTCCGTAGGGTGGCAAAGGCGCGCTCGCGTGGATCGGGTTTGCTGCGATGTCTCGCGCGCCGTGCCCACCATTGCTTCCGAGTGCGCGGATGCGTGGTGGGCACGCGACCGCCCTGCGGGCGGTGGCTTTGCCCACCCTACCGATCATCATTGGCGCGCCGCATATCAGTTCGTCCCGACGACATGCGCCGCCAGCTGCTGCCACGGCTGCAACGTCCACGCGCCCGACGCGGCGCCGGATGGGGAGGCGAGCACGAACGTGGTCGGAAAATCCTCCTGCTCCGGCTGCTGCCCCAACCCGATCGCGCTGGTCGGTCTGCCGTAGAACAGGCTCGCGGCCTTCTTGCTGGTGAAAGCGACGGTGCGCGGCTGGTAGCGTCGGATCTTCTCCGCGAAGCCCGCGATGTCGACGCCGGCTTTCAACGCGACATGGTCCATGCCGGCGCCGTGCTTGCACAGATCGGTGAACCCGATGCCGAGCGCGAGCAGCGCCGGAAACTCCTCCGGCCGGTACAGCCGCGGCGTCAGGCCCGTCGCGTGCAGCGTGGGCCATAAGCGGTTGCCGGGATGCGCGTAGTAGTGGCCGGTCGCAGCCGAGCGTTCGCTCGCGGCGGTGCCGACGAACACGAGGCGCAGGCCGGGCTGCAACTGATCGGGCAGGCGGTCCATGACGCTGCGGCCGGGCGGCACCCCTTGCGCGTTCGGCTTACAGGAAGCAGCGGCGCTCCTCACGCAGCTTGAGCTGGATGTTGGTCGCCTCCACGAAGGTCGGCACCGGCTTGGAGACGATCTTGTAGGTCGAGGGCCATTCGACCGGCTTCGACTGCAGCTCGGTGTTCCAGATCTGGCAGATGCCGGTGTTGTCCCAGCGGATCACGTAATAGCCGCTCTTGGGCGCAGGCGCGGCGAGGGCCGGCGCAGTGACGGACGCAGCCGACAGGGCCGCAGCAACGACGAGAGTGGTCAAGCGACGCATCGTCAATCTCCTCAAGCAAACAAAAGCCGCCCGCGGTCGCGGGCTGGCGTGAAGGCCTGCGCTAGGCAGGCCTCGGGCGAAAGTGGTGCGACAAAAGGGCGCGCGGCGCAAGCCGCGATGGGGCGCCGTTCACAGCGATGTCAGCACGGACAAGACGACACGCTGCTGTCACGACGGATGAGGTGCGAGGCGCGCCTCCTGGCGTGCAAATGCGGCGCCCGCCCTGCGGCTTCAGAGCGTGCAGCGTCCCTCGCGCCGCAGCTTCACCTGAAGCGTGACCGCGTCGTTGAAGGTCGGCACGAGACGGCTGATGACCTTGTAGCGCGACGGCCACGGCGGCGGCTTGAAGGCGAACGCTTCGCTCCAGACCTGGCAGATCCCGGAATTGTCCCAGCGCAGGATGTAATAGCCGGCCCTAGCGGGCGTGGCGGCAAGCAAGGCTGCGGTAACGCATGAGCCAATACAGATCGTGGTGAAACGAGGCATCGACAAACTCCGGCAACAAAGTAGCCCCTTCCCGGGACGCGGTGTCGGTGCGGTCTCGATCATTTTGAAGGCAGCCGCGCCCGCCGCGTGCGGCAAAT
Organism: Bradyrhizobium sp. HKCCYLS20291; assembly: GCF_051167715.1. Lineage (NCBI taxonomy): Bacteria > Pseudomonadati > Pseudomonadota > Alphaproteobacteria > Hyphomicrobiales > Nitrobacteraceae > Bradyrhizobium > Bradyrhizobium sp. HKCCYLS20291. The sequence continues at coordinate 802,424 of NZ_JBNPTO010000002.1, read as the reverse complement.
CCGCGCGAGCGGACATGCGTTGTCGCTCCTGCATGGCTGAGGCAGCGCGAGGCTGCGTCTCAGCTAGGCCAGCCGTGCCTCGACGGTGGCTGTCGGTCGCGGCGCCGGCTTCAACTCTGCGACGGTCTGCTCGGCATGCGCGAGGGATCCCGGGGCCAGCGACGGCATGGCGGCAGTGACGGAGGCCCGTGCCGCGGGTGGTCGCGAGGCTGCTGCCTTGCGCAGGAAGCGCCGCTCCAGCACGGCATAGGACAAGGTCGCGGCGACGATCGACAGCGGCAGCCCGATCGCGAGCCGCATCGGCCACCAGACGCCGTAGCTGTCGAGGAAATTCAGGATCGGCAGGTGCCAGAGATAGATGCCGTAGAAGATCCGGCCGAGGAAGATGGCGGCCGGCTGCTCGAAGATGCGGTGCAGAATTGTGCCTTGGCTGCGGCCCAGCAGGGTCAGCACGAGGATGCCGGGGAGCACGCCGCACACCATGCTGCCGAACAGATAGTAGTTCATGCTTGGCCCGTCCGCCGCCCAGAACACGAACGTGATCGTGCCCCAGTAGAGCAGCAGCGGCCACGCCAGCTTCGGCCACAGCCGGTCGAGCGCGGGATACGCGCCGTGCGGCACCAGCCGCAGCACGACCGCCATCGCGCAGCCTGCCATCAGCGCATCGGCGCGGGTGTCGAATGCGGTGTAGAGCCGCCGCCACTCGGCGCCGCCGGCGACCAGTGATACGCGCCACGCCCAGATCGCTGCCGCAATGGCACAGATGGCGCCGACCAGCCGCCATGTCACGCCGAAGCGCTTCACCAGAAGCGCGAAGGTCAGCGGCCACAGCAGGTAGAACTGCTCCTCGGTCGACAAGGTCCAGGTGTGGCCGATGTCCTCGATCGTCTTGGGATCGAATACGTACCAGTAGTTGGCGATGTAGCCGAGTGCGATCGCGGCGCGCTCCAGCGCCGGCAGGAACGGCGGCCGCAGCAGCCAGGTGAACAGCAGATAGGCCGCGAGCATCAGCAGCAGCGGCGGCACGATCCGCGCGAAGCGCCGGGCGTAGAACTCGCGAAACCGGATGCGGCCGTGCTTGTCGACGTCCCGCAGCAAGAGGCCGGTGATGTAATAGGCGCTGGCGACGAAGAACAGGTCGATATACAGCACCGCGCCCGGTACCAGCGTGTGCGACACATGCGCCGTGACCACGCCCAAGGTCATCAGCCCGCGCATGCCGTCATGCGAGGGCACGTAGCCGAGCGGATAGACCTGCGTCCGGAAGGCATCGCGGATGGGCGCCAGCACCGGTGCGGCGGCCGTCCGCAGCAGACCGGGCAGGGCGTGAGAGGGCCATGAATGAAACATTTATTTCGGCAGTTTCTAATATAATGTTTCCGATTATTTCATAATATTTAAAATTTAAATGTACGCAAGAGGAGAAATAGCAGGGCGTGGGTCAGGACGACGCAGGGTTGCAACGGGAATGGGCAGCGATGCGCAGTTTCTGTTCGTACCGTAGGGTGAGCAAAGCTGCCGCTCGAAGGGCGGCAGCGTGCCCACCGTTCGGCCGCAAGCGCAGCATGACTTCGAGCGAATGACGGCGCGGGCGGCCTCCTAGGCCGCCCATGCGGGCAGGATTTCGAACCGAGCGGTCATCGTCGATGTCTGAGAGCGAAGGTTCGAGGGACAGTGGTCTCGCTTGCGGAGCCCTATGGCGACGATGTGAAGTTCAGGCTGGCAAACTCCGCCGGTGGGGTCTCCTGAACGGCAAAGCCGACCTGCTGATGGGCCACGCGATCGACGACGACGGCTGAGCCGACCATCGTGACGCGTTGATCGTTGCCGGCAAACCAATGCGTCGGCACGGCATAATAGGTCTTTCCGGCGGCTGCGACGAAATCGGCGGGATGCGGTGTGCCGGCCGTTGCGCCGCTCCACGTATCGTCCGGCACTCCGATGGTGTGCTTGCCGGGTGTGAGCTCGAGGGTGGTGTAACGGCCAGGTGTCAGCGAGGCGACTGTCTTGCCGTCGATCTGAATATTGATGGGGAAGATGCTGACGTTTCTTCCCATGGGCCTGCCGACATGCAACGCGGCGTAGCCGGGGCGCGGCGCCTCCGGCGGCTTTGCGGCTTCGGTCTGGGTCGGGACCGATGAGCAGCCAGCCGTCAGCAAGAGCGCTGCACCAGCGAGTTGCAAGCGCGGGGTCCGATCCAGCGCCGCCCTGAAATATGCAATGAACATCGCCGGCATTCCCCCGCCCCGGCGGTATTCAACCACGGCCCGCGTCGCAATGACAAGTGTGAGTCGGCCGCCGATGCTGCTCGGGGCGTGTAGGATGGGCAAAGCGACCGCCGCCAGGGCGGCGGCGTGCCTGCCGTCCGGTCGCAAGCGTCCGTGAATGTTCACCGCAATGCCGCCGAGCTCTGGGCTGCCAGATACAGCGCCCTCGCCCCTTGTGGGAGAGGGCATGCAAGGCCTGTCCGCGCATTCGGTTGGGTGAGGGGTTTCTCTCGGCAGGTGATCTCGTGGATGCGAACCCCTCACCCAACCGAGTTAGCCGCGCTGTCCTACATGCCCTCTCCCACAAGGGGCGAGGGCGCATTCACGCGCACCGTGCAAGGCGCTTGTGGTCCAACAACAAGGCCTGCCACACTGCTATGCCCCAGCCACCGCCGCAACACCTTCGATCTCGATCAGCATCTTCGGATCCGGCAGCGCCACCACCACGCACGTCGTGCGTGCCGGATACGGCGCCGGCCCGAACGCCGCAGCATAGAGCCGGTTCATCGCCGCCACATCGCCCGCGCGCGTCAGCAGCACGTTGACCTTGACGAGATCGCTGATGCCAGCGCCGCCCTCGCTCAGCACGCGCGTGAAGTTGGTCACGACATTGGCGAACTGCGCCTCGAACTCATCGGGCAGGTTGCCGTGGGTATCGAAGCCTGGAATGCCAGAGATGAAGAGGAGATCGCCGACGCGGGTCCCGAACGACAGCGGAGGGGCTTTGATGTGCGATGGGGCGGGGATGTGGTGGATGGGCACGAAGCCTATGCCTCTATAAAAAGTGAAATGCGCAACTCCGAGTCTGAGCATATTGAACCGACCCGAGAGTTTGAGTGGCGCCTTTTAGTTCTTCTGAGATTGTCTGTTGAGTTCTGCGTAAGTCCGAAAAGGCATATTATGATCTCTTTTGCTCTCCCGTGGCTCATATCACGGAGAGGAATATAACAGGAAAAAATGCAACTTCCCCTTGAAGTTCATTGGAAATATATACCTTAGTAAGAGGATTGCTTGTGAAGCAAGTTACATGGGGAGTGAAATGGCTGATAAAAATAGCTATCCGCAAATACCTGCCACCGTCTGGTGGGGACTAAGAGGAATTCTGCAGCGAACCCCTACGGTTACGATAGATGATCGCTTTCTTGGCGTTCAGCTCGGTGTTCAGGAAGTTGCCGCTCGACAATATCTTAGTGAACTTAAACGCGTGGGAATTCTCACGGAAGAAGGCAAGGCGACAGCGGTTGCTTTACGTTGGCGCAACAACGAGACTTATTCCGCTGCAGTGCAGGAAATCTTGGCGTCTGTATACCCTGAAGGACTACTGCACGTTGCTCCGCCGGAGGATCAGAACCGGCAGAAGGCCATAGCGTGGTTTACGCATGAAGGACTCGGCAGCGGTACAGCGGGAAATAAGGCTGCGACCTATCTTATGATGGGTAGCAGAACGCCTAGCGAGAGTCCTTCGAAAGGAGCCTCAGCGCAAAAGGGGTCCGCTGAAGCGCCAAAAGCAGCAAAGGCTAAGCCATCTAAGCAGATAAAATCGACCGAAGTCGCTCCGAACGCGAGGCAACTCGACTTGATGCCGCTTAACGTAAATGTTCAAATTCATATCAGTGCAGACGCGACGGGAGAGCAGATCGAGTCAATTTTTTCAGCGATGAGGCGTTACCTGTATGATAAGCCACTTTCTTGAGCGCATAAAGCAGCTACAAGAACATATCCTGGAAGTGGGATTAGCCCAGACCGTTCTCGCGCTGCCAGCTCCGCGAATGCTTGCGCTTCCTCGGTTGAGTGAAGACTCCGGTCCGGTAAGTATTTACATCCGCGCCGTTACAGAAGTTGAAATTGAATCCGTCTCTCGCGATCTTTACGCGTCCGGGCACTATTCGCTCGCTGTTCAAGAAGCGTTCAAGGCTGTTGAAAAGTATGTTCAACAGAAGTCGAATGCTCTTGGAGTATCTGGGACGCCGCTAATGCAACAAGTATTTAGTACTGCGAATCCGCTCCTCTTTTGGAGCGAACGTAAAACAACCTCCGAACAGGATGAGCAAAAGGGTTATCTGCAGCTATATGCGGGTGCAATGCTAGGAATCCGCAATCCAGTTACGCACGAGTTCAAATGGATAGACGACCCTTTGCTTTCTCTTGAACTGATTTTGTTTGCGCAGCACCTGCTTCGAAAGGCCAAGATGGCGCGTACATTTAACGAGAACGAAGGATTGGATCGTTCGACAACTGCAGCAACATGAGCAAAAAGCCGGGCTTGCGCCCGGCTTTGATGGATGGCCGGGTCAAGCCCGGCCATGACGATGGAGAGAGCTGCGCGCGGCGTCAGGACAACGCCTTGTTGCTCTCCTTCACCTTGTCAGCATCCAGATAAACGCTGCCGCCCATTTCCTTGAACTTGGCGCTCATCTGGGCCATGCCGTCCTCGATGGTGCCGCTGATGGTCATGCCGACCGTAGCGGGATCATTCAGCGTCGCCGCGTAGTCGCGGACGTCCTGGGTGATCTTCATCGAGCAGAACTTTGGGCCGCACATCGAGCAGAAATGCGCGACCTTGTGGGCTTCCTTCGGCAGAGTCTCGTCGTGGAAGCTTTTGGCGGTGTCCGGGTCGAGGCCGAGGTTGAACTGGTCGGTCCAGCGGAACTCGAAGCGGGCGCGGGACAGCGCGTCGTCGCGCAGCTGCGCGGCGGGGTGGCCCTTGGCCAGATCAGACGCGTGGGCGGCGATCTTGTAGGTGATGACGCCGGTCTTGACGTCGTTGCGATCGGGCAGACCCAGATGCTCCTTCGGCGTCACGTAGCACAGCATGGCGCAGCCGAACCAGCCGATCATGGCGGCGCCGATGCCTGACGTGATGTGGTCGTAGCCCGGCGCGATGTCGGTGGTCAGCGGCCCCAAGGTGTAGAACGGCGCTTCGCCGCACTCCTTGAGCTGCTTGTCCATGTTGATCTTGATCTTGTGCATCGGCACGTGGCCGGGGCCTTCGATCATGACCTGGCAGCCCTTGTCCCAGGCGATCTTGGTGAGCTCGCCCAGCGTCTCCAGCTCGGCGAACTGCGCGCGATCGTTGGCGTCGGCGATCGAGCCGGGGCGCAGGCCGTCGCCCAAAGAGAACGAGACGTCATACTTGCGCATGATGTCGCAGATCTCGTCGAAATGGGTGTAGAGGAAGCTCTCCTTGTGATGCGCGAGGCACCACTTGGCCATGATCGAGCCGCCGCGCGAGACGATGCCGGTGACGCGGCTCGCGGTGAGGTGGATGTAGGCGAGCCGCACGCCGGCGTGGATGGTGAAGTAGTCGACGCCCTGCTCGCACTGCTCGATTAGGGTGTCCTTGTAGAGCTCCCAGGTCAGCGCCACCGGATCGCCGTTGCACTTCTCCAGCGCCTGGTAGATCGGCACGGTGCCGATCGGCACCGGCGAGTTGCGCAGGATCCATTCCCGCGTGGTGTGGATGTTGCGGCCCGTCGAGAGGTCCATCACGGTGTCGGCGCCCCAGCGGATCGCCCACACCATCTTGTCCACTTCCTCTTCCACTGAAGAGGTCACCGCCGAGTTGCCGATATTGGCGTTGATCTTGGTGAGGAAGTTGCGGCCGATGATCATCGGCTCCAGCTCGGCGTGGTTGATGTTGCAGGGGATGATGGCGCGTCCCCGCGCGATCTCGGAGCGTACGAACTCCGGGGTGATGAAGGCGGGGACCTCGGCGCCAAAACTCTCGCCGTCGGCGAGCGCGGCTTCGGCGCGCTCCAGCTGCTGCTTGCGGCCGAGATTCTCGCGCTCGGCGACGTAGATCATCTCCTTGGTGACGATGCCGGCGCGGGCGAATTCGAGCTGGGTGATCTTGTGGCCGTCGAGGCCGCGCAGCGGCTTGTGATGCGCAACGAAGGCCTTCGCCGCCTTGTCGGCGCCGACATTGCCGTTGTCCTCCGGCTTGATGTCGCGGCCCTCATACTCCTCGACGCCGCCGCGCTCCAGCACCCATGCGGAGCGGGCGCGCGACAGGCCGGCGTTGACGTCGATCGTCACGGACGGATCTGTGTAGGGACCGGAGGTGTCGTAGACGGGCAGGTTCGGCTCGCCCGCACCCTCGGAGAGGATGATCTCGCGCAGCGGCACGCGCAGGTCGGGCGCGGCGTCAGGTGTCGCGTAGATCTTGCGCGAGGACGGCAGCGGGCCGGTCGTGACGGCGGGCAGGGTGGTGTCGGGATTGGAGCGGATGTTCATGGGATCCTCCTTCTCAATTGTTGTTGTCGGAGTGAATGGGGGACGTCATTGCGAGGAGCACTTGCGACGAAGCAATCCGGGGCGGCACCCGCGGCCCTGGATTGCCTCGCTTCGCTCGCAATGACGGTGGAGCGAGTGGGGCATCACGCCGGCTCCCTCACCGCATCGAGCCAGGCGCGGATTCGGGCGTCGGGGTCGGGGTTCTGGGTGACGTCGCTGACGACGGCGATGGAGTCGGCGCCGGCGGCGAAGATCTCCGCGGCCTGCTCCAGCTTGATGCCGCCGATCGCGACCAGCGGGATGTTGCCGATGCGCTGCTTCCACACGCCGATCTTCGCGATGCCCTGCGGCGCGAAGCGCATCGCCTTCAAGGTGGTCGGGAAGATCGGGCCGAGCGCGACGTAGTCGGGCTGGGCCGCGAGCGCAGTCTCCAGCTCGGCATCGTCATGGGTCGAGAGGCCGAGCGTGAGGCCAGCGTCCTTGATCGCCTTGACGTCGGCCTCCGCCAGATCCTCCTGGCCGAGATGGACATGCTCGGCGCCGGCGACGACGGCGGCGCGCCAGTAGTCGTTGACGATAAGCTTCGTCGCCGTGCCCCTGGTGATGGCGAGCGCGTCGGTGACGATCTGCAGCGCCTCGCCGTCATTGAGATCCTTGGCACGCAGTTGCACGGTGCCGACGCCGAGCTTGGTCAGGCGCTCGACCCAGGCGAGGCTGTCGACGACGGGATAGAAGCGATCAGGATACGGCATGCCAGAACGGGGTCCCAACGACAGGGGTGGAGGGGGAAGCGAAATCGCGGGCGTCCATCAGCCCGGCCTCGTAGGCGGTGCGGCCGGCGTCGCAGCCGAGCCTGAAGGCCCGGGCCATCGCGACGGGGTCGGCGGCCTTGGCGATCGCGGTATTCAGCAGCACGGCGTCGTAGCCGAGTTCCAGCGCTTCCGCGGCGTGGCTGGGCGCGCCGAGGCCGGCGTCGACGACGAGCGTGATGTCGGGCAGGCGGTCGCGTAAGAGCTTCAGCGCGTCGCGATTGATGATGCCCTTCGCCGAGCCGATCGGCGCCGCCCAGGGCATCACAACCTTGCAGCCGGCATCGACCAGGCGTGTCGCCACCGTCAGATCCTCGGTGCAATAGGGGAAGACCTCGAAACCGTCCTTGATCAGGATGGTGGCGGCCTCGACCAGGCCTATGACGTCGGGCTGCAGGGTGTCGTTGTCACCGATCACCTCGAGCTTGATCCAGTTCGTGCCGAACAATTCACGCGCGAGCTTGGCGGTCGTCACCGCCTCGCGCACGCTGCGGCAGCCGGCGGTGTTCGGCAGCACCGTGACATTGAGCGCGTTGATCAGCTTCCAGAATGCATCACCGCTCTTGCCGCCCGCGGCCTCCCGCCGCAGCGACACGGTGACGATCTCAGCGCCGGAGGCCCGGATCGCGTCCTGCATGATCGCGGGCGAGGGGTAGAGCGCGGAGCCGATGAGGAGGCGCGAGGTGAAGGTCTTGTCGTAGAATGTAGGCATTAGTTGTCTCCGTCGTTACGGACGGTGTCGCTCCGAACGAAGCCGTCGTCCCGGCGCACGCCGGGACCCATACCGCGTGATCTCGCGTGGCGGCACGATGGGAGAGACCGAGCGCCATCACTGCGGCCGGTGGTTATGGGTCCCTGCTTTCGCTGGGACGACGGCGGAGTTTGAGGCCAGAGCGCGCGTCTCACGGCCATCACCCTCCCTGCCGCGGCGTGATGATCTCGATCTCGTCGCCGGCGTTCAGCGCCGTTTCGGCCCAGCGGCTCTTCGGCACGACGTCGTAGTTCAGCGCGATCGCGAAATGGGTGCCTTCGTAGTCGAGCTCGGAGAGCAGCGCGGCGACGCTGGTGGCGCTGATGTCACGGGCTTCGCCATTGACCGTCACGCGCATCGCATCACCTCGTTGTCGATCTGGCCATGCGCGACATAGTTGAGCGTCGCCTGCGCCAGCGCCGGCGAGATCAGGAAGCCGTGCCGGTAGAGGCCGTTGACGCGGATCTCGCGCTCGCTCTGCACCGTGATGCGCGGCAGATTGTCGGGATAGGCCGGCCGCAAGCCGGAGCCGAATTCGAGAATGCGCGCCTCGCCGAACGCGGGATGCACGGAGTAGGCGGCGCCCAGCAGCTCCAGCGCCGAGCGCAGGCTGACGCCGGTGTCCTCGGCCTCGAGCGAGGTTGCGCCGAGCATGAACAGGTTGTCCTCACGCGGGATCAGATAGAGCGGAAAGCGCGGATGCATCAGCCGCACGGGCCGCGCCAGCTGCACCTCTGATGTCTCGATCAGGATCATCTCGCCCTTGACGCCGCGCAACTCCGGCTCGGCGTCTCTCGCCTCGAGCCCGCGGCAGTCGATCACCAAGCCATCGAGATCATCAGCGCTCACCGCGCTGTTGAACAGCACGCGGCCGCCGGCTTCGACGATCCTCTGGTGCAGCCTCGGCAGCACGCGGCGCGGCTCGACATGGCCCTCGGTCGGATAGAACAGGCCCTCGCGGAAGCGGCCCTCCAGCGACGGCTCCAGCGCGGCGAGAGCCGCGGCGTCGAGCCGCTGATAGCCCGAGGTGCGGCGGGCGAAGCGGTCGTAATCGGCGCGGTCGCGGGCATGGGCGATCACCAGCGAACCGTTGAACGGCGTCTCCGGCATCTCGCGCCGCCAGATGTCGAGCGAGGCGAGGCCGAGCCGGCTGATGACGGGCTCGGAGATTTCGCTTTCGCAATACGGCGCCAGCATGCCGCCGGCCCAATGGCTGGTGGAGAGCATCAGCGCGGCGTCGCTGCGCTCGTGCAGGGTCACGTCGTGACCGGCGCGCGCGAACAGCAGCGCCTGCCAGGCGCCTGCAATGCCTGCACCGATGATGGATACGGGGACATCCCCGCGCGTAAGCGTCTGCTGCATCCCTGTCCCTTCGCCGGCATGACCCGGATCAGGTTCAAAGGGTCACCGCATTCACGCTGCGGTATCTCAGCTCCCCCTCGGAGCTCCCCTCGGAACGCGCTTAAAATAGACCGATACGGCCCCGTGTCAACGGAGTGTCATGGAAACACGGTGTACGGCCGTTAGGAACCAAATCGCGTCAGTGCGCGCGGGCGTGGCGGCTGCCGGCGATCTTCGGCGTGATGTCGAGCGGCGCGCTGACGCGCACCGGCCGGAGGGAGGGCCTGGAATCGGCGAGGCGCTGCCGCTTGGCCACCTCGTAATAGCCCTTGGCGAAATAGGCCACCGCGCGGTCGTGATCGCCGCGCGCGGCGCGATAGGCGCCGGCGAGATAGCGCACGCCATAGGTGAGGTTGGTGTTCGGATCGTGCAGGCCGGCCGCATCGCCGGTGTAGCCGAGGCCGCGCGCGGTGCCGAGCTTGATCTGCATCAGGCCGATGCAGCCGCAACTGCCGACGAGGTCCTTCTGGTACTTGCTCTCGCGCACGATGACGCGGTGAATCAGCGATTCCGGAATGTTGTTGGCGGCGGCATGAACGGCGACCAGCGCATCGATATGCGGATGGCCGGTGTTCATGTGCTTGGGCTTGATGTCCGCAGCCCGGCGCTCGGTCTCGCGCGGCTCGGCGGCGGGCTCGGCCGGGAGGGCGTCGGCATCGGCCGGCGCGGCGGCATTGGCATCCATCGGCTGGGTGGTGTCGGCGCTGCTCACCGCCTCGATCGCCTCGACCTCGCGCGCGGCCTTGGTCACGGCGCTGCGCGCGGCGAAATCCTTGATGCTGTCGGCACGGACGTGCGCCAGCTTGATCTTGCCGGACCGGGCCTTGCCGGCCGTGTCCGATGCGGTGGTCGCATCCTCGGCCGCCATGACCGACGGCAGGTGACCAGCCATGGCAAGGCCCGCCAGGCAGGCCGTCAGCACGAGACGTTTCATGTGTCAGGATCCCCCGGGAACCAACGCGCGTGCCAAGCAGGCCCCCCGGCACGCGTTTACACTTTACGCACCGTAATTGGTGCGAACGCCGGGCGATATTATGGCCGAAATGCGGCGATGACGCCGGTTTGGGCACGATGGTTTCCGGGATTTACCCCGAATTATGGCCGGCGTGCTTGGGTGGCGGACGTCTCCCGATCAGGGCTCTTGCCGCAATGACGCTGTCCGTCACCCACTCCGAAGCGACCGCCCGTCCGGCGCACGCGCAGCTCGCGCTGTGGGTCGGCGCCGGCGTCTACGCGCTGCTGCTGATCTCCGGCAACCGGCTGCTCAACGATCCCGACACGCTGTGGCAGATCACGGTGGGACAGTGGATCATCGACCATCGCGCGGTTCCCGAGGTCGACGTCTATTCCTTCACCATGCGCGGCGCGCCGTGGATCTCGACGCAATGGCTGGCGCAGGTCGCCTATGCCGGCGCTTACGCCATCGCCGGCTGGACCGGCCCTGTGGTGCTGGCGGCTTCCGCCATTGCGCTCGCCTTCGCGCTGCTCGCGCGCGCCTTGAGCCGACAGCTGCGCGACAGCACGACGCTGGTGTTCGTGGTCGCCGCGTTCCTGCTCTGCCTGCCGCACCTGCTGGCGCGGCCGCACGTGCTGGCGTTTCCGATCCTGGTGGCCTGGATGGCCGGGCTGATCGACGCCGCAGACCGCAAGGAGGCGCCGCCGATCGCGATGGTGCTGCTGCTGGCGCTGTGGGCCAATCTGCACGGCGGCTTCGTGTTCGGCCTGTTCTTCATCGCACCCGCCGCGCTCGATGCGCTGGTGAATGCCGAGCCGCACGCCCGCCGTGCGCTCGCGCTGCGCTGGGCCGCCTTCGCCGCGCTGGCACTGGCCGCGAGCTGCTGCACGCCCTATGGCTGGAACGCGCTGCTCGCGTCGCAGAAGATCCTGTCGCTCGGCGAGGCGCTGCCGCTGATCGTGGAATGGAAGGCGGCTGATTTCCAGGGCCTCGGTCCGTTCGAGATCTGCCTGCTGATGGCGATCGGATTTGCGCTGTTTCACGGCGTCCGGCTGCCGCCGGTGCGCATCCTGATGCTGCTCGGCCTGTTGCACATGGCGCTGGCGCAGGGGCGCGCTGCGGAAATCCTGGCGCTGGTCGGCCCGCTGGTGCTCGCATCGCCATTGGCGCGGCAATCCAACGGAGAGCCGACGCAAACAGCCGGCGGTGCGCGGGCGTTGCTGACGGCCGCGGTCGTGCTCGCGCTCTGCATGGCCACCTTCGCCTCGGCGCCGATCCTCTCCTTTGCGCCCAACCTGCGCGGCACGCCGGTTGCGGCGGTGACCGAGCTCAAGAAGCTCAACCTCACCCGCGTCCTCAACGACTACGATTTCGGTGGCTATCTGATCTCGGCCGGCGTGGCGCCGTTCATCGACGGCCGCACCGAGCTCTATGGTGAAAAATTCTTCGTCGATCACAACGCCGCGTCAGGCCTGATGGAGCCGGACAATCTGTTCCGCCTGCTGAAGGACTACCAGATCGAGGCGACCTTGCTGCGCACCCAGAGCGCGGCCACCAAGCTGCTCGACCATGTCGATGGCTGGCAGAAAGTCTATGCCGATGACATCGCCACCATCCATCTGCGCAAGGCTGGCGTCCGGCATGCCGTGGAACCGGCGGTCGATTCTGCCGCTCACTGAATCGAACACATCGATCGCATCCGCGTGAGGTCGGATGTCGCGCGGCATCCCGGCGCGTGCAAACCGGTGGCCATGCGGCTATGATGAGACCTGTCAGTTCGACAGCAAGCCTGACTCATTCAAAAAGACTGAACAGAGAGGGAGCGCGTCATGGCCGCGAAGCCAGCCGACATCGCATCAACTAACATCCATTTCCGAGGCATCGACAGCCCGCAACCCGCCGTGCGCGTCCTCGACATGCCGCGCAACAATCCTTGCGCCCAATGCGGCGAGCCGATCGCGCTGCCGTCCTGGGTCGAGAAGGATGGCCGCCGCACCGCCTATCTCTGGCACTGCCGCCTCTGCGACTACCGCTACGAGACCATCGCCTTCTACGCCGAAGCGGTTGATGACGGCGCGCTGGCGGCGTAGGTGGTTGGCAGGCCTGCAGGGTTTAGCTAAATTCTGCCGATTTCCTCCATGAGAAACGAGCGAATAAGCCGTGAGCTGCAACCGCGACGGCGGTGCGCTCCCTCTCCCCGTTCTTCACGGGGAGAGGGTCGGGGTGAGGGGCAGCCACATGGGCAGACTTAGTTGTTAGAACTGAAGTCTGCTCGAGGCTCGCGCGTCTCCGACGCAGTTCGAGCTTAGCTCTTTCATCACAAGCCATCGGGGAAAGACTTGCACTTCCCGTGCCGTTGCCCCTCACCCCAACCCTCTCCCCGTGAAGAACGGGGAGAGGGAGCCGACTGTCGTTGCGGCGGGCGGTTCGCATCGATCGACAAGATGCAACCAAGTTCTCAACTACAACCGTGCGCACGAACCCACAGTTGCCGAAACAACGAATTCTCCTCCCCCAACCGTCACTCAGTAACACTTCCGCGTCGCGGTGAGGCCGCTTGTCGCGCAACGTGACGAAATCGTGGTTCCGGCGGAACGCGGACTGTCCGTTGCAGTTCTCTCGTCACCATTCACTGAGAGGAGACACCACATGGTGATGAAGACTGTTGCGGCCGGCCTCGCCGGTTCCCTGCTGCTCGCGACCGCGGCGTTCGCCGCGGAGAGCACCACCACGACCACCAGCACCACGATCAAGAGCGACACCACAGCGGCGTCCTATCAGGGTGACTGGCGCAGCTCGAAGCTGGTCGGTGTCAAGGTCTACAACAACAACAACGAGAACGTCGGCTCGATCGACGACATGCTCGTCGACAAGAGCGGCGCCATCAAGGGCGTCGTGATCGGTGTCGGCGGCTTCCTCGGCATGGGCGAGCACATGGTGGCCGTCGCGTTCGACCAGCTGAAGTTCTCAGATCAGCCGGTTCAGGCGAGCACTGCAGCCAATGCCCCGGCCGGCACCACGCCGCCGGCCTCGACAACGCCGCCCGCTTCGACCACCACGACTGGCGCCGCTACAGGTACCTCGTCGTCGTCCTCGATGAGCTCGTCGAAGAACCGCTGGTATCCCGACCATGCCATGATCAACGCCACCAAGGATCAGCTGAAGTCGATGCCCGAGTTCAAGTACTCGGAGTAATTCGGACCGACGGCCTGATTTGAGCGACACGGCGCGCCCGGATTAGTCCGGGCGCGTTCGCGCGTCAGGCGGCAGGACGGAGTGTGGTTCGGCCGAGCGGCAGCTCGATGCGCGCGACGAGTCCGCAGGGCCTGCGGTCGTGCAGCGACAACTCTCCGCCATGCGCCTGGACGATCGCCTTTGCAATCGACAGTCCGAGTCCGAAGCCGGTGGCTTCGTCCATGTTGCGGGCGTCGTCGCCGCGCACGAACGGCTCCAGCATGGTCGGCTTGAGCGCATCGGCGATGCCGGGACCGTCATCCTCGACGTCGATGGTCAGACACGATCCGGAGACGGTCAGCCTGATCACGACCAGCTTGCCGTACTTCGCGGCATTCTCGACCAGGTTGGTGACGGAGCGCAGCAGATCGTCCGGCCGCACGGTGGCCATGGCGTGCGTCGGCCCGACATAGGTCACGTCGTGCCCGACGTCGGCGAACTGGTCGGCGACGAGCTGCAGGATGCTGGCGATGTCGACCAGCGTCATCGGCTCGAGCTTGCGGCCGTTGCGCAGGAACGACAGCACGGATCCGAGCATCGCATGCATCTGATCGAGGTCGGCCAGCATGCGGCTGCGCTGCAGCTCATCCTCGACGAACTCGCAGCGCAGCCGCATGCGGGTGAGCGGCGTCCGCAGGTCATGGCTGATCGCCGCGAGCATCTTGGTGCGGTCGTTCATCAGCGCGGTGATGCGTTGACGCATGCGGTTCAGGGCGCGCGCCAGCGAGCGGATTTCCTCGGGGCCGCGTTCGGGCAGGGCGGCGGAGTCGCCATCGAGGCTGAAGGTTTCCGCGGCCTTCGCGAAGCTCGACAAGGGTGAGGTCAGCGCACGTGCGGCCCACAGGCCGAGCAGCGTCGTGCTGATCAGCGCGAACAGGATCGTCGTCAGCCACGGCGCGCCCCAGAACGGCGGCCGGTGCGGCCGGTCGGGCGTTTTGGCGGAGATCAGCTCGCCGTCGGGAAGCGCGAAGACGACACGGTGCAGGGGCGATCCGGGCGGCGGCATGAAGACCCGGTAGCCGGGGCCGAGACCACGAAAGCCGCCGGGGCCGTGTCCGCCATCCGCTTCGCCGCCACCCCGCCAGCCGTCTTTCTCCGCCGCCTGCTGCGCTGGATCGGCCTGCATCGGCCCGGACTGCGCCTTGATGTCGAATTCGGGATAGGCGCGGGCGATGTCGGTGAGCAACCGGGCCCGCTCGTCGGCGGGGGCGCGACCGAGAACGTGGACGACGGTGGCGAGCTGGAACGGGCCGGCCTCGTTCTCACCCGAGGGCTGCTCGGCGCGATACAACAAGAATGCCGCCGTGATGATGGCGTGGAGCGCCACGATCGAGATCGCCACCAGCGCCGTGATCTGGCCGCGGATTCCCTTCAGGTTGAGAAAGCCGAACGACCTCATCACCGCTCCGTCAATGGCTCTGCGGCGCGGTCAACACCTCGACGACGGGCGTGAACATGTAGCCGCCGGAACGCACGGTCTTGATCATCGTGGCCTCCTGCGGATCAGGCTCGATCTTGCGGCGGATACGGCTGACGAGAACGTCGATCGAGCGTTCGAACGAGCCGGCGCTGCGGCCTTGCGTCAGGTCGAGCAGGCTGTCGCGCGACAGCACGCGACCGGGCCGTTCGCAGAATGTGCGCAGCAGGTCGAACTCCGCGCTCGTCATCGCCACGCGCGCGCCTTCGGGGTTGCGCAGCTCGCGCAGGCGGAAGTCGAT
Organism: Bradyrhizobium sp. HKCCYLS20291; assembly: GCF_051167715.1. Classification (NCBI taxonomy): domain Bacteria; kingdom Pseudomonadati; phylum Pseudomonadota; class Alphaproteobacteria; order Hyphomicrobiales; family Nitrobacteraceae; genus Bradyrhizobium; species Bradyrhizobium sp. HKCCYLS20291. The sequence goes on along the minus strand of NZ_JBNPTO010000002.1, from coordinate 787,056 downwards.
CTTCCAGCCGAGGAAGCTCAGCGCGGTCGCACCTTCGGTCGCACTCGCGGTCATCGCGGCCGCCTGTCGGCGCAGCACCGCATTGATGCGGGCGAGCAGCTCGCGCGGATTGAATGGCTTGGGCAGGTAGTCGTCGGCGCCCATCTCGAGACCGAGAATGCGGTCGACGTCCTCGCCGCGCGCGGTGAGCATGATGATCGGCACCTGCGATTCCGCGCGCAGCTTGCGGCACAAGGTCAGGCCGTCCTCGCCGGGCAGCATCACGTCGAGGATCAGCAGGTCGATCCGGTGATCTCCCATGATGCGGGTCATCTCGCGGCCATCGGTCGCGGTCGTCACGTTGCAGGCATTGTTGCGCAGATATTTCGCAATCAGCGTCCGCGTCTCGCGGTCGTCCTCGACGACCAGGATGTGGGGTTGTGTCTGGGCCATACCGTCAATTGACCTAGAATCGCGGCGTTTTGCGAAGTTTTTTGTTGCGAAATGTTTCCTGGCGGCAACGTCGGGCACGGCCTGGACATCAGCTAGACCCGTGTTGCGGCTTTCGTGTGGGTGCGTCAAGCGTGATGGATGAACGCGATACTGGCTTTGCTGCACCCGACTACCGATGCAATGTCCGCAATGTCGCCGTAGAGGGTCAAATCAGCACTGATTGATGAACTGAGCCCTCGCTCCGAGCGCCGCTGCGCTCCCTCTCCCCGTTCTTCACGGGGAGAGGGCTGGGGTGAGGGGCAGCCGCACGAGCGGTGTAGCAATTGGCACCGACGTACGAGTCCGATGGAGCCGTCATGTAGCACCGCCGGTGCCATGCCCCTCACCCGGATTGCTGCGCAATCCGACCTCTCCCCGCAAAGGGCGGGGAGAGGTTGCACCGTCCACGCGGAGCGGGCGACGCTTCACAAGCAGATGGCTACTCGCTGTCGGTGCGACACCGGCCATTGTCGCACGACTGGTGCGCTCCCTCTTCCCGTTCTTCACTGGGGAGCCGGCCTCCTTCACGACGTCGGCAGCGTCGTGCTCCAGCGCTTGGCCGAACGCGTTGTCGGCGATGCCGCGCATGGGACCGTTGCAGGACCGCGGACTACAGGCCCGGCAAGGTGTTGACCCGGACCGACAGGGTGCCCTCGGCCGAGGCGATCACGCGCAGCACCTTGGCATCGAAGGCGATGTCGGTCAGAGCCAGATTGTTGATGTCGGTGTCGACGCGGATGCCGTTCTCGTTCTTCTGCAGCTCCGCAATCGCTGTCGCGATTTTCTCACGGACATTGTCGGCGAACGGCTTGAGATCGACCACTGACCGTTCCAGCAGCGCGCGCTGCAGATGCGGAACCGCAGCGCGGGCCGCGGCGCCGAGCAGGCCAAACGCGGCCTCCGATTCGACGGCGAGCTGGAGGTCGGCGAGGCGCAGGATCTGCTGCGCCTGGTCGACCAGGGGGCGTCCCCAGATATGCACCGTCGCCTCAGCAGCGAAGCCGAAGAAGCTCTCCTTCTCCTTGCCCTTGACCTGCAGCGAGATCAACAGCCGGTTGCCCGAGGGCGTGACGGTCGCATGCTTGACGGTGACGGCGACCGGTCCGGAGCCGTCCTCGGGGAACGTCCGGCCGGCGAGCTGCGAGTCGACGAGCTTGGTGAGCTCGGTGAAGGGCACGTCGACCGGGACCGCGACGTTGATGCCCCCGGTGGTCGGCGGAACGATCGTGAGCTTCTCGGGGAACGGGCATTCGGGTTTGGTCTCTGCCGGCGTCACCCGGGTTTCCGCCTCGATGCCCATCGTCACCGTCGCGACGTTGGCATCGATCACCGGCTGGGCTGCGAGCGCGCGCGTCGGCTTGATCTCGAGCCAGACCGGCGGCAGTCCGGGCGCCGAGCCCTGCAGCGGGACCGAGCGGCAGGCGCGGGACCATTGCATCTGCGCATTTCGTCTCAGCGTCGGGTCCTTGCGCAGCCGCTCGCTGAGGGCACTGAGCTGTTCATTGACGGTCTTGTCGATGACCGGCTTCATTTGCGCCGGCACGTTGACGCGCGCGCCGGCGACGGTCAGCGCGGTGTCGCCGAGATTGACCTGGGCCGCGAAATTGGGCTCGACATACCAGGACACGGCCAGCCGCGGCCGCATCGAGATCATGACGCTGCCCTTGATGTCGGCGGTGGCGTTCAGGTTCTTGATGTTGATGCCGCCGATCTTGCTGGCGGCGTCCGATCCGAGCAGCCCGCCGATGGCGTCACCGAGCGCGCCGGTCGCTTTCGCAGACAGCGATCCCGTGACGTTCAGCCGGCCCGAGAGCGGCGTCATCAGCGACAGCGTATCCTGTGCGCCCGTCGCGGCGATCGCTCCGCGCGAGACCGTCCAGCCGATGTCGGCATTCTGCAGCAGCTGAGACACCGGATTGTCGGACTTGCCCGAGAAATTGCGTGGCGTCGCCTTCTCGGCGGCATCCCGGATCGCTCCGAGCGAAATCGAGACCGGCGCCATGATGATCGAGTTGCGGGTCGCCGGCGGCAACGGCGGCAGCTCGGCGAGCTGCGGCGCCGGTGTGCTGCCGGAAAACAGGAACACTTCGGCGATGATGATTCCGATCAGGACCAGCGCGGCAAGGCCGGCAACCCCGATCAGGGCCGTTCGCAGCCGGGGCGGCGAGCGTCGCGGCGGCCGCTGCTGCGATTTCGGAGCGAGCGGATGAGGCCTGCCCTGCCAATCCGGTGGCGGCGTCGGAAGCTTCATGTCGGGTCCACGGACTCCAGCTGCCGCGATGTCGGCGCGCCGCGGCGGCGAGATCACGGTTAATGCGAGATTGCCGAGTTTACAGGGCTGGACGGAGGCGCGCCAGAGCAGCACCTGCGGCGGGATGCCATCAATCCGGCGTGATGGTGAACACGCCGGGCAAAAAAAGGACCGCCGGAGCGCGAGGCCACGGCGGTCCAAGTCTGGGAGGAAGAGCGAAGCTGGGAGGAAGCAAGTAGGAAAAGGCAGGAGCCGATGTGTCGCGCCGATCAGCGCGTCACGCGGCCAAGAACTCGGCCAAGATCGGCGCGGCGTTCCATCGGCCGCACGACGACCTTGGCGCCGACGGTCACGCGGGAATAGAGATCGATCACGTCCTGATTGGTCAGGCGAATGCAGCCCGACGATACATGGGTGCCGATGGTATCGGGGGCATTCGTGCCGTGAATGCGATAGACGGTGCCGCCGAGATACATCGCGCGGGCGCCGAGCGGATTACCGGGGCCGCCAGCCATGTGGCGCGGCAGATAAGGCTGGCGCGCGATCATCTCAGGCGGCGGCGTCCAGTCCGGCCACTCAGCCTTCCTGGTCACCGATTGCACGCCGGACCAGGTGAAGCCGTCGCGGCCGACGCCGATGCCGTAGCGAATCGCCTGGCCGTTGCCGAGCACGTAGTACAAATAGGTATTCGGGGTGTCGATGATGACGGTACCCGGGGCTTCGCGGGTCGTGTAGTTCACGACCTGGCGGCGCAGGCGCGCAGGCAACTCATAAGTCGCGTCGTCCTCGCGCGGATCGACGAGCTGCGGCGCGGTGGCCGGCGGCTCATAGCTCGCGACCGGCGGCGGCAGCAGCAACGGGAAGGGGAACGGAGCAGGGGACGCGGCCTGCGTCGGTGACGCGCTCGCGACCGCGCCGGCCAGAAGTGCGCCAAAGAGGATGCGGGATTGCCAACGGGTCGTGCCTGACGTGACCATGAACGTCCCCCTGTTTGATCGCCGTTGCGCGGCTGTTGTCTCAGCCTGCGCGCTTGAAATCAGTTGCCTGTCATCACTTTCGGAGCGCTTCGTCCGGCTCCTTGATGCTGCAACTCATAAGGGAGAAAAGTTTCATTGCGTTTGCGCGCTGCAAGTAAAACGGTTTCGTCGGCTTAACCGTTTGTTTCATGACGGTTTCACGACAGCGAGCGCGCAGATTGCAGGCGCGGGCGGTGGGTGGGCGCAAAAACAGCCTTCGACAGTTCGATGACGTCACACGCCTGAAATAACAATGTCGGATTTTGCGGACGTTCAGAATCGCTGCAACTTTCCGGATCGCCTTATGCGGATCTTAATCGCAACCGACGCTTGGCACCCGCAGGTCAATGGCGTGGTACGCACGCTCACCTCCTTGTCGCGTGCCGCTGCGGGCCTCGGCTACGACATCACCTTCCTGACGCCGGAAGGGTTCGCCTCGTTCGGCGTGCCGACTTATCCGGGCCTGCGGCTCGCGATCACGCGGGCCGGCGAGATCGCTCGCCGTATCGAGGCGGCTGCGCCGGATGCGATCCACATCGCGACTGAAGGCACGATCGGCTGGGCGGTGCGGCGCTACTGCCTGCGCAACGGCCTGCCGTTCACCACCTCTTACACGACGCGCTTCCCGGAATATGTCTCGGTGCGCACCGGTATTCCCGACGCGGTCGGCTATTGGGTGATGCGCCGCTTCCACGACGCCGCCGCGATGACCATGGTGGCTACGAACTCGCTCAAGCAGGAACTCGCTACACGCGGCTTCAAGCGTCTCGGCTTCTGGACGCGAGGCGTCGACACCACACTGTTCAATCCCGACGAGCCGGCCGCGTTAGATCTGCCGCGCCCGATCTTCATGAGCGTCGGCCGCGTCGCGATCGAGAAGAATCTCGAAGCGTTCCTGTCGCTCGATCTGCCGGGGTCGAAGGTCGTGGTCGGCGACGGTCCGGCCAAGGCCGAGCTCGCGCGGCGTTTCCCGACCGCGCATTTCCTCGGCGAGAAGACCGGCAAGGATCTGACTGCGCACATGGCGGCCGCTGATGTCTTCGTATTTCCGAGCCTGACCGACACGTTCGGCGTGGTGCAACTGGAATCGCTCGCCTGCGGTACGCCGGTCGCGGCGTTCCCTGTCACCGGTCCGCTCGACGTCATTGCCGATCATCCGGTGGGTGCGATCGACTGGGATCTGCGCGCGGCCTGCCTGAAGGCGCTGACGATGTCGCGCGCCGAGTGCCGCACCTTCGCGCTCGACCGCTCCTGGGAGAACAGCGCGCGCCAGTTCATCGGCAATCTCGCGGTGCTGCAGCCGTCGCGCGTCGTTCGTCCTGCACCGATCCTGGCCGGCCAGAGCGCGGTGCGCGGCTGACCGCCAACCCTTTCGTTTTCAGATCCAATCCAAACGTAGTGAGATGTACCGATGGCAGAAACCATGAAGCTCGGCGGCGCGCGTGAGCTCGATTTCGACCGCGAGCAGGTCGAGCAGGCCTACGACCGCTGGGCGCCGGTCTACGACCTCGTGTTCGGCGGCGTGTTCGAGAAGGGCCGCAAGGCCGCGATCTCGGCCACCAACAAGTTGGGCGGACGCGTGCTCGAAGTCGGCGTCGGCACCGGCATCTCGCTGCCGCTCTACGCGCCGCATGTCCGCGTGTTCGGCACCGACATCTCCGAGGCGATGCTCGGCAAGGCGATGCGCCGGGTCGCCGAGCAGCGGCTCAAGAACGTCGAGGGGCTCGCGGTGATGGATGCCGAGAACCTCGACTTTCCCGATGATTCCTTCGACGTCGTGATGGCGCAATATGTCGTCACCGCCGTGCCCAATCCGGAGGTCGCACTCGACGAGTTCGCCCGCGTGCTGCGCCCCGGCGGCGAGCTGATCATCCTGACCCGCGTCAGCGCCGATGACGGCCTGCGCCGGGTGATCGAGCAGGCGCTGCAGCCGGTGGTGCGCCGGCTCGGCTTCCGCACCGCCGAGTTCGGCTGGTCGCGCTACATGCGCTGGCTCGCCGGCGCACAGCGCATGGAGCTGGTCGAGCGCCGCTTGATTCCGCCGCTCGGCCACTTCTCGCTGGTCCGCTTCCGCAAGATGGATCTCGCTACCGCTGCCTGAGGCGCGGCAGCCGTCTCCGGTCCTTGCCTCCTTCCTCATAGTTCGCTGCGTTTCCCCGCGTCCGGTCGCGTGACATCTTGATGATGTCACACGACCTACATCGAATCCCTCTACACGACCTGCAACTCATTCTTCGGAGCAACCATGATCAAGCACTTCCTGGAGCAGCTGCGGATCCAGCGCTGGGACGACCATCGCTACTATCATCACAGCCGCATCAATCAGAGCCTGCATTTCGTCAGCGCGGTCAGTTTCATGATCGCCTATGTGATGATGGTGTTCGATCCGCTGATCTCGGCGCTGATCGGCTGGCTGGTGTCGATGACCTCGCGCCAGGCTGGACACTTCTTCTTCGAGCCGCGCGGCTACGATCACATCAACCAGGCGACGCACGAGCACAAGGAAGAGATCAAGGTCGGCTACAATCTGCAGCGCAAGGTCGTGCTGATGACGATCTGGGCCGCAGCGCCGGCCGTCTTGTATCTGCAGCCGTCCTTCTTCGGCCTGTTCTCGCCCTGGGCCACCGCGATGGATTTCGCCCGCGAGACCGCCAAGCTGTGGCTCATGATCGGCGTCGGCGGCCTGATGTTCCGCACCATCCAGCTGTTCTTCATCCGCGACGTCGAGACCGGACTGGTCTGGATGACCAAGATCCTCACCGATCCCTTCAACGACTTCATGCTCTACCGCAAGGCGCCGATCGCCCTGCTGCGCGGCGAACTGATCGACCCCGGCCTCGATCTGATCGGCGACGGCCTCGAAGAGCAGCACGCCTGAGCGTGATGCCATCAGGACGGCGCGATGCCCGGGCCAGCCCCGGGCATCGGTGTTTGTGGGGACTATCGATGTCGGACGCCCAACGCTGTGAGAATGGCTCAGCGCCGGACCACGGCGCCGAGCATCTCTTTCAGGATCTGCCGCTTGATCGCCTTGTTGGTGAGCTTGCCGTCATTCCACCACCAGCCGTCCTGCTTCATCTTGCCGGCAGCCGCGACGAACCGCTTCGTCACCTCGGCGAAATCGGCGTCTGTGTAGTTCAGGCTGAAGATGAAGCGGCCGGTGCCGACCCAGCTCAGCGCCAGGCCCTCGGCCCGCAGATAGAACTGCAGCATCCAATTGTAGCGCGACGGCGCGGTGTATTCGACCAGCCAGATCGACTGCATGTTGGACACGCGTACCGGCAGGTCGCGCTTGCTGAGCTCCGCATTGAGCTGCGCGGCGCGGCCGTTCCAGGTGTCGTCGAGGCCGTCATAGATCGCGCGGAAGTTCGGGCTGTCGAGCCGGCTCAGGAACTCGTCCATCGCCGTCATCACGTAAGGGTGCGAGTTGAAGGTGCCGCGGGCGAAGCAGATGTCGGCCGGGCGGTCGTCGCGGAAGCGGCGCATCAGTTCCTTCCTGCCGCAGACCACGCCGATCGGCAGGCCGCCGCCGAGGCTCTTGCCATAGGTCACCATGTCAGCCTTGACGCCAAAGTATTCCTGCGCACCGCCGGGCGCGAGGCGGAAGCCGAGGAAGACCTCGTCGAACAGCAGCACGATGCCGCTGGTGGTGCAGACCTCGCGCAGCTGCTTCAGCCAGGCGGTGTAGGCCGCGCGGTCGTAACGCCCCTTGCGCGACGAATCGACCAGCGCCGAATCGCCCGGCGCGTTGCCGTTGGGATGCAGCGCCTGCAGCGGATTGACCAGCACGCAGGCGATGTCGCGCCGGGTGCGCAGGATATGCAGCGTGCGCTCGGACATCTCGGCCAGCGTATAGGTCTCGTGCGGCGCGATCGGATTGCCGACGCCGGGCTGCACGTCGCCCCACCAGCCGTGATAGGCGCCGGCGAAGCGCACCAGATGCGAGCGGCCGGTGTGGTAGCGGGCGAGCCGCACCGCCTGCATGACAGCCTCGGTGCCGGACATGTGGAACGACACCTCGTCCATGCCGGACAGTTCGGTCAGCCGCTTCACATTGTCGGCGACGACGGGATGATACAGCCCGAGCACCGGGCCGAGCGCCTGCGCGCGCCGCTCGGCGGCCGCGATGCACTCCTTGTAGAAGTCGTAGCCGAAGATGTTGACGCCGTACGAGCCGGTGAGGTCGTAGAACTGGTTGCCGTCGAGATCGGTGATCGTCACGCCGGACGAGGACTGCATGAACGAGCCGGCACCGAGCTGCTCCTTGACCAGCCGGCTGTACTGGAACGGCACGCGATAACTCTGGGTGAACTGCAGGTCGGAGATGCGGCTCGCGGCTTCCGCCGTCAGCGCGCGGCTCTTGGCGAATCGGTCCTGGAACAGCGCGCCGAGCTGGAAGAATCCGTCCTGCCGCTGCGTGGCGATCGCCGGGGGCGCGCCGTCCGAGCAGAAGAAATCGTCGATGTCGAACTCATAGCGCGGGATCAGCTTGGAGATCCGGCGGGACATCTTGGAATGGCCGGCCAGCGAGCGGTGCTTGGCGCGCGACAGTTCGATGCGGGCCTTCACCTTCGGGGCCATTGCGGCTGTCACGGCAGCGCCAACGGCGAGCGATACATAAGGAATCGAGTTTTCCATCATGTCCCAAAGCGCTAACCACTCCTGCTGACAGATTCATGACAGTCAAAAGCCTGATCGCCTCCGTCACCCAACAGGAAGACCTCAACTTCCTGCTCACCAACCGCGTGCCGCGCGCCGCGCTGACCCGCTTCATGGGCTGGTTCTCTAGAATCGAGAACCCGCTCTTGCGCGACGCCTCGATCGCGCTATGGAAGCTGTTCTCCGACCTCGATTTGTCCGAGGCCAAGGAGAGCGAGTTCAAGAGCCTGCACGCCTGCTTCACGCGCGAGCTGAAGCCCGGCCTGCGGCCGTTCGATCCCGATCCTGCCGTGGTGACAACTCCGTCGGACGGCATCATCGGCGCCCACGGACTGATCCGCGACGGCGAGCTCTACCAGATCAAGGGCGCACCCTATTCGTTGAAGGAGCTGGTCGCCGATCCCGCGGTCGTCGAGACCCATCGCAATGGCAGCTTCGTCACGATCCGGCTGACGTCGAGCATGTATCATCGCTTCCATGCGCCTGCGGATATGACGCTCGAACATGTCAGCCTGATTCACGGCGACGTCTGGAACGTCAATCCGATCGCGCTGAAGCGCGTCGAGCGGCTGTTCTGCAAGAACGAGCGCGCCGTGATTCGCACGCATCTCGCGACAGGCGAGCCGTTCACCATCGTGCCGGTCGCCGCGATCCTGGTTGCGAGCATCCGCCTGCATGCGCTCGACCGCGTATTGAATGCGCAGACCGAACGGCCGCTCTCTTATGTCTGCAACAAGCAGGTGGCGAAAGGCGACGAACTCGGCTGGTTCGAGCACGGCTCGACCATCATCCTGCTCGCGCCGGGCGACTTCACATTCGCTTCTGGCATCGCCGAGGGCACGAGGATCAGAGCCGGCCAGCCACTGTGGCGCAGGCGCGTCGCCGCGCCGTGAATGTGAGCTACTGGGAACCCAAGCTCGATTTCGCCGTTGCGCGTCGTCATGTCCTGGCGTTGAACTGGCGAATCAGCGGGCTGCAACCGGCAGCATGGGAGAGGCGATGGCGAGAGCGCCGATCGTGGCGGCAGGGGGCATCGTGCTGCGGCGGGAGCAACCGCCGCGGATTGCGGTCGTGCGCCTGCGCAAGCGCGACGAATGGGTGCTGCCGAAGGGCAAGCTCGACGACGGCGAGACGCCGCGGGATGCCGCCAAGCGCGAGGTGCTGGAGGAGACCGGCCACAAGGTGACCGTGCACGAATTCCTCGGCACGCTGGTGCACGATACCGGCACGCGCTCCAAGGTCGTGCACTACTGGCGCATGGAGGCGGCAGGCGAGGCGTCGCAGCCGCTGATGGACGACGTTCGCGCGGTGGACTGGCTGCCGCTCGACGCTGCGGTGGAGCGGCTGTCGCGCGATCACGAGAAGACCTTCCTGGAAACGGTCGGGCCCTACGCGCTCGCCGGGCTGATCCGCAAGACCCGCGCGAAGCCCGCACTCGAGCCGGCGAGCAAGGCGCCTGCAGAGAATGCGGCAGTGGAGAAGCCGGCGCCGGCCCGGCGGCGTCGCAGCCGCGTGACGGAGCAGCCGACTCCGTCGCAGCTCCCCGACGCTTCGGTTCCCGTGCTGGAGCCCGCCGCGGCGATCGTCGAGTCGACGCCCGAGCCCGTGCTGGAGCAGGCACCGATGCCCGCGGCTCCCGACATGACTCCGTTGCCGGTGCCGAGCGATCCAGTTGTCACGCAGCCTGACGCGCCGGAGCGCGTGCCGGCGGATCTCGCGCGCATCGAGGCCGTCGCCGCGGCAATCAAATCACTCGTGCCGCCACCGGCGGCACCGGCTGCCGAAAGCGGCCGTCAAAGCGAGGACCCGTCTCCGGCCATGCCACCCGCGGACGCGGGCGGTGCGTCGCGCGAGCATGCCGACGCGGCAGCCACGGACGCGCCGGACGGCCGGCCGCGCACCCTGGCCCAGAAGATGCGGGCCTGGCTCGGCCGCGCCGCCTGACCGCGGCGCGCATCTTCCTGAGACAGGCGCGCCTTCCGTCGTCCGAAAAATCGTTGAGAACCAATCGCGCCATGGCGGGTTGAAGGGGGTCCGTCAACGGAGACACCCGCATGAGCCCGTCGCGCGAGAGTGCCGCACCTCTGACCAAACCTGCACCGCTGTCCATCACGCTTCGGATCAATGGCGAGAGCCGGACACTGTCTGTCGCCCCGTGGACGACGCTGCTCGACCTCCTGCGCAATCACATAGATCTCACCGGCACCAAGAAGGGCTGCGATCACGGCCAGTGTGGCGCCTGCACCGTGCTGATCGACGGCCGTCGCGTGCTGTCCTGCCTGACGCTGGCGGTCATGAAGGGCGGCGCCGAGATCACCACCATCGAGGGGCTCGCCAAGGGCGATGAGCTGCACCCGCTGCAGCAGGCCTTCATCGACCACGACGCCTTTCAATGCGGCTATTGCACGCCGGGCCAGATCTGCTCGGCCGCCGGCCTGATCGCCGAGGGCAGGGCGAAGACGAGAGACGAGATCCGCGAACTGATGAGCGGCAACATCTGCCGCTGTGGCGCCTATCCGAACATCGTCGGCGCGATCGAGCAGGCGATGGGAGGCAGCCGATGAACAATTTCGAGTACGCGCGCGCCAGCGATGTCGCTGATGCCGTCAGGCTGAAGGCAGGCGCGCCCGATGCAAAGTTCATCGCCGGCGGCACCAATTTGATCGACCTGATGAAGTATCGGGTCGAGCAGCCCCCCCGCCTGATCGATATCAGCCGGCTGCCGCTGACCACGGTGGAGGAGACCAGAGCCGGTGGCGTCAGGATCGGCGCGCTCGTGCCGAACAGCACCTTGGCCTATCATCCCCTGATCGAGAGCCGCTATCCGTTGCTGGCGAGCGCGATCCTCGCCGGCGCCTCGGCGCAGCTGCGCAACATGGCCTCGACCGGCGGCAACCTGCTGCAGCGGACGCGCTGCGCCTATTTCTACGATGTCGCCACGCCCTGCAACAAGCGCAAGCCGGGCGCAGGCTGCTCCGCCACCGAGGGCCTCAATCGCAACCATGCGATCCTCGGCAGCAGCGCGGCCTGCATCGCCACCCATCCCTCCGACATGTGCGTCGCGCTCGCCGCGCTCGACGCCACGGTGCACGTTGCCGGGACCCAGGGCGAGCGCGTCATCGCCTTTGCCGACTTTCACCGGCTGCCCGGCGATCGCCCCGATCTCGACAACACGCTGCAGGCCGACGAGATCATCACCGCCATCGAGCTGCCGGCGCAGGGCTTTGCCGCGAACTACAGCTATCTCAAGATTCGCGACCGCCTGTCCTACGCGTTCGCGCTGGTCTCGGTGGCCGCTGCGCTCGCGCGCGATGGCGATCGCATCGCCGAAGCCCGCCTCGCGCTCGGCGGCGTCGCCCACAAGCCGTGGCGCAGCGAGGCCGCGGAATCGGTTCTGCGCGGACAGACGCCGAGTCCTGAGGCGTTCGGCCGGGCGGCGGACATTCTGCTGAGGGATGCGAAGCCCTACCGGCACAACGCCTTCAAGCTCCCGCTCGCCCGCCGCGCCATCATTCGTACGCTGACGCAGGCCGCGAACGGCACGCCGCAGATCCAATCCATCAAGACCATCCGGTGATCGCATGACAGCTCACATCGGCACTGCCACCTCCCGCGTCGACGGCCGCGCCAAGGTCACCGGAGCCGCAAAATATGCCGGCGAGTTCACCGCGCCCGATCTCGCCTTCGGCGTCGTCGTCAGCTCCACCATCCCGAGAGGCCGCATCGTCAGCATCGACAGCAGCCGCGCGCGAGCCGTCGAGGGCGTCATCGATGTGCTGACTCACACCAACCGCGTCCGCATGGCGGACAAGGATGACGGCTACCGCGACGAGGTCGCGCCCGAAGACGGCTCGCCCTATCGCCCGCTCTACGACGACCGGGTGCATTTCAACTTCCAGCCGGTCGCGCTCGTCGTCGCCGAGGATGAGGACATTGCGCGCTTCGCGGCGACGCTGCTCGAAATCAGCTATCACACCGAGGAATTCGCGACCGACCTCCATGCCAAACGCGAGCAGGCGTTCAAGGTCGACAAGCCGGTGAAGCCACGCGGGGATGCGACCAAGGCGCTGGCCGGCGCGCCCGTGCGTCACGACGCCGACTATGGCCTGCCGATCGAGTACCACAATCCGATGGAGCTCTACGCATCCACAGTGCTCTGGAGAGACGGCGGCAAGCTCGTGGTCTACGACAAGACCCAGGGCGTGCAGAACGTGCAGCGCTATGTCTGCAGCGTGTTCGAGCTGAAGGCCGAGGAGGTCCACGTGATGTCGCCGTTCGTCGGCGGCGCCTTCGGCTCCGGCCTGCGGCCGCAATACCAGGTCGCGCTCGCGGCTATGGCGGCGCTCAAGCTGAAGCGGTCGGTGCGCGTGGTGCTCAGCCGCGCCCAGATGTATGGCCTGTGCTATCGCCCGGCGACGATCGAGCGGCTGGCGCTCGGCGCACGCGAGGACGGCTCGCTGGCGGCGCTGACCCACGAGGCGATCGCCATGACCTCGCAGCACGAGGCGTTCTCGCGCAACGACATCGGCTGGGGCGAGGTGCTCTACACTTCCGAGACGTCGCGCGCGACGCATCGTCTTGCCAGGCTCGACGTGCCGACTCCGGGTGACATGCGCGGGCCCGGCGCCGCCAGCGGCGTCTATGGGTTGGAGTGCGCCATGGACGAACTCGCCGTCGCGCTGAAGATGGATCCGCTCGAGCTGCGGCTGCGCTGCTACTCCGACCGCGACCAGGACAAGAACCTGCCGTTCTCGAGCAAGCGACTGAAGGAGTGCTATCAGCAGGGCGCCGACGCCTTCGGCTGGTCGAAGCGCAATCCAGAGCCGCGTTCGATGCGCGACGGCCGCGAGTTGGTGGGCTGGGGCATGGCGAGCGGCGCCTGGGAAGCATTGCAGATGCCGTTTGCGACCCGCATCGTCATGACCGCAAACGGCCATGTCGAAGTGGCAAGCGCCACTTCCGACATCGGCACCGGTACCTACACGATCATGGCGCAGGTCGCCGCTGACATGCTCGGCGTTCCCATGGACAGCATCACGGTGAAGCTCGGCGATTCCAGCCTGCCGAAGGCGCCGGTCGAGGGTGGCTCGTGGACGGCGGCATCGATCTCGCACGCCATCGTCAATGCCGCCGACGATATTCGTGCCGAACTGCTGAAGATGGCCCAGACCATGCCGGACTCACCACTGCAGGGAATGACCGCCGACGCGGTGACCCTGGCCGACGGCGCCGTCGTCGCGATTGCCGACCGTAGCCGGTCGGTGGCGATGTCGGAGGTCATGCGCCATGGCGGCATGGACCGCATCGAGAAGGAGCGCGGCTCGGAGTTCGAGGACGACGACAAGCACGCCCATAACACGCATTCGGCGGTCTTCGCCGAGGTGAAGATCGACGAGGAGCTCGGCGTCATCAGGGTGACGCGCATCGTCAATGCCGTCGCGGCGGGACGCATCCTCAACACCAAGACGGCCGCCAGCCAAATCATGGGCGGCGTGGTCATGGGGATCGGCATGGCGCTGCACGAAGAAGCGCAGATTGATCATCGCTTCGGGCGCATCATGAATGCCAACATCGCCGAGTATCACATGCCGGTGAATGCCGACATTCACGACATCGAGGTGATCTTCGTCGAGGAGGAGGACCGCATCATCAACAAGATGGGCATCAAGGGCGTCGGCGAGATCGGCATCGTCGGCGTGCCCGCCGCGATCGCCAATGCAGTCTATCACGCCACCGGCAAGCGCGTGCGCGACCTGCCGATCACCTTGGACAAGCTAGCGGGGTGAGCGTAGGTAGATCTCGAACATGGTTGCCGCAGAGGCTGTGCCACGGCATCGCGGCTTGGTGCATGAACGCCACGGCTGCGACAAACTCGCCGCACTCTCTCCTTTGTTGGCGCGGTTGCCGTGACATTCTTCCACGCTTCCGCCCCACGCTGTCCGAATTGTCGGAGGACAAGCAGGCGCCGCCCGCCATGGGCGATTCACAGAGCAGGGCGGTCCGGGCATGGTCGACGGCAAGGTCAGGGCTTTCGTCAGATCCATTCGTGGAACGATCGGCGTCCGTCTTGTGGTGATGTGCGCGGGCCTGAGCCTCGCCGGCTGCGCCACCGCGCCGATGACGCAGAGCGGCGCGCTCCGCTCCTATCAGGCGCTGGCGGAATCGAACGGCGTGCTCGCCAAGTCGCTGCTCGACGTCAACAAGGATACGGTGCTCGCGGCCTCGACCATCCGCATCATGCCGACATCGTTTTCCGGGGAGGCGGGCGCGGTGCTCACCGTTGAGCAGCGCCAACTGGTGGCCAACGCGGTGGACCGTGCGCTGTGCCTCAATTTGAGCGAACGCTTCACCGTCGTCGCGCCGAACGAGCGGGCGGATCTGACCACGCGCACCTTCATCACCCAGGCCAGCCCGACCGATCCGGTCGCCGCGGGGGCTTCCAAGGTCGTCTCCGCGGTGTCCGGCGCGCTCGGCGTTCCCGTGCCGGTGCCGCGGCTGCCGATCGGACTCGGCAGTCTGACGATCGAAGCCGAAGCGCTCGATCGCAAAGGCCAGCAGCAGGCTGCGATGGTGTGGGCGCGCGGCGCCAACTCGTTCACCAACTCGCCGGTGCTGTCGCAGGCGGGCGATGCCTATGATCTCGCCGGTTCGTTCAGCGCTGATTTCGGCCAGATGCTGATCACGGGTGAAACGCCATTCGGCAAAGCCCCCAAGCTGCCATCGATCGACCGCATCGGCGCGGCCCTCGGCGGCAAGCCGAAGAACGCGGCCTGCGAAGCGTTCGGCCGGGACCCGGGCCTGATAGGCATGGTCGCCAACCGCCTCGGCGCCCCGCCCGAATGGGTCGACAAGGGCGCCGTCGCGAAGGACGCGCCGGCGGGGACGCAAATGGCGGCGAAGCGGTAGGGGCGGGCGCAGACCACGAAGATCCGGGACTAACAGGCGAGAGAGTCGCGCAGCAGCCTTTGGTGTGAGAGTCTGGCGGCGGCCGCGATGGCAGTGCGCCCCCTCGCCCCGTTCTTCACGGGGAGAGGGAGCATGCTGCCGTTGCGGTGAGCGCTCGACCATCGCTCTCATGGTCTCTTTTCTCATCTTCTCTCATCGAATTAGGGCCTATTCCTACTCCCTCGCCAGCGCCGTTGCCGGATCGAGCCGCGATGCGTTGCGGGCGGGCGTGTAGCCGAAGGCGATGCCGATGGCCATGGAGATCAGGGCGGAGCCGGCCATCGCGAGCGGCGAGTAGATCAGCTGGAAGCCGAGGTCGAGGGCATTGAATGCCGCGCCGAATCCGACGGCGAGGGCGAGCCCCAGCGCGCCGCCGAGCAGGCACACCAGTACCGCCTCGATCAGGAACTGCATCAGGATGTCGCTGCGCCTGGCGCCGACCGCCATGCGCACGCCGATCTCGCCGACGCGCTCCGACACCGACACCAGCATGATGTTCATCACCCCGATGCCGCCGACCAAGAGCGAGATCACGGCGATGGCCGCCACCAGCAAGGTCAGCACCTGCGTCGTGCTCTCGACCGTCTTGCGGATGTCGTCGGTGTTGAGGACGAAGAAGTCCTTGGCATTGTGCCGCGCCGTCAGCAGCGCCGTCGCGGCGCGCTCGGCCGTGGCCATCGGCGTCGCCTCGTCGACGCGAACACTGATGCTGCGCAGCACCTGGTTGCCGAGGAATCGCGCCTGCACCGTGGTGTAGGGCAGATACACGATCGGCGTCGAGCTGGAGCCGAACCCGGCCTGCTGCTGCTTGGTCACGCCGACGATCCGGCACGGCACCTTGCCGATCAGGATCACGCTGCCGAGCGGGCTGACATCCGGATCGGGAAACAGCGCCTTGCGCGCATTGTCGTCGATCACGGCATCCTGCGCATAGGAGCGCACCGTGTCGGCATCGAGATAGCTGCCCTCAGCGAGCTCGGTGTTCTTGACCCGGAAATACTGCTCGCCCACGCCCGAGATCTGCGCGCTGACCTCGGTCGCGCCGAAGCGCAGCGTGCTCGTCGTCGACACCGTCGGCGAAATCGCATCGACATAAGGCTCCTGCGCCATCACCCTGGCGTCGGCGAGCACCAGCGTCCTGATCTTGCCGGAGCGCGTGTCGCCGAAATCCTTGCCGGGAAAGAATTCGAGCGTGTTGGTGCCGAGCCGGTTGATGTCCTTCAGCACCCTGGCCTGCGAGCCGCTGCCGAGCGCGAGCACCATAATGACCGACGCGACGCCGATGATGATGCCGAGCATGGTGAGGAACGCGCGCATCCGGTGCGCATTCATGGCGAGCAGCGCCATCCGCGCCGCTTCCCGGAAGCGATCGACCTGGCTGCGCCACCACGACGACATCGCGGCGGGATGGTCCTCGACCGCTGCGGCCGGCGTCGTGACCGATCGCTGCGGATTGGGCCGATCGGAGATCACGCGGCCGTCCTGGATCTCGATGATGCGCCGCGCCCGCTGCGCCACACCGGCATCATGCGTGACGATGATGACCGTGCGTCCGGACGCGCTGATCTCGTCGAGGATGCGCAGCACCTCGTCGCCGCTGGCGCGATCGAGCGCGCCGGTCGGCTCGTCGGCGAGGATCACGTCGGGATCGTTGACGAGGGCGCGGGCGATCGAGACCCGCTGCTGCTGGCCGCCCGAGAGCTGCCCCGGCGTATGGCCGCTGCGGCTGCCCATGCCGAGCCGCTGCAGCAGCCGCTCCGCCTTGGCCCGGCGTGCCTCCGGCCCGAGTCCGGCATAGACGGCCGGCACCTCGGTGTTCTCAGCGGCGGTGAGCTCGCCGAGCAGATGATAGCGCTGGAAGATGAAGCCGAAATGCTCGCGGCGCAGCGCCGCCAGTTCGTCCGGATCGAGCGAGCTCATCTCGCGGCCGGCGATCCGGTAGCTGCCGGAGGTCGGCCGGTCGAGGCAGCCGAGAATGTTCATCAAGGTCGATTTGCCGGAGCCGGATTGGCCGATGATGGCGACCATCTCGCCGCGCGCGATCCGGATGTCGACGCCACGCAAGGCATGCACCGTGCTCTCGCCCGACGCGTAGCGCCGGCCGACATCCTGCAGGTCGATGAGGAGGTCCGCCATCACATGCCTCCGGCGTTGGGCGGCGGCGGCATGATCGTCTGCTTCGGGCCCTGGTCGGGCGCGGAGATGACGACGCGGTCTCCCTCGCGCAGGCCGGACGTCACCTCCGCCCGGATCTTGTTGTTGAGGCCGATCCGCACGCTGCGCTTCTCCAGCTGGCCGGCGCCGTCGAGCACGCGCACGGGATAGCTGCCGTCGGCCGCGGCGTTGCCGAGAGCGGACGAGGGGATGGTCAGCACGTTGCGGGCCTCGCCGAGCAGGATGTGGACCTCGGCGGTCATGTAGGTCATCAGCCGCCCGTCGGGATTGGCGATATCGAAGACGCCGTTGTAGTAGATCGCCGTGGAGGAGGACGACGTGCTAGAGCTCGACGTCGTGGTCGTGGTCGAGGAAAAGCTCGAATCGCTCTTGATCGATTCCGGGGCGGGCTCGATGGTGCCGAGCGTCGCCTGGTAGCGGCGGTCGGGATCGCCGAGGATCGTGAAGTAGACGTTCTGTCCGGGCCGCACCCTGACGACATCTGCTTCCGAAATCTCGACGCGCACGATCATGGTTTCGACCTGTCCGAGCACGACGATGGTCGGTGCCGATTGCACGGCATTCACGGTCTGGCCCTGCTGGGTGACGATCGACAGCACGGTGCCGTCGATCGGGGCCGTGATCCTGGTGTAGCCGAGATTGACGCGCGCGGTTTCGATCGCGACTTCGGCCTCGATGATCTGCGCCTCCAGCTGCGCGATCTGCGCCTGCGTCTGCTTCACGCTGGCCTCGGCGCTGTCATAGTCGGCGCGCGATGAGGCCTTCTGCGCCAGCGTCGTCTGCTGCCGCGCCAGATTGGCCTCGGCGAGCGTCAGCGTTGCCAGCTTCTCGTCACGCTGGGCGCGGACGTTGCGCAGGCTCGCTTCGTTGGTGCGCAGCGTATTCTGCTGCGTCAGGGAATCGATCTCCCCGATCAGATCGCCGGCCCTGACCTTCTGGCCAAGCTTGACATTGAGCGCGACCAGACGCCCCGATGCCTGGGCGCCGACCGCAACGAGTTTGACCGGCTTCAACGTGCCGGTGGCCAGCACCGTCTGCTCGATGTCGCCGACGGTGACGGGGGCCGTCACCAGGTTCGCGTTCGGATTGTTCCTGTATCTGTTGGCGATCAGGCCGGCGGTGAGTACCACGGCCAAGCCGATGGCGAGCCACGCTCGGCGGCGCGGTCGCTTCGGCCTCGTCGGCGACGAGAGGCTCGCATCCGTCGCGTCCGGCCGGGGCATTTGGGGCAGGGGTGCATTCATGGAACAGTTCGCTTTTGATGCTTGGAACGGCCCGTCACCTGGGCATCATGGTCTGTGCGAGATGTGGCCCCGTGCCCTCGTCGGTGATCTCGGGCGCCGAGCTGTCGACCGGGCCGGTCCAGCCGCCGCCCAGCGCCTTGGCCAGCGCCACGTAGTTCTTTGCGAGCGTGGCGCGGCTCGCGAGCAGGCTGTCCTCGGCGCTGAACTGCGAGCGCTCGGCGTCGAGCACGTCGAGGAAGGTGCTGGATCCCGTCTGGTACAGCGCGCGCGACAGCCGCGCGGCTTCGCCATACCGCCGCGCCGACTCGCTCAGGCTGCGGATGCGCAGCCGCTCCTGGCCGAGGCCGACGATGGCGTTCTCGACATCCTCCAGTGCGCTCAGTACGGCGCTGCGCCACGCCACGTGATGTTCATCGCGCTGCGCCTCGGCGATCTCGACGGCGGCGCGCAACTTGCCGCCGTTGAAGATCGGGACTGAGACGCTCGGCCCGATCGACCAGCCGATGGTCGAGCTCTTGCCGAGATCGCCGAGTTTCAGCGCCGTCGTCGAGACGGTGCCGGTCAGGCTGACGTCCGGGTACAGCGCGGCGGTCGCCTGTCCGATCTTGGCCGTGAATTGCGCGAGCTGGCGCTCGGCCTTGTGAACGTCCGGCCGCATCACCAGCACGTCGGCGGAAATGCCCTTCGGCAGTGGCAGGCGGGGCGAGGGGATCGGCAGCGTGCGCGCCAGCCGCTGGCTCAGCGCGGCGGGATCGCGGCCGAGCAGCACGCCGAGGCGGTGCACCGCCTGCTGATAGCTGCTCTCGTAGCTCGGAATGGTGGCTTCCGTGCTGGCGGCCAGCGCGCTCGCTCTGGCGGTGTCGACCGCGGAAGCCGAACCGGCCTCCTGCTTGCGCTCGGTGAGTGCCGCGGTCTCGCGCTGCGAGGCGGCGGTGCGCCGTGCCAGCGCCGCCCGCGCCTGGTAGGCACGCGCGTCGATGTAGTTCGAGGCGACGTCGCCGATGAGAGTCAGCAGCGTCGCGCGCAGATCGTCCTCCGCGGCGTCGACGCCGTAGGCCGCGGCTTCAACCGCGCGGCGGTTGGCGCCGAACAAATCGAGCTCCCAGCTCGAATCGAAGCCGGCCTGGTACTGGCTGTACGTCGTCGGCGCGATCGCGATGCCGCTCGTCGCCGTGCCGGCGCTGCGGGTCTCGGTTGCCGTGCCGGTGCCGCTCACCGACGGAAGCAGCGCGCCGACCGCCTGGCGTTGCGTGGCGCGGGCCTCGCGGATGCGGGCTTTCGCGGCCGCGACGTCGAGATTGCCGCCCACCGCCTCGCCGATCAGCCGACCGAGCTCCGCGTCGCCGAGATTGCGCCACCACTGCGCGAGCTTGAGTGCCTGAGCGGGCCGGCTGCGATCGCTGCTCCAGCGCTGCGGCGCGCCGAAATCCGGCTTGACGTAGTCGGGCCCGACGGCGCAACCGGCGAGCAGCGGCATGGCGAGACAGAGGGCGAGCAGGATGGGCTTCACGGGCTGAGGTTGTCGCGGTTGGGGCAGGACCGCGCTGGCCGAAGAGCCACGGGCTTCCTTGCTGATGCTTGTTTGATGCCGCGACCCTAGGCGCAGCGCCCATTGCGCAGGATTAAGTCGCGTGAAGAAATGTTTCCGCCTTAACAATACAGCTTGATTTTGCCACGATCGCAGGCCGGTTCAGGCTGTTCTTTTCGGCGCAGATCGACCATGTTCTGCGCATGATGTCGTCACACAATACCGTCGTGGCCGTCGACGCGAACATGCCGGCCGCTGCGCGCATCCTTTGCGTCGAGGATGATCGCGAGATCGCGGCGCTGCTCACCGAGCTGTTGCAGGAGCACGGCTTCGCGCCGCGCTTCGTGTCGTCAGCGGCGGCGATGAACGACGTCCTGCAGCGCGAGCAGGTCGATCTCATCATGCTCGATTTGATGCTGCCCGACGAGGACGGCATGAGCATCTGCCGCCGGCTGCGCCAGATCTCCACCGTGCCGATCATCATGGTGACCGCGAAGGGCGAGGACATCGACCGCATTCTCGGTCTCGAGCTCGGCGCCGACGACTACGTGGTCAAGCCGTTCAATCCGCGCGAGCTGGTGGCGCGCATCCGTGCGCTGCTGCGCCGCTCGCAACTGCATCCGGCGGTGATCGCCGCGCGCCAGGCGGCGATGAGCTTCGACGGCTGGCGCATCGAGCCGGCGACGCGCACGCTGTTCGATCCGGACCGCGTCAAGATCACTTTGACCAGCGCCGAGTTCGATATCCTCCTCGCATTCTGCCGCAACGCCGGACGGGTGCTGTCGCGCGAGCAACTGATCGAGCTGGCGCATGGCGGCCAGGCCGGTCCGGTCGAGCGCAGCATCGACGTTCACATCAGCCGCATCCGGCAGAAGATCGAGCCCGGCGCCAGGAGCTGGAGCCTGATCAAGACCGTGCGCCTCGGCGGCTACGTCTTCACGCCAAAGGTCGAGAGCCTCGATGAAGCCTGATCGCAAGACGTGTCCGCGGCTCGGCCTCACCACGCAGATCGTGACGCTGGCATCGCTGTCGGTGCTGTTCGGCATGGTCCTGATGATCGCCGCCGCGCTGATGTTCCTCGATCCGCCGGACGAGCAGGAATCGCCGGCCTACGGCGTCGCGCGGGTGGCCGAGGCGGTGCACTTCGTCCGTGCCGCGAACGATCCGGTGGCGGTGGAGAGCAGCCTGTCCAGCCTGCGCAGCTCCGGCATTCAGGTCGAGCTGGTGCCGCTGACCTCGCTGACGCTGCTGGCGAAGCCGGTACCGAACGTGCCGTTGACCTCGAAACTGGCGCGGCGCCAGCTCGCCGTGCTGCGCGACGTCACCTTGCTCCATGGCGTCAGCTACGGCGCGGCGCCGCCGACCCAGATCATCGTGCAGATCGACGGCGAGCGTGCGCTGGTGTTCGACGACGTGCCGCGGCTGGAGTTCTGGTCGATGGTGCTCAAGCCGGCCGCGGTGTTCCTGTTCCTCATCCTGATCCTCGGCGTGCTCTTGTCGATCTATGCGGCGCGCGCCATCATCCGGCCGCTGTCCGACGTGGCGCGCGCGGCGGCAGCGTTCGGCCGCTCGCCGGGCGCGCAGGAGGCTCTGAGCCGGCGCGGTCCGCGTGAGATCGTCCAGGTCGCCGAGGCCCTGAACGACATGCAGGCGCGCATCCGCGCGCTGCTCGACGACCGCACGCGGATGCTGGCGGCGATCAGCCACGACCTGCGCACGCCGCTGACGCGGCTGCGGTTGCGCTCCGAGCGGATCGGGCAGGGCGACATGCGCAGCGCCATGCTGCGCGACATCGACCAGGTCAGCCGCATGCTCGACGAGACGCTCGATTACTTACGCGACGACACCAAGGCCGAGCAGCCGGCGCGCATCGAGCTGGCGAGCCTGTTGGAAACGATCTGCTGCGACTTCGCCGATGTCGGCCACGCCGTCAGCTTCGACGGACCGTCGCGGCTGGTCTGCGAGGGCCGGCCGCGCGCGCTGTCGCGCGCCGTCACCAACGTGGTCGAGAACGCCGTCAAGCACGGCAGCGAGGTGGTGGTGAGCCTGTCGGCCGCGTCCGACGGCATGATCGCGATCGAGGTCGCCGATGACGGCCCGGGCATTCCGCAGGCCTTGCAGGCGCGCGCGCTGGAGCCGTTCGTCAAGCTCGACCAGGCGCGCTCGGCGGGCGGCTTCGGCCTCGGCCTGTCGATCGCGCAGGAGATCATGAAGAAGCACGATGGCGGCATCGCCTTGATGCCGAACACGCCGCGCGGCCTGCGCGTGCGGCTGTCGTTGCCGCTGCGGGCCGTACTGCCGGCCCCGGCTGTCGCGGCCAAGGTGGCGTGAGCGGTCGCCGACGAGACAAGGCCCCGCCGGTATCGAACCGGCAGGGCCTTGGCGCTTGCTGACGTCGAGGGAGAGCGTCAGCCGACGCGTTTCCAGGTCGGCGTCAGCCGACGCGTTTCCAGGTCGGCGTCAGCCGACGCGCTTCCAAGTCTGGCCGCCGCAGAACAGGCCGCCGAAGGCGCAGCCCTGCACCCGCAAGGTGGTGGCGTTCTTCAGCACGATCGTGGAGTCGTAGTTGCCGCCGCCGTCCGGATCATGGATGCGGCCGACCCACTTGCTGTCCTTCGGCTTCATGTTGATCAGGATCTTCTCGCGCGTCTTCTCGGCAAAGCCGCAGATGTTGGCGCCGCACGGCTCGATCACGACGTTGCCCTTGCCGCCTTCGGTGGCCCAGAGGCCGAGCGGCGAATTGGGATCTGCGGCCGGCGCCGGAGCCGGCTGAGCGGCGGGTGCAGCGGCCATCGTGGTCGGGGCCGGTGCCGCAGCGGCAGCTGGCGCGGCCGCGACGGGCTGTGGGTCCACCGGCGCGGTGGCCGTGATCGGTGCCGGCGGCACCGGCATCTGCACCGTCGTGCTGGAGACAGCCGGTGCGGTCACGGCCGGCGCCGGCGGCGTGACGGCCGGGGCGGCCGCGACGGGCGCGGGCGGCGCAGCCGCGGGAGCTGCGGCCGGAGGCACGGCGGCCGGCGGCGCCGACGCCGCTGCGCTGGTCGCCGGCGGATCGTCGTCGTCGAGCTTGGACGTCAGGCCGCTGAGATCGACGCCGGAGACCTGCAGGCAGGACAGCGACTGACAGTTGCGCGGCACGGTGACGCGGATCTTGTGGCCGTCGAAGTTGAAGGCGATCGAGCTGCCGGCGTGCGCGGCGCTGCTCGCGACCAGAATGGCGGCTGCGGCCAGAAAGATGGTCTTCATGTTGGAGCTCCCTCGAGCGTCGTGAACCTGAGGGAACCCTAGTCGCGTCGGCCGTCCCGCTTCCGTGATGCAGGTCACGCTCGCAGCTGGAGCGCGCTCCGCCGATCAAGTTCGCGTGTGACGCAGTCTCAGAGCAGTCCGACCACGATCGCGCCGACGAAGGCGAACGCGGCATAGGCCGCCACCATGCTCAGCCGACCTGCAGGGATCATGACACGGCTCCCGTTTTCACACCACCTGCGCTGTGCAGCGCGCGATGATGATAGGCGATTGCGCGCGGCAGAAAAGGCAGCGCGGCTGCCGCTTCCATCGCGGTCGGGGTGATCCGCTGCTGCGATGGTTTCTGCGCCGTCAACAGACGGCATTGACAGGTCCTTAAGCAAATTGCCGCAAACCTCCGCAGATGACGCGCGGAGTTCGTTTGTATCTCGTCGGCTCCATCGTCCTTGTTTCGCTTGCGGGGTGCGGCCGTGGATTTTTCCAGGAGCGCGAGCCGTGGCGGGCCGAGGCCGAGATCGCCTGCCTGAAATCCGGTGCGGTGAAGGAGGGCGCGGACATCGTCCGCATCGAGCCGATCTCCGGGCCCGGCATGTGCGGCGCAGACTATCCGCTGAAGGTGGCCGCGCTCGGCGAGGCCGCCGCGAGCTACGGCTTCGCCGACGAGAGCCTGCGCCCGCCTGCGGCGATCGGCGGCCAGCCGCGCTGGCCGGTCAACCGGCAGCCGCAGTCTTACCCCGCGCCATCCTATCCGCCACCGGTCGCACAGCCGCAGACCGCCTATTCATCATCGCGCGCGGCCTATCCGGGCCCGGCGTCACCGCCGCCGTCCTATGGCGCGCCTGGCGCGCCGCTGCAGCTCGAGCCCCCCGCGGATGAGGACGACGTCGCGCTGCCGCCCGATCCGTCCTCTCCCGGCTCGCTTTATCGCAGCCAGCCCGTCGCGCCGCGCGCGGCCTATCCGCCGCCGGACACGCCGCCGCGGCTCGGACCTTCACGCGATCCGGTCGGCAGTGTCGGCCCGGTCGCGGTGAAGCCGACCGCCACGCTCGCCTGTCCGATCGTCTCGGCGCTCGACCATTGGCTCGCGGAGTCGGTGCAGCCGGCGGCGCAGCGCTGGTTCGGCACCAAGGTCGTCGAGATCAAACAGATCTCGGCCTATTCCTGCCGCGGCATGAACGGCAATCCGAGCGCGCACATTTCCGAGCACGCGTTCGGCAATGCGCTCGATATCGCCGCGTTCACCCTGGCCGACGGCCGCCGCATCACCGTCAAGGACGGCTGGATCGGATTGCCGGAAGAGCAGGGCTTTCTGCGCGACGTCCAGGGCGGCGCCTGCCAGCAGTTCACCACCGTGCTGGCGCCCGGCTCCAACGTCTATCACTACGACCACATCCACGTGGACCTGATGCGCCGCGCCAGCCGCCGGCTGATCTGCCAGCCGGCTGCGCAGTCCGGCGAAACCGTGGCCGCCCGCGCCCAGCAGCGCCGCTACGGCTATGGCCGGCGCGAGCCCGACGTGACCAGCTCGATTGCGTCCCGCAAGCCGGCCAAGTCGATCGGCCAGTTGATCGACGAGGAAGACGAGTACCGGGATTATTGAGAAGAGCGAATAGCGAATGGCGAGTAGCGAATCGGGATGAGGATGCATCCACTCGCTGCTCGCCAGTCACTCGTGCCTGTGCGCAGCTGTGGATTTCTCTCCCTCAAGATGTAGTGAAGAGTGCGTCCTGTCCCGCGCCGGAACGCAACGGCCGCCAGCGCGACGCGCGCGTTAAAACTTCGTTTACCAGCTTTGCCGTCCGCCATTGGCCGACACTAGACCTGCCACAGTCACCAGGAACAAGGCACGCGGGGTTCTGGTTGCTGCCGGAGTGGGAGAGGCGGAGATGGCATCGTATCGCATCAAGGCGATTGGCGCGGGCTTCGAGGTGAGCTCGGAGGAGCATGCCGTGCTGGTGTGCCGATCCTTGAAAACCGCCCGCCGCGCCGTCGCCGACGCGCACCGGCTGGAGCAAATGCCGCCGAAGCCGATCCCCTGGCGGGTGCCGCCGGAGAGCGAGCAGGCGGCCGCTGCGGAGAATGCCGCGTGCGACGATGTCACGGACTACGATATCGCGATCGTGACGGATGGCCCGCCGTTGTGCTGCTGACTAGCGGGTGCGAAACCGGCAGAACTGGAACTGCTGCACTGAGCCCCATGGCGTGCGATGCGCCTCGGTGCAGCTGTCCTGAAGTAAGAAGGCATCACCGAACGTTGCGGCGAGGCCGGCTGCATCGTAGCGCACCACCGGCAGCCCGCTGCACTTCTCCGGACCGTCGGGTGCAAACGTGCCGATGATCACGGCACCGCCGGGTGCGACGGCTGAGCGCAGCCGCGCGACGTAGGCGGCACGATCATTGGCCTCGGTGAGGAAGTGGAACGCGGCACGGTCGTGCCAGACGTCGTAGCTCGCGTGTGGCATCCACGACGTCACGTCGGCTGTGATCCAGTCGACCGCAGTTGCGGCCGCGCCCAGCCGATGACGCGCGGCGGCCAGCGCCGCCTCGGAAAGGTCCAGCACCGTGAGCGCGCGGTATCCGGCCGCAAGCAGCGCATCGACCAATCGCGAAGCGCCGCCGCCAATGTCGATGATGCGCGACGAAGGTCCGGCACCGGCCTCCCGGATCAGCCGGAGCGACGTGGCCGGATCGTCCTGATACCAGCTGACCTCGGTCTCTGCCTTGGTGGCGTAGACGGTCTGCCAATGGGCGGTGCGGTCGGACATGGTTTCTTTATCCCGAGGAGAGGCGCACATCATAGCACGCGACGTGCCCGAACTCTTCCTGAGGCGGTGGTCAACTCCTGATCGCAAGAGGGAGGAAACCATTGCGTGGTCGCGAGTGCGGCCTGCTTCAGAACGTCCCTGCCACCGTCACCCGGAACGTCAGCGGCTCGATCGGGTGCAGGACGCGGTCCATCACGCCGGCCTGGCAGACCTGGGCCGGCAGCCCCGCCGGCGCGCTGCCGTAGCAATCGTTGTAGAGCTTGTCGGCGGGCAGCTTCAGCAGCGAGCCGTAGCCGTAGGAAATCTGGTTGGCCTTGGTGTTGAACAGGTTCAGCACGTCGAGCTGGATGCGCCAGCCATTGGCGTCGCGGAAGCCGATGCGGCCGTTGAACACGCTGGTCGCGGTGGAGCGGAAATAATTGTCCTCGGTGAGCGGCGTGGAGCCGAGATAGCGCCAGCGCAAGGACCCGAACCAGCCGGTCTTTTCGCCGAGGTTGATACCGGCCGAAGCGATCATGGACGGCGCGTTGGGGATGTAGTTGCCGGGCGCATTGCCGCGCAGCACCTCGGCTGGCGCGCCCAGACCGACGAGCTGGGCATAGGTTGCCGCCTGGTCGGTGTCCTCGCCGACGAAGCGGGCATGCGTCATTGCGAGGTCGGCGTCGATGTCGATCCACGACACCGGACGATAATGGTTGGTGAATTCGAAGCCGTAGCGCCGGCTCGGCCGGCTCGCCGCGGTGTCGCCGGCATCGCCGGAGAACAGGATCTCCGAATCCTGGTTGAGCATGAACAGGCTCAGCGAGGAGTCGAGGCCCGGAATGATGCGCGTGCGTACGCCGACCTCTGCGCCCTTGGTGCGGACCAGCAGCGGCGAGGAGGTCAGCTTGTTGGTCGGATCGGCCGGATCTTCGGTCGTCGTCGCGCCGCGAGCATCGTTGCTGTGCATGCCGTAACCGGCACCGAGAAAGAATTCGGTCTGGTAGAACGGCCCGAGCACCATGCGGAATTTCGGGCTGCCGAGACTGGCCGACGCATCGCCGGTGTTGTTGCCGTTGGTCAGCGAATAGACGTGGGTCTGATAATAGTCGCCGCGATAGCCGACGGTGGTGCGCAGCCAGTCGGTCCAGCGCACGGTGTTCTCGACATAGATCCCGACGCTGCCTTCGCCGACCTTGTCGGCGCGAACGACGCCGATGGTGCTGGGATCGGGATCGATGTCGGAGAGCAACACCCGCTGACGTGTGTTGCTCAGCGCCAGCGCGATGTTGTCGTAGCGTGTCTGCACACCGAATGTCGTCTCCATCGGGCGGCCGGCGAAGCTGCCGTTCAAGGTGCGCGACGCATTGGCGCCTAACATCAGCCGGTCGTCGTGCTGGTGAAACTGATCGCCATAGGTGGGATTGTTCAGCGCGTAGGTGAAGTTGTTGTAGAGGTCGAGCTGGCTCTTCACCACATAGGCGTTGGCCTTCCACGAGCCGGCCTCGTCCGACCCGGCGATGCGGCCGGACAGCGCGAAGCGGTTGGTCTTGCCGCCGTCGGTTGGATCGACGGCATCGTAGCGGCCGAGCTGGCCCGACGCGATGGCGCGCTCCGGCACCTGGTCGGTCGAGGTCCAGCGGTTCGCATAGGCCATGCCAGTGATCGAGAACCCATCGGTCGCCGTGCCCTGCGAATAGCGCATCAGGCCGTTGATCTTCCTGGCGTCGTCGGGCGTGGTCCAGGGACCGTCATAGCGGCCGGCTTCGCCGGCGATCAGAAGGTGACCGTCGCCGACATGCACCGAGTCCATGCCGAAGAAGCGGCGATAGCCGAAGCTGCCCGCCGTCATCTGCGCGATCGCCTTGGGCACGCTGTCGATCAGGCCGATATGCACGCTGCCCACTGAGGCGAAGTCACCCTCGTCGGCGAAGTAGGGGCCCTTGCGGACGTCGACGCGGCCGATCGTCTCCGGCATCAGCCAGTTGAGATCGGCATAGCCCTGGCCATGCGCATGGGTGCGCATGTTGACCGGCACGTCGTCGACGTGAAGCGCGAGGTCAGTGCCGTGGTCGAGATTGTAGCCGCGCAGGAAATATTGATTGGCTTTGCCTTCGCCGGAGTGCTGCGTGACGACCAGGCCGGGCACAGCTTCGAGGACCTCGCCGGGCCGGGTCGCGGGGCGGGCGTTGATGTCCCCGCCCGAGATCGTGGTCTCGCTGGCCATGCCCTGCGCCCGCGCCGGGCCGGAGCCGACATTCGGTGCCCCGGACACGTCAGCCGATGGCGCCGGAGCCGTATTCGCCATCCGTCTTGGCGCGCCCGGCTTCGGCGCCTCGCGCCGGACTTGGTGCGGCTTTGGCTTGCTCGTGCGCTTCGGCGCATCGACGTCGACCGTCGGCAACTCCGCAGGGGGACGCTCCGGATGCGCTTGCGCCTGCTGCGCCAGAGCCGCCATCAGCACTGCCACACTCGCCCCACGCCACCGCATCGCCACCAAGCCCCATCTCGGCATCGGGCGCGCATCGTCATCCGCCACGCGCCGTCGTTGGCACGCGTCGAGCTTGCTTTCATCGCCCCACTGTCGAGTATTAAGAACGCTAGGGTGACGCCAGTATGATGTCAACGTGAAAACATCATACTCATCGGGTGGTTAGGCGCTTGCCGCCGCAATGGGAGACGAGACATGCAGCGCCTGACGATCACGATCGATGATGATCTGCTGGCCGAGGTCGACGCCTTCATGGCCCGGCGCGGCTACGACAACCGCTCGGAAGCGTTTCGCGATCTGCTGCGCAGCGGCCTCGAAACCATGGATGGCGGTGCCAGTGACAGCCGAGCCTGCATCGCGACGCTCAGCTACGTCTACGACCACGCCGCGCGCGAACTGCCGAAGCGCCTGACCCAGGAGGCGCACGATCATTCCGGCCTGGCGCAGGCGACCCTGCACGTCCACATCGACCAGGAAAGCTGCCTCGAGGTCACCGTGCTCAAGGGCGAGCGGGCGGAGGTCAAGGCTTTCGCCGACCACGTCATCGCCGAACGCGGCGTCCGCCACGGCCACGTCGCGATGATGCCGATCGAGGCGGCGCATGATCATGGGCATGCGCATAGCCACAGCCATTCGCATAGTCACAGCCACTCGCATTCCCATACGACGAAGAGCGGGAAGAAGTAGGACTGGAGCTTGCGGCGGGCGGTCCTTGCAAATCAGAAAGCCTATGTGTTGACGCCAACACCGCAACCCAAACTCCGTCGTCATCCCGGACAAGCGCGCGGCACGCGCGCGCCGATCCGGGATCCATACCCCCAGGGAGGAGTTCGAGGCACGCTGGCCGCTCCATCCCGCCCAGCCACGACCGTCACGGCGTATGGATCCCGGGTCAGCGCCCACCAACGCTTCGCGTTGGCGGCCTTGCCCGGGATGACGCTGTTGGTGTGGTGAGCGGCGCTGGCAAGCTGGAGCGCATGCACTGGGAGGCCGACGCGGCTAACTACAAGTGCGCTGTCATCCCGGACAAGCGCGCGGCACGCGCGCGCCGATCCGGGATCCATAACCCCAGGGAGGAGTTCGAGGCACGATGGCCGCTCCATCCCGCCTAGCCACACTCGTCACGGCGTATGGATCCCGGGTCAGCGTCCACCAACGCTTCGCGTTGGCGGCCTTGCCCGGGATGACACTGTTTGTTTGGTGGCAGCGCGGGCAAACCGGGATGACACTGAGTTTGGAGCGGACGGCCCGCCGCACCCTCCGCCGTCATGCCCGCGCAGGCGGGCATCCAGTACGCCGCGGCCTATCGGCCCTATCACGTTCGCCGCGGCGTACTGGATCGCCCGCGATGACAGCGCGTGTGTGGCGCGGTGCCTGCCCAATCGTCATTGCGAGGAGCCAACGGGTCCGCGCAAAGCGCGGCCCGATGACAGGCTCCGCGACGCAGCAATCCAGAGCCGCGCGTGACGCCCTGGATTGCGTCGCTTCGCTCGCAATGACGCTGGAGCTACGTTCGCGAACTCCAGAAACCGCGTGCGCGTGGACACTGATTTCTTCAACCACATCAACCTGATTTGCCCTGTCCAGTCCCCGCGCTAAAAAATTCCTCTTCCATTTTTCCGAAAAACATGATTGTCTCTCCGCATCCCGCCTCGATCGAAGAGGGACGTGTCGCGGTCGTCACGAGCGTTGGGGGTGGGGAGCGGTGGCCTGTCGGCGCGCAGCGCGCTGAAATCGCGAGCGGACGAACGCGACCGGCAGGACGGTGAAGTCGTATGGTCCTGGCGCCCCGAAGCTGGCGTCAAGTTGGCGACGATGCTCGGAGCATCGCGCCGATGACGGTGGCTACAAGCCGGACACCGGGGAGAGTACGTATAAATCGTAAGCCCATCGCGCAGGGAAGGCCGGGCGTCTCTGGCCAGACCTGTGGTTCCTGCCGCCTGCATTTTTTTGAGCAGGCGGGCCACGGGCGCGGCCAGCGCCCGACCTTCCCTGCACCCTCCGACCGAAACGAGGGTGATCTGAAAGCAAAGCTCGGGCGTCACCTGCCGCGAGAAGGAGAGCGCATGTCCCGGATCGAGCTTGCCGCGATCGTCATGACCGCACGCCTCGGCGCGAGCCGCGAAGTCTCACGTCCTGAGGGCGTAGGCGGCGAGAAACATCCGCACGGCACTCGCGACGACCTTGTCGACCGCACCGGGCGAGGGCGCAGGCGCTCCCTGGAAGATGAAGGGCAGGAACAGTGTCGCCTGGCACATAAGCTGGAATTGCGAGGCGGCGAGATGGCAGTCATCGATCGCGAGCTCCTTGGCATCGACCCGGGCCTGCAGATAGGCGGCGAGCCGGCCGATGGTCCCCTCGATCACGCAATCGTAGTAGCGGCGTCCGACCTCCGGCATCCGCTCCGCAATGGCCATGACGGTGCGGATCGCCGAGCCGCCACCGGGCCGGCAGACCACCGCGATCCAGGCATGGCCAAATTCGCTGAGCACGGTCTCGGCATCGCGGGCCGGATCGAAACTGAAATTCGAACCGCCGCGGTGCACGGCCTCTTCTTCCACGATGGCTTCGAACAGGCGGAACTTGTCGGTGAAGTAGACGTAGAGCGTGCCCTTGGAGACGCCGGCGACCCGCGCGATCTCGCCCATGCTGGCGCCGTCGAAACCGAGATCCATGAAGACCTTGCGGGCGCCTTCGAGGATCTGGCGCCGCTTCGAGGAATCCTCGTCTGGCGTCACCGGGGGCGTGGTGTCGGCAGCATCAATCATTGGTTCAGCTTGTTCCCGAAGATTCGGTCGGTGCGAACGTCATAAAAGCATCTGCACGGATATGTTGCAGTGGCGAATATATAAATTGACCGAACGGTTCGGTCAATGGTAGATGTGGATTGACCGAACGGTTCGGTCGGAATTGCGGGGCGAGGGCGCCTCGGGTTGATGGGTGGGAGTCTCTGATGGCCGCTGCGAGAGATCAGGCTGTGCGGGCACGCCGGCCGGACGCTGAAGAAGCGCCAGTCCGTTCGCAGGAAACAGCGCAGCGCAAATCGACTGAAGCCCAACCGGCCGAGACCAAGGCCAGCGTCACGACTGAAGCACCGCTCGAATTGCCGGTGGCCCCCTCGGCCGACGCTCCGCCTGCAGCGAAGCCTCAGGCGCCAGCGGCCGCGGCTCCCAAATCCGGCAAGCGCAAGCGGGTGCTCGCGAGCATCGGTGCGCTGCTGGCGCTCGCCGCCGCCGGCTACGCCACGCACTACGTCATGATCGGCCGCTTCAGGGTGTCGACCGACGATTCCTATGTCCGCGCCAACAACACCATGCTCGGTGCGCGCGTCTCCGGCCACATCCAGGAGATCATGCCGCGCGACAACTCGGTCGTGCACAAAGGCGACGTGATCTTCCGCATCGACGACGGCGACTACAAGATCGCCGTGGACGCTGCCCGCAGCAAGATCGCGACGCAGGAGGCGACCATCGCGCGGATCGGCCGCCAGATCGCCGCGCAGCAAAGCGCGGTCGAGCAGGCGCAGGCCAATTTGACGTCCTCCGAAGCCGCCATGAAGCGCGCCGGGCTCGACTATGAGCGCCAGCAGGCGTTGAGCAGCAAGGGCTTTGCCTCGCATGCGACCTTCGAGCAGTCGGAGGCCGCGCGCGATCAGGGCGTGGCCGCGGTCCGCGCAGCGCAGGCGGCGTTCGACGCCGCGCGCGACAATGTCGAGGTGACCAAGGCGCAGCAGGCCGAGGCCCAGGCGCAGCTTGCCGAGCTGAAGACCTCGCTCGCCAAGGCCGAGCGCGACCTCGAATTCGCCTCCGTCCGCGCGCCGGTCGACGGCACCTTCTCCAACCGTCTCGTCAACACCGGCGACTTCGTCGCGGTCGGTCAGCGTCTGGGCAACGTCGTGCCGCTCGATGACGTCTTCATCGACGCGAACTACAAGGAGACCCAGCTGAAGCGGATCCGTCCGGGCCAGCCGGTCACCATCAAGGTCGACGCCTATGGCGCGCGCGGCTTCAAGGGCGTGGTCGACAGCATCTCGCCGGCCGCAGGCTCGGTGTTCACCCTGCTGCCGCCGGACAATGCGACAGGCAACTTCACCAAGATCGTGCAGCGTCTGCCGGTGCGCATCCGCGTCCCGAAGGACGTCGCGCGGCAGAACCTGTTGCGCGCCGGCATGTCGGTCTACGTCACCGTCGACACCACCGACGGCGCCAAGGATGCCGACAACGATTCCGACCTCGACGCGCCGGCGATGGTGCAGGGGAAGTAGTTAGAACTGATGCGATCGCATTTGCTGTTGCGTCATCGGCAGTGAGCTCCCTCCCTCTTGCGGGGGAGGGGAGCGCACTGGGAACGCGGCGCGGTCCTCGACCCCAAGCGGACATCTGAGACCATGGCCACCGCCACCACAGCCAATCCCACCATGAGCGCGCCGGCGGCGCCGTCGGATCGCATCGCGCCGCGCAGGCTGATCGCGTTCCTGATCATGGTGTTCGGGATGTTCATGGCAATCCTGGACATCCAGATCGTCTCCGCGTCGCTCAGCGAAATCCAGGCCGGCCTGTCGGCGAGCTCCAGCGAAGTCTCCTGGGTGCAGACCGCCTATCTGATCGCCGAAGTCATCGCGATCCCGCTGTCCGGCTTCCTGTCGCGCGCGCTCGGCACGCGGCTGCTGTTCGCGATCTCGGCGGCCGGCTTCACCATCTCCAGCTTCCTGTGCGGCTTCGCCTCCTCGATCGAGCAGATGATCGTGTGGCGCGCGCTGCAAGGCTTCCTGGGCGCAGGCATGATCCCGACCGTGTTCGCTTCGGCCTACACGGTGTTTCCGCGCACCAAATTCCACATCGTCGGTCCGATCATCGGCCTCGTCGCCACGCTGGCGCCCACCGTCGGCCCAACAGTCGGCGGCTACATCACCGATGCGATGTCGTGGCACTGGCTATTTTTCGTCAACATCGTACCCGGCGTGATCATCACCACCGGCGTGCTGGCGCTGGTCGATTTCGACCAGCCCAACTTGGCGCTGCTCGACCGCTTCGACTGGTGGGGCCTCTTGTTCATGGCCGGCTTCCTCGGCTCGCTCGAATACGTGCTGGAGGAAGGGCCGCTGCACGAATGGCTGCAGGACAATTCGGTCGCGGTCTGTGCCGCGGTCTGCGCGGTCTCGGCGGTGTGCTTCTTCTGGCGCGTGCTGACGGCCGAGGAGCCGATCGTCGATCTCAGCGCGTTCGGCGATCGCAATTTCGCCGTCGGCAGTCTGCTGCAGTTCTGCATCGGCATCGGCCTGTACGGATTGACCTACATCTATCCGCGCTACCTCGCCGAGGTCCGCGGCTACAGCGCGCTGATGATCGGCGAGACGATGTTCGTGTCCGGCGTCACCATGTTCCTGATGGCACCGGTGGTCGGCCGTCTCATGGTGAAGGTCGACATGCGCCTGATCATCTCCTTCGGCCTCGTGACTTTCGCGATCGGCTCCTACCAGATGACCGGCATCACCCGAGACTACGACTTCTGGGAGCTGTTCCTGCCGCAGGTGCTGCGCGGCGTCGGCATGATGTGCGCGATGGTGCCGACCAACAACATTGCGCTGGGCACGCTGGCGCCGGACCGCGTCAAGAACGCCTCCGGCCTGTTCAACCTGATGCGCAACCTCGGTGGCGCCGTGGGACTTGCGATCATCAACCAGGTGCTGAACGATCGCACCGACCTGCACATCTCGCGCCTGCACGAGCGCGTGAACTGGGGCAATGCCACCGCGGTCGAGACGCTGAACATGCTGCAGCAGAAGCTGCAGGGCATGGGCGACTCCGCCTTGATGGCAATGAAGCAGCTGTCGCAGATCGTGCACCGCCAGGCCGTCGTGATGGGCTATGGCGACGCGTTCTTCATGCTGACCTGCTTCTACATCGCGCTCAGCTTCATGGTGATGCTCTTGAACAAGCCGAGCTCGCCGATGGCCGGCGGCGGCGACGCACATTGACGTGAGCGGCCCGCGGGGGCCTGCGGGTTGCCAAATCATACCGTTGCTGCTATGGAACGACGATTGTTGCTCGAACCGGGGAGATTTGCATGACTGAATCGCATCTGCAGATCGCCTGCACCCGCTCGATGCTCGCGCTCTCGACGCGCCTCGCTTCGACCACTGTGACTTCGACCACCGTGCGTTCGTTGCCAGTGCCGGTGTTCCGCCGCTCGCTTTGAGCGCCGCCTTTCGTCCCACCACCTGATTGTTCATTCGCAGACCGCGCGCCGCGTCGCGTCTGCTTCATTTGGAGCCGGCTGGCGCTGCGAGCGCGGCCGGATGATGCCATGACCGTCGACGTCTCCGGCCTGAAGGCCGACAAGCGTCCCGCCGCCATCCGCGTCGTGATGCCGTTCGTGTTCCGCCACTGGCTGAAGCAGCCGCGCATGACCCTCGGCGTCGCCGTCGCCTTGCTCGGCGCCACCGCCGCCGACCTGTTCATGCCCGTATTCTCCGGCCAACTGGTCGATGCGCTGACCCTGGGTCCTTCCAACACCGATGCACGCCACAGCGCGCTGGTGGCGTTCGCCGCCATCGTCGCACTCGGCTTCGCCTCGATCGTGCTGCGGCTGTCGGGGCTGCGGCTGATCGTGCCGTTCACGCTGCGCATCATGTCCGACGTCGCGCGCGAAGCCTTCGTGCGGGTGCAGCGCTTCTCGACTGACTGGCACGCCAACAGCTTCGCCGGCTCCACGGTGCGCAAGATCACCCGCGGCATGTGGGCGCTCGATCTCTACAACGACACCATCCTGCTGGCGCTGCTGCCGTCGCTGTCGGTGCTGCTCGGCTCCATGGTGCTGCTCGGCCTGCACTGGGGAGCGCTGGGCGGTGTCATCGCCGTCGGCGCGGTGCTGTACGTCGCGATGACAGTGGCGTTCTCGACCCGCTACATCGCGCCGGCCGCGCGCATCTCCAATGCCTGGGACACCAAGGTCGGCGGCACGCTCGCGGATGCGCTGAGCTGCAACGCGGTGGTGAAGTCGTTCGGGGCTGAGGCGCGCGAGGACGGCCGGCTGATGCGCGTCGTCAACCGCTGGTCACGCCGCGTCAACCGCACCTGGCTGCGCTACAACACGACCGCTGCGGTGCAGCTCGGCGTGCTCCTGTGCCTGCGCTCGTCGGTGATCGGCGGCGCCGTGCTGCTGTGGATGGCGGGCAAGGCCTCGCCGGGCGACGTCACCTACGTCCTGACGAGCTACTACGTCATCCACGCCTATCTGCGCGACGTCGGCATGCACATCAACAACCTGCAGCGCGCGGTCAACGACATGGACGAGCTGGTGGCGATCCACGGCGAGCCGATCGGCATCGTCGATGCCGAAGATGCCCGGCCGATCGCGGTGACCGGCGGGCACATCGTGTTCGACGGCGTGACGTTCCACTACGGCGGCCATCGCGCGCCGCTCTACGACCGGCTGTCGGTGGACATCCGGCCGGGCGAGCGGATCGGGCTGGTCGGGCGCTCCGGCTCCGGCAAGACGACCTTCGTCAAGCTGGTGCAGCGTCTCTACGACGTCAGCGGCGGCCGGATCCTGGTCGACGGGCAGGACATCGCTCATGCGAAACAGGACTCGCTGCGCAGCCAGATCGCGATCGTGCAGCAGGAGCCGATCCTGTTCCACCGTTCGCTGGCGGAGAACATCGCCTACGGCCGGCCCGGCGCCAGCCAGGAGCAGATCGAGCAGGCCGCTAGGCTTGCGAACGCGCATGAGTTCATCATGCGGCTGCCCAAGGGCTACGGCACGCTCGTGGGTGAGCGCGGCGTCAAGCTGTCGGGCGGCGAGCGGCAGCGGGTGGCGCTGGCGCGGGCGTTCCTGGCGGATGCGCGCGTGCTGATCCTGGACGAGGCGACCTCGAGCCTGGATTCGGAATCGGAGGCGCTGATCCAGGAGGCGATGGAGCGGCTGATGAAGGGCAGGACGGCGATCGTGATCGCGCATCGGCTGGCGACCGTGCGCAGCCTCGACCGCATCCTGGTGTTCGATCGTGGCCGGATCGTCGAGCAGGGCAGTCATGCCGCGCTGGTCGGCCGGCCCGGCGGGCTCTATCGCAGCCTGTTCGAGCGCCAGGCGATAGAGATCGGCCAGCTCTCGGCCGCGGGATGATCAAATGGTGAGGGGCCCGACGCTTGAGCGTCGAGCCCCTCATGAACATATCAGCCGGCCTGTAAGCCGGGTTCTGTAGGGCACCGTATGCTTGCGCATGACGATACGTGACGGCCATTCCTCTGGGATCGCGCTTGCGCGTGACCTCGGGCAACCTACCCGGACGGCGAGCCTGACATCGCTCCCGCGGACGTCATCGCCTTGGCGATTGTCTCCGCGTGGCCGTCCCTATTCGGTTTTGCTCCCGGTGGGGTTTACCATGCCGGTTCCGTTGCCGGCCCCGCGGTGCGCTCTTACCGCACCTTTTCACCCTTACTGCCTCCCTCGCGGGAGGAAGCGGTTCGTTCTCTGTGGCACTGTCCCTGGGGTCGCCCCCGCCGGACGTTATCCGGCACCGCATGTCGATGGAGCCCGGACTTTCCTCCCCGGCGGCCTTTCGGCACCTGCCGGAGCGGCCGTCCGGCCGACTGACGCGGCTTGCATGGGGCTTATCGATCAGCGCGTCAAGCCATCGCGGCGCGATCGAAAAATAATACGCCGGGCGTGTCGTCCCGCACGTGCCCGGTTCGACTGGATGTCGGCGCAACAGCCGCAACCGAGGAGCAGTCCGATGCAGTACCTGTTGATGATCTACCAGAACGAGGTCGACTACGCGAAGATGGAGAAGGAGGCCGAGGGCAAGATGCTGGCCGAGTATCAGACCTTCACCGAGTCGATCATCGCGAGCGGCAATTTCAAGGGCGGCGACCGGCTGCAGCCGACCACGACGTCGACGACCGTGCGGGTGCGCGACGGCAAGATCATGACCACCGACGGACCGTTCGCCGAGACCCGCGAGCAGCTCGGCGGCTACTACATGATCGAGGCGCAGAACATCGACGAGGCGATCGGCATCGCCGCACGCATTCCGGGCGCCCGTTTCGGCTCGATCGAGGTGCGACCCGTCTGGCAATACAATCATTGAGGCGGAAGACGCAGGCCGGCGGTTATGTCAGCGATGACGCCAGACGCGATCGACAAGGTGTTCCGCGACGAAGCCGGCCGCGCGCTCGCGACCTTGATCCGGCTCGTCGGGGACTTCGACCTGGCCGAGGACGCGTTGCAGGATGCGTTCGCCGCGGCGCTGCAGAGCTGGCGGGGGTCCGAGGCCCCCGCCAATCCACGCGCCTGGCTGGTCAATGTCGCGCGCAACAAGGCGATCGATCGCGTCAGGCGTCGCCGCAATTTTCGCGACAAGGAAGCGGAGATCGTCCACGCGATCGAGCGGGACGCCGCCAGCGATGACGTCGATGCGCCGGCCGATCTCGACGACGACATGCTGCGGCTGATCTTCATCTGCTGCCATCCCGCGTTTGCGCCGGAGGTCCAGGTGGCGCTGACCTTGCGGACGGTGTGTGGTCTCACCACGGCCGAGGTCGCGCGCGCCTTTCTCGCCAGCGAGGAAGCGATGGCGCAGCGCCTGGTGCGTGCCAAGCAGAAGATCCGCCTTGCCGGAATCCCCTATGAGGTGCCGGGACGCGAGGCGCTCGATGAGCGGCTGCGTGGCGTGCTGACCGTGATCTATCTCGTCTTCACCGAGGGCTATCTCGCCACCTCGGGCGATGAACTGATCCGGCTCGATCTCGCGCGCGAGGCGATCCGGCTCGGCCGGCTGCTGCTCGGACTGGTGCCGGAGGCGGGCGACGTCAAGGGGCTGCTGGCCTTGATGCTGCTGCACGATGCGCGCCGGCCCGGACGTATCAACGCGTCCGGCGACATCGTGCTGCTCGAGGAGCAGGATCGATCGCTGTGGGATGCCGGGCAGATCGCCGAGGGATTGGCGCTGGTCGATCAGGCGCTGCGCGTGACGGGGCTGCCGCAATCCTATACGGTCCAGGCTGCCATCGCCGCACTCCACGCCCAGGCGCCGAGCTATCACGACACGGATTGGCGCCAGATCGTGGGCCTCTACGAGGTGCTGCTGCGGATCGCGTCGTCGCCCGTGATCGAGCTCAATCACGCCGCCGCGGTCTCGATGGTCGACGGCCCGGCGCGTGCGCTGGCGCTGGTCGACGCGCTGGCCGCGCGCGGCGGGCTGAAGCAGTACGACCTGCTTCCCGCGGTCCGCGCCGATTTGCTGCGGCGGCTCGACCGCCGCGAGGAGGCGCGGGAGGCCTATCGCATGGCAAGCGCGGCCACACAGCTCGTGCCGCTCCAGCGCCTCTATGCGCGCCGGCTGGAAGAACTCGACGGCGAAGAGCCTCAGACGCGTGGTGCCTGATCCTCGGCCGGCAGGCTCGTCAGCAGCGCATGCAGCGTCCACAAGGTCGAGCGGTCGGCGATGCCGTCGATGCGCTCGGGGCGGAAATGCCGTTGAAATGCGGTCACGACGTCGAGCGTGATGCCGTCGAACTTGCCGGTGATCGGCACGCCATAGCCGTATCTGGCGAGCGCCTTCTGCAGGCCCTTCACGTCGTCGCCGATGCTGCCGAGCTTCAGCGTCTCGCCCTTGGTGATGGCCGCCGGCTGCACCCAGTGGCCGACCCCGGAATTGGCGAGGGAGTGCCAGGGGAATTTCTCGCCCGGATCCTTCTTGCGCGACGGCGCCACGTCGGAGTGCCCGAGCACGCGATGCGCCGGAACGTTGCGGCGGAGCATGATGCCGCGGCACAGCGCGATGACGGCCGCGATCTGCCGCGGCGGAAAGTCCGGATAGCCCCAGTCATGGCCGCGATTGACGATCTCGACGCCGATCGAGCAGGAGTTGATGTCCTCGTCACCGCCCCATGAAGACAGGCCGGCGTGCCAGGCGCGCATCGCCTCCGGGACGCACTGCACGATGCGGCCGTCCTCCAGCACGATGTAATGCGTCGACACCTCGCTCCCGGAGGTGCACAGCTTGGTGATCGCGCCCTCTACGTCCGGCATCCCGGTGTAATGCAGGATAATCATGTCGGGCTGACGCCCGCCCTTGCGCTCGCCGAAATTCGCCGACGGGATCACGTCGGACGCGATCGAGGAGTCCGGCGTGAAGACAGGCAGGTCCGAGACACCCTTGGGAATCGGCAGCGCACGAAGGCGCTTCGATTCGGGCTTGTCTGTTGAATTCGGCATGAAGCACTCGAAGCGGGCGGCGAAGGCAATGGATCAAATTGAATATGGGCAGGCACTACTCTTTTACACGTCCGGGTCGCAATCGAAATCGCATGTGAGCACCTCGGATTGAGCAAAGTCGTTGCGCGGAACGATGCGGCGGTCGATCGGACCGCGATCCGGCGATGTTCCGCATCGGCCGTGCCGTCCCGAACGACTGCCCAACATCCGCCACAGACCGTCAACGGTTTGTTAACGCTAAACGTCGTTACTAAGTGGTGAAGAGCCAAGCCGGCTTTCGGGACGGCAAGCCGCCATATGCAAGGTCCTGCACGGGATATTATCGTTTCGGGCGTTGTCGGGCGCATCCGGCAGGGCGCGATCGCTGATGGACGGGGGAATGCCCCGGCACGGTCGCGTGCCGGGGTCCGGGCATTTGGAAGGCTGGCCGTCGACCGTCCTCGACGATGGCTTGGCGAATTGACGGGGCGCGAGGATCGAAGGCGCGATGGGCTCGCAGCCGACCAGGATCAGTCTGAATCAGCGGCATGCGCACGGAGCGGCCGCGTGAGTACGGCTGACCAGCGTCATGTTCCGGTGCTCGGCCCAGAAGCGGTCGACATGCTCGCGGTCCGCGCGGGCGGCACCTATGTCGACGCAACCTTTGGCGCCGGCGGTTACACGCGGCTGATTCTTGCCACGCCGGGAACCCGGGTGATCGCGATCGACCGCGACAGCACCGCGATTGCCGGCGGCGCGGGTCTCGTCGCGGAGGCGGGCGGACAGCTGACGCTGGTCGAGAATCGCTTCTCCGCGCTGGCGGATATCTGCGCGGCGCAAGGCGTCGAGCATGTCGACGGCGTCGTGATGGACGTCGGCGTCTCGTCGATGCAGCTCGATTCGGCCGTGCGCGGCTTCTCGTTCAGGTTCGATGGCCCGCTCGACATGCGCATGGGCGGGCAGGGACCCACTGCCGCCGACATCGTCGCATACGCGTCCGAGCGCGATCTCGCCGACGTCATCTACATCTTCGGCGAGGAGCGGCACTCGCGCGCGGTGGCGCGCGCGATCACAGCCGCACGCAAGGAGCAGCCGATCACGACCACGCGGCAGCTCGCCGACATCGTGGCCCGTGTGGTGCGGTCGAAGCCGGGCGACATTCATCCGGCGACGCGGACGTTCCAGGCGCTGCGCATTCTCGTCAACGAGGAGCTCGACGAACTCGAACAGGCGCTGTCCGCAGCGGAGCGCATCCTGGCGCCTGGCGGCCGGCTGGCCGTGGTCTCGTTCCATTCGCTCGAGGACCGCATCGTCAAGACGTTCCTCGCCGAGCGCAGCAAGACCGGCGGCGGCTCGCGCCATTTGCCCGAGATCGCCCAGCAGACGCCGAGCTTCCAGTTGCTCAATCGCAAGCCGGTCGTGGCCGCGGAGGCGGAGACCGAGGCCAATCCGCGGGCGCGGTCCGCCAAGCTGCGCGGCGCCGAACGTACGGCGGCGCCGGCCTATGTGCAGTCCGACGTCTCCGCCTGGCCACGCCTGGCCGACGTGCTGCGGGGAGGCTGATCGATGCGCCTCCTGCATCTCGTCGTGATCTGCTCGCTGATCTTCGCGGCCGCCTATGTCTATCGCATCAAGATGGAATCGACCGCGCGCGTCGAGCGCGTGCTGCAATTGCGCGCCGAGATTCGCGAGCAGCGCGAGGCGATCGCGATCCTGCGTTCCGAATGGGCCAAGCTCGACGCGCCGCTGCGGCTGCAGGGACTGGTCGAACGGCATCTGCCGCTGAAGCCGCTCAACGCCACCCAATATGACAGCCTCAAGAACTTGCCGGAGCGGCCGCCGCGGTTCGCGCGGTCCGACAATCCGGATCCGATCGGATCGATGATCGATGCGATCGATGCGATCAATGAAGAGCCCCCCGTGACCGGATCGGTGCGTCGCCCGGAGGATCAGCAATGACCGATCAGCTTCGGCCTCAGGTCAAGCCGCAGGAGCCCTGGCGGCAACGGCTGGTACGCACGTTGCTGTACGGGCGTGATGTCGATCGCACCGCCAAGGCCCGCGCCCGTATTGGCCTGGCGATCATTGCCTTCGCCGCGGTCTATGCCGTGATCGGCGGCCGGCTCGTGATGTTTGCGGTCGGCTCCGACGGTCCGAGCGCGCGGCGCGCCGCGCAGCAGGACGCCATCGCCACGGCGCGGCCCGACATCGTCGATCGCAACGGCGCCGTGCTGGCGACCGACGTCAAGACACCGAGCCTGTTTGCCGAGCCGCGCCGCCTCATCGACAAGGACGAGGCGATCGAGCTGCTCACCGCGACCTTGCCCGATCTCGATACGAGCGAAGTGCGCGAGCGCATGATGTCCCGCAAGGGCTTCGTCTGGCTCAAGCGCGAGATGACGCCGAAACAGCAGCAGGACATTCACCGCCTTGGCCTGCCCGGTGTTGGCTTCCTGCGCG
This sequence comes from Bradyrhizobium sp. HKCCYLS20291, assembly GCF_051167715.1. Taxonomy (NCBI): domain Bacteria; kingdom Pseudomonadati; phylum Pseudomonadota; class Alphaproteobacteria; order Hyphomicrobiales; family Nitrobacteraceae; genus Bradyrhizobium; species Bradyrhizobium sp. HKCCYLS20291. The sequence continues at coordinate 744,630 of NZ_JBNPTO010000002.1, read as the reverse complement.
AGAACAAGCGCGTCTATCCGACCGGCAACGAGGTGGCGCATCTGATCGGCCTGGTGAACATCGACAACCAGGGCATCGCCGGCATGGAGAAGTGGCTCGACAATCAGGGCCTCGCCGACCTGCACCGCGCCGGCTTCGCCACCGATCGCCTGCAGCGCCCGATCGAGCTCTCGGTCGACCTGCGTGTCGAGCATGCGTTGCGTGATGAGCTGCTCAAGGCCAAGGACAAGTTCAAGACCAAGGCGGCCTCCGGTCTCGTCGTCAACGTCAGGACCGGCGAGATCATCGCGATGGTGTCGCTGCCGGATTTCGATCCGAACAATCCGAAGGAGGCGCACGATCCCGATCGCATCAACCGCCTCACCACCGGCGTCTATGAGATGGGCTCGACCTTCAAGGCGTTCACCCTGGCGATGGCCCTCGACACCGGCAAGTATGATCTCAACTCGCTGTGGGATGCGCGCGGGCCGCTGCATTACGGCAAGTTCGCCATTCACGACGACGAGCCGAAGGGCCGCTTCCTCACCATGAAGGAGGTGTTCACCTTCTCCTCCAACGTCGGCGCCGCCAGGATCGCACTGACGCAGGGCGTCGAGGGCCACAAGGCCTTCCTCCGCAAGATGGGACAGTTCGACCGGCTGCGCACCGAGTTGCCGGAGAGTGCCTCGCCGATCCTGCCCAAGCGCTGGGCCGAGTTGAACACGGTCACGATCGCGTTTGGCCACGGCATGGCAGTCGCGCCGCTGCAGGGCGTGATGGGCGTCAGCGCGCTGGTCAATGGCGGCTACTTGATTCCGCCGACCTTCATGAAGCGCACCGAGGCGGAGGCGATGCAGGTCGCCAAGCGCGTGATCAAGCCGGAGACGTCGGAGAAGATGCGGTACCTGATGCGTCTGAACGCCGAGATCGGCACCGCGCGCAAGGCCGACGTGAAGGGCTATTACATCGGCGGCAAGACCGGCACGGCCGAAAAGGTGATCAACGGCCGCTATGCCAAGAAGAAGGTGCTGACGCTCTTCACCGCGGTGATCCCGGCCGACAAGCCGAAATACCAGGTGCTGATCATGCTGGACGAGCCGCAGGCGCTGAAGGAAACCTACGGCTTCATCACCTCCGGCTGGAACGCGGTTCCGACCGCCGGCAACGTGATCTCCCGGATCGGGCCGCTGCTCGGCATCGAGCCCCGTTTCGACCTGCCGCCGTCCGACCGCCAAATTCTTGCGGCATCGCGGCTGACGCAGTAAGCCGTCCGCGAATCGCAAGGCTTTGGAGCTGCCGCCACCCGGGGCGGGGGCCAGGACCGGTACGGATCAGGATGAAACTTCACGACCTCCTCGGCGATCAGGCGGGGCTCGACCCGCAAATCGCCGCCGTCGAAGTCTCCGGCCTCGCCGTGGACAGCCGCTCAGTCAGGCCCGGAGACCTGTTCTTCGCGCTATCGGGAACCAAGACCGACGGCGCGCGCTTCATCGCGGCGGCGATCGCTGCCGGAGCGGTCGCCGTGGCCGGTGCTGCGGCACCAGAGGGCGAGCTCCCGGTTCCGTTCGTCGCACTGCCCAACCCGCGGCGGGCACTGGCGCTCGCCGCGTCGCGCGTTTTCCCGCGGCAGCCGGCAACGATCGCGGCGGTGACCGGCACCAGCGGCAAGACCTCGGTTGCAGCCTTCACGCGGCAGATCTGGCAGAGGCTCGGCCACAGCTCGGCAAGCATCGGCACCGTCGGACTGGTCTCGGACAAGCGCATCGTCTACGGCTCGCTCACCACGCCGGACCCGATCGCGCTGCATCGGCAGATCGACGAGATCACGCAGGACGGTGTCACGCATCTGGCCTTCGAGGCCTCGTCGCACGGGCTGGATCAGTTCAGGCTCGATGGGGTGAAGGTTTCGGCCGGCGGGTTCACCAATCTGTCGCGCGACCACATGGACTACCATCCCGATCTCGCACACTACCTCAACGCCAAGCTGAGGCTGTTCCGTGATCTCGTGCCGCCGGGCGGCCCTGCGGTGATCTCGGCCGACCATGAGTGCTCGCCTGATGTGATCGCGGCGGCGGAAACGCGCGGGCTCCGGCTGATGACGGTGGGGACTCATGGCGACGGGGCGGGAGCGGGCATCCGCCTCGTGGCCGTGGCCGTCGATGGTTTCGCCCAACAACTCGAGATCCAGCATTGCGGCCGCATCACTTCCATCCGGCTGCCGCTGGTCGGCGCGTTCCAGATCGAGAATGCGCTGGTCGCCGCGGGCCTTGCCATCGGCACTGGCAGTGATCCGCAAGCGGTGTTCGAGGCGCTGGAGAAACTCGAAGGCGCCAAGGGCCGGCTCGAGCTGGTCGGTGAGCACAATGGTGCACCGATCTTCATCGACTACGCCCACAAGCCGGATGCGCTCGCCAAGGCGCTGCATGCGCTGCGGCCGTATGCCGCGCGAAAACTCGTGGTCGTGTTCGGCGCCGGTGGCGACCGCGACACCGGGAAGCGGCCACTGATGGGCGCGATCGCCGCCGCCGAGGCCGACAGCGTCATCGTCACCGACGACAATCCGCGTAGCGAGGATCCCTCGGCGATCCGCGCCGCGATCCTTGCGTCCGCGCCAGGCGCGCGGGAGATCGGCGACCGCGCCGAAGCGATCCGGGTTGCGATCAGCGAATTGCAGCCCGGCGATGCGCTCGTGATCGCCGGCAAGGGGCACGAGACCGGACAGATCATCGGCAGCGACGTGCTGCATTTCAGCGATCATGAAGCGGTCGCGGACGCATTGGCGGCGAGGGCATCATGACGAAGGCGCTGTGGACGGTGGCCGAGGCGGCGCGCGCGCTCGGCCTCGCCGGCGACTATCCGGCGACACCGATCGATTTCGTCACGCAGGACAGCCGTGCCGTAAAGCCCGGCAGCCTGTTCGTCGCCCTGAGCGGCACGCCGAGCGGCGGCTTCGTATCGAGCTTCGCCTCCAGCCGTGACGGCTGGGAGTTCGCGGCCAATGCCGAGAAGGCCGGGGCCGTAGCGATGATCGTGCCGCACGAAATCGAGGGCATCACGGTCCCACAGCTCGTGGTGCCTGATACGTTGATCGACGGTTTGTGGGCGCTCGCGCGCACCGCGCGAGCCCGCTTCCATGGTCCTGTCATCGGGCTCACCGGCAGCGCCGGCAAGACCTCGACCAAGGAGTTCATTGCCGCCTATCCCGGCGCGTCGGCGAGCCCGTCGAGCTTCAACAATTTCTGGGGCGTGCCGCTGACGCTCTGCAATGCCGATCCGACCGCGTCGGTCTGGGTGATCGAGATGGGCATGAACCAGACCGGCGAGATCGCGCGGTTGACCGAGCTGTCGCAGCCGACCGTGGCGCTGGTGGTCAACGTGCAGCCGGTGCATCTGGAGAAGCTCGGCAGCCTCGAAGCGATCAGGAAGGAGAAGGTCTCCATTGCGCGTGGCCTGCCGGCCGACGGCATCCTCGTGCTTCCCGCCGATCTCGCGGCACCCGAATGGAGCGGCAAGATGATCCGCTTCGGTGGCGCCAGCGAGGTGCGCGAGCTTTCGCACGCAGCGCGCGGCGAGAGCTGGGACGTGACGTCGGACGTCGCCGGCCGCCGCATCGCATTCGCGCTGACGCCCGGTGCGCCGCATCGGCTGCACAATGCGCTCGCGGCCCTCGCTTCGGTGGCCGCAGCCGGGCTCGATCCGGCACTTCTGGCGACAGAGCTGGGTCAGGTCGGCATCATGACGGGCCGCGGCGTCGAGCAGACCGTCAGTGATATCGTGCTCATCGACGACAGCTTCAATGGCAATCCCGCCAGCATGGCGGCGGCGCTCGACAGCCTGCAGGCGCGGCCGGTGAAGGGGCGACGGATCGCCGTGATCGGCGACATGCTCGAGCTTGGCGATGAGGCGCCGGCGTATCATGCCCAGATGGCCGGACATCTCGCCGCGATCGACGGCGTGTTCTGCGTCGGGCCGCTGATGCGCCATCTCTTCGAGCGGCTGCCGCAGCAGCAGCGGTTGGGCTGGCACGAGGATCCGGTGACGCTCGACGCCGGGCAGATCGGAGCGCTGCTCGCACCCGGCGACGTCGTCGTCATCAAGGGCAGCAAGAAGATCTTCTGGGTCAACAAGTTCGTCGCGAAGCTCGCGGCCGCGCTGCAGGGCCGCGCCTGAAAAATCGGGCGATATCGCGGCGCGGCACAGAGGTGTTTTCCACTGGTGGTCGAGCGGTCGTGCCGGACGAATCATTTCGCCCGGCTACGATTCGCACCCGGCACCGATCATGGTTAAAAGAGGCGAACTGGATTCGTGCACGGGACTTTGGGCGTTGCGCGCCAGGTCCCGGTGAGGCGGCATAGGCGGGTCGGATGTTCTATTGGTTGATCGAGCTGACGAATACGTTTCCGAGCCTGTCGGCGTTTCGCGGGCTGCTCAACGTGTTCCGGTACATCACGTTCCGGACCGGCGGCGCGGTGGTCACCGGCGCGCTGTTCGTGTTCCTGTTCGGACCCTGGATCATCGATCATCTCCGGCTGCGCCAGGGCAAGGGGCAGCCGATCCGCACCGACGGACCGCAATCGCATATCATCAGCAAGAAGGGCACGCCGACGATGGGCGGGCTCATGATCCTGTCGGGACTCGTCGTTTCGACCGTGCTGTGGGCCAATCCGCTCAACCCCTATGTCTGGATCGTGCTTGCGGTGACGCTCGGCTTCGGCTTCGTCGGCTTCTATGATGATTATCTGAAGGTCACCAAGCAGTCGCATTCGGGCTTCGCCGGGCGCGCGCGGCTGCTCATAGAGGCGGCGATCGCGCTGGTCGCCTGCTACGCGCTGGTCCGGCTGGGGCGGGATGCATCCTCGACCGGGCTCGCAATTCCGTTCTTCAAGGACCTCATCTTCAAGTTTGGCTGGATGTACGTTATCTTCGGTGCCTTCGTGATCGTCGGCGCCGGCAACGCGGTCAACCTCACCGACGGCCTCGATGGTCTGGCCATCGTGCCTGTGATGATCGCCTCCGCCAGTTTCGGCCTGATCGCGTACCTCGCCGGCAACGCCGTGTTCTCCGACTACCTGCAGATCCATTATGTCGCCGGCACCGGCGAGCTCGCGGTGCTGTGCGGCGCGGTGCTCGGTGCAGGCTTGGGCTTCCTCTGGTTCAACGCGCCGCCGGCGTCGATCTTCATGGGTGACACCGGCTCGCTGGCGCTCGGCGGCATGCTCGGCTCGATCGCTGTCGCGGTGAAGCACGAGATCGTGCTGGCTGTGATCGGCGGCCTGTTCGTGCTCGAAGCCGTGTCGGTCATCGTTCAGGTTGCCTCGTTCAAGCTGACCGGCAAGCGCATCTTCAAGATGGCGCCGATCCATCACCATTTCGAGCAACTCGGCTGGACCGAGCCGCAGATCGTGATCCGGTTCTGGATCATCTCGGTGATGCTGGCGCTGGTCGGTCTCTCGACCTTGAAGCTGCGCTGACATGATTCCCGTCACCTCATTTGCCGGCAAGACCGTCGCCGTGTTTGGACTCGGCGGCTCGGGGCTGGCGTCGTGCCATGCATTGCGGGCCGGCGGCGCCGAGGTGATCGCGGCCGACGACGGCGCCGATCGCATGACGGAAGCGGCGAAGGCCGGCTTCATCACCGCCGATCTGCGCACCGTTTCCTGGGCGAACTTCGCCGCCCTGGTGCTGGCGCCGGGCGTGCCGCTGACCCATCCCGTGCCGCATTGGAGCGTGCTGAAAGCGCGCGAGGCCGGCGTCGAGGTGATCGGCGACATCGAGCTGTTCTGCCGCGAGCGCAAGCGCCACGCGCCGGATGCGCCGTTCGTCGCCATTACCGGCACCAACGGCAAGTCGACCACGACCGCGCTGATCGCGCATCTGATGCGGGTCGCCGGCTACGACACCCAGATGGGCGGCAACATCGGCACCGCGATCCTGTCGCTGGAGCCGCCGCGGATGGGGCGCGTCCACGTCATCGAGATGTCTTCCTACCAGATCGATCTCACGCCCTCGCTTGATCCGAGCGTCGGCATCCTGATCAATGTCAGCGAGGACCACATCGATCGCCACGGCACGATCGAGAACTACGCCGCGGTGAAGGAGCGGCTGGTCGCGGGCGTGCAGGCTGCAGGCACCGCGATCGTTGGCGTCGATGACGGCTTTTGCCGGGCCATTGCCGACCGGCTCGACCAGGCCGGCAAGCGCGTCGTGCGCATCTCGGTGAAGAACCCGCTGGCCGACGGACTCTACACTGAGCACGAGACCATCGTGCGCAGCGCCGGCGGCGCGCGCAGCGAGGTCGCACGGCTCGGTGGCATCGGCTCGCTGCGCGGCCAGCACAATGCCCAGAACGCCGCCTGCGCAGCCGCCGCCGCGCTCGCGATCGGCGTGAAGCAGGATGTGCTGCAGCAGGGGCTGCGCAGTTTCCCCGGCCTTGCGCATCGCATGGAGCAGGTCGGCCGCCGCGCCAACGTGCTGTTCGTCAACGACTCCAAAGGCACCAACGCGGATGCGACCGCGCATGCGCTGTCGTCCTTCGCCGACATCTTCTGGATCGCGGGCGGCAAGCCCAAGGCCGGCGGCATCACCAGCCTGACCGGCTTCTTCCCGCGCATCCGCAAGGCCTACCTGATTGGGGAGGCGGCGACGGAGTTCGCCGCCACGCTCGGGGAGAGGGTGCCGCACGCCATGTCCGGCACACTCGAGGTCGCGGTCGCGCAGGCGGCCGCGGATGCGGAGGAGTCAGGCCTGAAGGAGGCCGTCGTCCTCCTGTCCCCGGCCTGCGCCTCCTTCGACCAGTTCCGCAATTTCGAGATCCGCGGCACCCGCTTCCGCGATCTGGTGCAGGCGCTGCCGGGGGTGGAGAAGGTCGTTTAGGCAGCATGCACCGCTGTCGTCCCGGCGAACGCCGGGACTCATACCCCAAGGAAGCTGTTTGAGGCACGCCGGCCATTGGCTCTTTGCCCATCACGACGGCCGCGGAGTATGGGTCCCGGATCGGCGCCGCGACGCGCTGCGCGCGTCACGGCTTGTCCGGGACGACAGCCGAGAGGTCCTTAACCCTTCGATAACCATCCTGGGCGCCAATGGGCTGATTCCTTCAGGCCTCAGGTGGTCGCCCGATGCTCTCCCGCGAAGAACGCAATCCGCTGTCGGACTGGTGGTGGACGGTCGACAAGCCGCTGCTCGGTGCGATCCTCGCGTTGATGCTGTGCGGGGTGATCCTGTCGCTGGCGGCGAGTCCGCCGGTCGCGACCCGGATCGGGCTCGATCCGTTCCACTTCTTCAACCGTCACGTCCTGTTCCTGCTGCCGTCCTTCATCGTGCTGATCGGCGTGTCCTTCCTGTCGCCGCGGCAGATCCGGCGCACCGCGCTGGTGGCGTTCGCAATCGCCATCGTGCTGATCGTGCTGACGCTCGCCGTCGGCCCCGAGGTGAAGGGCTCGCGGCGCTGGATCACGCTGGTCGGCGTCAACATCCAGGCCTCGGAGGCGGCGAAGCCCGCCTTTGTCGTCGTTGCCGCCTGGCTGTTCTCGGAATCGGCGCGGCGGCCCGACATGCCGGCGACGACGATGGCGCTGGTGCTGCTGCTGATGCTGGTGTCGCTGTTGGTGATGGAGCCGGATTTCGGCCAGACCATGCTGATCCTGATGGTGTGGGGCTCGCTGTTCTTCATCGCCGGCATGCGCATGATCTGGGTCGCGGGCCTCGCGGGCGCTGCGGCCGCCGGACTGTTCGGCGCCTATCTGCTGGTGCCGCACGTGGCTGGGCGCATCAAGCGCTTCATGAACCCGGCCTCGGGCGACACCTTCCAGGTCGACACCGCGATGGAGGCGTTTTCCAATGGCGGCTGGTTCGGGCTCGGGCCGGGCGAGGGCATCGCCAAGCGCAGCCTGCCAGACAGCCACACCGACTTCGTGTTCGCGGTGGCCGCAGAGGAGTTCGGCATCATCCTGTGTCTCGCTTTGGTCGCGCTGTTCGGCTTCATCGTCATCCGCACGCTGTCGCGCGCCTATGCCACCGAGGACGGCTTCTCGCGCTTCGCGGCCTCGGGCCTCGCGATCCTGTTCGGCATCCAGGCTGCCATCAACATCTCGGTCAATCTGCAGCTGATCCCCGCCAAGGGCATGACCCTGCCGTTCATCTCCTATGGCGGCTCCTCGATCGTGTCGCTCGCCTACGGCGTCGGCATGATGCTGGCGCTCACCCGGCAGCGGCCGCGGATCGAGGCCGAGGCGACCGATGCGGCCGGCGCGCTGCGCAATTACGCCTGAGCCGCCTCGCTCGCCATGACGACACATTGGCTGTAAACATCAGCGCATGACGAGCACTGCGCCCCTCATCCTTCTCGCGGCCGGCGGCACCGGCGGCCATCTGTTTCCCGCCGAAGCGCTCGGCGTCGAGCTGATCAAGCGCGGCTATCGCGTCCGCCTCGTCACCGATGCGCGCGCGCTGCGCTATAGCGGCCTGTTCACCAAGGACATGATCGACGTGGTGCCGAGCGAGACGGTGCGCAGCCGTTCGCCGGTGGCGCTGGCGCGCACCGCGCTGCTGCTCGGCACCGGGACACTTGCCGCGTTCAACTTGATGCGGCGCCTGAAGCCCGCCGCCGTGATCGGCTTCGGCGGCTATCCGACGGTGCCGCCGCTGTTGGCGGCGCGGCTCGCCGGTGTGCCCAGCCTGATCCACGATGCCAATGCCGTGCTCGGCCGCGCCAACCGATTTCTATCAGCGCATGTGAAGGCGATCGCGACCTCGCTGCCCGGCGTGCTCGACCGTGATCCGGCACTGGCCGGAAAGACCACAACGGTCGGCACGCCGATGCGGCCGGCGATCCTTGAAGCCGCCGCCGTGCCGTATGCCGCGCCGGAGACCTCCGGCCCGCTGCGGCTGCTCGTGGTCGGCGGCAGCCAGGGCGCGCGCGTGATGAGCGACATCGTGCCCGGCGCGATCGAGCGGCTGGAGCCAGCGCTGTGGAGCCGTCTGGTGCTGACCCAGCAGGTCCGCCAGGAGGACATGGCGCGGGTGCGCGCGGTCTACGACCGGCTCAAGATCAATGCCGAGCTGCAGCCGTTCTTCACCGATCTTCCGGCGCGGCTCGCCGCAAATCATCTCGTGATCTCGCGCTCCGGCGCCGGCACTGTCGCCGAGCTCGCCGCGATCGGCCGGCCCTCGATCCTGGTGCCGCTGCCCGGCGCGATCGACCAGGACCAGTTCGCCAATGCCGGCGTGCTGTCGCAGGTCGATGCCGCGATCCGGATCGTACAGAGCGACTTCACGTCCGACCGGCTGGCCTCCGAGATATCATCCCTCGCGGCCGAGCCCGCGCGCCTCGCCGCCATGGTCCAGGCTGCACGTGCGGCCGGCCGCCTCGATGCCGCCGAGCGGCTGGCCGACCTCGTGGCGAAGACGGCCGGGCTCTGAGCGGGACGGCCGAAATCGGCCGAAATCCGGGCGGAGCGACTGAAAATTCGTGGTTTTTCCGGTTTTTGCGGGCTTGTCCCGGCCTGTCATGTCTTGCATGAAGGGCGCATGATTCGGGGCGGCCGGGCTCAAGCCCTTCTCCCCGCGAGACCATGGACGGGATGCCCTCATGAGACTGCCGCGCGAGATCGGACCCATCCACTTCGTCGGGATCGGCGGCATCGGCATGAGCGGCATCGCCGAGGTGCTGTGCAATCTCGGCTACACGGTGCAGGGCTCGGACGCTTCCGACAACGCCAACGTCGCGCGTCTGCACGAGAAGGGCATCACCGTCAGCGTCGGCCACAAGGCCGAGAACGTTGCGGGTGCGGATGTGGTCGTCGTCTCGACCGCGATCAAGCGCGACAATCCGGAACTGATGGCCGCGCGTGCGCAGCGCATTCCGGTCGTCCGCCGCGCCGAGATGCTCGCGGAGCTGATGCGGCTGAAGAGCTGCGTGGCGATCGCCGGCACCCATGGCAAGACAACGACGACCTCGATGGTTGCGGCGCTGCTCGATGCCGGCGGGCTCGATCCGACGGTGATCAATGGCGGCATCATCAATGCCTACGGCACCAATGCCCGGCTCGGCGGCGGCGAATGGATGGTGGTCGAGGCGGACGAGAGCGACGGCACCTTCCTGAAGCTGCCCGCAGATGTCGCCATCGTCACCAATGTCGATCCCGAGCATCTCGATCACTTCAAGACCTTCGAGGCCGTGCAGGACGCCTTCCGCGCCTTCGTCGAGAACGTGCCGTTCTATGGCTTCGCGGTGATGTGCATCGATCATCCGGTGGTGCAGGCCCTGGTCGGCAAGATCGAGGACCGCCGCATCATCACCTACGGCGTGAATCCGCAGGCCGATGTCCGCTTGGTCGATCTCACGCCCATGGGGGGCGGCTCGGCGTTCAAGGTCATCTTTCGCGACCGCAAGAGCGGTGCGACGCACGAGATTGCCGACCTCGTGCTGCCGATGCCGGGCCGGCACAACGCGTCGAACGCGACAGCGGCCATTGCCGTGGCACGCGAACTCGGCCTGTCGGACGAGGCGATCCGCAAGGCCATCGCTGGCTTCGGCGGCGTCAAGCGCCGCTTTACCCGCACCGGCGAGTGGAATGGCGTCACCGTGATCGACGACTACGGCCATCACCCGGTGGAGATTGCGGCCGTATTGAAGGCGGCGCGTGAATCGACCAACGGCAAGGTCGTCGCCGTGGTGCAGCCGCATCGCTACACCCGGCTGCAGTCGCTGTTCGAGGAGTTCTGCACCTGCTTCAACGATGCGGATGCGGTCGTCGTCGCGGATGTCTATCCGGCGGGCGAGGCGCCGATCGAGGGCATCGACCGCGACCACTTCGTGCTCGGCCTGCGCGCGCATGGTCATCGTGACGTGGTGCCGCTGCCCAAGGCGGCCGACCTCGCCGGCATCGTCAAGGATCTTGCCAAGCCCGGCGACCTCGTCGTGTGTCTCGGGGCTGGCAACATCACGCAATGGGCTTATGCGCTGCCTGGCGAATTGAAGGCGCTGGGGTAGGGCCGGTGAGCTTCCCCGACATCACGCCCGATCTGAAGGCCGCGATGCCCGAGCTGCGTGGACGGCTGCTCGCCAATGAAAGCCTCGCGCCCCTGACTTGGTTTCGCGTCGGCGGACCGGCGCAGGTGCTGTTCACGCCGGCGGACACCGAGGACCTCGCCTATTTTCTGCAGCGCCTCGCGGGCGATCTGACGGTTTACGTCATCGGTGTCGGCTCCAACATGATCGTGCGCGACGGCGGCGTGCCGGGCGTCGTGATCCGGCTAGCGCCTCGTGCGTTCGGTGAGGTCAAGGCGGACGGGGATATCGTCTCCGCTGGCACCGCGGCGCTCGACAAGCGCGTCGCCGAGGTGGCGGCGTCCGCCAATCTGGCTGGCCTCGAATTCCTGTTCGGCATCCCCGGCACCATCGGCGGCGCCTTGCGCATGAATGCCGGCGCCAATGGCGGGGAGACGAAGGACATCTTGGTGGAGGCGGTCGCCATCGATCGCCATGGCGAGACGCATCGCTTCACCAATGCCGACATGAAGTTCACCTATCGCGCGAGCGGCACGGATCAGTCGCTGATCTTCACGGCCGCGCGCTTCCGCGGCACGCCGTCCTCGCCCGAGGCGATCCGCGCGCGCATGGCCGAGGTGCAGGCGCATCGCGAGACGGCGCAGCCGATCCGCGAGAAGACCGGCGGCTCGACCTTCAAGAATCCGCCAGGGCATTCGGCCTGGAAGCTCGTCGATGCTGCCGGCTGCCGCGGCCTGCAGGTCGGCGGTGCGCAGGTCTCGGAGATGCACTGCAACTTCCTGATCAATACCGGCAACGCTACGGCCGATGACATCGAGACCCTCGGCGAGACCGTGCGCGAGCGGGTCAAGGCGAATTCGGGCATTGAGCTGCAGTGGGAGATCAAGCGGATTGGACTCAAGGCGAGCTGATGCTTGCTGGTTCACGTGAACTCCGCGCTGTCGCAACCGCGTTTTGAGATCGATCGAGAAACCATTGATGCGCACCACGATTTTGTTCGGCGGCTCCAACAAGGAGCGTCTCGTCTCGGTCGCCACGGCCAAGGCGCTGCACGCCGCGCTGCCCGAGGCCGACCTCTGGTTCTGGGAAGCCGACGACACCGTGCATCAGGCGAGCGGTCCGGCGCTGGTCGCTCATGCCAAGCCGTTCGAGGAGCCGTTCACGGCCGATGGCGTTCGGATCGGCACGCTGGCCGAGGCGCTCGATCGGGCCCGCGCGGAAGACCGACTCCTGGTTCTCGGACTCCATGGCGGACGCGCCGAGAATGGCGAGCTTCAACTGATGTGTGAGATGCGGGGCGTGCCGTTCACCGGCTCGGGTTCGGCGTCCTCCCATCTCGCCTTCGACAAGGTTGCGGCCAAGCGCTTTGCTGTGCTCGGCGGCGTCACGGCAGCCGAGGGCATTGCGCTGGAGAATGCGGAAGCCGCGCTCGCGCGCTACGGCAAGCTGATCGCCAAGCCCGTCAAGGACGGCTCGAGCTTCGGGCTGATCTTCGTCAACGCCAGGCAGGACCTCATCGCGGTCAAGGCAGCGGCGGCGACCGAGGAGTATCTCATCGAGCCGTTCGTCACCGGAACGGAGGCGACCTGCGGCGTGCTCGAACAGGCCGATGGCGCGCTGATCGCGTTGCCGCCGATCGAGATCCTGCCGGCCGACGGCGCCTTCAACTATTTCGCGAAGTACCTCGCGACGGCCACGAAGGAGATCTGTCCGGGGCGCTTCAGCCCGGAGGTGACGGCGGCGCTGCAGGCGGAGGCGATCAAGGCGCATCGCGCGCTGTCCTGCGGCGGCTATTCGCGGACCGACTTCATCGTCTCGGCCAATGGCCCGGTCTATCTCGAGACCAATACGCTGCCGGGACTGACCGCCGCCTCGCTCTATCCGAAGGCCCTGGCGGCGCAGGGCATCGCCTTCGTCGATTTCCTGCAGCAGCAGATCGCCCTGGCGGAACGCCGCCTCCGCCGTTGAAAATGTGCGGTAGTCGCACCGGAGGAACCCGGCCCGGCGTCCCCCGGAGGTTCCTGTAACCCGTAAAATGCTTAAGAATTTCGGGCAAGGTCCTCATAAATCGGAGAAAAAAATCGCCTCTCCGGACCTATTTTACTTTTTGTTTACCAGGACGTCCGAAGGTTAACGCTGGCGCCTCAGTGGTGCTCGGCTGCCGGGTCGAGCTGTCGTGACGAACCGCATTGGGATGGTCACGAGTGTCCGGCCTGTCGAGACCGTGGGCGTGGGTCCGCGAGTATCTGCGGGCGCAACAGTTGATGAGCTCGTGCAATGGATGGTGCAGGACGCCTCGCTCGAACGCAGAGGCCTCAAGCTGACCTCAAAGCCGCTGCCCTTGGCGCGGCAATCCTGCTGCGCGAGTATGTCTCAGCCCATCTTCCGCGCTTCAAACTGTCGCGAGAGCGCAAGAAGGATCTGCACGGCAGGTCCACGCGCAAAGATCGTACGCAGATGCAGTCTGCGCTGGCGCCGATGGTCGAGCGCGACGCGCCGCCACGTGTGGTGGATTTCGTCGAGCGCTATCTGCCGCGCCGGCTCGGCACCGTTGCGACCGTAGGGTTGCTGTTCGGCAGTGTCTGGCTCGGCATCGTCAAGGGCGGCCACGCCCAGGATGTCAGCATCGCCTTCGCCGACACCCGCAACGCGCTGGCCAACGCGGCCGGGTTTCGCATCACCGCGGTCGCGATCAATGGCCGCAAGCAATTGACGCAGGACGAGGTGCTCGCCATCGGCGGCGTCTCCGGCCGCTCGTCGCTCTTGTTCCTCGACGCCGCAGCCGTTCGCGACAAGCTCAAGGCCAACCCGTGGATCGCCGAAGCGACGGTGCAGAAATTCTTCCCGAACCAGCTGCAGATCGACATCGTCGAGCGCAAGGCGTTCGCGTTGTGGCAGCAGGACGGCCGGCTCTCGGTGATCGCCGATGACGGCGCCGTGCTCGAACAATATGTGTCGCGCCGCTTCCTCACTCTGCCGCTCGTCGTCGGCAAGGGCGCCGAGAGCAGGGCCCGCGACTTCCTGGCGCTGCTCGCGCGCTATCCGCAGGTGCGCGCCGTGACCAAGGCCGCGATCTTCGTCGGTGAGCGCCGCTGGAACCTGCGCACCAAGGACGGTCTCGATATCCGGCTGCCGGAGAACGACGTCGGCAATGCATTGGCGGCGCTGAGCCAGCTCGACCAGGAGGACAAGCTGTTCTCGCGCGACATCGTCGCGATCGACATGCGCCTGTCGGACCGGCTGACCGTGCAGCTCGGCGACGATGCCGCGAAGGCGCGCGACGAACTGTTCAAGGACAAGAAGTCCAAGAAGAAGGCCGGTGACGCATGACCGGCTTCGATCGCCAGACCCCGAAGACGCGCCCGATGGCGCAGAAGCGCACCGCTCTGGTCGCGTCGCTCGACGTCGGCACCAGCAAGATTGCCTGCATGATCGCGCGGCTGAAGCCGGCGCCGCCGAGCGATGCGCTGCGCGGCCGCACCCATGCCGTCGAGCTGATCGGCTACAGCCAGATCCAGTCGCGTGGCGTCAAGGCCGGCGCCGTCGTCGATCCGGTCGAGTGCGAGCAGGCCGTGCGCCAGGCGGTCGCGTTGGCCGAGCGCATGGCCAAGGTGCGTGTCGAGTCGGTGCTGCTGCCGGTCGCAGGTGGTCGCCTAACGGGGCATCTGATCGAGGCGACCTCGGACATCCGCGGCGGTGCCGTGACCCAGGCCGACGTCAGCCGCGTCACCTCCACCGGCATGCATCACGCCACCGGCGAGGGTCGCTCGGTGCTGCACGCGCTTCCCGTCGGCTACACGCTCGACGGCGTGAAGGGCATTCGCGATCCGCGCGGCATGCTGGCCCGGCAGTTCGGCGTCGACATGAACGTGGTCACGACCGACGCGACCGTCGCCAAGAACCTGATGCTGGTGGTCGAGCGCTGCCACCTCAACGTCGAGGCGATGGCGGCGAGCCCGTATGTTGCCGGTCTCTCGGTGCTCACCGACGACGAGGCCGATCTCGGTGCCGCCGTCGTCGAGATGGGCGCGGGCACCACGACGATCGCGATCTATTCCGGCGGGCGCTTCGTGCATGCCTCCGGATTTGCGCTCGGCGGGCATCACGTGACCATGGATCTTGCGCGCGGACTATCAGCGTGCATTGCAGATGCCGAGCGAATCAAGACGTTATATGGCACGGTGCTGACTGGCGGGTCCGACGCGCGTGAGTTGATGTCTGTTCCGACGGCGGGTGACAACGAGCGGGATGTTCCGCAGATCGTGTCCCGCGCCACCATCGCGAACATCGTCAGGCACCGCGCAGAGGAGATTTTTGAAATGGTCCGCGACCGGCTGAAGGATTCGCCCTTTGCGGCAGAACCCAAGGCGCGCGTCGTCCTCAGCGGAGGCGCCTCCCAGCTGACGGGTCTGGTCGAGCTCGCGACACGGATCCTCGGCCGCCCGGTCCGCATCGGCCGCCCGCTCGGCTTCGGCCGCCTTCCCAACGAGGCCAAGAACGCAGCCTTTGCGGTTCCGACCGGGCTCCTGGTCTATCCGCAATATGCGCACCTCGAACACGTCGAACCGCGGCATACGCGGCAGGCTGGGACAGGGACGGACGGATATTTCGGGAAGGTCGGCCGATGGCTACGCGAGGGCTTCTGATGACCATTTTCCGCACCATGCCATTTTCACCAACACCACCCACGGCCGGCGGCCGGGGCGAACCCACGCGCGCGTGACTCGAGAGGCACCCATGGCACTCACTATTACCCCTCCTGATATCCACGAGCTGAAGCCCCGGATCACCGTGTTTGGCGTCGGCGGCGCGGGCGGCAACGCCGTCAACAACATGATCACGGCCGGCCTGCAGGGCGTCGACTTCGTCGTCGCCAACACCGACGCGCAGGCGCTGACCATGTCGAAGGCGCAGCGCATCATCCAGATGGGCACGCAGGTGACGCAGGGCCTCGGCGCCGGCTCGCAGCCGGACGTCGGCGCTGCCGCCGCGCAGGAGGTGATCGACGAGATCCGCGATCATCTCTCGGGCGCCAACATGGTGTTCGTGACCGCCGGCATGGGCGGCGGAACCGGCACCGGTGCAGCTCCCGTCATCGCCAAGACCGCGCGCGAGATGAACATCCTCACCGTGGGTGTCGTCACCAAGCCGTTCCACTTCGAGGGCGCGCGCCGCATGCGCACCGCGGAGTCCGGCATCTCCGAGCTGCACAAGGTCGTCGACACGCTGCTGATCATCCCGAACCAGAATCTGTTCCGGGTCGCCAACGAGAAGACGACGTTCGCCGACGCCTTCGCGATGGCCGACCAGGTGCTCTATTCCGGCGTCGCCTGCATCACCGACCTGATGGTCAAGGAAGGCCTGATCAACCTCGACTTCGCCGACGTCCGCGCCGTCATGCGCGAGATGGGCAAGGCGATGATGGGCACCGGCGAGGCCTCCGGCGAGAAGCGCGCGCTGACCGCGGCGGAAGCCGCGATCGCCAACCCGCTGATCGATGATTCCTCGATGAAGGGCGCCCGCGGCCTGCTGATCTCGATCACCGGCGGCAAGGACCTCACGCTGTTCGAGGTCGACGAAGCCGCGACCCGCATCCGCGAGGAGGTTGACCAGGACGCCAACATCATCGTCGGCGCCACCTTCGACGAATCGCTCGACGGCCTGATCCGCGTTTCCGTCGTTGCCACCGGCATCGAGCAGGCGCAGTTCAACCGCGGCGTCACGACGACTGCACAGCCGGCGGCGGCTGTCGCTCCGATTGCCGCCGCCCCGACCGCTCACGCGGGACACCCCGAAAGCCGCCTCGCTGATCTGACCGCGCGGCTGCGCGCGGACAATCAGCGGCTGGCTGAGCGCGCCGCCAAGCTCGAGCAGCAGGCGTCGCAGGCTCCGGCCGTCGCGGCGCCCGCGCCGGCACCCGTCGCGCCGGTGCAACGCCCGGCTCCGAACCTCGAGCGCGACACGCTGGCCGCGGTGGCCGCCGCGATGGCGAGCGAGCCCGCGTCGACGGCACCGGTGCAGCCGGCGTCGTATGGCGACGTGACCGTGCGGCCGATTGCGCAGAAGCCGTCGTTGTTCCCCGAGCCCGAGGCGCAGCGTGCCGCTCCGGTCGAGCCAGCCGCGCCGCCGGAGACCTTCATTCCGCAGGCCGCGGAGCGGGTTCCCACGCGCGCGCCGCGGATGCCGAAGTTCGAGGATCTGCCGATGCCCGCGCAGGCCGAGATCCGGCAGGCGAGGGGCGACGAAGGCGAGGAGCATCCGCAGAAGACCCGGATGTCACTGTTGCAGCGCCTCGCCAATGTCGGCCTCGGCCGTCGCGACGAGGACAACGAGCAGCCGATCTCAGCTCGTACCGCAGGCCCGGCGATGCCGCAGATGCCGCAAATGCCGCCGCTGCCGGACCGTAAGCCGCAGCGGAACGTTGCCCAGCAGATCGCGAGCCACGAATCGCCTGTCTCCGAATACGCCCGCCGTCCTGCTCCGCAGGGTCTGGACACTCATGGCCGTCCGGCACCTGTGTCGCCGGCGCCACAGGGCGACGACCATTTGGATATCCCGGCCTTCCTCCGCCGGCAGGCAACCTGAGAATTGTTACAGCCCCGAAGGTGCTGAACAGGCCCGGCTCGCGAGAGTCGGGCCTTTTTAGTGCGCCGCGGCATGCGATGAGTAGGTGCTCAACTAACTGATTTTAAATGATTAATTATTCTTTCGGTGCTTGGATGGGGAACGAGGAGGGTGAAGGCCACGTTCCAAATTGGTTAAGGGTTGGCGCGAATACGGCAGAGATGGGGTAACAATCCGTAAAGAAGCGTGAGTTGGCGCTCTTTGGGGCCGTCGGTAAGGTCCGTCGTGACTTGGGGATGCCTGAGAGTGAGTCGGTTTCGCGAGGGGCGGCCGGCGGGGCGATCAGGTGGGGTCTTGGGCGATAGTCGATGAAATTCAGCCGGCAAACAACGCTTCGATCACAAGCCACCGTCACTGGTATTGGAGTGCACTCCGGGACTCCCGTGAGCCTGACCATTGGGCCGGCGCCGATCGACAGCGGTATCGTGTTCGTCCGGACCGGCCTCGACGGGGCTGACCGGGAAGTCAAGGCGGCCTTCAATTCCGTCATTTCCACCGAGCTTGCCACCGTTCTGGGCGACCGCAATGGCCCGCTCGTCGCGACGGCAGAGCATGTTTTGTCCGCCCTGCGCGGCATGGGCGTCGACAACGCCCTGATCGAGATCGACGGACCCGAAGTTCCGATCATGGACGGCAGCGCTGCACCGTTCGTCGCCGCGATCGACCAGGCCGGGATCATCAATCAGTCCGCTCCGCGTCGTTACATCCAGGTCCTGAAGCCCGTTCAAGTAACGATGGGCGCGTCCAGCGGCGAGCTTCGTCCGAATGCCACCGGCTTCCGGGTCGAAATCGAGGTCGACTTCGCCAACACCGTGATCGGCCGTCAGGCCTATAATTTCGAGCTCAATCCGGAGCGCTTCCGCCGCGAGATCGCGCGGGCGCGGACCTTCGGCTTCATGAGCGACGTCGCCCGCCTCTGGAGCGCCGGATACGCGCTCGGCTCCTCCTTCGAGAACTCGCTCGTGTTCGACGAGGAGCGCCTGCTCAACCCGGAAGGCCTGCGCTACGCCGACGAATGCGCCCGCCACAAGGTGCTCGACGCGATCGGCGACCTGGCGCTGGCCGGCCTGCCGATGCTCGGCACCTATCGCTCGGTTCGCGGCGGCCACAAGCTCAATCATGCCGTGCTGACCGCGCTGATGGCGGATCGTACGGCTTGGCGGGTGGTCGAGGGCGAGACGGTGCGCCGTCCGCGCGTTGCGGCCGAGGTCGCTGGCGGCATGGTCGGTGGCATGATCGCGCCGGCCTTCGGGCCGGACGTGTCCTGAGAGCTTCGATCCGTCTGCCCGGTCTGGCGCCAAATGGCGCGGTTACACGTGGCAGAATGTCGTCACCAATATTTTCGTGACTGCGCGTTTCCGGGCGCGCCGCGACTCCTCCGTTGTGGAGGCATCTGCGCGTTTTCCCAAGGCATTTTGGACGCTACGAAGGCTTTTTCAGCGCTAACCACGTTCCGATACCGTCGTCCAGGTCTCGCCTTAATCCGGGCGAATTGGCTGCCTATGCGGTTGGTCGATGATGGTTTTTCAGATAGAGAGGCCGGGGCAGCGTGATCCGCGCCGGACTTCTCCTTCGCGTTCATGAGACGGCGCTCATAATGCGCGGCGTAGATCAAACCACAGGCATCGGGTTCCAAAGCAGCATGTCGAACCAGCGTCTCACGCGCGAACTCCGTCCCTCCGTCATCCCGGCTGGCCGCCATCTGCGGCTCGCGGCGTCGTTGGCTGTGCTTGCGCTGCCTCTGGCGGGATGCGGCACCGGTGCGCTGTGGGACAAGTTCATGGCCAAGGACGATACGTTCGCCGATGTGCCCGCGGACAGGCTCTACAATGAGGGCTTGTACCTCATGAACGAGAAGAAGGATGTCAAGGCTGCGACCAAGAAGTTCGAAGAGGTCGACCGCCAGCATCCCTATTCCGACTGGGCGCGCAAATCGCTGCTGATGTCGGCCTACGCGTCATATCAGGCCGGCGACTATGACGGCTGCATCGGCGCGGCTTCGCGCTACGTGACGCTGCATCCCGGCAGCCCTGACGCTGCCTATGCGCAATACCTGATTGCCGCGTCTCACTACGACCAGATCCCGGACATCAGCCGCGACCAGGGCCGTACCGAAAAGGCGATCGCCTCGCTCGAGGAGGTGGTGCGCAAATATCCGAACTCCGAATACGCCACCAGCGCCAAGGCGAAGATGGAAGGCGCCCGCGACCAGCTCGCCGGCAAGGAGATGGACGTCGGCCGCTACTACATGCAGAAGCGCGACTACACCGCGGCCATCAATCGTTTCAAGACGGTGGTGACGCAGTACCAGACCACCCGACACGTCGAGGAAGCCCTGTTCCGGTTGACCGAGTCCTACATGACGATCGGCATCGTCGGCGAGGCCCAGACCGCGGCGGCCGTGCTCGGGCATAATTTCCCGGACAGCAAGTGGTACAAGGATGCCTACAGTCTCGTGAAGTCCGGCGGCGTCGAGCCGGAGGAGAACAAGGGCTCCTACATCTCGCGTGCCTTCAAGAAGCTCGGTCTGGGTTGAGCGAACTCTCAGGATCAGTTCGGGTTGATCCTGCTTTGTTCTATATTCTTGTTTTGTTCTCAATTTGCTGCTAGCATTGAGTCGTTCGCTCAGGGGCGTTTTGCCCCGTTACGAAGGACCTCGGTTCCATGCTGGCGCGACTGTCGATCCGTGACATCGTCCTGATCGAACGACTCGATCTCGAGTTTTCCGATGGGCTTGCGGTGCTGACCGGCGAGACCGGTGCCGGCAAGTCGATCCTCCTCGACGCGTTCGCTTTGGCCCTCGGCGGCCGTGGGGATGCCAGTCTGGTGCGACATGGCGCCGACCAGGGCCAGGTCACGGCCGTGTTCGAGATCGGCAAGGATCATCCGGCCGCCCGGATCCTGGCCGCCAACGGCCTCGACGCCGACGGCGAGATGATCCTGCGCCGTGTGCAGTATGGCGATGGCCGCACCCGGGCCTTCATCAACGATCAATCCGTGAGCGTGCAGACCTTGAAGGCGATCGGCGCCACGCTGGTCGAGATCCACGGTCAGCACGACGAGCGGGCGCTGGTCGATGCTGCCACCCACCGCCGGCTGCTGGATGCCTTCGCCGGCCTGGAAAAGGATGTCGCGGCTGTCGAGAGCTTGTTCGCGGCCCGCCGGATGGCGGTGACCGCGCTCGAGCAGCATCGTGCGGGCATGGAGCGCGCAGCCCGCGAGGCCGACTATCTGCGACATGCGTCGGACGAATTGAAGAAGCTCGCGCCGAAGGAGGGTGAGGAGACCCAGCTTGCCGCCCGGCGCACCGCGATGATGCAAGGCGAGAAGATCGCCGGCGATTTGCGTGACGCCCAGGATGCAGTCAGCGGCAACCAGTCGCCGATCGCAGCACTTGCGGCCGCGGTCCGCCGGCTGGAGCGGCGCGCGGTGAGCTCGCCGGCGCTGGTCGATCCCGCCGTGAAGGCCATGGATGCCGCGATCAACGCGCTGGAGGAGGCCGACCAGCATCTGACGGCGGCGCTCACGGCGACCGATTTCGACCCGCTGGAGCTGGAGCGGATCGAGGAGCGGCTGTTCGCGCTGCGGGCGGCCGCGCGCAAATATTCGACCCCGGTCGATGGGCTGGCCGCGCTGGCGGCCAAATATGCCGCCGATGTCGTGCTGATCGATGCCGGTGCGGAGCAGCTCAAGAAGCTGGAGGCCGCAGCGGCCGGTGCAGACGCCCGCTATGCCGCGGCGGCAGCCAAGCTGTCGGCAGTGCGCACCAAGGCGGCGGAGAAGTTGAACCGCGCCGTTCTTGCCGAACTCGGTCCGCTCAAGCTCGAGCGCGCCAAGTTCATGACCCAGGTCGACAGCGACGCCGATGCGCCGGGGCCGGAAGGCATCGACCGCGTCGAGTTCTGGGTCCAGACCAACCCGGGCACGCGGCCGGGCCCGATGATGAAGGTCGCCTCCGGCGGCGAGCTGTCGCGGTTCCTGCTCGCGCTCAAGGTCGTGCTGTCGGATCGCGGCTCAGCCCCGACCCTGGTGTTCGACGAGATCGACACCGGCGTGGGCGGCGCTGTCGCGGACGCCATAGGCGCCCGGCTGGCGCGGCTCGCGCACGGCGTCCAGGTCATGGCCGTCACCCACGCGCCGCAGGTCGCCGCGCGGGCGGACCAGCACCTGTTGATCTCGAAGGATGCGCTCGACCGCGGCAAACGCGTCGTCACCCGGGTCAACACGCTCGCCACCCTGCACCGCCGCGAGGAGATCGCGCGCATGCTGGCCGGCGCCGAGGTCACCGCCGAAGCCCGCGCCGCCGCCGACCGCCTGCTGGAGGCCGCTGCGGCCTAGCGCGCCGCGCCTGCGCCCGAACGCTTTGGCTCCGGCGCGCGCATTGTGTACACCGTCATGTCGGTGAGGTCCCGGGCCTCGCCCCGTCATGACGAGCAGATCACACGCAGCATGCCCAAGACAGCGAAACCCAAGCAGCCCGTCGACGTCGCCGATCTCACCAAGGCGCAGGCCAAGGTGGAATGGAAGCGGCTGGCGCTGGAGCTCGAAACCCACGATAGGCTTTATTATCAGGACGATGCGCCGAAGATTTCGGACGCCGCCTATGACGAGCTGCGACGACGCTTCAACGCGATCGAGGCGCGCTTTCCCGAACTCGTCAGCACCGAATCCCCATCCCAGAAGGTCGGCGCTGCGCCGTCCGGCCGTTTCAAGAAGGTGCGGCATGCGGTGCCGATGCTATCGCTCGACAACGCCTTCGCCGAGGAGGACGTGCGCGACTTCGCCGGCCGCATCGCGCGCTTTCTCAAGCTCGCCGACGACCGCATCGATTTCTCCGCCGAGCCGAAGATCGACGGGCTGTCGATGTCGCTGCGCTACGAGGGCGGCGAGCTGGTCACTGCGGCCACGCGCGGCGACGGCGCCGAGGGCGAGGATGTCACCGCCAACATTCGTACCCTCAAGGACGTGCCGCACAAGCTGCACGGCCGCAACCTGCCCGACATCTGCGAGGTCCGCGGCGAGGTCTACATGACCAAGCAGGCCTTCCTCGCGCTCAACGAGCGCCAGAAGCAGGCCGGCGACACCATCTTCGCCAATCCGCGCAACTCCGCTGCCGGCTCGCTGCGCCAGAAGGATCCGACCATCACCGCCTCGCGGCCCCTCGGCTTCTTCGCCTATGCCTGGGGCGAGATGAGCGCGATGCCGGCGGAGACGCAGAGCGGCATGATCAAATGGTTCGAGCATTGCGGCTTCACGACGAACCCGTTGACCAGGCTCTGCCACTCGGTCGAGGAGCTGATCGCGTTTCACCGCTCGATCGAGGAGCAGCGCGCCGAGCTCGACTACGACATCGACGGCGTCGTCTACAAGGTCGACCGCATCGACTGGCAGGAGCGGCTCGGCTTCGTCTCGCGCACGCCGCGCTGGGGCATCGCGCACAAGTTCCCGGCGGAGCGCGCCATGACCGTGCTCAAGGACATCGAGATCCAGGTCGGGCGCACCGGGTCGTTCACGCCGGTCGGCAAGCTGGAGCCGGTCGGCGTCGGCGGCGTCATCGTGCAGAACGTGACCTTGCACAACGAGGACTACATCAAGGGCATCGGCAACAAGGGCGAGGTTCTGCGCGAAGGCCGCGATATCCGCATCGGCGACACCGTGGTGGTCCAGCGCGCCGGCGACGTCATCCCGCAGGTGGTCGATGTCCTCGTCGACAAGCGACCTAAAAACTCGGAGCCATTCGAGTTTCCAAAGACCTGTCCGTGCCCGCTACACACCGATGTCGTGCGCGGGGAGACCGCGGCCGGCGAGGAGGGCTCGCGGGCGCGCTGCACCGGCGAGTTCGCTTGTCCCTATCAGAAGATCGAGCATCTCAAGCTGTTCGCCTCGCGCCGCGCCTTCGACATCGACGGCCTCGGCGAGAAGCAGATCCAGTTCTTCTTCGACGAGGGTTGGGTCAAGGAGCCGGCCGACATCTTCTCGCTGCAGAAGCGCAACGCGAAGCTGAAGCTGGAGGAGGTCGAAGGCTATGGCGAGACCTCGGTGCGCAACCTGTTCAATGCCATCGACGCACGGCGCGAGATCGCGCTGGAGCGCTTCATCTACGCGCTCGGCATGCGCCATGTCGGCGAGACCACTGCGCTGGCGCTGGCCCGCGGCTACGGCTCGTGGGAGGCGTTCCACGAGGCCTGCCTGAAGGTCACGGCCGGCGACGAGGAGGCGATTGCGGAGATGGATGCGCTCGACCAGATCGGCGACACCGTGATCAAGAGCATCAGTGCCTATTTCGGCGAGGACCACAACCGCGGCATCGTCGACCGGCTGACCAACGAGGTGAAGATCCTCGATGCGGAGAAGCCCAAGCGCAACTCGCCGATCGCGACCAAGACGGTGGTGTTCACGGGCACGCTGGAAAAGATGACCCGCGACGAGGCCAAGGCCACGGCCGAGCGGCTCGGGGCGAAGGTCTCAGGCTCGGTGTCGAAGAAGACCGACTATGTCGTCGCCGGTCCCGGCGCTGGCTCGAAGCTGAAGGACGCCGAGAAGCACGGCGTGAAGGTGCTGACCGAGGACGAGTGGCTGCAGCTGATCGGGGAGTAGAAGCTCCGCGGTGTTGGCTGCCGTCAACGCCGGTTGCGACACCCACAATTGTCATCATCCGCGAAGGCGGATGATCCAGTATTCCAGAGGCAGTCCTGATAGAACCGACAGGCCGCGGCGTACTGGATACCCGCCTTCGCGGGTATGACACCGAGAGGGACGCGAGCGGGTCCCTCACATCACGCCGGCCTCATCCTCCTCCGCCGCTTCGATCAGCTCCTTCGTCACCACCACGGGCGTGCGCGGGACGAGGAAGATCATGGTGCAGGCGCAGGCCAGCGACAGCGCGAGCATCGCCGAGGTGAGCGGCAGGGTCGTCCCATAATGGCCGCCGAGAAAAGCGCCGAGCTGCGAGGTGAGCGCGCCCAGGCCCATCTGCAGGAAGCCCATCGCGCCGGAGGCCGTCCCGGCGGCCCCCGGCCGGACGCTGATGGCACCGGCCGCGGAATTGGCCATTACGAAGGCGTTGGCGAACATCAAGAGCATCTGCGTGCCGAACAGCACCGACGGCACCTGGTTGAAGCCGAACAGGCTCCAGGCGAAGTTCAACGCGGCGCTGGTGAGCTGCAGCGCCAGTCCGAACCAGATCAGCCGGTCGAGCGAGTGCCGCGGCGCATATCTGACGCAGAACAGGTTGCCGACGAAGTAGGCGAAGCCGGTGGTCGCGAACCACGCGCCATACTCGGCCGATGAGCGGCCCATCTGCACTTCGACGATGTAGGGGCCGCCGCCGGCGAAGGCGAAGATGATCTGCGACGCCAGAACCTGGCACAGCATGTAGCCGAGGAATGCGCGGCTTCTGACCAGCATCGCGACGTCGCGGCCGAAGCTCGCGCCTTCGACGCGGGCAGGGCGGGTCTCCGGCAGTGCCATGGTGACCGCGATCGCAATCGCAATCGACAGCGCGGCCACCACGTAGAAGATCGCATGCCAGCCGAACGCGATCTCGATCAGGCCCCCGGTGAGCGGCGACAGCATCTGCGCGATCATCATGACGGCCACGACGAGACTGATCATCGCGCCGATGCGCTCGCGCGGATAGAGATCGCGAATGATCGCGCGGCTGATGACCATGCCGCTGGCGCCGCCGAGCGCCTGGAAGAAACGCGCCGCAATCAGCTGCGGCAGCGTATCGGCTGTGATGCAGCCGAAGCTCGCGACGATCGACAGCGCGAGGCCGCCGAGCATCACCGGACGGCGGCCGAACCGGTCCGACAGCGGTCCGAGCAGGAGCTGCGAGATCGCGATGCCGATCATGTAGAACGACACCGTCATCTGCACGACGGAGGCGTCACGCCCGAACGTGGTCGCCAGCAGCGGCAGCGCCGGCACCAGCAGATACAGCGAGATCGGCGCCAGTCCGGTCATCACGACCAGCAGCACCAGCACCGTGCGCGAGGGCGCGACGCGCTGTGGCGCGACCTCGGGCGGTCTGCTGATCATTCCATGCATCGAGGCGTCGCTCAGATCGTTTCGAACGCCGCCGACTGTAGCGTGCTTCCGGCTCGCGGAAATGCCTGTTTCCGCATATGCCCATGCGGTGAGCGACGGCGCGCCGCTTGGATCAGAGCGGCGCCGTCGCCTGGTCGAGCCAGAGCTGATCCGCCTCGTCGAGCGCGGCGCGCACCGTCTCCCTGACGCGGGAGTGATAGGCGTCGAGCCAGCTGCGCTCCTCGCCGCTCAGCATCGCGACATCGATCAGCCGCCGGTCGATCGGCGCAAGCGTCAGCGCCTCGAAGCCGTTCATCGGCTTCTCCGCCCCCGGCACGTCCTTCGGCACCACCAGCTCGAGGTTCTCGATGCGGATGCCGAACGCATCGGTCTTGTAGTAGCCGGGCTCGTTGGACAGGATCATGCCGCGCTTCAGCGGCGTGGTGCCGAGCTTGGAGATCCGCGCCGGCCCTTCATGCACCGACAGATAGCTGCCGACACCGTGTCCGGTGCCGTGCTCGAAATCGATGCCCGCCTGCCACAGGAACTGCCGCGCCAGCGTGTCCAGCTGCGCGCCCGTCGTGCCCTCGGGAAAGATCGCGCGCGCGATCGCCAGGTGGCCGCGCAGCACGCGGGTGAAACGGTCGCGCATCTCGGCGGTCGGTTCGCCCACCGCCATGGTGCGCGTCACATCGGTGGTGCCGTCCTGATATTGCGCGCCGGAATCGATCAGCAGGAGATCGCCGGGCATGATGCGCCGGTTGCTCTTGCGGGTCACACGGTAGTGCACGATGGCGCCGTTGGGCCCGGTGCCGGAGATGGTCGGGAACGACACGTCCTTGAGCGCGCCGGTGTCGCGGCGAAACGTCTCCAGCGCCTCGACCGCATCGATCTCGGTCAGCTTGCCCTTCGGCGCCTCGCGGTCGATGAAGGCGAGAAAGCGCACCAGGGCCACGGCGTCGCGCTGATGGGCGCGCCGCGTGCCCTCGATCTCGACCGGGTTCTTGGCGGCCTTGAGCAGGCTGACCGGATCGGCGCCGCGCACGGCCTTGCCGCCGGCCTCCTGAACGAGTCGCGTGAGTGCATCGGCTGCGGTGGCGGTGTCGAGGGCGATGGCGGCTCCCGACCGGGCCAGCTCGGCCAGGCTCGGCGTCAGCGCATCCGGCTCGGCGACGTCGGCGCTGTGCTCGAGATGGTCGCGCGCGACGTTGGAGAGCTTCCGATGATCGATGAAGACGGTCGGCCGTCCGCTCTTCGGCACCAGTGCATAGGACAGCGGCAGCGGCGTGTGCGAAACGTCGGCGCCGCGGATGTTGAAGGTCCAGGCGACGTTGTGGGAATCGGACAGCACCAGCGCCTCGACGCCGAGCCGCTCGATCTCCAGGCGGATGCGGCCGAGCTTGTCCGCCTCGGTCTCGCCGGACAGGTCAGCCCCATGAATTGACACCGGCCCGAGCGGAGGTTGCGGGCGCTCGGTCCAGACGCTGTCGATCGGGTTGCCCTCTACCGGCACCAGCTCGGCGTCCGCCTTGGCGCAGGCGGCGGCCAGGCGTTCGGCAGCGGCGGTGGTGTGCAGCCAGGGATCGAAGCCGACGCGGTCGCCGCTTTGCAGATGGTGTGTCAGCCAGCTCTCCGGCGGCGGCTCGATCAGCGATTCCACCACCCAGGCCTTGCCGTCCACCTGCTTGCCCGCCTGCAAGGTGTAGCGGCCATCGACGAAGATCGCGGCTTCCTTCGTCAGCACGATCGCGAGACCGGCGGAACCGGTGAAGCCGGTCAGCCATGCCAGCCGCTCATCGGACGGCGGCACATATTCGTTCTGCTGCTGGTCGGCGCGCGGCACGATGAAGCCGGCAAGCTTGCGGCGCGCAAGTTCCTCGCGCAGCGCCGCCAGGCGGGCCGTCAGGGCAACACCGGCTTCGGGATCCTCGAACGTCTGGAAGTGTGCTTCGAACATCGGTCTCATACTTTAGGAGAGGGGGCTCGTCTGCGAGTGGATACTCTTTCACGCAGGCGTGCAGTGCACGAAGAATCTCCTTGCATTCGCCAGTGCAAAAAGATTTGCTGTCGTATGTCAGTCATCCGAAAGAGATGTGACGAGGAGACGTAGGGATCGGCGACCACGATCGGGAGATCGATCAGCCACGGTCGCACAATCCGGGGAGTGCCTCAACTCAACGGCGAGGGGACGCACGATGCCTGCATTTACCTTCGAAAAGCTGTCGGCGCCTGCTCCACACAGCCCGGCGCCTGCGACGACGGAGAAGCCGCGCAGCCGGCTTGCCGGTTTCGTCAATCGACTCGTCGAACCGCGCATACGCCGTTCATCCGGCGGGCAGCTGCCATCGAGCGACTCGCACCCCAAGCCCAAGAAATAACACCCAGAACGACTATCGACCGATGCCCTGCGGCAGGACGCCGTGATGAGTCTTCAATTCAGTTGACCTTGCGCAGCAACAGGCTGCTCCAGCCCTCGATGCGCAGATGCCGCACTGGCACCAGTCCACGCGCGCGATAGGCTGCCATGACGCTGCGCGCCTGCGAGGTCAGCAATCCAGACAGGATGACATTGGCCGAGGGCGCCAGATGCCGCTGCATCGGACCCGCCAACTGCCGCAGCGGATTGGCCAGGATGTTGGCGAGGACGAGGTCGAAGGGACCTTCCTTGGCGAAATCCTCCGCGGCGAATCCCGTGGCACGTATCGCGCGGACCAGAGGCCCGGCGCCATTGAGCCTCGCATTTTCCTTCGCCACCATCACCGACGGCGGATCGATGTCGCTGGCGAGCACCGGCCGATGCTGCGCCTTGGCCGCCGCGATGGCCAGCACGCCAGTTCCCGTGCCGAGGTCGAGCACGCGCCGCGGTCTGGCCGACTTCAGCACGTGATCCAGCAGCAACAGGCATCCGCGGGTGGTGCCGTGATGGCCGGTGCCGAACGCGAGCGCCGCCTCGATCTCAATGCCGAGCTTGTTTGCGGGAACACGGTTGCGGTCGTGGCCGCCATGGACGACGAAGCGTCCGGCAGGGACCGGCACCAGATCGTCCAGGCTGGCTTTCACCCAGTCCTTGGCCTCGACCACGGCGAAGGCGAGCGTTCCGGCCACCTCAGGGCCGGCGGCGCCCCCGACGAGCTCCCGGACCAGTTCCTGATCCGGAGGATCGGCAAAATGAACGGTGACATCCCACCGCAGATCGGGCCGCTCGAACGCGGCAACCGCCGCATCGCCGTCGAAGAACACCTCGGTCAGAACGTCCACCGCTTGGCGGGCGGTCATTTCGTCCGCGACGGTGAAAACAGCCTTATGGGTGGCGGGTGTTGCGGTGGAAGTCATCAGCAGGATCCGAGCGACAATTGCTGGCGTGGTTAAGCAATTTTGTCGTCAACGCAAGCCGTAGCGTCGGAAATCTGGCAAAGCGCTGCACTTTACGGTTGTTTTTGGCCAGGGCTAACGCCCTTAAAACTTGACGTTCAATTGCGGAAAAAAAACCGAACGACTCGATAGACGGTCGTTATCTCAACCTTAGGTTCTCGACCCCTAACGTTCCTGCCATGGGAACCGGTCGAGCCTCGGTTCCTGGGTTGGGAAACGAGGTAAAAGATGAAGACGTTTCTTTTGAAGTTCTTGCGTGACGAATCGGGTGCAACCGCCATCGAATACGGCCTGATTGCAGCCGGCATCTCGCTGGCCATCATTGCTGCCGTCAACGGTCTGGGCACCTCGCTCAGCAGCAAGTTCGACTCGATCAACACGTCGCTGAAGTAAGGCTGGTCGCAACGCGGCGTTCTCGAAAAACCGGGCCTAGTTCCCGGTTTTTTGGTCTCCGGGCACAAGCTCTCCACAGCCCGTTCATTGGTTCATCACAGCAGCTTCGGCGCGTTATCCGCGCGCCATCCACCTTGTTGTCCACAGCTTGCCGGCTGGTTAGCCACAGGCCTTCCCCCGGCTTGTCCCTCAGTTGAACAGGCCGCGGTGGTCGGCGAGGATGGCCTGGGCGGCGTTATGGCCGGGAGCCCCCGTGACGCCGCCGCCGGGATGGCTGCCCGATCCGCAATGATAAAGCCCCTTTACGGGCGAGCGGTAATCGGCATGACCCAGCATCGGCCGGGCCGAGAACAGCTGGTTCAGCGTCAGCGCGCCGTGGAAGATGTCGCCGCCGAGCAGGCCGAACTGCCGCTCCAGATCGAGCGGCGACAGAATCTGCCGGCCTAGGACGCTCGCGGCGAAGCCCGGTGCGTAGCGGTCGACGGTCGCGATCATGAGATCGGCCACCTCATCGCGATGGTCGTCCCAGGACCGGCCGTCGGGCAGCTCCGGCGCGACATGCTGGCAGAACAGGCTGGCGACATGCTGCCCCGGCGGGGCCAGCGTGGCGTCCAGCGTCGAAGGAATCAGCAGCTCGACGACGGGATCGCGGCTCCAGCCGTGCGCCCGCGCATCGAGATAGGCGCGGTCCATATACTGTAGGCTCGGCGCCAGAATGATACCGGCCGACAGATGGTCGCCGGTGCCGGGCAGGGCGGTGAAGGACGGCAGCGCGCTCAGCGCCACGTTCATGCGGAACGTGCCGGAGCCGTTCCGCCAATTCTTGATGCGGCTCAGGAAGTCCGGTGGCAGGGCACCGGCGGGCACCAGGCGAGTATACAGCAGCTTCGGATTGACGTTTCCGACCACGTAGCGGGCGCGGATGACGCGGCCATCCTCCAGCACGACGCCGACGGCGCGGTCGCGCTCGATCATCACTTCGCGCACGCCGCTCTCGACCTCGACCAGCGTTCCCAGCTGCTTCAAGGCGCGGGCCATCGCCTGCGTGATCGCGCCCATGCCGCCGATCGCATGGCCCCAGACGCCCTTCTTGCCGTTCACCTCGCCGAACGCGTGATGCAGCATCACATAGGCCGAACCGGCGGCGTAAGGGCTGGCATAGTTGCCGACGATGGCGTCGAAGCCGAACAGCGCCTTCACCAGATCGGTCTCGAAGATCTCGTCGAGCATCTCGCCGGCGGATCGCGTGAACAGGTCGAGCAGATCGCGCTGCTGCTCCAGCGACAGCGCGCGCAGCGTGTTGGCGGTGCCCAGCGCATTGAAGGCCTCGCGAATCGCGGACAGCCCGAACTGCGGAACGAGATTTGGTGGCGCGCGCAGCACAAAACTGCGCAGCACGTCGGCGATCGCCTCGAGGCGCGCCGAGAACGGCCCGATCGCTTCGGCATCGCGCCCGCTGAGCCGCGCGACGGAGTCGTGGGTGCGGCCTTCTCCGGTCAGCAGATAGCGTCCATCCGGCGCGGGCAGGAAATTCTGCGCCCGGCGCTCGACGATCTCGAGCCCGTGCTCGTGCAGTCCGAGATCGGCGATCACCTGCGGATTGAGCAGGCTCACCGTGTAGGATGCGACGGAGTTGCGGAAGCCCGGATGAAACTCCTCGGTCACTGCGGCGCCGCCGACCACCTTGCGCCGTTCGACGACGTGCACGCGCAGACCCGCCTTGGCGAGATAGGCCGCGCAGGTCAGGCCATTATGGCCGGCACCGATGATGACGACGTCGGTTTCGTTCATGTTCGCTTCAAAAAGCCCTGATTAAGCACCTGTCGATGCGGGGAACTGGCGCCGCGGACCGTGCTGTCGCGCCGGATCGGCGCGCCGTCAAGCGAAACTCCGCACGTCCGTTGCCACCTCGCCATACCACCCTGCGATCCGCTATGTGTCGTTGGCACGTCGCAGTCCTGCTATCCGATGCTGGCCGCGCCGTTGCTGGAGTTGTCATGACCACAATCGCACCATCCGCCGCCGTCGCCCAGCCGACCACATCCCGCAACCGGCTGGTCCTGGTCGTCTATACCGCCGCGATCTTCGTCAGCGCGCTGCTGCTGTTCTCGGTGCAGCCGCTGTTCACAAAGATGGTCTTGCCGCGGCTCGGCGGCTCGCCGGCGGTATGGTCGGTGGCGATGGTGTTCTTCCAGGCGCTGCTGCTCGCCGGCTATGCCTATGCGCATTTTCTCACCCAGCTGCGCAGCCGGGTGATCCCGGTGGCGATCCATCTCCTGCTGCTTGGCTTCGCCATGCTGAGCCTGCCGCTGTCGATCGCGGGCCATTGGGGCGACCCGCCGAATTCGGGCTATGCGCTCTGGCTGCTCGGCCTGTTCGCGGCGTCGATCGGCCTGCCGTTCTTCGCGCTCGCCGCCAACAATCCGCTGCTGCAGGCGTGGTTCGTGCGCACGGGCCATCCGGACGGGCCGGATCCCTACTTTCTCTATGCATCGTCGAACATCGGCAGCTTCCTCGCGCTGTTGTCCTATCCGCTGCTGATCGAGCCGATCTTCAGCCTGCGCATGCAGAACCTGATCTGGACCGGCGGCTATGGCGTGCTGATCGCGCTCATCGCCCTCTGCGGCGTGCTGCTGCTGCGCTCGCCGGTGACGGTGGCAAGCCTGCTGCAAGGCGATGACACCGACGCGCCGGCGCCGCGCTGGCTGCTGCGCATCCGATGGATCTTCCTGGCCGCGGTGCCCTCGGGCCTGCTGATCGCGGTCACTGCGCACATCTCCACCGACGTTGCGGCCGCGCCGCTGCTATGGGTGCTGCCGCTGTCGCTCTATCTCCTGACCTGGGTGCTGGTGTTCCAGTCGCGGCCATTGCTGCCGCACAAATGGATGCTGGCGCTGCAGCCGCTGGCGATTGCCGGCGTCGTCTTTCTGCTCGCCTTCGGCGGCGAGCAGAATTTGGCGCTGACGCTGGGCGGTCATCAGCTCTGCTTCTTCGTGATCGCGATGGCCTGTCATGGCGAGCTCGCGCGCACCCGACCGCCGGCGAAATACCTCACTGGCTTTTATGTCGCGCTGTCGTTCGGCGGCATGGTCGGCGGCCTGTTTGCCGGATTGATCGCCCCGTTCACCTTCTCCTGGGTCGCGGAATACCCGATCCTGCTGGCGATGGCGGCGCTGTGCCGTCCGGCCGTGGCCGAGCGCTGGCCGGGGATCACGCGCTGGTACTGGGTCCTGCTCGCGCTCGTCGCAGCAGCGCTGCTGGTGCCGGCGGGCATGACCGGCAAGGTGACGACTTATCTGGAAGATCACCGCGTCTATGTCGCGGGCGCGGTGGGCGTGCTGGCGGCGCTGGTCGCTCTGCTGCTCAACGCCGGCCGCTGGAAGGTGTTCGCGACCGCGGCGCTCGCGCTCGTACTGATCCGTGCCTATCCCGCCGACGATGGCCGCGTCGAGACCGTGCGCAGCTTCTTCGGCGTGCACAAGATCGTGGTCACGTCCGACGGCCACTATCACGTGCTGATGCACGGCACGACCATCCATGGCGCGCAGAAATATCTCAACGCCGACGGCTCCAAGGTCACCGGACGTCCCGAGCCGATCACCTACTATCACAAGGACGGCGGCATCGGCCGCGCCATCACCGCCATCCGCGAGCGCAAGGGCGCGCCGCTCAAGGTCGCCGTGATCGGCGTCGGCGCCGGCACGCTGACCTGCGCGGCCGAGCCCGGCGAGAGCTGGACCTATTTCGAGATCGACCAGACCATGGTCGATACCGCCAGCGATCCAAAGTACTTCAGCTACATCAGGAACTGCGCGCCGGACTTCAAGCCGGTGATCGGTGATGCCCGCCTCACCTTCGCCAAGGAACCGGACGGCGCCTACGATCTCATCATCGTGGATGCCTATTCGTCCGATGCGATCCCGATCCATCTGGCGACCGAGGAGGCGATGGCGATCTACAAGGCGAAGCTGGCGCCGCAGGGCGCGGTGGTGATGCACGTCTCCAACCGCCACCTCGAACTCGAGAGCGTCGTGGTCGGCATCGCCGACGAGAACGATCTCAAGAGCTGGGTCTACAACGAGGACTCCGGCCGTGATGACGAGTACATCTTCTCGACCGATGTCGTGATCAGCGCGCGAGAGGAGGCCGACATCGGCAGGCTGGCGTCATCCGACAAGTGGACCGAGACCGAACCGACCGACGGCGAGCGGGTGTGGACCGACGACTATTCCAACATTCTCGGCGCCGTCTATCGGCGGCTGCGCGATGGGGAGTAGTTCGAATGGCGGCACGCCGTGAGCAGAGCATCGTTGCGCGTCGCCTCATCTCGCGCAACGCGTGATGCGGCAGGAGGTGCAGTCAGTCGAAACCGCTGTCGCCGTGCAACTTGAAAACGTTCCGGCAAGAGTTCGATCGGCGGGAAAGCTGCGCCCGGGTTCATTCAAAAGATTGGTGCGCAGCAGACTTAATGTCGCACCTGCGTAGGCTATCTCTACGCGCATTGAGGAAAAATGCGCTTGTCATCTAAGAGAACTTGTCTGATACTCTTCATACCACTCTAAGGAGAATACCTCTAAGGAGAGTGAAATGCCATCAAAGGATCAGATCAATCGCGTCGTAGCTAGCAATCCTCTCGATCTCAAGAACGTCAGAATTCCGGGCCTTACCAAGCCCTTCGAGCAATTGACCGTTTCAGAGCTCGTGCAATTGCGTCCCGGTTCCGCCGTTGCGGATACCTGGGAAGTCAACGCTGTCACCGACAACGTCTCGGCAACGACCTCGGCCGCTCTTGCCGCACTTGGCAAGATCCAAGCAGATCGCGCGGTGAGCCAGGTCATCAATCAATCAAAGCTCAATACCATCCGGACGCAGCTCGGCGCGCAGGTGCAGGGCTTCTCCGCCGACGCACCAAGCGCAAATGATGTCCAGCTCGGGACGGACGACGTCTTCCGAGCGGGCGGAAGCGATCCGTTCAAGGCCTGACAAGGTCTGATGACCTGACCATCGCTGGCCCGGCCCACCCTTTTTCAAAGGTCGGGCCATTGCGACTGAAGATCAGACATGACGAAGCTTGGTCCTTCCATGACTGGGCGGGAGTTCGCGCGCTTCCAGATTAGGACAGCAGGGCACCTCTCCTTCAGTCTGACATTGGCGTGCCCGTTGAGTTGCGCCCACTGCATGGTGGCGACTGTGGCTCCCCGGCAGGGAGCGGCGGTGACGTTGGATATGTCGATCGCTCGACGCTTCGCGAGCGAGATGGCCGACGTTGCCCGCATGGGAGTCAGCCGTGTCAGCTTCACTGGCGGCGAGCCGTTCCTCGCCGGTGATCAGTTGGCGGTGATGTCGGAAGCGGCAGCCGCAGCGGACATCGAGGCGACCGTCGTCAGCGCGTGTCACTGGGCCAAGACGCGAGCGGCGGCGGAGCGCACGGTTGCGCGCTTTCCCGGGCTGACCCATTGGCATCTCTCGACTGATCTGTATCACGCCGAT
Organism: Bradyrhizobium sp. HKCCYLS20291; assembly: GCF_051167715.1. NCBI lineage: Bacteria > Pseudomonadati > Pseudomonadota > Alphaproteobacteria > Hyphomicrobiales > Nitrobacteraceae > Bradyrhizobium > Bradyrhizobium sp. HKCCYLS20291. Next base: position 709,733 of record NZ_JBNPTO010000002.1, on the reverse strand, counting down.
CACCTGGATCCGGAGCAGGTCGTGCATGCTGCGCTGGCGGTGCGGCAGCGCGGCGCGAAGGCCCATATTCGCATGGCCGTGGCGCGCACGCCGCGTCCGGACGAGCGGAGCCTGGTCGACTGGATCCGGCAACGGCTGCCCGATGATTTGCCGATCACCCTGCAGCCGATCAGTCCCGTCGGCCGCGCGCGCGAAATCGGCTTCACGCCTGAACGCGCCGGCAATACGGTGCCGGATTCGCCGTGTGTGACGACCGGGCCGCTGATCGCCCATGATGGCGTCCTGTTGCCGTGCTGCTCGGGCCTCGCCGAACGCCGTGACATCAATCCGTTCGCGACCGTGGACGCTGGCCGCATCGGGCTTCCTGCTGCCTTGCTCGCGTGGCGCGGCGATCCGCTGCTGACGCTGGTCCGCTGTCTCGGCTTTGCCTATCCCGCGGAGTGGGCGCGCGATGCCGGGGCGCGCCTGCCGACACCCGCGCCGAGCCATCCATGTGACTACTGCACTGCGCTGTGGTCCTCGCCGGCCGCGCGCGACGCGGTGCGGGCGCGTGCCTCGCAGCCGGCCGCACGTGACAAAGTCGAGGCGTTGGCGGCAGCCCTGTTTTCCTCCGACGACGCCGATCAGGACCATCGTTCCGAAGGAGCCGCGCAATGACGGCTGTCATCGAGAAGCCCAACCCGCAGATCGCGCTCACATTGTCCGAGCTCACTGCATGCCAGCATCTGGCGCGCACCCACATCACCTTCTCGTTGACGCTGGCCTGCCCGCTGAGTTGCGCGCATTGCATCGTCGATGCCGGCCCGGAGAAGACCGCGACCACCATGCCGCTCGCCATGGCCGAGCGCTATGCAGCCCAGATGCCGGAGCTGGCCGAGTACGGCATCAAGGGGATCTGCTTCACCGGCGGTGAACCGTTCGTCGCGCGCCGTCAGCTGCAGGTAATCGCGCGCGCCGCCGCCGATGCCGGGCTCGACGTCTCCGTCGTGACCGCGGCGCATTGGGCGGCAACACCGGAACGGGCGGCGGCGCTCGTGGCGCAATTTCCGATGATCTCCTGCTGGGACGTCTCGTTCGATGCGCATCATCTGCCTTGGGTGGACATCGCACACATCCGCCATGCGTCGCAGGTCGTGCGCGATGCCGGGCACAAGTTCACGCTGCGGTTCACCTATTCCGACCCGATGACCGCCGAGGACATGCAGATCCTGGCGGATCTGCAGGCGATCGGCATGGACGATGTCGTGATGCAGGCGATGCGTCCGGTCGGCCGCGGCGCGGACTTGCATGAGGGTACCGAGCACGGCTGGTCGCCGTGGATCAAGCCATGTCTCACCCAGGGCATGGTGGTGCGCTACGACGGCTCGGTCTCGCCCTGCTGCCTCAATCTCGTCGAGTCGCGCCGGCATCCGTTCGACTTCGGTGATCCGCGCGTCGAGGACCTCGTCAACGTGCACGGCCGGTTTGCCACCGATCCGCTGCTCCAGCTGATCCGCGCGCTTGGCTTCGGGCCGCTCCAGGAATGGATTCGCAGCGAAGGGCTCGAGCATCTTCTGCCGAGCCCGGCGCCCGAGGAAGCCTGCGAACTCTGCACCGCGATCATGCATCAGCCGGCGCTCGCGTCCTTCGTCAGAGAGCGTGCCGGGCAGGGGGACACGCCCCTCAAGATCGCGATCATCGCCGCCAAGGTCCTGGGAGAACTCGACATGCTGCGCGCCCATGGCGATGCAGCGCTTGTCCGTGAGGTGGAGTGTCATCCATGAACATGATCAGCCGAGCCGAGCTGCGCAGTCCCAACGTCGTCTTCGCCTACATGCCGTGGGCGACGACCACCCGGCCATCGCTTGCGCTGGGAATTCTCACGTCGCTGTGCCAGGAGCAGCAGGTTCCGGTCCGCACGTTGTACGCCAATCTCGACATGTCCGGCATGATCGGCTTCGAAGCCGCCGGGCGGATGTCGAACGAGCGCTGCCTCTACGGCCTGTCGGAACATCTCTTCGCCTGCGACATGTTCGGCGCCGACATGCTGTCGTCCGACACGTATCTGCAGGCGTTGGCCGAGCTCGCGCTGCCGGACAAGTTCAAGGACCTCGATTATCTCCGGCATCTGCGCGACGAGATCGTGCCCGCCTTTCTCGACGCGCTGCAGGCGCGCATCGTGGCGGCGAGGCCGACCGCGCTCGGCCTGTCCTCCACCTTCAACCAGGTCATGGGATCGCTGGCCATCGCCGCCCGCGTGAAGCGGGTCATGCCCGGAGTAACTGTGCTGGCAGGTGGCGCCTGTTTCGACGACGAGATGGGACAGGAATATCACAGGGCCATGCCGGGCGTGCTGGATCACGTGTTCATGGGCGAGGCCGAGGCGGGGTTCAGGGAATTCCTCTCGCGGCACAAGAAGGGCGAATCCACACGCGGCATTCCGGGTGTGACATGGTGGGAGGAGGGCGAGGTCCGGCTGATCCAGGGCGGCCCGCTCGCCGACCTCAACGACAGTCCGGCGCCCGACTACGACGACTTCTTCGTCGAGCGCGAGCGCGTGCGCGAGGCCACTGGAAAGGTCTTCAACATCGAATTCATCCCGTTCGAAGGCGCGCGCGGCTGTTGGTGGGGTCAGAAGAATCATTGCGTCTTCTGCGGCATCAACCCGTCGTTGATGGGATTTCGCGAGAAGCCGGTCGAACGCGTGATCTCCGAGATCGTCGGGCTCGCGCAACGCTATCGTGTCGTCAATCTCACGGCATCCGACTACATCGTCTCGCGCAAACACCGCCGAGAGCTGTTCGCGCGGCTGGCCGAGCTCGATCTGGACATCGAGTGCTTTTACGAGGTCCGCGCCGACCTGAAGAAGGACGAGATCCGGGAGATGCGAAACGCCGGCGTCGTCAAGGTCCAGCCGGGCATCGAATCGTTCTCGACCGAGCTGCTGCGGCTGATGAAGAAGGGCACCAGCCGGATCCGGCATGTCCAGTTCCTGCGCTGGGCGAAAGAATACGGCATCCATCTGAGCTATAACGTTCTCAACGGATTTCCAGGTGAGAAGGCCGAATGGTATGCCGACATGGCGGCGTTCCTTCCGCAGATACGTCACTTGCAGCCGCCGCTGCACAACGTGCACCGGGTCGAGATGCATCGCTTCTCGCCGCTGTTCCGGAGCCGCGATGAGCTCGGCGTCGACGACTATCAGCTGCGTCAGGACTATTGCTTCAATTTTCCCGACGGCTTCATCGATCCGCTCAAGATCGGCTACTTCTTCTCCTTCTCCGCCGGCACCGTGCTTGATCCGGACCACTATGTCGGCTCTTTGAAGGCCACGTTGTCCGACTGGATCGACGCGCACAAGACGATGTCGCCTCCGCAATTCCACTACATGATCGCGCCCGGCTTCACCCGCGTGGTCGATAACCGCGGCCTTGCCGATCGCTATGTCGATCTTGCCGGCCTGCATCAGGACGTGTTCCTGCTCTGCGACGAGATCATGACGATCGAACGCCTCGAGCACGACCTAGCGCCGCTGTATCCGAACGAGGTCGCAAGCGGTGCGGTCAAGGCGTGCGTAGCCGAGATGGTGTCGTCCGGCCTGCTGATGCAGGAGGAGAATTCGGTGCTGATGCTGCCGATCGCCCGGCACACGCGGCTCGTCGACGAGCTGCGTGCGTTCGTGCTCGGCGACAGCGCGCCAGCGCAGGCCGCCGCCGAATGAACGAGGGTGCTGCGAGGGAAGGCCGCGGCACCGCCGCCGACCTCTGGCGCCTGCAGCTTCTTGCGCGGCATACCGTGGTGATCAGCGCGACGCAGAAATGTCCGCTATCCTGCGCTCATTGCATCACGTCGAGCAGCCGCGATGCGCCAGGGGCGATCCTCAGTCCCGAACTGGCGGAGATCTGGAGCGCCGATTTCCCCGCCATGGCCGCCGACGGCTTGCGCCATTTGACGCTGACCGGAGGTGAGCCCATCCTCGCGCTCGACGCCGTCGGGCTTCTGGTCCGCGCCGCCGCTGCCGAGGGCATTCTGCCGTTCGTCGTCACGTCGGGCGCCTGGGCCACGACACCCGCGGCGGCGCGCAACGTCGTCGCTCGCGCCGGGCCGGTGGCGCGCTGGGACATCGGAGTCGACGGCTGGCATGCCGAGCAGATGCCTCTCGCAAGGATCGGCCATGCGTTGACGGCGATCATCGAGGCCGGCGGAGGCGCGATCGTTCGCATGTGCGAGAGTTCCGATCCGGCCACGACGCGCGCCTGGCGTGACGAGATCGAGGTCCTCGTGGATGGGCGCGCGCCGATCCTCATCCAGTCCGTCCGCCAGATTGGACGGGCGCGGCGACAGGACCCGGGGCACGACGCGGTGGACGATGGGGGGCTGCCCCGGCGTCCCTGCGTTTCGACGGGACTGTTCGTGCGCGCCGATGGAAGCACCGGCCCTTGCTGTTCCGGCCTGGCCTATGAGGCCGTAGGGAGGCACCCGCTTCGCTACGGCAGCGTGCGGAGCGCCGGCGCGCTGCACGATGCGTGGCGGGCCTGGCGGGCGGATCCACTGTTGCGGCTCATGCGTGTCGCGTCGCTTGCCGCGCTCGACGGCTGGATGCAGGACACGCCCGTTGCCACGGCCCGCTTCTCGGACGATCCTTGCGAAGCCTGCGTTGCGATGTGGCCACTGCTCAGTGAAGCGGAGGCCGACGCACTGAGGGTACGTGCCGCCTCGACCGCCGTTGCCACCAAGCTCGACGCGCTCGAGGCGCTGTTGCAAACGACGCTGCTGAACGATGAGTTGAGCTCTCATGCTTCCGCCAGTTGAGGCCGACGCCACGTCGGCCATGTCCATTCCGTTCGCAGAGCTGCATCGGCGCCTGCGCGCGTGGCCAAGGGGAGGGCGGCCAGAGCCGCCATCAGCCGCTGCCGGCGTCGTCGTGGCCTGGGAACTGAGCGTGGCAGCGTTGCTCAGCGACACGACCGTCCTCACCGACCACATCGCTGCGGCCGGGCGCGTCGACGACGCTGATCTGCAATTCCTCGCCGATTGGGCGGGGTTTTGGGCGTTTGGTGCCGAATGGCCCTCGCCGATTGCTGCACGTCCTCCAACCCTGAAGCGGTGGCAGGACGACCAGGCGTGGATGCTCGGACGGCGCCGGCATGCGGCGGCCGAGCAACGTGCCGGCCGGGGCCTTGTGCGTTTCATCTCCGGCAGCCCGCTTCCATGCGCGAGGATCGAGTTGAATGATGTGAGCGGCGTCGTGATCCTCGACACCGGCGCTCCGTCCTCCGTCATCACGCCTGAGTTCAGCGAACGAGCCGGTCTTGCGAGGCGGCCGGGCTCGCGGATGGCCTATGATGGCGCCGGCAACGGCACCGAGATCTCATCCGTCGTTGCTGCTGCCGTCCGCATCGACGACTGGGACGGTGCGAATCTGCCATTCGAGACCATGCCGCTCAGCGCAGCGCTCGGAGTGGACGGCATCGTCTCGCCGTTCGATCTGTTCGGCCGGGTTTCTCTGACCTTCGATCATGACCGCCGCCGCCTGGATATCGGTGAGCTGCCTCCCGCCGACGCAGTCGTGCAACGGCTGTTCTGGTCGGAGGGCAGCGCCTCCATCCGCGTCGATATTGCGGGCGAGACGATGTTTGCGCTGATCGACAGCGGCGCGGGCGCAACCGTCGTGACCGACGAAGCCGCAAGCCGGATGGGCAGCGGCGGCGAGCCGTTCAGGAGTGTGACGGCCATGGGCTCGGTGATCGTCTCCGCGCTCGGCTCGGCGACGATCATGCTGCCGAACATGCCCGCGCTCCTTCAGCCGCTGTATGTCAAAGCGACAGCACCGCAGCGTTTGCGGCCGCTGCCGAGGCTCGCGGATGCCTATCTCGGGTGGCCATGGTTCATGTCCCACAAGGTCCACTTTCCCGCCCAGCGGGGCAGCCTGCTCCTTCAACCGAATTAAGGACATGCAGCATGGCCTCCTCACCGCATCCGCTCGCGCTTCGCATCGGCCGCCGCCGCTTCGTCCTGCAACGCGATCCAACCAAATGCGGTGTCGTATATCGAAGGACGGTCGCGCGCGCCGCGCGCATGTCGACCGAGAAAGACGCCTTGGGACAGCCGCCGGCGCGGCGCTTCGAGGTCCCCGGCTTTGCGATGACGATGCTCGATCTGGACGCGACGCCGGCCATGACCAGACTTGGGCCGTTGGGCGCCGAGGACGCCATCCGCGACCGCCCTGAAGTGGCCACGACCACACCGGTGTTCGTTTGGGGCGACAAGCGCGTGGTGCTGTCGCCGCAGATCTCCGTCGGGTTCGATCCCAGCCGCATCGACGCCGCGGGGATCGCGGCCGTGACGGGCCTGCGGCTGGTGCGGACCGGACCCGACTATGTGATCCTGGCGCTGGAGGACACCGCGAACCTGCTGAGTGTGGTGCAGGAGATCAGCGCCCTGCCTGGGGTCAACTATGCCGAACCCGATCTCGTGACGATCGGACGACATATCAGGCCGCCAGCGTCGGCCGCACGCTCGTTCTCGGCGGAGCCGGGACCGCAGGCTGCGTTCGTCAACGTGTTCGCGCCGCAGGCCTGGCAGGCAGCCGGGTCGGTGGCCGGCGTACGCATCGCGGTGCTCGACGACGGCGTCGACATCCAGCATCCCGCACTCGCAGGTGCTGTGGTTGCCAGCTTCGACGCCGTGAACGGAAGCGAGCAGCCGATCGAACCGAATGGATGGGACTATCACGGCACTGCTTGCGCCGGTGTGATGACCGGCCTTTCGAAGCAGCCGGATTTCCGCGGCATTGCCGGCGGTGCAAAGCTGCTCGCTGTGCGGATCGCGCAAAGTCCCGCCCAGGGCCAGCCCTGGGCCTCATCCAACAGCATCCTGCGCAGCGGGATCGATTGGGCAGTGGCAAACGGCGCGGACGTGCTGTCCAATTCATGGGGATGTCCGCCCTCGACGATCGTGTCCGACGGTGTGCGTGCCGCGCGCGAGAACGGCCGCGGTGGGAAGGGCGTCGTCATGGTGTTTGCCGCTGGCAACAGTGGTGGTCCCGTCGAATTCCCGGCGACCCTCGAAGGCACCATTGCAGTCGGGGCGGTGAACCTGGCAGACGAGCCGAAGACGTTCGCCAGTTCGGACGGCGAGAACTGGTGGGCGTCCAGCACGGGTCCCGAGTTGACGATCGCGGCGCCGGGTGTCCGGGTGAAGACCACCGACATCACCGGCGATATCGGTCGGAGCCCGACCGATTGGCGCGACGATTTCAACGGCACCTCCGCGGCATGCCCCATCGTGGCAGGGGCGGCCGCGCTTGTCCTGTCGGTGGCGCCGGGCCTGACTGCGGATGAAGTGACGCGCGCCCTGACGGGCGCCGCCGACAAGGTCGGGTCCGGCGGCTACGATGCGAGCGGACGCAACGATTTCCTCGGCTGGGGCCGGCTCAACGTCGCCTCCGCGCTCGATCGCGTACGCGCCGGATCCCGGCTGGTCGGACGCGTGACGCCGCTTCTTCTCTCGAACGACATCCGGCTCTGGTTCATCTCGGCTGGGGCAGGTGAGTCCGGACTGTTCGTTCTGGAGAAGGACGACGCCGATCGGCTGGCCCAGCTGTCGAGCGCCGGCACCGACGTCACGATCGCATACGACACACGCGTGGACAGCCCTGTCGGCAGCCTCCTCCAGGGCGCGCGACTGCTGACCGGCTCGAGCCTCGGATCATCCGTCATCGGCGGTTCGACGTCAGCGCCTGGTGGCGGCGATCCGCCGCCCGACGAAGTGCACCTGCCACGCCCGGGTGAGGACGTCTTCAGCACTCACGCGGCCGGCGCCGGCGAAGCGGTTGCTGCGGTGCCGCGGAGTACACCACCTCCGCTGCCGCAGAAGGTTGCTAACCCGATTCCCAGCCGCCGCTCCAAACGCTAGGCGCGAGGTGCGCACCTCGTCGAGCGAAGGCCTGTCTCGATCAATTCGATGCCGCCGATGCGTGAGCCGATCCACTGAACGTGCCGCACCGCAAAAAAAGCCGTTCCACGTGGTTATGCTGTCTCTGTTGCGGGCCTCACATGAGCATGCTACCTTGAGGTGCGCGCCTCAGTTTGTGGTGGGCGGTCGCCCCGCTCTCGGGGCGGCAATGGCGTGGTAACGGCAAGCCTCGTGACTACGCGTTTGTGTGAGCGATGACAAAACGTCGGCCGCAACAAGCAGGCCGGTTTCACATGGGAGGGGTTCGATGAAGCGTCTTTGGATGGCCGGTGCGTCTGCTCTGTTGGCAATGGCGGTCGGTGTGGGCTCGGCGGGAGCGGCGGACAAGAAGGTCCTGGCCTTCGTTGTCAACGGCGCCTCGGACTTCTGGAAGATCGCCGAGGCTGGCGTGAAGAAGGCGCAGGGCGAACTGCCAGACTACAATCTGCAGCTCAAATATCCGGAGCAGGCGGCCGCCGCCGTGCAGCAGCGCATGATGGATGACCTCGTCGCCGCCGGCGCTGCCGGCATCATGGTGAGCGCCGTCGATCCGAAGAACCAGACCGAGCACCTCAACAAGGTTGCCGCACAGACGGTGCTGCTCACCACCGACAGCGATGCCCCGCAATCGAAGCGCATCGCCTATATCGGCTCGTCCAACGTCGAGCTCGGCAAGGATGCCGGCAAGCTGATGCTGAAGGCACTGCCGAATGGCGGCAAGTGCGTCGGCTTCGTCGGCCTGCTCGGCGCCGACAACGCCCGCGAGCGCATCGAGGGCGTCAAGGAGACGATCAAGGGCTCGAAGATCGAGCTGGTCGACGTCCGCGGCGACGAGATCGATCAGACCCGCGCCAAGCGCAACGTCGAGGACATCCTGGCGGCGATGCCCGACGTCAGCTGCCTGGTCGGCTTCTACTCCTACAACACCCCGCGCATCTATGAGGTGCTGAAGGAGGCCGGCAAGCTCGGCAAGATCAAGATCATCGGCTTCGACGAGGATCCGATCACGCTCGGCGGCGTGAAGGACGGCGCCATCGAAGGCACCGTCGTGCAGCAGCCGTTCGAGTGGGGCTATCAGGGCATGAAGCTGATGGCGAAGGTGGTGCAGGGCGACAAGTCGGGCGTTCCGGCCAACGGCATCATCATCGTCCCCGGCAAGGTGATCGAGAAGTCGAACGTCGACGACTTCATGGGCCAGATGAAGACGATGCTGAAGAAGTAACGCGACGGCCGGCGTGCGCGAGCCCTTCCTCGAACTGATCGACATCGGCAAGACCTATCCTGGCGTGGTCGCTCTCGACCACGTCAGCCTGTCGGTCGCGCCGGGGGAGGTCATTGCGCTGCTCGGCGAGAACGGCGCCGGCAAGTCGACCTTGATGCGCGTGCTCGGCGGCGTTGTTCCGCCGAGCACCGGTACGATCCGCATCGATGGTAAGGCGCGGACGAGCTACGCGGTGGCGGACGCCATCGCGGCCGGCATCGCCTTCGTGCACCAGGAATTGAACCTGTTCGACAATCTCGATGTCGCAGGGAACGTCTTCATCGGCCGCGAGCCGGTGTATGGCGGGCCGCTGCGGCTGATCGACCGCAAGACGCTGCAGGCCAAGGTGCGCCCGCTGATCGCGCGCCTTGGTGCGGATTTCGCCCCGGACACGCCGATTGCGGAATTGTCGCTGGCGCAGCGCCAGCTCGTCGAGATCATCAAGGCGCTGTCGCTCGATGCGCGCTGCGTCATCATGGACGAGCCGACCTCGAGCCTGACGCTGTCCGAGACCGAGCGGCTGATGCAGGTCATCGCCGGGCTGAAGGCCGACGGCGTCAGCGTCATCTTCATCACCCATCGCCTCAACGAGGTGATGCAATGCGCTGATCGCGCGATCGTGCTGCGCGATGGCCGCATGGTCGGCAGCCTGGTCCGCGAAGAGCTCAATCCAGCAGCCATGATCCGGCTGATGATCGGGCGCGATCTGCGGTCGCTGTATGTGCCGCCGGCGGCCGCGCCGGGCGCAGCCGTGCTCGACATCGTCGATGCCGTGACATCCACCTATCCCAGCCGGACCGTCAGTCTGCAGCTGCAGCGCGGCGAGATTCTCGGGCTCGCGGGGCTTGTCGGCTCGGGACGCACGGAGCTGGCGCGCGCCATCTTCGGGGTCGAGCCGCTGCTGGGCGGCGCCCTCAAGCTCGAGGGCGAGCCGATCCGCATTGCGACTCCGCGCACCGCCATCGATCGCGGCATCTATCTCATCCCGGAGGACCGCAAGGCCTGCGGTCTGTTGCTCGACCTGACGATCGCCGAGAATGTCTCACTGCCCGACCTCGCGTCCTATTCCAGCTTCGGGCTGGTGGACACCGCGCGCGAGACCGCGAATGCCGATCGGCAGCGCGAGCGCCTCAAGATCCGGGCGACGGATGTGAAGATGCAGGTCGGCACCCTGTCCGGCGGCAACCAGCAGAAGGTCGTGCTCGCCAAATGGCTGTCGATGCGGCCGAAGGTCCTGATCTTCGACGAGCCGACGCGCGGCATCGACGTCGGCGCCAAGCAGGAGATCTATGATATGCTGCGGCGGCTCGCGGACGCCGGCGTCGCGATCCTGATGATCTCGAGCGACATGGAAGAGGTCATCGGGGTGAGCGACCGGATCGCCGTGATGCATGAAGGCAGGATTTCCGGTTTTCTGGCGCGCAGCGAGTTCAGCGAGCACAACGTGCTCCAGCTCGCCGTCGGCCATTCCGTCTGAGCGAGGCGCACTTGCAAAAGAAAGATCTCAGCCTGCTGATCCTGATCCTGGTGGTCGGCGCCGTCGTGGCCTTCATCAACCCGCGCTTCCTGCTGGTCGGCAACCTCTCCAACACCGCCAACCAGGTCGGCATGTTCGGCATCTTCTCGATCGCCGAGGCCTTCGTGATCATCGTCGGCGGCATCGAGCTCGCGGTGGGATCGGTCATCGCGCTGCTCGGCGTGCTGTTCATCGACCTGATCGTCAACCGCGACGTCGACTGGATCCTGGCCTTTGCGCTCATCATCGCCGCGGGCATCGCGATCGGCACCGTGCACGGCACGCTGATCACCAAGATGAAGATTCAGCCCTTTGTCGTGACCTTATGCGGGCTTCTGATCTATCGTGGCGCCGCTCGCTATTACACCGAGGATGCGACCGCGGGCTTCGGCTACGGCGCGAGCTTTCCAACGCTGGAATGGCTGACGGCCGGCCGCACCAACGTGCTCGGCTTTCCTCTGCCGCACAGCGTCGTCGCGCTGGTGATCGTGGCCGGCATCGCCTGGCTGGTTCTGCACCGCTCGGTCTATGGCCGCTATTTCTACGCCGTCGGCAAGAACGAGGAGGCGGCGCGCTATTCGGGCATCAGCTCCGACCGCGTTACGATCTCGGCCTATGTCATCTGCGGTGGTCTGACGGCGCTGTCCGCGATCCTGATCGCGATGTACACGCGCTCGATTTCACCGGCGGTGCATGGCTCGTTCTATGAACTCTATGCGATCGCCGCGGCGGTGCTCGGTGGCTGCTCGCTGCGCGGCGGCGAGGGATCGATCATCGGCGTCGTGCTCGGCACGATCCTGCTGCAGGTGCTGCAGAACCTGGTCAACCTGCTGGGCATTCCGAGTTCGCTGAATTTCGCCGTGATGGGCACCGTGATCCTGATTGGTGTGCTCGCCGACCAGTACTTCGTGCAGCGCCGCAAGCGCATGCCCTCGGCGCGCGGTCAAGCCGCCGCCGAGCCGCCGGCCGCCGCGCTCGAGCGCGTCAACGCGGAATAGAAAAGGCCGGGCGCCGCATAGCGGGCCCGGCCTTCGACAGAAAATCGTGCGTCAATCCTGGTAGGTGTAGTAGCCGCGCGGCTGATACGAACGCGGCTGGTAATAGCGCGGCTGTGCGTAGTTTGGACTGCCGCTGTCGTAGTAATATTGCTGCTGCGGATACGCCTGGGCGTCGTAGACGCGGCGGCTGGTGCCGCGCGGCGCCGGATAGCGCACACCGTTGTCGCTGCCGTCGGCGGGGTAGATGTAGCCGTCATCCGGACGCTGCTGCGGAACGGCCTGCCGACCCGGCAGCAGCTGCGGCTGCGGCGTCAGCATGACCGGCTCGCCGCTATCCTCATATTGCTGAGGCGCCTCGCGGCGGGCCACGGCGGTGCCGCGGCGCGGGTTGCGCGCCAGCGCCACTTGGGCCGATCCGGTGAGCGTCACGGTGGTGTTGAGCACGCCGTCCTTCTGCACGAGATCGTAGAGCGTCGTGGCATTGGCCTTCGATAGCCGCACGCAGCCGTGCGAGGCGGGGGTGCCGAGCCGGCCCTCCGACTCGGTGCCGTGGATCGCATGACCGATCTTGGTGAAGAAGATCGAATGCGGCATCGGCGCGTCGTCGAACTCCTTCGAGTAGTGATCCGCTTCCATGCGGAAGGCGCGGAAATTGCCGTTCGGCGTCTCGCGTGACGGGATGCCGGTCGAGACCGGCCAGCGATAGCGCTGCACGCCGTCGACGGCGACCGTCATGACCTGATTGTCCTTGTCGACGGTAATGTCGATCTTGGCGAGTGCCGGCGAGCCCGACAGCAGCATCAGTCCGGCAATTGCAAGTAAAGTGGTACGCATCGAACCTCAGGCCTCCGGGCCGCTGGACGCTCAACTGGACGTCGACTGAATTCAACAGGGGTCGCGGCTCGTGAGCCGGCGTGCAATATGTCGGAAGTGCAGGCTTTGTTCCAGTCAGGGACAGTCTCAACCTTAATGTCGGCCACGGCTGAGGCAAAGCCTTCCGCCGTTCACCCGTGGTGACATTTCCGCGACCCGCGGCACGGCGGCCGTGCGGGCTCTTAGTACCTTTCTAATCCGCCGCATTTGTCCCGCGCACGCAACTTTTTGGCCGCATCGGCGTTTCATTGACTTATCCATGCGGTTCCCAGGATTGAAAATGCTGACCATGAAGGCCAAGACGGCGGTGCTCGACGACCGCGCGCCGCAACGGCTGACCTATGTACTCGCAGCGCTCGCGCTGCTTATTCTCGCGCTGGCCTGGCTGGCGCTTCCGCAATTCGCCCATGCCCAGGGCATCATCCGCGGCGCCCATGAGGGCGCCCACGAGGGTAACCGCATCGCCGGGCCGGTGGGCGGTGTCGTCGGCGGCGCGGTCGGCGCCGGTGTCGGTGGGGCTGTCGGAGCGGTCGAGGGCGTGCTCGGAATCCCGCACCGGTCCTATTATCACCGGCACTATCATTGCCGCGGGTATCGCGACGGGGCCGGCCATTTCCACTGCACCAACTGAGCGGGCCGCGTCGGCGGCCACTCAGCGCTTCAGCCGGTAGCCGGTTTTGAAGATCCACGAGATGACGGCCATGCAGATCGCCAGGAAGGCCAGCGTCATGGCGATGCTGACCTCCACCCGCACGTCGGCGATCTCGTAGAAGCTCCAGCGGAAGCCGGAGATCAGGTAGACGACCGGGTTGAGCAGCGCGATCGAGTGCCAGGTCGGCGGCAGCATGTTGACCGAGTAGAAGCTGCCGCCGAGAAAGGTCAGCGGCGTCACCACCAGCATCGGGATCATCTGCAGCTTCTCGAAGCCGTCGGCCCAGATGCCGATGATGAAACCGAACAGGCTGAAGGTGACGGCCGTCAGCACCAGGAACGACAGCATCCAGACCGGGTGCTGGATGTGCAGCGGCACGAACAGGCCGGCGGTGGCCAGGATGATCAGCCCGAGAAGGATCGATTTCGTCGCGGCTGCGCCGACATAGCCGAGCACGATCTCGAAATGCGAGATCGGCGCGGACAGGATTTCGTAGATGGTGCCGATGAATTTCGGGAAGTAGATGCCGAACGAGGCGTTGGCGATGCTCTGCGTCAGCACCGACAGCATGACGAGGCCCGGCACGATGAAGGTGCCGTAGCTGACGCCCTGGACCTCGCTGATGCGCGAGCCGATGGCGGCGCCGAACACGACGAAGTACAGCGAGGTCGATACGACCGGCGACACGATGCTCTGCAGGATCGTGCGCCAGGTGCGCGCCATCTCGAATTTGTAGATTGCGCCGACGGCTCGAAGGTTCATTGGCTCACCAGGCTGACGAAGATGTCCTCGAGGGAGGACTGCTTGGTCTCGAGATCGACGAAGCGGATGCCGGCGGCGCGGAGATCGCCGAGCAGGCTGGTGATGCCGGTGCGCTCGCCCTTAGTGTCGTAGTCGTAGGCGAGCCGCCAGCCGTCGTCGGACAGCGCGAGCCGATACGGCGCGAGCGTCTCGGGGATGGCGTCGATCCGCTGCTGCAGGTGCAGGCTCAACCGCTTGCGGCCGAGCTTCGCCATCAGCTTGGCCTTGTCCTCGACCAGCACGATCTCACCCTTGTTGATGACGCCGACGCGGTCGGCCATCTCCTCGGCTTCCTCAATGTAATGCGTGGTGAGAATGATCGTGACGCCGGCGGCCTTCAGCTCGCGCACGACGTCCCACATCCCCTTGCGCAACTCGACGTCGACACCCGCTGTGGGCTCGTCGAGGAACAGCACCTGCGGCTCGTGCGACAGTGCCTTCGCGATCATTACGCGCCGCTTCATGCCGCCTGACAGCGTGATGATCTTGGCGTCCTTCTTGTCCCAGAGCGACAGGTCCTTGAGGACCTTCTCGATCAAGGCAGGGTTCTTCGGCTTGCCGAACAGGCCGCGGCTGAAGCTGACGGTGGCCCAGACGCTCTCGAACGAATCGGTGTGCAGTTCCTGAGGCACCAGCCCGATGAGCGCGCGGGCGGCGCGATAGTCGCTGTTGATGTCGTGACCGCCCACCGCGACCTTGCCGGACGAGGCGTTGGCAATGCCGCAGATGATGCTGATCAGCGTCGTCTTGCCGGCGCCGTTGGGGCCCAGCAGCGCGAAGATCTCGCCGCGCTCGATCACGAGATTGACGTCGTTGAGCGATGTGAAGCCCGACGGATAGGTCTTCGAGAGGTTGGAGACGGAAATGACGGGAGCCATTGCGGGATGATCGTGCTGGGTGATTCGAAGGCGGGTGGGGAGCATTGTGTGCGGGAAGCCGCGCGAGGCGCGCGAAGCGCTGAGATAGGAACGGGGGCGCGTTCCTGCAATCGAATCGCCTGTCCCTGTTCGTGTCAGTTATCAGGCTTTTCCGTGACGGATTGCGGCGAGTGTTGCCGTGCGGCAACGTCATGCCGATGAACGCCTCGGACAGTGTTGCACGATGTTGCGTCCGCGAGCATCTCGGGTACGGTTTGCGCCGTCTCGACGTATCCGCCGCGGAGAAGGACCGATGACGCCACGTTTCAGCACCAGTCATACCAACGCGACGCGCAGCCGGTCGGCGCGCTGGTTCGGGTTGGTCGCGCTGGCGATGGCCCTGGCTCTCCCGCTCGGCACCGGATCGGTCCGCGCCGCGCCGAGCCCCGCGGCCGCGAGCGCCGCCGGCACCACCCACGTCTACCTCCTGCGCGGCGTGCTCAACATCTTCTCGCTGGGTCTGGATGACATCGCGAAGAAGCTGGATTCGCAGGGCATCCCGAACACGGTCGCCAATTTCGTGTCATGGTCGTCGCTGGCCGACGAGGCCGCCACCGCGTACAAGGCCGGCCGCATCAAGACCATCATCCTGGTCGGCCACTCCTCGGGCGCCACGGCGCTGCCGGACATGATCAACAAGCTCGGCCAGCTTGGCGTGCCCGTGAAGCTCGCGATCGGCCTCGATTCGGTGTTCAAGACCAAGCTCGTCGGCGGCAATGCCGAGCGCTACATCAACTTCTACATCGCCAGCGGCGCCGGCGAGCCGGTTCGCCATGACGACGGCTTCCGCGGCAAGGTCGAGAATGTGGACGTGCAGGCGGTTCCCGGCGTCGGCCACATCACCATCGAGAAGAACGTAATCATGCAGCAGAAGGTGATCGGCGCGATCGACTCGGTCGTGTTCAGCGGCAAGGGCAGCCGGCCTGCGGCCGCGCCGCCCACCCGGATGGCTGCTCCGCAGCGTGCTGCGAGCGCCACGGGGTACCGCTAGGCCGGGAGGGGGCGCCGGCGCGCGCCCCAAAATGCTCCCATTCGGTGACGACAAGCGGTATGGCAGGGAGACATGACCCTGCTTGACCTGAGCTTTCCCGGGGAGCGCGAATGAGCGGCGTGGCGCGACACGCGAGAGGCTGGCTCGAGGGCGCTTTCGCCGCAGCCAGGCGGAGCCAGCCCGCGCTGCTGGCCGCAGCGCTCGCTGCCGCCGCCATGCCGCAGAGCGCCCAGGCCGGCGCCGCGGCCGCGACCGCTCCCAGCAGATCCGCCAAAGCCGTGACGTCCCCGACCCAAGCGGCCATCCGTCCGGCGCCGGAACGGCCCGCCGAGCCCGCTCCCCCGCAGGGGCCGCCACGGGTCTATCTGTTCCGCGGTGCGCTCGGTCCGCTGTTCTCGACCGGAATGGACCGTCTCGCCGAGAAGATCGAGAAGGCCGGATACTGGGCCAGCGTCTACGAATTCACCCTGTGCGACCTGATCGCGCTCCAGGTCGCGAAGAACTACCGCCAGGATCAGGGGCCGATCGTGCTGATCGGCCATTCCATGGGCGGGCTTTGCAGTGTCCGCATCGCGATCGCGCTGCAGGAGCAGAACATCCCGGTCAGCCTGGTCGTCACCGTCGATCCGGCACATGCGACCAAGGACGTGCCGCCCAACGTGCAGCGCTTCATCAACCTGTTCCTGTCGGACAACATCCTCGGCGGCGGCGACGTCAAGCCCGAGCCGGGCTTTCGCGGCCACTACGCCAGCTTCGACATGAAGGATCATGACGAGGTCACGCACATCAACATCGACAAAATGGCAGACGTGCATGCCCAGCTGGTCGCCATGATCAGCCAGTTGTCGCAGACCTCGGCCACGGCCGATGCGGAGGCGGTGCCGCTGCGCTATCTCGTGCCGCCGAAGACGGCCGTCGAATTGTGGGACAGCGGGACGCCGTTGTCAGCGCGCCCTGGCGACACGCTCGACCAGATCGCCGCGAGTTATCGCATTCCGCTCTGGGCCCTGCAGCAGGCCAATCGCGGCGTCGGCAGCGCGCCGCTGATCCCGGGACAGCGCATCATCCTGCCGCGCCATCTGCTGCCGCAGGCCGCCAACCAGCCCGCGGCGCCGACGCCGGATACGCCGATCCGGAGATAGCTGAATTTCAGCTTCAGCCCGGCGGCAGGAACGGGATGATCATCGGCACGCGCTGGCGATAGGTGACGTAATCCGGGCCGAGCTCCTGGCCCAGGAACACCTCTTCCATCTTGGCCTTCCAGGCCATGCCGAGCGAGATCAGGATGGCGCCGAGTACGGCGGTCACCGTCCCCACCGCAATCCCGGTGGCGATCATGCCCAGGATCAGGCCGGTATAGATCGGGTGGCGAACCAGCCCGTAGGGGCCGGTATCGATGACCTTGTGGCCTTCCTTGTGGGTGATCGCGTTCGACCAGAAGCGGCCGAGATGGATCCGCGCCCACCAGGTGAAGGCGATGCCGAGCAGGGTCACGACCGTCAACAGGTAGACGCCGGTCTCGCCGGGGTTCCAGAACGGCTTCTCGCCGAGCAGGCGGGAGGTCCAGGGCGTGAACAGGATGCCGCCGAGCACGATCAGCGCATGATAGCGGCTGGTCTTCACGACCGAGACGTGCTTGCGCGTCCGTTCGGACCACAACGAGGCTCCGACCCAGCTGGCCAGCCAGATCAGCCAGATGATCGCCAGCAGGGAAGTCGGCCAAGTGGTGGTCCATCCGCTGAATGCGACTGACGAGATGGGGCTGGCATCGCCGGACATGTCTTGGGAACCCTTGTGAGACGCGAGACCGGCTGGTCTTAGCTATTCGGCCGCGCTGCGAAAAGGGTGTTGTTTCTCGTCGAGCCGCTTGCCCGGCTCGGAGCCGAGCAGGAACGCGATGGTTTCGCGCAAGGTCGGCTCGATCGGGCGCGGTGCGTAGCCGAGCTCGCGCCTGGCCTTGTCGATCGACAGGTCCGAGGCCGAACGGGCGATCCGCACGCCCTCGGCCGTGCCCGACGGCGTCTGCTTGGTGACGTGATCGGAGATGAACTCCAGCATGCCGGCGGAGAGTTCGGCCAGCCGGCCGGGCACCGCGATGGCCACATGCTTGCGGCCGCTGATGGTAGCCATCAGTGCGAGGATGCGGCTCAGGTGCAGGCTTTCGCCGCCGAACACGTAGCGGTCGCCGATCTTGCCGCGTTCCATGGCGAGGATCAGGCCGGCCGCAACGTCGCGGACGTCGACCAGGTTGACGATGAAATCGAGGTACAACTGCACCCGGCTGTCCAGGAAATGGCGCAGCATCTGCGAGGGCGGCGTGAGATTGCTGTCATGCGGGCCGATCGGCATCGTCGGCGTGCCGACGACGACCGGGAACCCATCCGCGGCTGCCGCCATGGCGCGGGCCTCGGCGAGCGCCTTGGAGCGGGTGTAGGCGCCCGGCATGGCGTCCGCCGGCGGGGCGGCAACGGCTGCGGCCGCACCCGTCGAGCCAGGGTAGTCGAACAGGATCGATTCCGTCGAACAGTGCAGGAAGCGGCGCACCTTGCCGGCGCGAGCGGCGGCCAGCACCGTTTCCGTCCCGACGCAGTTGACGCGGTAGAAATCCTCGCGGTCCGGCATCCACATGCCGGGCAGTCCGGCGAGGTGGTAGACCTGATCGACACCCGAGACCGCCTGCCTGACCAGGGCGGCATCGAGCACCGAGCCTTCGAGGTATTCCACCTCGGCCATCATGTGGGTCGGGCTGCGGATGTCGAGCACGCGCACCTCGAGACCCCGCGCGGCGAGCGCAGAGACGAGGTGATGGCCGATGAAGCCGCTGCCGCCGGTGACGAGGACTTTCATTAGGAGCGTGAGTGCTGATCGCCTTGAAGGTGGTCCGATGCGAGCCGATCCGACGACCAGTTCGGCGCCACGAGGTCGGCCACCGAAGGCCGGAATCCCAACGCCATGTACAGTTTCGCCATCACGAACATCGGTCCAAGAAATAGGTGTGCCGGATGATCCAGCAGAGACGGATTGTTGCGCTCGAACAGCTTGTGTCCCACGGCCTGCGACACGAGTCCCAGGATGATGAGCGCGGCAAACAAGGCCCACAGGGCCGGGCCATGAACGTAATCGGCAATCATCATGGCCACAGAAAGGAATAAGATGGCGAACGCCAGGATGCCCGCACCGAGCGCGGCATCGAGCAGCAGCCAATAGATCAGCACAGGCAACGCCAGAACGGCGCCCAGGCTGACCCGGATGCCGAGCGCGTCGAAATGCCACAAGCTCAACGGCAGCACCGCGCCGAGGAACAGCAGGATGATTCCGAGTACATGCATCATGCCGTTGCGCGGATCGCGATGATATTCGACATAGTCGATCATCTGGCGTCGGAACATGGCATTCATGGCTGGCTCGCTCGTCAATGACATCGACCACCGCTCAATCGACGGCCGTAAAGACCGGGCTATACCACAAGCAGCTGTAGCGACAAATCGGCAATCGGAATACCACCGCGATGGCGCGCCGCCGGACCATACGCGGTCTGCGAACGGGTTCCATGAGCGGCAACACCACGGTGCCGATGCCACATCCTGACACAGCAGTCGCGCCGAAAGCGCCTCAGGTTCATGGCCTGCGCGCAGGTCTCAATTGCATCAATTGCGATGCTTGCGCGGCGCCTGCTTGCCGGGAGCCGCGGGGGCAGGGGGCGGAGGCGGCGCTGCGGCCTCCTCGGCAGCCTTGGCGACCGTAATGATCTGGATCTGCTGATTGACGGTAGCCGTCGGCTTGGAAGGGTCGAGCAGTTGCTCCTCGCCGAGCCCGATCGACTGCAGGCGCTTGACCGAGATCTTGAAGGTGTTTGCGAGGATGTCGCGGATCGCGTCGGCGCGGCGCTGGCTGAGAATGACGTTGGACTCGCGCTTGCCGTTGGCCTCGATGTGGCCGACGATCAGGAACGTGTAGGGAAGCAGATCGGAATAGACCATCGCGTCGGCAATCCGTCCGACGGTCTGATAGGATTCGGGACGGACGATCGGCGTGTCCACGTCGAACTGGATGTCGACGTTGAACGTCGGCAGCGTCGTCAGCTCCGGCGCGATCGGCGTCCGCTTTTGCGGCGGCGGCTCGTTGCGGCTGCGGATCTTCGAGCGCTCCTGTGTCTGCTGTTTCAGCGCCGCCAGATCGAGCGTCGGTGCGGTCTCGAAACGGTTGAGCTGCCGCACGATGTCCTCGCGCGACACTTCCTGCGCGCGCGCGGGTAGGCAAGCGACGACAGCCGAAGCGGCCAACAGCGTAGACAGCAATGACATCGTCCGACGTCGCATCAGCGATACCCCGCCTCGCCAAGGGACTGCTGGCAGCGCGGGCTGACGCCGTTCGCCGTCATCAGGCACGGAATCGACTTGCTGGTCTCTTTGGTCGAGCCGCCGCACAGCTTGACGATCTCACGCTGGCAGGCATTCGCCACGGCGACGCGCGCGGAGATGCGCTTCTGGATGGCCTCGAATGCCTTGAAGTAGGTCGCCTTGCACTGTTGGGAGACGACGTCCTGATTGCGCGACAGACATTCCTTGAGGCGGTTGGAATCGAGATTGACGCCGCGACAATTGGCGGTGATGTCGGCCCCGCAACTCGATGCGATCAGCCCCGCAGAATCGCCAAAGCTCATCGTCTGCGCCGTCGCGAGCGACGATGCCGACAGCGCGAGCGCTACACTCAACAGGATGCATGTCCGGACCATGGTTGCATCTCATACGATGCGCACTGCCACGGTCAAGGCCTAAGCAAGGCGAAGCGTGAAGTTCGATTGCCACAATCGGCGCCGGCCACATCACGATGAGCGCACCGTGGCCGACAGGTCACGCCCGCTGCACGAAGCTGTCGACGACGTGCTTCTCGCCGGCCTTGTCGAAAGCGATGGTCAGCTTGTTGCCATCGACCTTGATCACGTGGCCGTAGCCGAACTTCTGGTGAAACACGCGGTCGCCACGCCCGAACTCCGACGTGGTGCCGGTGGATTTCGCCACCAGTTCGCCCTCGATGGTCAGCGGCCCGCGCTTGTTGCGGCCAAAATTACCGCCGAAGCCGCCGCCGAACGGATCGCGCCCCGAGAACGGCGATTGTTCTTCCTGGAAGCCGCCGTCCGACGGGCCGCGCGTGCCGGGACGGCGCGCCTGTGCGCGCTGCCAGCCGGGCGTGGAATAGCTCGACCCGAACGATTCGACATTGTCGAAGCGCGACGGGCCGTAGCCGCCGGCGCCGCCCCAGCCCGAGCCGCCCTTGGATTCCGTGATCTCGACGCTTGCGGTCGGCAACTCGTCGAGGAAGCGTGACGGGATCGTCGTCGTCCAGGTGCCGTGGATACGGCGGTTGGTCGCGAAGTAGATCTTGGCGCGACGGCGTGCCCGGGTCAGGCCGACATGGGCGAGGCGGCGCTCTTCTTCGAGGCCGGCGCGGCCCTGCTCGTCGAGGGTGCGCTGGCTCGGAAACAGGCCTTCCTCCCAGCCCGGCAGGAACACGTTGTCGAACTCGAGGCCCTTGGCGGAGTGCAGGGTCATCAGCGACACCGCCTCTTCGTCGGCGCTGCCCTCGCGGTCCATCACCAGCGAGATGTGTTCGAGGAAGCCGTGCAGGTTCTCGAACTCCTCCATCGAGCGGACGAGCTCTTTCAAATTGTCGAGCCGGCCGGCCGCGTCGGCCGAGCGGTCCTTCTGCCACATCTCGGTGTAGCCGCTCTCGTCGAGCACGATCTCGGCGAGCTCGGTGTGCGGCGTCACCTCGCGCTGGGCGCGCCAGCGCTCGAACTGCAGGATCAGTCCGCGCAGCGAGCCGCGTGCCTTCGGCTTCAGCTCGTCGGTCTCGACCACCGCGCGCGCCGCCTCGAACAGCGGGATGCGGCGCTTGCGCGCGTGGTCGTGCAGCATCTGCACCGTGGCATCGCCGAGGCCGCGCTTGGGCACGTTGACGATGCGCTCAAAAGCGAGGTCGTCGGCCGGCGAGTTGATGACACGTAGATAAGCCAGCGCATCGCGGATTTCGGCGCGCTCGTAGAAGCGCGGGCCGCCGATGACGCGATAGGGCAGGCCGAGCGTGACGAAACGGTCTTCGAACTCGCGCATCTGATAGGACGCGCGCACCAGGATGGCGATGTCGTTGAGATGCTCGCCCTTGCGCTGCAGCTCCTCGATCTCCTCGCCGATGCCGCGCGCTTCCTCTTCCGAATCCCACGCGCCGGTGACGGTGACCTTTTCGCCCTCGACATCCTCGGTGTGCAGCGTCTTGCCGAGCCGGCCTTCGTTGTGCGTGATCAGGTGTGAGGCGGCGGCGAGGATGTGGCCGGTCGAGCGGTAGTTGCGCTCCAGGCGAATGACCTTGGCGCCGGGGAAATCGTGCTCGAAGCGCAGGATGTTGTCGACCTCGGCGCCGCGCCAGCCATAGATCGACTGATCGTCGTCGCCGACGCAGCAGATGTTCTTGGGCGCGGGCGCAGACCCAGGCGCGGCAACACCTCTGTCGTCATCGCCGGGCCGACGCGCAGCGTCGAGACCCGGTGATCCATCTTCTTCCGACGCAGCGATGGATTGCCGGGTCGAGCCCGGCAATGACGAGCCAGACGATGGCGCCTGCGACAGCAGCCGCAGCCACAGATATTGCGCGACGTTGGTGTCCTGATACTCGTCGACCAGGATGAACTTGAACCGGCTCTGATACTGCCGCAGCACGTCCTGGTTCTCGCGAAACAGCCGGATGTTCTCGAGCAGCAGGTCGCCGAAATCGGCGGCGTTGAGGATCTTCAGCCGCTCCTGATAGCTCGCATAGAGCTTGCCGCCCTTGCCGTTGCCGAACACGGCGGCTTCGCCCGAGGGCACCTGCGACGGTGCCAGGCCGCGGTTCTTCCAGCCGTCGATCAGGCCGGCCAGCATGCGTGCCGGCCAGCGCTTGTCGTCGATGTTCTCGGCCTGCAACAGCTGCTTGAGCAGCCGGATCTGGTCGTCGACATCGAGCACGGTGAAGTTGGACTTGAGCTGCACAAGCTCGGCATGGCTGCGCAGGATGCGGCCGGCGATCGAATGGAAGGTGCCGAGCCACGGCATGCCTTCGACGGCCTGGCCCAGCATCTCGGCGAGCCGCGTCTTCATCTCGCGCGCGGCCTTGTTGGTGAAGGTCACCGACAGGATCTCACCCGGGCGGGCGCGGCCCATGCTCAGGATGTGCGCGATGCGGGTCGTCAGCACGCGGGTCTTGCCGGTGCCCGCGCCGGCCAGCACCAGCACCGGGCCGTCGAGTGTCTCCACCGCGTCACGCTGCTCCGGATTGAGGCCCCCGAGATAGCGCGCACCGCCGGTCGCGGCGGCGCGGGCGCGCGCGGCGATGCCGCCGGCAACGGGCTGGTGGTCAGGCGCAGGAAGCGGGCTCACGCGGTTCGGCTCGGTCATCAGCGAATCAGTCTCGTCCTCTGACCGCATCATAGGGCGGTATCAAGAGGTCTGCAGGAAGGAGCCCTCATAGCAGGGATTGACGGTGATATGGGGCCGTCCGGAGTGTTTTACAGCCCTAAATGCGGGCGGCCCGGGACATCATCCCGCGCGCCAACGAACGAATGTTCCGGCAAACCATGAATTTTTACCGGCTGAATCCGGCGGAACCATTGTTCCCAGCCACGATTGTTCAGGCAACGGCGCTTGCTCCGCGTCGCTTTGAACCGCAATCGAGAGACAGAGGTCGTGTCATGTTAGGCTGGGTCGTTACCTTCCTGGTTATCGCATTGATCGCCGGCATCCTCGGCTTCGGCGGCGTCGCCGGTGCCTCCATCGAGATCGCCAAGATCATCTTCTTCATCGCCATCGTGCTGTTTCTGGTGTCGGCCGTCGTGGGCCTCGCCCGCGGCCGCACCCGCGTGTAGTCGGCCTCATCCCCTGACAATGAGGTCGGCGAAGGGCGCAGTGCCTCGAAAGAGGTGCTGCGCCCTTTGCGTTTTCGCACCCTCGGGCTGGCGCCGTCAGCGCCACCTGAACCTTGGCAAGGACGGGATCAAGCGCCACCGAGGCGCGGATGATTGGAGAGCGCGGTCCGTTTGCGCCGACGAATCGATCCGGATCAGCTCAAACAGTTGATGATCCTGAGTTCGACGCGACGGTCGAGTGCGTCGCTCGGATCGTCGCGGCCGGTTCCGACAATCATTTCGCGGGACCCGCGGCCGCTGGCGATCAGTCGACCCTCCAGGCTCCTGTCCTGGGCCTGCACCTGATCCCTGATATAAGCGGCGCGCAGGATGGACAGCCGGTCATTGATGCCGGAATATCCCGTCGCGCTGGTATGACCAACCACTTCGAGGCAGACATGGTTGGCGGCAGTTCGTTGCGCGATCTTGCCGATCCAGGCCTGATAGGGCGCGCGCGCCTCTGGATCGGAGTAGAACAACGTCGTGCCCGGCTTGAACAGGAACTTGATCGCGAGCCGATCGCTGTTCTTCAGCCCGAAATCGAGCAGCCGGTCGAATGCCTGCATGGCGAGTTGCGTGCGGCCGAGTTTAAGGGCCGACAGGTAGATTCCGCTGTAGATACGCAGCTGCTCGCCCCCCTCCATCCGCAGCGCAGTCTGATAGAGTTCGAGCGCGGCCTTGTAGCGGCCGGCGTTGTAGGCCTCGATTCCCTCGTTGACCTGAGCCGAGGCGAGGATGTGATTGGTGTAGGTCTGGTCGACGGCGTCGCCCGGCTTGGCGCCCTGGCAGCTTTTCACATAGGCCTCGGTGGCCGGGTCCTTGGTGTGGACCGGGCTATCCTTGAAGAAGGGGACCGGTGTCGGATCGACGTCGTCGGGCAGCGCGCGCGCGACGCCCTTTGAGACGACCGTGTTACGGTTCAAGTCGGCGATCGCAAGGCAGATCCGGTAGGCATCGCGGGGGCCCGTGGGCAAGCCGTCGTTGTTGATCGGGGTGAGGGTGCCGATCAGGACCAGCGGCTTTCGTAACAGCGAGGCCACCGTGAACGGCAGCGTGCGGATCCGCGGGTAGTTCGCCGCGATGAGCGCGGTGATGCGTTGCTGCTCCAGTAGCGTTGCTGCCGATTGCACCCGCGTGACGCCGTCGATCAACGGGTCGATCACCAGTTCGAGTTGGCCCTGCGCAGCGTCGTCCTTGAACTTGGACAGCAGGTCATGGGCCGCTTTCGACAGCGCATTCTCGAGCGGCACGGGCGTCGGAGGAGGCGCGATCGCTGCCAACGGCGGCGTCGCCTGTGCCGACGGCGAGATCTCCAGCGCCCGGATCGCTGGAGCCGGACACGCGACGATCAGCCAGCAAAGTGCGAGCCCGATCGGGCCCTTGCGAAGAAACACGACGCGCTCTCGTCAGAAGACAGATCCCAACCTGTGGAATGATTGAGGAATTTCTTGTCGAAAGCAGGTCGCTCAACCGGGGTTGGTGGATTTTCAAGTCGCACGAATTTTGCGCTCAACGGAGGGTCTGGCACAGACTCGCCACACCTTCGCTGGATTTCGAATGCGCCAGGGGCGTCGCACTGGCCGGTCCCCGCTCGCCTGATCCTGTTGGACTCAATACGATTGCGGCGGCTGCGCATTGCGGCGGCGATCGCATTTCGTCGCCCAGATTATGGCGGTCGGATCCGCGGTATATGGAGGCGCCGCCCGGATGTTGTACGATATTCGCTGAAAGTGTGACTTCGGCAGGGTCGGTGAAATCGTTTGCCGCGTGAGGCCGGCGAAGGGCGCAGTGCCTCGAAAGAGGTGCTGCGCCCTTTGCGTTTCCGCTCGATCAGGCCGGCGCCGTCAGCGCCACCTGAACCTTGGCGAGGGCGGGATCGAGCGCCACCGAGGCGAGGCGCGGATCATTGGAAAGCGCGGTCAAGGTCAGCGTCTGGTCCTGCACGCGGAAGATCCGGCACAGCGTCGTCGCCTCCGAGGCGTCGCGCAGCATCACGGACAGCGGCGCCACATCGTGCTCGCCACTGACCTTTTCGGCGACCAGCGACAGCCGCGTCGCGGCCGCGGCCAGCCGTTCGGTGTGACGCCCGGCCGTATTGGCCGCGAGCGGCAAGCCTTCCTCGTTCGTCAACAGCACGGTTTCGAAGCGGCCGACCTCGGCGATCCTGTCGAGCAGCGGCACCAGCTCGCGCCGGCGGCCCGGGCGGCTTGCCAGCTGCGCCAGGTCGAGCGAGATGCGCTCGCGCTCGACCAGCGGCGCCAGCACGTCCTCGATCGCGCTGCGCAGGCTGGTCTCGCGCTCGGTCGCGTCGTGGCTGCTCTGCTCCTGCAACTGATCGAGGCTCGTGGCCTGCAATTGCACCTGCCGGCGCAATTGATCGCGCGCGAGCACGCCCCGCCGGACGCCGAACAGATAGCCGGCGGTCAGCAGCAGGATGGCGGCGCCCAGGCCGCTCACGATGGCATAGATCGTCATGGTCGCTTGGCCTCGGTGAGGTGATCGCAATCGTCGACGCCGGCAATGCGCAGCAGTGCCTTGCGGTCCGCGGCGACCGCCTCGGCATCGCCATGCGCCGCGCCGGCGCCTGCGGCGCGCACCGCGATCTGCTGGGCCGGGATGCCGTCCTTCCGCAACAGCTCGGCGACGGCCTTGGCGCGCGAATAGCTCAGCAGCACGTTGAGATCCTCGCTGCCGCTGGCATCGGCATGTCCCTCGATCACGAGGGTCGCGTCGGCGTGCCGTGACAGCGCCTTCTGCAGGATGGCACGCGAACGCTTCATGTCGGCCGGATTCGGTCGCGTGCTGCCGCGCTCGAACGCGATCTCCAGTGGCGCGAAACATTCGGTGCTCGCCTGCGCGGCGCTCGGCGGCTCGGCGCGCGCCGCCGGTGCGGCGGGGGCAGCGGGAGGCTCGGCCGGAGTGGCGGAAGGCAACGGCATCGGAGGCGCGACGATCAGAGCGGGGAGAGGCGACGGGGGCTCGGGCGGTCTCCGTGCCGGTTCGGCGACGATCGGCTGTGGTGCCGGGATCGCGGCCACCACTTGCGGCGCAGCCGGGGCCTGTTGCCACAACGCGGCCGACATGATGGCGACCAGCGTGCCCGCGACGGCAAAGGCGGCAGCGAGCCAGACCGGGGCATCCTCGCCGGCCACGACATACGCACCGGCGCGCGCCGCTGGCGCTGGGAACGCGGCATTGGGGGAGGGCGCCAGCATGTCAGCCCGCCGGCACCTTGAACTTCGGCGTGATCAGGTCGATGCCGCACTCGAGGCCGGCGCACCATTCGATGAACTGGCGCGACATCGCCGCGTCCGGAAACAGCGCGCCATGTTGTGGCGCGATGATCTCGATATCGAGCGGCCGCACCATCTGCGCCCACGCCTTCATGACGCGGTTCGACACCATGTAGCGGCGGTGAAAGCCTTCCATGAAGCGGGTATGCGCCTTGAAGTCGCGCGTGACCGTGTAGTCAACGCCGATCGAGGCGCCGAGGTCGCCGCTGTAGAGGATCTTGGAGATCGGATCGTAGAGCTGGAAATTGCCCTCGCTATGCAGGAAGTGCGCCGGCAGCGCGTAGAGCTTGCAGCCGGCAAGGTCGAACACCATGCCCTCGTCGGGGATCGGCTTCAGCCGGTCGGCGACGATGTGGTCGAAGCCAAAATGCGGCACGAAACGGGTCCACAGCGCGGAGATGTAGGCGTCTGCATCCGTGGTCATCAGCCAGCCGTTGATCGCCGCGACGATGTCGGGATCCTGGTGCGACAGGAACAGATATTTCAGCCGGCCGCCCGACAGCTCGCTGAAGGTCTCGCCCAGCACCCGCGAATAGACCTTGTGGCCGCCGGGATCGAGCAGCATGCCGACGCGGTCGTGGATGATCAGGTGCTGGTTCGCCTGCACCGCGAGATCGCCGGCGCTGAAATCCTCCAGCAGGATGTTCTTGTGGACGCCGTCGTCATAGAGGACGGTATTGGCCATGTACGCTACTCCCGCCGGCGCAACGCGCGCCGGCTCACGTGTAATACGACTGCGCTACAGCACTTTCTGAAGCGACCGGACGGCCTCGCGCATGTCGAAGAAGGTCAAGCCCAGCTTGCTGTTCTCGTTGGTCAGCGCGAGCAGCAGCGCGCCGCGGCCGGCGCTGACCAGCACCGCATAGCCGGACTCGCCGCGGATGATCACTTCCTGCAGATGGCTGCGGCCGAGCTCCATCGCGGCGCGCCCCCCGAGCGAGAGCAAGGTCGCGGTCATGCCGGCGACCCGCGTCTCCTCCATGTCGGCGGCGAGCACGCTGGCGATCATCAGCCCGTCCTCCGAGATCAGGGCGCAGGCCTCGACGCCGAACGAATCGCTCTGCAGCTTGCGCAGCACCCGGTTGATTTCATCGAGTCGTGACATCGGCTTCTCCTCGATGGCGCGCGGGGTAAACCTGGAATGAAACTGAGTTTGAGCCATGGTGGGATCCTGGTCGTCAGTGTGGGCTGTCGAAACGGACGCGTGGGAAATGTCGGATGGGGCAGCAATTGAATGAAGCGGCTCGTCGGGGGCGAGCGTCGCCTGGTCGGGATCGTCGTCCGGCACCGTCAGCGCGCGGGTCTCGATCGTCTCGACGGCGTCGTCGAGCGCGCGCTGCTCGGCCTTGATGCGCGATCTTGAGACCGGCGGATCCATGGCCTGAAGCTGGGCCACCAGCGCTTGGCGCGCCGATTGATAGACTTCGGCCCGGCGTTCGGGCGTCGCTTCCGGCAGGTTCTCCATCGCGCGCGACAGCACGATGAAGTAGTCGGCGGTGGTCACGGGGATGGCTGAAGCATCCTCGTGGGGTCCATGCGCTCTGCTCAGCAGGCTTGCGAGACGTCCCATCGCTCTCTTGACCACTCTACGCAACCAACGGTGCGTAACGTTAGGTCGTCACAAGGGACGCCACGAATGATCTGAATCAAATTGAAGAAAATCGCGATCATCTGGCACAGTCCTGCCATGGAATTGGCTGACAGAGGTCGCCACACCGCCGTGTCCGTCCTGATTAGGCCGCATTATCGCCGTGATCGCTGCGAGTGCGCCGCTGTTGCAGCCAGAATCAGCTACGATGATGGCTGTCCGTTGCAGTTCGGGAGAGCAATGTGAACGTTCAGGACTATCTGCAGCGCGACGCGACGGCGCTGGCCGAAGCGGTGAAAAAAGGTGAGACCAGCGCGGCTGAGCTGCTGCAGCTTGCTCTTGCGCAGAACGCGCGCGCCCAGCCGCGCACCAATGCCATCTGTGCGCTGATGGAGCGCGAGGCGCGCGCGCAGCTGGCAAAGCCGGCGGCTGGTCCGTTCACCGGCGTGCCGTTCCTGATCAAGGATTGTGCGCAGGATTATGCCGGCTTGCCGACGGCCTATGGCAGCAAGGCGCTGTCGCGCGTCGTCGCCGGCGATCATGCCCATGTCGTGCGCCGCTATCTCGCTGCCGGCCTCGTGATCTTCGGCAAGACCAACCTGCCGGAGCTGGCGCTGAAGGGCGTCTCGGATTCGCGCGCCTTCGGCCGGGTCAACAATCCCTGGAATGGTGCGCACACGCCGGGCGGCTCCAGCGGCGGCGCTGCCGCGGCTGTCGCATCGGGCGTCGTGCCGATGGCGGCCGGCAATGATGGCGGCGGCTCGATCCGGATCCCGGCCGCCTGCTGTGGCCTGTTCGGCCTGAAGCCGTCGCGCGGCTTGATCTCGTCCGGGCCGGGCTTCGGCGAGTACTGGTATGGCGCGTCGAGCGAGGGCGTGATCTCGCGCAGCGTCCGCGACACCGCGCTGGCGCTCGATGTCATCGCCGGCGCCGAGCCTGGCGATCCTTTCCTCGTTGCCGAGCCTGGCACGGTGTTCGCCAATGCGGTGACGCGCGACCCGCCGCGCCTGCGCATCGGTTTCAGCACCGTTTCACCAATCGGAACGGAGGTGCATCAGGAAGCGAAGCTCGCGGTCGAACATGCCGTGAAGCTGCTGCAGGGGCTTGGCCACGAGGTCGAGGAGGCCACGCCCGACATCGACGGTGCGGCGCTGGCGACGTCGTTCCTGCACGTCTATTTCGGCCAGGTCGCAGCGTTCGTCGCCGACGCCCGCAGCAAGGGCGCCAAGGGCGAGGATTTCGAGCTGTTGACGCGGGTGCTGGCGACGCTCGGCGGCGCGATCTCGGCCGGCGCGCTGACGACGCAGCTGTTGAAGTGGAACGTGTTCGCGCGGGCGCTGGCGCGCTTCCACGCGCGCTACGACCTGCTGCTGACGCCGACGCTCGCCCATCCGCCGATCCGGCATGGCCAGGGTGATCCGTCCACCGCCGAGCAGACCCTGCTCGACATGCTCGATCGCATCGGCTTGCTCGGAATGCTGACGCGCTGGGGCGCGCTAGACGGCATGATCGACAAGATCGCCCGCGATAGCCTGCAATACGTGCCGTTCACGCAACTCGCCAATCTCACGGGAACGCCGGCGATGAGCGTGCCGCTGCACTGGACCGCCGACGGCCTGCCGCTCGGCGTCCAATTCGTCGGCCGGCTCGGCGACGAGGCCCGGCTGCTGCAGCTGGCCCGCCAGCTCGAGCAGGCTCAGCCGTGGTTCGAGCGCCTGCCGGATTGGGTGGGGGGTGCAGCAGCGGCCGCCCAGACATCGTAAGACCTTTTTGAAGTTAGTCTCCCTCGCTATACTGCCTGTGGTTGCGAGGGAGATGTCAATGACGATCATCTATATTCACGGCGTCAACGTCCGCTCGCCGGAGCATGGCATCCAGCTCGAGAAGCCGTTCCTGCGCTGGCTCGGTGCCAAGGTGTCGGAGAGCAATACGGCGAGCTACGAGCCGGTCTATTGGGGCGATCTGGCCTCCGATTTTCGCTGGAAGCTCGCTTCGCGCCCGCGCACCGCGTTGCTCGGCATGGGCGGCACGATGGGCTTCGAGTCGCTCGGCCAGGTGCGCGAGGCCGGCACCGGTGCGTTCGAGCCGTCTCCGGTCGTCGACGCCGGTCCTGTGCTCGGTGCTGCCGCGCCGGCAGGCGCCGCGGTCGCGGCACCGCCGCTGTCGTCGATCCCTGTCGATCGCCGCGCCGATTTCCTGGCCGATTTCTATCTCGCGGTGCGGACGCGGTCGCGGCGAAGCCAGCAGCCGGCCGGCTATGCGGACCCGATTGCAGACGAGCCGCGCGCGGCCGGTCTCGCGGCCGCTGCAGCCGAGGTCGCTGCCAAGTGGGACGCGGTCGTGGCCCAGGAGCAGAGCGAGGCGGCGCGCGCCAAGGCGCTGCTCGCCGCGGTCGATCAGGAGCTCGCGGGCGATGCGCTCGTCGGCATGGGCGGCTGGTCCGACTGGACCGAATGGGCCGGGGAGGTCCTGGGCCGCGCGGCGGCACTGCCCGGCGATGCGCTGTCGACGGTGGCGGCGGAACTGCGCCCGACGATCAACAGCTTCGTCGCCAACTTCGTCGGCGATGTCTTCTCCTACCTCGACCGGCGCGAGCAGGGCGGCCAGCCGGGCGAGATCCCGCGGCGGGTCCTGGCGGCGCTGAAGCGTGCGCATGAGCGGCGGCAGCAAACTGGCGAGAAAATCGTCGTTCTCACCCATTCGATGGGCGGCCAGCTGCTGTACGACGCCGTGACCTACTTCGCCGCGCAGGATCCCGCGCTTGCCGGTCTCGAGATCGACCATTGGTTCACCTGCGGCTCACAGGTGTCGCTGTTCGCCGAGCTCAGGCTGTTCAAGGGCCAGCCCGATCGACGCGGGCCGGACAAGCTGCCGCGTCCCGCCGGCGTGCGCAACTGGACCAACTATTACGACGGCAATGATCTGTTCGGCTTCGTGATGGCGCCGGTGTTCGACGGCGTCACCGACAAGGACTATTCGACCGGCTACGGTCTCGCCTTTGCCCATACCGGCTATCTGGCGCGGCCGAGCTTCTTCCAGGCGCTCGCGGCGCGGCTCTGATCTGCAGCGAAGGAGGTCGCCCCGTGCCGCTCATTGCCGTGCCCGACGCCAAAGGCCTCTGGACCGCCGTCGACAAGCCGAGTTCGGGGACGCACGCCCTGATCGTCGGCATCAGCGACTATCCCTATCTTTCCGGCGGGAGCGCGCCGCAGAGGGCGCCGAACTCCGGCGGCCTCGGCCAGCTGGCGCTCAGCGCGGTGACCGCAGCGCGCGTGTTCGACTGGTTTCGGGATGCTGCCCGCGTCGCCGGCGCGCCGATCGCCTCGTGCCGTCTGCTGCTGGCGCCGTCGGCCGGCGAGTTGGCAGAGGTCAACCGGATCACCGACGGTCATTTCGCGCGGCCGGACTTCGCGACGTTGCGCGCCGCGATCGAGGCTTGGCGGGACGCCATCTTCAAGGGCCGCACCGGCGACGAGAACACGGCGTTCTTCTTCTTCTCGGGCCACGGCGTCGAGCATCTCGCATCGCCGGCCTTGCTCGCGGCCGACATCCTCGATCCCGACGCGGCCGGCAGCGAGGCGCGAGCGGTCGCCATCGAGGCGGTGGCGCGTGCGGTGAAGACCTCGGGCATCGATCGCGCGCTGTTCTTCGTTGATGCCTGCCGCAACGCGCCGGCGCTGGCGATGACCCTCAACATCGTCGGCGATGAGATCCTCAAGCCGCAGCCATATCTAACCAAGAGCCCGGACGCGGTGATCAGCCTGCAGTCGACCCGGTCCGGCCTGCAGTCGTTCCAGGCGGCTGGCGAGGACGCCACGATCTTCGGCCGGGCGTTGCTCGAGGCGCTCGAGGGCGTGGCGCCCAAATTCATTCCCTACGACACTCAGGGCACGCCCTGGCGGCTCGTGTTCGCGAGCCTGGAGAGCCACGTCAAGAACAGGGTCCGCCAGCTGCTCGCGGCCCACACCGCCGCCAAGATCCAGCCGGTGGAGCCCTCCGGCATTCCCTATGATGGCGCGATGATCGTCGCCGAGCGCGCGCCCGCCATGGTCACCGCGGAGCCGGTGCCGCCGCCGGAAGCCGCGCCGCCGGACACGGCTCCGCCGTTCGAGCCTGGTGGTCCGACCGGCGGCCCCGCCGCGCAGCCGGTGCAGATCCCGGAGATCAAGTTCGACGAGCTCGCGCTCGACAGCCTCGTCAAGAAGCGCGCTGACATCATGCTGCGCCGCTTCAACACGGCGAGGCCGGGGATCGAGGCTGCGCCCGGCAGTGGCGGCGATCTGCTGGACTACCAGACCATGCACGAGATTTTCGGTCATGAGAGCGTGACCGGACCGTTCCTGAACGCGTTGTCGATCCGCGACGCGTGGACTGGCGAAAAGCTCGCCCCCGCGGAGTTCAAGCTGACGCAGGGGCGCAGCAACGAGGTCGGTGACAGCCTGACCTCATGGATCGACGTCGAGATCCCGCCGGGCAAGGGGCGGGCGGTGTGGTTCGGCGTCGCGGGCATGGGCGAGGTCTCGTTCGGCATCGCGATCCCGCGCGACGCGACGCTGACCATCCCCGTGCGGCTCGACGTCGGCTTCAGCCGCCAGGGCCGGGACTGGGCCGTGGAACAGGTCAGCGCCCGCCTTGGCGAGCCTCGAGCCGACGATGCCGCCAGCAGGATGGTCTGGCATCCGCTGTGGGAGCTGCAGCGCATCGAGGCCTTCTCCGATCTCGCGGCCGCTGGCCTCAAGATCCGCCGTCTCGATGATCTGCTCGATATCGTCGTCCGCAAAGTGGAGTCGCCGGTGGCGGCCGCCATCGCCATGAGCCTGCTGATCCGCTCGGGCAATCTCGATGTCCTGCAGGATTGGCCACGCAATCTGGCGAGCTGGTTTCCATGGCTCCCCGATGGCAGCATCCTGTGGGCGGAGACGCTGTTGCGGCGCGCCGAGGGGCATGCCCTCGATCCGACGATCCGGGACGAGGCTTTCTCGTATCTCGTGAAGAGCGCCGAGCAGGGCCCGCCGCTGCTGACAGCAAGCCTACGCATGGCCGTCACCCAGATGCAGATGTGGCGCAGTGGGTTGAAGCCGGAAGATCCCAAGGCCGCCACGCTCACCGGAGCCTTAGGCGTAATCGAGACCGCCGCGCGTCATCTCGTCTCCGGCAGCCTGTTCGCGAGCTTCGCAAGGATCGTCACTGCCGATCCGCCGACGCCGGCGCTGACGGCCGCCGACGTGCTCTCGCGAGCCAAATGATCGGCGCCTTGCCGGAGTCTCGTCAGCGCAAGGTCAGCGTTTCGGCATACCGATGGCGCGTCCGAGGCCATCCGGCCGCGGCAGCGCGGCATGGGCCTGCAGCAGGCGCGCGATGTTGGCCTGGATGTCCGGCGGGAACGGCGCGACCTTGCGCCTGGTCATGTCGATGTGGACCGACATGTTCTCGGAGGTTGCCGAGATCCAGCCTTCCTCCGCATGGCGCAGCTCCTCGAAGGTGTGCAGCCGCTTCTCGTCGGCGGCGATCAGCCACACCGCGACCTGGACGGGATCGCCGAGATGGATCTCGCGCAAGTACCGCACGTGGCATTCGGCGGTGAAGGTCGAGCCGTGGCGCTCCTTCATGTAGGCCGGGCCGATGCCGAGCTCGGCCCAGATCTGGTCGATCGCGCGGTCGAACATCACGTTGTAATAGGCCATGTTGAGATGGCCGTTGTAGTCGATCCATTGCGGCTCGATCTGCATGATGGACGACAGGAACGGCCCCGCGCCGGGCTCTGCGGGCATTGCATGTGTGGGCACTGCATTATCGCTCATCGGCTCTTCCGTTTGCTCCCTTGACCCTCGTTGCGTCCTTTGCCACCGTCCGCCCAACTTTCGGAGGAAGCTGTGGCGACGACGATCCCTCATCACGATTTGAAACGGCCGGCGCCGGAGGCGCTAAAAAGCGCGCTCGACGCGCTCGCGGCCCGCTTCGGCAACCGGCTCATCACCTCGCAGGCCGTGCGCGAGCAGCATGGCCATACCACGACCTGGCTGCCGACGCAGCCGCCGGATGGCGTCGTGCTGGCGCAGGAGACCGCCGACATCCAGGACGTCGTCCGCATCTGTGCTGCCCGGGGCGTGCCGATCATTCCGTTCGGCACCGGCACCTCGCTCGAGGGGCAGGTCAATGCACCCGCCGGCGGCATCTGCATCGACATGCGCGACATGAACAAGGTGCTGGAGGTGCATGCCGAGGATCTCGACTGCGTGATCCAGCCCGGCATCACCCGCAAGACGCTGAACGAATATCTCCGCGACCAGGGCCTGTTCTTTCCGATCGATCCCGGCGCCGACGCTTCGCTCGGCGGCATGGCCTCGACGCGCGCCTCGGGCACCAATGCGGTGCGCTACGGCACGATCCGCGAGAACGTGCTGGCGCTGAAGGTCGTGCGCGGCGACGGCGAGATCATCAAGACCGGCACCCGCGCCAAGAAATCCGCCGCGGGCTATGATCTGACGCATCTGTTCGTCGGCGCCGAAGGCACCCTCGGCATCATCTGCGAGATGACCATCCGGCTGCGCGGCATTCCCGAGACGATCGCCGCCGCCGCGTGCTCGTTCGAGACCGTCCGCGGCGCCTGCCAGGCGACCATCCTCGCGATCCAGACCGGCATTCCCATGGCGCGCATCGAGCTGCTCAACGCGGCGCAGGTGCGGGCGTGCAATGCCTATTCGAAGCTGACCTTGCCGGAGACGCCGCTGCTGCTGCTGGAGTTCCATGGCAGCGAGGCCGAGGTTGCCGAGCAGTCCAAGAACTTTGCCGAGATCGCTGCGGAATGCGGCGGCGGCGAGTTCAGCTGGACGACCAAGCCCGAGGACCGCACCAAGCTGTGGCAGGCGCGGCACGACGCCTATTGGTCCGTCAAGGCGATCCGTCCCGGCGCCGGCGTGGTCGCGACCGACGTCTGCGTGCCGATCTCGCGGCTCGCCGATTGCGTCGGCGAGACCGAAGAGGATCTCGCGCGGTTGAATCTGACCTCGCCGATCGTCGGCCATGTCGGCGACGGCAATTTCCACTGCTCGCTGATGTGCGACGTCGACGATGCCGACGAGATGGCGCGCGGCGAGGAGTTCATGCATCGCCTCGTCGAGCGCGCCCAGGCGATGGGCGGCACCTGCACCGGCGAGCACGGCATCGGCCAGGGCAAGCAGAAATATCTGAAGTCCGAGCTCGGCCAGGAAGCACTCGACGCCATGCGCGCCGTCAAGCAGGCGCTCGATCCGCAGAACATCTTCAACCCCGGCAAGATCATTCCGGCGAACTGAGTCCACATCTGTCCCGAGCTCTCGCTCAGCGTCCGCGCGGTGATAGCTCGGATCCAAGCCGTTGTGACAATCTTCAACTACAAAAACGCCGCCGCATCCTGGATGCGGCGGCGCTTTTGCTTGGGATCGGATCAGCGGCAGACCCGGCGCGGCCCGTAGGGGGTCGGGCGGATCCAGCAGGTGCGCGGGCCGAAGCCACCATAACCGTAATAGGCGCGCGGGGCGGGGCGGCAGTTGCCCCAGCGATCACGGGCCCAGCCCGGACCACAGCCGCCGGCCACGCTTTCGATATTGCTGTCGGGGGTAGCCGGCTGGGCCGGCAGCGTGAAGGCCTGCGCCGCCGATGCACCCAGCATGACGGTCGCGCCGAGCAGGGCGGAGGTGAACAGATTGCGCATTGCGGTGCGGTCCTCTCGTTGGTTGGGAATCAGTACAGTCGTTAGACGTTGTCGCACGCGAATTGGTTTCGCAATTTTTTCGACGTCGCGAAACCTCGCTCTGATACCATAGCGGGTGGCGCTGCGATGTTCATGCCGCGCATTTCTGCTGATCATGCGACGCATCGCTGCAGCATCGCCGCGTCCCGATCACTACGGCTTCTTTGCTGCACGGAACATGAACGACGGCCGTTGGTTCGTCCTGCAGGGCATTCTGCCGCACGCGGACTCATTTGCCGCCCTGTTGCGCCTTCGCGTCCTTCAGCGCATTCCTGCAGCCATCGGAGAGCTTGTCGAACTTCTCGATCATGCACTGCTTGATGCGGCCGCCGCCCGGCATGATTCCGGCGCACAGCGTGCGCACCTCGCTGCCGCAAGCCTGGCGCACGGCGCTCGTGTCCCGGGCCTGTGCGGTGGAAATCGTGCCGGCGATGAACAGCAACGGGAGCAGCTTGCGCATGAACAATGATCCTTGTGGTAGGCCTCGGGGCGTCATGACGGGAGGAGTTCTCGTCGCTGAACTTTGCCCGGATGTGTCATGCCGCACTGCAATTCGTAACGATTTGTATCCGCACTGCTGATCGCGCTCAACTCAGGCCGGTCGGAGCTTCTGCAAGGCCAGATCGACGCTGCGGAAGACGCGGTCGCGCGGCAGCACGTCGTAGAGGCCGAAGCGGTCGAACGCCGCCTGCGCGCGCAGCGATTCCAGCCGCGCCACCGCGAACACGATGCCTTCACCATTGCACAACGCGATCACGTCGCGCAGCGCCTGCGCCGCCGTGAAGTCGATCTCCACCATAGCGCTCGCCTCGAGTACGAGGAGCTGGGGACGGCGGCGCCGCAGCATGTGCTGCAGGTCGGCGCGGAACGTGGCAGCGTTGAGGAAGCTGAGCGGTGCCTGGAAGCCGACCACGGCGATGTCGGACAGCTCCTCGCCGCGGATGTGCGGATGGGCCGGCCACCAGATCGTGGTGTCCGGCACGCGTTCGAACGTGATGAGATGCGCGCGCGTTGTGCTCCAGATGCCGTGCAGCAGCGACAGCGAGATGCCGAGCGCGACACCCTGCTCGATCGGCAGCACCACGATGGCGGCCGCCGTCGCCAGGATCAGCAGGAATTCGCCCTTCGACTGCCGGTACACCGTGACGATCTGCGCCATGCGGATGATGCGCAGCGCGACGAACAGCAGCACGCCGCCCAGCGCCGCCTCCGGCACATGCGACAGCAGCCGCGCGCCGAACAGCACGAGCAGCAGCACGACGGCGGCCGCGAGCAGGCCGGCGACCTGCGAGCGCCCGCCGGTTTCGACCACGATGCCGGTGCGCGGCGGACTGGCATTGACGGGAAACGCGCCAAACAGCCCGGCCAGCACGCTGCCGGCGCCGGCGCCGAGAAAGTCGCGGTCGACATCGGCCGGGCGATCCGGTTCGGTGGGGAACGACCGTGTCGTCGCCGCCGTCTGCATCATCACCACGACCGCGATCAGGAACGCCAGCGGCACCAGCTTGACCCATTGCTCGGGTCCGATCAGCGGCACGGATGGCATCGGCACGGCGCCGGAGAGGGTGCCGATGACCGGCACGCCGCGCCCCTCGAGCCCGGCTCCGATCACGAACAGCGTCGCGGCGACGAGCGCGATCAGCGCACCGGGAATGCGGGCGCTGATCCGCTCGCACAGCGTGACGGTCGCGAGCACGCCGAAGCCGATGACGAGCGTGTAGCCGTTGGTCTTGCCGAGTTCGCCGACGATGGTCGCGATCCGCGCCAGGGTCGGCCCGCTCGGCTGCGGCAGGCCGAGCACGCCGGGCAATTGCGAGACGATGATATGCACCGCGATGCCGGCCAGGAAGCCGACCGTCACCGGCACCGACAGGAGATTGGCGATGCCGCCGAGCCTGAAGCCGCCGGCCAGCACCAGCAGGATTCCGACCAGCAGCGCCAGCGCCGCGGCCTGGCTGCCATACTCGGGCGAACCGGTCGCGGCGAGCAGCGCCAGCCCGCCGGCAAAGATCGGCGTGATGGTGGAATCGGCGCCGCAGGACAGGAAGCGGTTGGCACCGAACACGGCGAACGCGAGCGACCCCGCCACGAAGGCGAGGAAGCCGATCTCCGGCGTGAAGCCGCCGAGCTTGGCGGTCGCCATCTGCTCGGGAATTGCGATCGCCGCCAGCGTGAGGCCCGCTGCGAGATCGGCGGGCAGGGCGCTGACCCGCCAGCCCTGCAACGAGCGCAACATCGGCCAGTGCAGCGCGTGATCAGGCGGTTGATTCGTCATGTCGATGTCTCCAGACGCATGACAAGCGAACTGGTCGCCGGTCATGCGAGGTCGCGATCCCAAGGTGGCTCCGGCGCGAACGCCGCGGCAAGATAGTCGATGAAGGCGCGCACCTTGGCCGAGGGGGTGCGGTCCGGCAGGTAGACGGCATGAACGGCCAGCAGGTCCGATGGCGGCACATCGAGCGTCACCGGCCGCAACCGCCCCGAGCGGAGCTCGTCGCCGACGATGAAGGTCGGCTGGTAGATCAGGCCTTGCCCGGCAAGCGCGGCCGCCAGCAGCGCATCGCCGTTGTTGGCGCGCAGGTTGCCGTTCACGGCGACATCGACCGCCGGCTTGCCGCCCATGCGCCAGCGCGACGGGCCGGCGGCGGCCAGCGTGTAGCCAAGGCAATTATGCCCGGCGAGATCGGCTGTTGTGCGCGGCGTGCCATGCGCTGCGAGATAGGCGGGCGCGGCGCAGATCATCATCCGGCACGGCGCCAGCCGCCGCGCCCGCAGGGTCGAGTCCTTCAGCGCCGCGATCCGGATCGCGAGATCCCAGCCTTCCTCGATCAGGTCGACCAGACGGTCGTTGAGGCCGAGCTCGACGCTGACGCCCGGGTACAACTCTGCGAACCTGGCGAGCAGCGGTGCGATCTGCCGCGTGCCGAAGGCGAGCGGGACGTTGAGCCGCAGCAGGCCGCGCGGCTCGACCCTTTCAGCGGCGATCGCATTCTCGGCGGCCTCGAAATCGCCGAGCACGCGTTCGGCAAGATCGAGATAGCGCCGGCCGGCCTCGGTGATCGTCAGCCGCCGCGTGGTGCGATGAAACAGCTTTGCCCCCAGCCGCGTCTCGAGCGCGGCAAGGTGCTTGGTCACCATGGTCGGCGACATCCCGAGCAGGCGCGCCGCGCCCGACAGGCTGCCGGACCCGGCTACCTTGGAGAGCACCTCAAGACCGGTGAGGCGGTCGAGCAAGGATTGATCTCACTCTGCCAGTGTGAATTGATTTTCCAGGATACCGGATTATCGCCCAGGGGGAAATGATCCATATCGCGGGGGTCCCCACGGAGGTTTTGATGATCGATTCCCGCACCGCCCCCTATGCCGCGCTCGTGCTGCGCCTGACGCTCGGCGGCCTGTTCCTGGCCCACGCCGGTCTCAAGCTGCTGGTCTTCACGCCCGCCGGCACCGCAAAATTCTTCGGCAGCATCGGCCTGCCGCCCGAGCTCGCCTATGTCACGATCACCGCCGAGCTCCTCGCCGCGGTCGCCCTGATCCTCGGCGTCTACACCCGCTGGGTCGCGCTCGCCGCCGTGCCGATCCTGCTCGGCGCCATCTTCACCGTGCACGGCTCCGCCGGCTTCTTCTTCAACAATCCCAAGGGCGGCTGGGAGTATCCGGCGTTCTGGGCCGTCACCCTGGTGATCCAGGCCCTGCTCGGCGACGGCGCCTACGCCCTCGGCAGCCTCCGCGCCAGCCTTGCCGGCGGCCAGCTGCGCAGCGCCCATTGAACTAGACCTGTGGTCCACCGGCCGTCCCCACACCCACCGCTGTCATCCCGGCGAACGCCGGGATCCATAGCCCAGGCCGAGGTGAGTGAGCACGATGGTCGACGCCCAGCCTGCCTCGAACTGCGATCACGCGGTATGGATCCCGGGTCGGCGCCCGACCGTCGCAATGCGACGTTCGGGCTTGCCCGGGATGACAGTTGTGGTTTGAGGCGCGAGCTGAGATACCCGGAGAGAACGAGGAGCCATGACATGACCCTGCCCAGCATCTTCCTGTCGCACGGCTCGCCGATGCTGCCGCTGACGGCCTCGGCGGCGCGGGACTTCCTCGCCGGCCTCGGCGACAGCCTGCCGCGGCCGAAGGCCATCCTCGTGATCTCGGCGCATTGGGAAACCGACATTCCCGCCGTCAACGTCGTCGCCGCGAACGAGACGATCCACGATTTCTACGGCTTCCCGCCCGAGCTCTATCAGCTGCGCTATCCCGCGCCGGGCGCGCCCGACCTCGCCCGCGCCGTCGCGGAGCGCCTGCACGCGGCCGGCTTTCCCGTCGGCGCCGATCGCGAGCGCGGCCTCGATCATGGCGCCTGGGTGCCGCTGCTCCTGATGTATCCGCAGGCCGACATTCCCGTCGTGCAGCTGTCGATCCAGACCGAGCAGGGGCCTGCGCATCACCTCGCGCTCGGCCGCGCGCTGGCGCCGCTGCGCGACGAGGGCGTGCTGATCATCGGCAGCGGCAGCTTCACCCACAATCTCGGTGAGTTCCGCAAGCGCCGTCTCGACCTCGACGATCCCGCGCCGTCCTGGGTGGTCGACTTCGCCGACTGGGTGCACAAGGCCGCGATCGAAGGCCGCGTCGACGATCTCGTCAACTACCGGCGCCTGGCGCCGCACGCGCGCGAAAACCATCCGACCGACGAACACTTCCTGCCGCTGTTCGCCGCGCTGGGCGCAGCCGGCGAAGGCGCCCGCGTCGAGCGCCTGCACAACAGCGCCAATTACGGCGTGCTGCGCATGGACGTCTATGCCTTCCATGGCGCCGACGAAGCGAAGGCCGCGGCGTAAGCCTGCGCGGTCGAAGAGACGACCGAGATGGACGTGCAGACCTCCGCTGTCATCGTCCGCCACCCGGTCCGGCCTCCGGCCGGCCGGATGACAGGCTCCAGCGCACGATCCAGTACGCCGTGACGTCTCGGTCAATGTCCTCTGCCGCGGCGTACTGGATGCCCCGCTTTCGCGGAGCATGACAGCGGTGGATACGGACAGAGCTCGACCCACAGCGACCGTTGGTCTTAAGAGGATCTCGTCGAGTACGTAGTTGTGCTGAGCTTCGGGCAGGCTTGCCCGTCGGGTTACTTTGTCGCAGCCGATTTTCCTTGCACCGTCGGGCAAATCACCGCGATCTTCTCCCGCATCCCGCCTCACTTTGGAGGGGCGTTGCGCGCGATCGTCACGACACGCGAGGCGGGGAGCGGTGGCCGCGAGATGTCGCAGCAGGCTCGAGAGAGCGTGCGGACGAACGACGTTCTTGCGGACGTGAAGTTGCAGGGTTCTGATACCTCGACGCTGGTATCACCGCGCAACGCGTCAAACGCGTTGTCGCGCATGGCGGCCAACAAGCCGAGCGCCAGGAAGCCTGCATATAAGCGTTAAGACCATCGCGCAGGGAGGGCCGGGCGTTTCTGGCCAAACCTGTGGTACTGCCGCCTGCATTTTTTTGAGCAGGCGGGCCACGGGCGCGGCCAGCGCCCGGCCTTCCCTGCACCCTCCTGTTGGAGGAGGGTGAACCAATCAGCAGAACCCGGGCGTGATCGCGTCGCGGGGCCATGCGGCCATGACTGACGGCGCGCCACACATTCGGTGTCGTCCCGGCCTTGAGCCGGGACCCATAGCCACCGGATGCCGTGAGACGAGTTACTGCCAGCCACGTTCCTCGTGAGATCACGCGGTATGGGTCCCGGCGCGGAGGCCGGGACGACACCGAGCGATAGGACGGTGCGCCGCACACATGACCTCGGAGGTAACTGACGCCGCCGGTGCAAAGAGCAGATAATCCTTGACCCGTTCGCATGCAAATGATGCGAAGGATGCACCAGGGAGTGAAACAACAACAATGCGCCTGCCGTTCTATTATGGCTGGGTCATCGTCGCCGTCACCTTCGTGACGATGGCGGTCGGCGTCAATGCGCGCACCGCATTCTCGCTGTTCTATCCGCCGATCCTTGCCGAATTCGGCTGGGACCGCGGCGTCACCGCCGGCGCGTTCTCGTTCGGCTTCGTCGCTTCCGGAGTCGTCAGTCCGCTGATCGGACGGTTGATGGATCGCAGCGGTCCACGCGCGGTCATGGAACTCGGTGTCGCGCTGATGGCCGGCGGCCTGTTGCTGGCGCCACTGACCTCGCAGCCCTGGCATCTCTATATCACCATCGGCGTGATGGTTGGCTCCGGCAGCGTCTGCCTCGGCTATTCCGGCCAGTCGCTGTTCCTGCCGAACTGGTTCATCCGCCGCCGCGGCCTCGCCATCGGCATCGCGTTCGCCGGCGTCGGCATCGGTTCGATGACCTTGCTCCCCTGGGTGCAGCACATGATCGCGCAGACCAACTGGCGCACAGCCTGCACCGCGATGGGCATCGTCGTGCTGGTCGTGCTGGCGCCGATCAATCTGTTGTTGCGCAGGAAGCCGGAGGAGATCGGCCTGCGTCCCGACGGCGACGCCGCGCCGCTCGCCAATGCCGCCAAGCCGGTGTCGAACATCGTCGACCCTGCTTGGGCCGGTATCGACTGGACGTTGTCGCGCGCGCTGCGCACGACGCGGTTCTGGTGGCTTGCGCTCGGTTACTTCTTCGGCCTCTACGTCTGGTACGCCGTGCAGGTGCATCAGACGAAATACCTGCTCGAGATCGGCTTCAGCTCCAACGTCGCGGTGTGGGCGCTTGGCGCCGTCAGCCTGCTCGGCATTCCCGGCCAGATCGCGCTCGGCCATCTGTCCGACCGGCTCGGCCGCGAGGCGGTATGGGGCCTCGGCTGTCTCGGCTTCGCGATCTGCTTCGCCGCGCTGATCGCGCTCAAGGCCGCGCCATCGTTCGTGCTGGTCTACGTGATGGTCGCGACGCAGGGGGCGCTCGGTTACGGCATCACGTCGGTGATGGGCGCGGTCGTGCTGGAAATATTTCAGGGCGCGCAATTCGGCAGCATCTTCGGGACGCTGATGATGATCGGGCTGTGCGGCGGCGCTGCTGGGCCGTGGGTGACCGGCGTGCTGTATGATCACACATCGAGCTACACGCCGGGCTTTGCGATCGCCTTCGCCGGCGCGTTCGTCTCGGCCGCCGCGGTCTGGATCGCGGCGCCGCGCCGCGTTCGCGTCGTTGCCGGCCAGTTGCACAGGTTAAAGACGGTGGCCGGAACTGCGGCATGATGTGTGAGCTGGCCGACTTGCCATAGCGACGGGGCCGTGAGCTAATCCGGCCAGATCTGGGAGAGAGACCACATGAACGAGCATGTCCAGGCTGCCAAGGCCGCGCCGCTGTTCAATCCGCTGTCGCCGGAGTTCATCCGCAATCCGTATCCGTTCTATCAGCAGCTGCGTGACAACGACCCCGTGCATGTGACGCCGTTCGGCTCGTTCCTCGCCAGCCGGCATGCCGAAGCGAGCCTCGTGCTGCGCGACAAGCGCTTCGGCAAGGACTTCGTGGCGCGGTCTATTCGCCGTTACGGCCCCGAGATCATGAACGAGCCGATCTTCCGCAGCATGAGCCATTGGATGCTGCAGCAGG
Organism: Bradyrhizobium sp. HKCCYLS20291; assembly: GCF_051167715.1. Taxonomy (NCBI): domain Bacteria; kingdom Pseudomonadati; phylum Pseudomonadota; class Alphaproteobacteria; order Hyphomicrobiales; family Nitrobacteraceae; genus Bradyrhizobium; species Bradyrhizobium sp. HKCCYLS20291. Next base: position 665,697 of record NZ_JBNPTO010000002.1, on the reverse strand, counting down.
ATCCGCCGGATCATACGCGCTTGCGCGGCCTCGTGGTGAAGGCCTTCACGGCGCGCCGGGTCGAGGACATGCGGCCGCGGATCCAGGCGATCGTCGATAGCACGCTCGACGAGATCATCCCGCGCGGCAGGATGGACCTGATCGAGGACTTCGCCTTCAAGCTGCCGGTCACGGTGATCTGCGACATGCTGGGGATCCCCGAGGAGCATCGCGAGGCGTTCTACAAGAGCTCGCGCGAGGGCGGGCGGCTGCTCGAGCCGGTGCCGCTGTCGAAGGCCGAGATCGCCGAGGGCAATGCCGGCAACGCGGTCTCCATTGCCTATTTCCAGCATCTGTTCGAGCTCCGCCGCAAGCAGCCCGGCGACGACCTGACGACGCAGCTCCTGCAGGCCGAGGAGGACGGCGCCAAGCTCTCGCACGAGGAATTGACCGCCAACATCATCCTGCTGTTCGGCGCCGGACACGAGACCACGGTCAACCTGATCGGCAACGGGCTGTTGGCGCTGTATCGCAATCCCGACCAGTTGGCGCTGTTGAAGGCGCGCCCCGAGCTGATCACCAATGCGATCGAGGAATTCCTGCGCTACGATTCCTCGGTGCAACTGACCGGGCGGGTTGCGCTCGAGGACATCGAGGATCTCGGCGGCCGCCGGATTCCGGCGGGTGAGACCGTGCTGTGCCTGCTGGGGTCGGCCAACCGCGATCCGGCGGTCTATCCGGATCATCCGGAGCAGCTCGACATTACCCGGGCGAACGTCAAGCCGCTGTCGTTCGGCGGCGGCATCCACCACTGCCTGGGTGCGCAGCTCGCCCGCATCGAGGCCGAGGTGGCGATCGGAACCCTGCTGCGGCGGCTGCCGGAGCTGAAGCTCGACGATTCCGACAACCCGGAATGGCGGCCGACCTTCGTGCTGCGCGGCCTCAAGCGGCTGCCGGCGCACTGGTAACCATCTTTGTTAACGGACTTGTGCAACGCCCCCGGAAATACCGACAGCGCTGTGACTTCGCCATACTTAATCCTATATGATGCAGCGCTCCGGTATCGACGTCCGTGGGGCCGCGCCCGCATGGGCTGAAGGTTTTAGGACGCCGGAGCGTTGTCCTTTGAGGGAGACCCCGTGCAGACGACCCTGCTCGGCCTGGCGATTGCCTTCATCCTTGCGCTCCTTGCTGCGCTGATCGGCCCGTATTTCGTCGACTGGAACCAGTTCCGGCCGCAATTCGAGGCCGAGGCGAGCAAGATCATTGGCGTGCCCGTGCGGGTCGCCGGTGCGCTGGACGCACGGCTGCTGCCGACCCCCACGCTGCGGCTGCGCCAGGTCACCTTCGGCGGCGCCAACGATCTCGGCAAGCTGCGCGCCGACAAGCTCGACCTCGAGCTCAGCCTTGGCGATTTGATGCGCGGCGAGTGGCGGGCCAACGAGCTCACCGTGGGCGGCATGGCCGCCGATTTCGGCCTCGACGCCAAGGGCCAGGTCGACCTGCCGGCCGCCTCGGGCCGCTTCAACCTCGCGTCGCTGGCGATCGATCGGCTCAATCTGACCGGCCGGGTCGCGCTGCACGACGCGGCCAGCCGTTCGACGCTCGAACTGACCGACATCGTTTTTTCCGGCGACGTCCGCTCGCTCGCCGGCTCGCTGCGCGGCGACGGAGCCGTGTCGATCCGCGGCGGCCGCTACCCGTTCCGGGTGTCCTCTAGCCAGGACAAGGACTCCAGCGGCCTGCGCGTTCACCTCAATGTCGACCCGGGCGAGCGTCCGGTCATGGTCGATCTCGAGGGGCTGATCAGCTTCGCCAGCCGGGCGCCGCGCTTCGATGGTGCATTCACGCTGTCGTCGCCGCCCAAGGAGCAGGGCGACGGCAAGGACAAGGCCGCGCCGGATCAAGCCGGTAGCAAGGCCGCTGCGGCCAAAGCTCCTTCTGACAAGGCTCCTTCTGACAGGGCTCCTGCTGCCAAGGCCGCCGCAACGTTGCCGGCCGGCGCCACACCGTGGCGGATCGCCGCCAAGGTCGGCGGCGATCCGACCGCCGCCAAGCTCGACCAGATCGAGGTGACGTTCGGCGAGGAGGATCGGTCGCTGAAATTCGCCGGCAGCGGCGACATCAAGTTCGGCGCCGCCCCGATGCTGCGCGCCTCGCTCTCCGCGCGCCAGCTCGATGCCGACAAGCTGCTATCGGGCGGGGACCTCAAGGACAGGCGCGCGATGGCGCCGGCCCGTGTGCTGCCGGCGCTGCGCAATTGGATCGCGCAACTGCCGACCCTGCCGGTGCCGGCCAGCGTGCAGTTCTCGACCGAGCAGATCATGCTCTCGGGACGGCCAGTGCAGAATTTCACTGCCAACCTGCACAATGAGACCACCGCGTGGAGCCTCGAGAAGGTGGATCTGCGCGCGCCCGGCTCGACGCATCTGACGTTCCGGACCATCGGCATCTCGACGTCGGTCACATCAGGCTTCACCGGCGCGCTCGATCTCGACTCCTCGGAGCCCGACGCCCTCGTCGCCTGGCTGCAGGGCCGCAGCGACACCAGCTATCGGACCCAGCGCCCGCTGCGTCTGCGCGGCGACCTCAACGTGGCGCCGGAGCGTGTCGCGATCAACGGCCTCAAGGCCGATATCGACGGCGGCTCGGTCGACGGCCGCGTCGCCCTGATCAACCGTCCCACCGGAGGCGGCACGCGTTTCGAGGCCGTGCTGAAGGGTGATCGGCTCGATCTCGATGCGGCGATGGCCATGACACGGTCGCTGGTCGGCGTCACCGGCGAGTGGCCGGCGGAAGCCAGCGTCGCGCTCGATGTCGGCCGCGCCAGACTGAGTGGCCAGGAACTGACCCCGCTCACCACGCGCTTCTCCTACGATCCGAAGACGATTGCCGTCGATCAGTTGAAGTTCGGCCAGAGCGGCGGTGTGACGAGTGAAGGCTCCGGGCGCTTCGACCGGACTGACGCGACCGGACGTCTGGTCGTCACGTCGCTGGCCGGCTCGCTGAAGGAGATCACCGCCCTGGTGCAACCTTTGGCGCCGCAGATCTCAGCGCGGTTCGATGCGCTCGGCACGCCTGCGGGCGCGGCACGGCTGAAGCTGACCTTGGATCTGGCCAAGGACCCCGGCAATGCCGACCGCAGCCAGGCCAAGGCCGTGCTCGATCTCGACGCCCCGCAACTGAAAGGCTCCGCGACGCTGATCGCAAAACCGTCGGCTGCGGCGCTGCGCAGCTTCGAGGTGGACGCGATCGATCGCACCGAGCTCAGCGTCGAAAGCCGGGTTTCGGCCGAGCAGGGCAACGTCGTACTGGCGCTGCTCGGGCTCGATCGCGTCGCGGCCGTTGGCAACGGCCCGGCCGAGTTCCAGTCGAGCGTGACCGGCAGCTGGCGGACGCCGCTGCGCGTGAACGCGAAATTGTCCGGCGCAGGACTCGATGGCGAAGCTCAGGGCACGGTCGAGCCTTGGGGCGATGCCACCAAGGCCAACGTCAACCTGCGTCTGCGCACGGCCAATCTGGCACCGCTTTTGGGATTGAAGCCGCAGGATACGGCGGCACAGAACATCCGCCTGTTCGGGCGGCTTGCACTCGCCGCCAACCGGGTGACGCTCGAGGACATCGACAGCACGATCGGCAGCTCGCGGCTGCGGGGCCGGCTGGCGATGAACCTCGACGACGACAAGCAGGTCGACGGCGAACTCGGGCTGGACACGATCGATGTCCCGCAGATCTTCTCGGTGCTGATCGGGTCAGCCGGGCGCGAGCAGGCCGAGCCGCTGGGGGCGGGCCTGCTGAAGGGCTGGCGCGGCCGCGTCGCGTTCCAGTCGCTCAACGGCGCTGTGATGAATGGGACTGACCTGCGTCCGTTCGGCGGTGCCATCAAGAGCGACGGTCAGTCGCTGACCATCGAAAACCTCAAGGGCAAGCTCGGCGGTGGCGAGGTGACGGCCACCGTCGAGGCGCGACCCAATGCCAATGGCCTGGTGCTGAACGGCCGCGTCGAGCTCTCCGGCATCGATGGCGGCGCGTTGCGCTATCGCGGCCTCAAGATGCCGGCCGGCAGGGCGTCGGCGCAGATGACGCTGGCTGCCGAGGGACGCAGCGTGCAGGGGCTGGTGAATGCGCTCTCGGGCAATGGCACCGTGACGCTCGACAATGCATCGATTCCCAATCTCGATCCGCGCGCGTTCGACGCAGCCTTGCGTGCCGCCGACGCAGGACAGCTCGGCGACGACGGCAAGCTCCGGCAGGTGGTCGAGCCGGCGCTGGCCTCCGGCAGCCTGCCGGTGGCCTCGGCACAGATCCCCTTCATCATCCGCGATGGCCGCTTGCGCGTCGGCGCCACCACGCTGGAGTCGCAAGGCGCGCGCGCCATCGTGTCCGGCGGTTTCGACATTCCGGCCGATCAGGCCGACATCCGCGCCAGCCTGAGCTCGAACACGGTCGGCAATGCCAACAGCCGTCCGGAGCTGCAGCTGTTCGTGGTCGGCACCCCGGACGCTCTGACGCGGGCGCTGGACGTCACGTCGCTGTCGTCGTGGCTCGCCGTCCGCGCGATCGATCGCGAAACGCGGCGCCTGGACGCGATCGCGCGCGGCGAGGCGCCGCCGGTCTACCCCTCGTCGACGGCGTCATTGCCGGGCGGTGCCGATGCCAATGCGGCCGTGCCGGGCAACGTTGAGGTGCCGTTGCCCGGGCGCGACCCGCGGCGCGATCCGCGCGCCCGGCTCGGCGGCCCGCGTGCGGCCGTGCCGCCGCTCACCGCGCCACTGTCGGCTCCGGCCGCTGCTCCGCCGGCGGCGGCCGTTCCGCCTGTTGCCGCAAGCCAGTCTCAGGTCGCGCCGCTGCCGCCGCCGGTGGAGATCAAGCCCGCGCCGGGCGCGCTGCCGCCGCGGCCGAGGCCCGTGCCGCGGCCGCCGGTGGTGCTGACGCCGCCGGGCAGCCCGTGACGGCCGGGCGCGTCGGGCAGGGGCCGCGCCGATGATGACATTGCGACAGGTCGAGGTGATCCGCGCGGTCATGGTGACCGGCACCATCAACGGCGCCGCGCGGCTCCTGAAGGTGTCGGCGCCCGGCGTCAGCCGTCTCGTGAAGTACACCGAGCGCTCGCTCGGGATCCGCTTCTTCCAGCGCCAGAACGGCCGCTACTTTCCGACCCCAGAGGCGCAGAACATCTTCGAGCAGATCAACAGCGTCTACGAAAAGGTCGACGATCTCAGCTACATCATCTCCAACATCGGCCGCGGCGCGCTGTCCGAGTTGCGCGTCGGCTCGGTGCCGAGCATTTCGCAGGTGATGGTGCCGCGCGCGATCGAGCGCGTCCGCCGCCGCTATCCTGATTTGGGCATCGACATCAACATCCTCAAGATCGAGGAGGCGATCGACTATCTGATGCTGGGCAAGGGCGAGTGCGTGGCGATGAGCTACCGGCTCGACCATTCCGGACTCGAATTCATGCCGCTGGCCTCGGGCGAGCTGTTCTGCATCGTGCCTGAAGGCCACGAGCTCGCCGGGCGCAAGCAGGTCTCGGCGGCAGAGATGACGCGCTATCCGCTGATCGGCATCGATCCGAATGATCCCTACGGGCGGATCATGGCCGAGATCTTCGCGCGCAACAAACTGAGCTACAATATCTCGATCAAGGCGCGCTTCGGCACCACGGTGTGTGCGCTGGTGAAGGCCGGGCTCGGCATCGCCGTGATCGACCAGTTCACAGTGGCCCATGGCGGCTATCCCGGCATCGAGCTGATCAAGATTGCCGAGCCGACGCGCTTCGACACCTACATCGCCGTCAAGCGCGATACGCCATTGTCGCTCTATGCCGAGCACTTCATCGATTGCCTGCGCGCCGAGATGCGCGCGCTGGAGCCGGGCCGCCGTCAGGTGGTCAAGCCGGTCAAGGCGGCTGCCGGTAAAAAGTAACATGATGTTAGGTTTGGCGGATATTTGGGTAATTGTGTTAGCTGGCGAACGCGCTATCGTCCGCAGCGACATTCATCGCTCGTGCGGCGATCGCGCGGAGCGGCAGCAGAGACTGAAGCGAACGTGCCTGATCTTTCCGCGCTCAAAGCCCGCAAATTCCTGACCGGCTTGATCGGTGCGCCGATCGCGCATTCGGCTTCTCCCGCAATGCACGAACATGCCGCGGCGGCGCTCGGTGTGCGCTGCCATTACCAGCTGATCGAGGTCGCCGGCGCGGACAGGGCGGGTCTGACGTTGCTGCTCGAGGGCGTGCGCCGGCTGGGCTTCTCCGGCGTCAACGTGACCTATCCCTACAAGGAAGCCGTGGTCGAGCTGCTCGACGAGCTCGCGCCGAAGGCGGCGGCAATGGGCGCCGTCAATACCGTCGTTGTTCGCGATGGCCGGCTGATTGGCCACAACACCGATACGACCGGCTTCGAACGCGCTGCAGCGCCGCTGGTCAGCCAGACCGGTCGCGGCGTCGTGGCGTTGATCGGAACGGGCGGGGTTGGGAAGGCGATTGCTTTCGCACTTGCGAACCTCGGCGTCGCAGCCTTGCGCATCTACGACACCGAGCGGTCGCGCGCCGAGAAGCTCGCGAGCCTGCTGCCGACCGGCACGACGGTGACGGTCGCCGACAGCGTCGAAGCGGCGCTGCAGGGCGCCGTCGGCGTCGTCAACGGCACGCCGATCGGGATGCTGCCGAACCGCGGTACGCCAGTGCCGGATCATCTGCTGCGTGGCGATCTCTGGGTCGCCGATGCTGTCTATTCGCCGCTATGGACGCCGCTGCTGAAGGCCGCCAAAGCCAGAGGCGCGCAGGTCCTGCTCGGCCGCGAGCTTGCGATCTATCAGGCCGCGGATGCCTTCGAGCTGTTCACCGGTCTTGCGCCGTCGACCGAAGCGATGGGCGCGGCCTTCGACAATCACATGGCGGAGAGATATCGGGCGGTTGACGCCGCCTGAGACGACGGCCAATACGCGCCGGAACAAGTCGTTCAAGCAAGAAACGCAAACAAGCGTTTTAATCAGAGGAGGAAACAACGTGAGATCGATCATCCTGGCTGGCCTTTGCTCGGCCGTACTGCTGTCCGGAGCCGCCTACGCGCAGTCCGGCGCCCCCATCAAGATCGCCAACGTCGCCGAGCTCTCGGGCGGCGGCGCCACCGTCGGCACCAACTGGAAGAACGGCATCGATCTCGCCGTCGAGGAGATCAACGCCAAGGGCGGTATTCTCGGCCGCAAGATCGAGGTCAGTCACGCCGACTCGCAGTCGAACCCCGGCGTCGCCCGCGCGCAGGTGCAGAAGGCGCTCGACGGCGAGCCCTACGTTCTGCTCGGGCCGGGCTATTCCGGCTCGGTGAAGGTGACGGCGCCGTTGGCTGCCGAAGCCGGCATCACCCAGATCATGGGCGGCGAGGCGGCCGAGCTGACCCAGGCCGGCAACAAGTTCCTGTTCCGCACCTCGTTCGGCCAGCAATCGTCGATGCCGAAGGTCGCCAAATACGTCAACGACGAGCTGAAGGCGAAGTCGGTCGCGGTGGTCTGGGTCAACAACGATTTTGGCCGCGGCGGACGCGACGTCATCACCAAGGAGTTCAACCGTCTCGGCATCAAGGTCGCGGCCGACCTCTCGACCGAAGCCGGCCAGGCCGACTTCGCCGCCGACGTCAGCAAGATCAAGGCGGCTGCGCCGGATGCAGTCTTCATCTACGTCAACGAGGAAGAGAGCGCGCGCATCCTCAAGGAGATCAAGCGCCAGGGCGTGACCGCGCCCCTGATCGGCGAGACCACGCTGGTCGGCCAGAAGGTCATCGAGCTCGCCGGCGACGCCGCCAACGGCGCCCGCGGCCATGTCGGCCTCACCACCGATGCGCCGGTCGAGGCCATCAAGGCGTTCCGCGACCGCTTCGTGAAGAAGTACAACTACGTCCCGGACCACAACGGACTGAAGGGGTATCTCGCCATCTACATGGTCAAGGCCACGACCGAGAAGATGGGCAAGGTCGACTCCAAGGCCTTCGCCGACACCTTGCACGGCCTGACCATCAAGACTTCGGCCGAGCCGAACATCCTGATGGATGTCACCTTCGACCAGAACGGCGACATCGACCGCCAGGGTTTCCTGGTCGAGGTCGTCGAAGGCAAGCAGGTCGTCAAGCAGGTGCTGCCGAAGCTCAACTGAGGACAACGGTCGATCGGCGGCGCCGGGAGGGGATGCCCAGCGCCGCCATCACCCAAGGGCTCACGGGGAAACCATGTCCAATCTGCTCGATCTGATCGTGGCGGGTCTCGCCACCGGCGCCATCTACGCGCTCGTTGCCGTCGGCTTCACGCTGCTGTGGCAGACCTCGCAGACCATCAACTTCGCGCAAGGCGAGTTCGTGATGCTGCCGGCCTTCCTGATGCTCGCCGTCATGCATCTCGGCGCGCCCTTCTGGCTCGCGATCCTCGTTGGCGTGCTGTTGTCGGCGCTGCTGCTCGGTCTCGCCTTCAAGATGCTGCTGGTCGACCCGATGCTGCGGCACGGCGTGCTGCCGCTCGCGATCGCCACAATGGCGCTGGCGATCGGGATCAAGGAGGCGGTGAAGCAGTTCTTCAGCGCCGAGGCTTCGCCATTCCCTTCGATCGTTCCGGTGGGTGACGTTTCCATCTTGGGACGTGCGATTTCATTGCAGAGCCTCGGCGTCCTCGCTGTGGCGATCCTGGCCGTCGTCGGCCTCACCACGCTCCTGAACCGTACCTCGCTCGGCCATCAAATGCAGGCCGCGGCGCAGAACCCGACGGTGGCGCGGATCATCGGCGTGCCGGTCGAGCGCATGATCCTGCTGACCTTCCTGATCAACGCCGTGCTGGTCGCGCTGGCCTCGCTGCTGATCACGCCGATCTATCTCGCCAAGTTCTCCAGCGGCGAGGTGCTCGGACAGGCCGCCTTCATCGCCGCGATCGTCGGCGGCTTCAACCAGGTCCGGGGCGCGATTGCCGGCGGCCTGCTGATCGGCGTCGTCGACAACCTCGCCGCAGCCTATGTCTCCACCCAGTATCGCGCCGCCGTTCCGATGCTGCTGTTGATCCTGATGATCCTGTTCCGGCCGCAGGGCCTGCTCGGACGAGCCGAGGAGCGCACGGTATGAGCAAGCACAGCAGACTGCTCCTCGCTGCCCTGGCCGTCGTGGTCATCGCAGGCCTGATCGTCATCCCGATGAACTTCAATCGCTACGGCCTTTACATCCTGAGCCAGTGGGCGGTGATGACCATCGCGGCGATGGGGCTGAACCTCACGCTCGGCTATGCCGGGCAGGTGTCGCTGGCGCAGGGCGCCTTCGTCGGCATCGGCGCCTATGGCGCCGCCATCCTGACGACCCAGGGCTGGCCGCTGATCGCGGCACTCGGGCTGGTGATCGTGATCTGCTTCGCCGTCGGCTGGCTGCTCGGCTATCCGGCACTGCGCGTGCAGCATCACTATCTCGCTTTCGTCACGCTCGCCTTCTCGACGCTGATGTTCCTGGTGTTCCGTAACGAGAGCTGGCTCACCAACGGCATCTACGGCATCAGCAACATCCCGCGCCCTGAAATTTTCGGTTTCGCGTTCCGCAAGCCGCTGCCGTTCTACTACCTTTGCCTCGGCTCGCTCGGGCTGGTGACGCTCGCGATGTGGTGGCTGATCCGCTCGCCCTGGGGCCGCGCCTTCATGGCGCTGCGCGAGAACCCGATCCGGGCGCAGTCGCTTGGCATCGACACGCGCCGCTATACGCTGATGGCGTTCGCGATCGGCTCGGTGCTCGGCGGCATCGCCGGCGTGCTCTACGCGCCGCTGACGCAGTATGTCGATCCGGTGCCGTTCAACCTGCAGCTCTCGCTCGATCTGCTGATGATGGTGATCGTCGGCGGCTCCGGCTTCATGTTCGGTCCGTTCCTCGGCGCGATGATCGCCGTGCTGCTGCCGGAGTGGCTGCGCGTCGCCGAAGGCTACTACCTGATGCTCTATGCCGTGGCGGTCATTCTGCTCCTGATCTATTCGCCGACCGGCATCCTCGGCATTCTCGACCGCTATCTCAGCTCGCGTCGGACCCAGGCGGCGTCTGCATTGCGCGCGGCGGCTCAATCCAAGCTGGAGGCGGCACAATGAGCGCGGTCCTCGACGTTCGCGACGTCAAGAAGAGCTTTGGCGGCATCACCGCCGTCGACGGCGTCAGCTTCGACGTGCAGGAGGGCGAGATCCTCGGCCTGATCGGCCCCAACGGCTGCGGCAAGTCGACTCTCTTCAACTGCATCCTCGGCCAGCTGGTGCCGAGCGCCGGCGAGGTCAGGGTCGACGGCAAGCTCGTCACCGGCCAACGGCCGTCGGAGCTCAATCGCCTCGGCGTCAGTCGCACCTTCCAGCTGCTGCAGGTGTTTCCCAAGCTGTCGGTGCGCGACAATCTCATCCTGGCCGGCCAGGAGCATCGCGGCAGCATGCTGTCGCGCCTGCTCGGTCCGTCGGATGCGGGTCTCACCGCGACCGCCGATCAGATGATCGGATTCTTCAAGCTGGAGCATCTTGCCAACGAACCGGCCGGTGGCCTGTCCTACGGTCAGCAGAAGCTGCTCGATGCCGCGATGGCGTTCATGGGCGGCCCGCGGCTGGTGCTGCTCGACGAGCCCGCCGGTGGCGTCAATCCGACCATGCTGGGCGATCTCAAGGAGCGCCTGATCGCGATCAACCGCGAGCGCCGCGCCACCTTCGTCGTCATCGAGCACAACATGGAATTCGTGATGTCGCTGTGCTCGCGCGTGATGGTGATGGCGGAAGGCAAGGTGCTGGCGATCGGCAAGCCTGACGAGATCAGGGCCAATCCGGCCGTGATCGAAGCCTATCTCGGACATTGACGGAGGCGGCCGTGAGCGAACCCATTCTCGACGTCCAGAACCTCGTCGGCGGCTACGGCAAGATGACGATCCTCAACGGCACCACCTTCTCGGTGCCGAAGGGATCGATCACCACGGTGATCGGTCCGAACGGCGCCGGCAAGTCGACCGTGTTCAAGGCGATCTTCGGCCTCCTGAAGCTGCGTGAAGGCAAGGTGGTCTTCAAGGGCCGCGACGTGACCGGCCTCAGCCAGCGCGCGCTCCTCGGCGCCGGCATCTGCTACATTCCCCAGGGGCGCAACATCTTCGGCGAGCTGTCGGTGCGCCATAACATCGAGCTGGGCGGCGTCGCCGCACCAGCCAACATCGATCTTCCGGCCCGCGTCGAGTCCGCCCTCGACGTCTTTCCGGTGCTGCGCAAGAAGGCCGACCGGCAGGCCTCGACCTTGTCGGGTGGCGAGCAGAAGCAGCTCGAGATCGCCCGGGGTCTTCTGCTGGAGCCGCAACTCGTGCTGATCGACGAGCCTTCGATCGGCCTCTCCCCCTTGATGGTGCAGCAGACTTTCGACATGCTGAAACAGCTGCGCGACAAAGGCGTGTCGGTGCTGCTGATCGAGCAGAACGCGCGCTCGGCGCTGGAGATCTCCGACTACGGCATCGTGCTTGAGCTCGGCCGCACCCGGATCATCGACAAGGCCGATCGCGTGCTGGCGGATCCGCGGGTCGGACAGTTGTTTCTTGGCGGCGCGATGGAGGAGACGGCGGCATGAACCAGCGCTCGATCGCAACGGTCTCCATCTCAGGCGCGCTCGACGAGAAGCTCAAGGCGATCGCCGCTGCCGGCTTCGAGATGGTCGAGATCTTCGAGAACGATCTCGTCGCGTTCGGGATGCGTCCGCGCGAGATCGGGCAGATGTGCCGCGATCTGGGCCTCTCGATCTGCGCCTATCAGCCGTTCCGCGATTTCGAGGGCATGCCGGAGCCGCAGCGCGCGCGCAACTTCGTCCGCGCCGAGCGCAAGTTCGACCTGATGCAGGAGCTCGGCACCGACCTGCTGCTGATCTGCAGCAGCGTCTCGCCGCTCTCGCTCGGCGGCATCGACCGCGCCGCAGCCGATTTCCACGAACTCGGCGAGCGCGCCGCCAAGCGCGGCCTGCGCGTCGGCTACGAGGCGCTCGCCTGGGGACGCCACGTGCATGACTATCGCGATGCCTGGGAGATCGTGCGCCGCGCCGATCACAAGGCGATCGGCGTCATCCTCGACAGTTTTCACGCGCTGGCGCCGGCGCTGCCGACCAACGCCATCCGCGCCATTCCCGCCGACAAGATCTTCCTGGTGCAGCTTGCCGATGCGCCGAAGCTCGAACTCGACGTGCTTTCCTGGAGCCGGCACTTCCGGAGCTTTCCGGGGCAGGGCGATCTGCCGGTCGGCGAGTTCATGGAGGCCGTCGCCGCGACCGGCTATTCCGGACCGCTGTCGCTTGAAATCTTCAACGACCAGTTCCGCGCCGGCTCGGCGCCGCGCACGGCTGTCGACGGCATGCGTTCGCTGCTGTTGCTGCAGGATGATCTCGCCGGAAAGATGCCCGCCGCGTCGGAGCCGCGTTTCGAGCCCCGGGTGAAGAGCCACGGCATCGGCTTCGTCGAATTCGCGGTCAGTGCTGACAAGGCGGAGTCTCTCGCGACACTGTTCGGCCAGCTTGGCTTCCGCAACACCGGTCGGCACCGCAGCAAGGCAGTGCAGCGCTGGTCGCAGGGCAAGATCGAGCTGGTGATCAATTGCGAGCCCGCGAGCTTTGCGCATTCTCACTACGTCACGCACGGGCCCGGCGTCTGCGCCCTGGCGCTGGACGTCGACAGCGCTGCGCGCGCCATGGCGCGGGCACAGTCCCTGAGGACACGCACTTTCACGCAGCCGGTCGGACCGGGAGAGCTGGAGATTCCGGCAATCCACGGCGTCGGCGGCAGCCTGCTGTATTTCCTCGACACCCACGGCCGGCACTGGGATGTCGACTTCGAAGCGGTCGCCAGCGACAAGACGACTGATCGGCTGTTGGCCGTCGATCACATCGCGCAGTCGATGCCGCATGAAGAGATGCTGTCCTGGCTGCTGTTCTATGCCGGGATCATCGACTTCTCGCGCCTGCCGCAGATGGAGATCGCCGACCCCAGAGGTCTCGTGCAGAGCCAGGCGATCGTCAACGGCGACCGCAGCCTGCGCTTCATCCTCAACGGTTCGACCGCGACGCGGACGCTGTCGTCGCGCTTCATCTCGGAGTTCTTCGGCTCTGGTGTCCAGCACATCGCCTTCGCCTGCGACGACATCTTTGCCGCCGTCGCCGAGATGCGCGCCCGCGGAGCCGGTTTCCTCGACATTCCCGACAACTATTACGACGATCTCGAAGCCAAATACGATCTGGCGCCCGAGACGATCACAGCTCTCCGCGCCAACGAGATCCTGTACGACCGCGACGGCGACGCCGAGTTCTTCCAGGTCTACACTCACATTTTCGAGGAACGCTTCTTCTTCGAGATCGTGCAGCGTCGCAACTACCAGGGCTTCGGCGCTCCGAACGCCGCCATCCGCCTGGCGGCGCAGGCGCGCGAGGTGCGGCCGGACACGATGCCGCGGCTGTAGCTCACGGCTCCGGCCGGATCCCCGGCAGGCGCGTGATCGTCTCGGCCAGATGGTCGATCAGCAGCCGCACACGGGCGATGCCGGCGCGTTCCGGCACGATCAGCATGTTCAGCGGCGTCGACGGCAGGCGGTGGTCGGGCAGGATCACCGTCAACTTGCCGGCTGCGATGAGGTCGTCGACCAGCCAGGCATGGCTGCCGCCGATGCCGCGCCCGGCCAGCACGGCCTCACGAACCGCAAGGCCGTGATTGGTGCGGAAACAGCCTCTGAACGGCACCTCATGGCGCGCTCCATCCGGTCCGATGACGGCGAGCACCTCGCTGCCGGCGACATTGGTCATGCGGATGCCGTCATGGCCGACCAGCTCCTGCGGCGCCCGCGGCGTGCCGCGCCTGGCGAGATAGTCCGGGGAGGCGACCAGCAGACGGTGCGAGTAGCCGAGCGACCGCAGCTTCAGGGAGCTGTCGGTAAGCGGGGCGAGACGTAGCGCGATGTCGACGCCGTCGCGCACGAGGTCGATGCGCTCGTCCGTCAGGTTGAGATCGATCGCAATGTCTGGATAGCGATCCTGGAAGGCGAACACGAGCCGGGTGATGTGCAGGATGCCGAACGCGGCCGTGCAGGAGATGCGGATCGTGCCGGCGGCGGCGCCACGCGTGCCCCGAGCTTCGTCGCCGGCCTGCTCGATCAGCCGCAGGATCTGGACGCAGTGGGCATAGTAGCGGCTGCCCTCGTCGGTCAGGGTCACGCGCCGCGTGGTCCGGCTGAGCAGCGGCACGCCGACGGTGTCCTCCAGTTCCTGCAGATGGCGCGAGACGGTGGACTGGCCGACGCCGAGTTCGCGCGCCACGGCCGAGAGGCTGCCGCGCTCGGCGACCCGGACGAAGCTGCGCATATGCGCGATGCTGACCTCAGACTTATCCATTAGACGGCATAATATTATCGATTTAAGTTGTATAGTGGATAGGTGAGGCGCCGTCTATGTCGTGGCCATTCGATCAAAGGAACTCAGCCATGAATGTCCTCTTCGTCTTTGCCCATCCCGAACGCCGCTCCCTGAACGGTGCCCTCCGCGACGTTGCCGTCGCCGAGCTGGAGTCCCAGGGGCATCAGGTCAGGGTCTCCGACCTCTACGCCATGGGCTGGAAGCCGGCCGCCGACCGCGAAGACTTTCCACAGCTACCGCCGGACGCGCGCCTGAACGTCGCCGCCGCCTCGGGCGAAGCCTTCAAGACCCAGACGCTCACCGCCGATGTCCGGGCCGAGCAGGACAAGCTGCTGTGGGCGGACGCTGTCATCCTGCAGTTTCCGCTTTGGTGGTTCACGATGCCGGCGATCCTGAAGGGCTGGGTCGACCGGGTCTATTCCTACGGCTTCACCTATGGTGTCGGCGAGCACAGCGACAAGCGCTGGGGCAACCGCTACGGCGAGGGTGTGTTCGCCGGCAAACGCGCGATGCTGATCGTCACCACGGGTGGCTGGGAGGAGCACTATTCCGAGCGCGGCATCAACGGGCCGATCGACGACCTCTTGTTCCCGATCAACCACGGCATCCTGTTCTATCCCGGCTTCGACGTGCTGCCGGCCTTCGTGGCGCACAAGGCGAGCCGGCTGGACGATGCTGGATTTGCCACGATTGCCGAGCGACTGCGCGGGCGGATGCGGACGCTGTTCACGGATCAGCCGATCCGATACCGCCGGCAGAACCACGGCGACTATCTGATCCCGTCGATGCAGCTGCGGCCGGGGCTTGGTGCGACCGACGCACGCGGTTTCGCTCTGCATGTCGAGTCATCGCGCTGACGCGAATGGGCGCGGGACGCTTCAGCCCGCGCCCATCGCGACCGCGATGTGGTAGGTCGCATACGCCGCCGCATAGGCCAGCGCGAACATGTAGACGAACGTCACGGCCATCCAGCGCCAGCTGCCGGTCTCGCGGCGGATCACGGCAAGCGTCGAGGCACATTGCGGGGCGAAGATGTACCAGGCGAGCAGCGCCAGCGCCGTGGCAAGGCTCCATCTGCTTGCCAGCACCTGGCCGATCTGCTCGGCCGCCTCCTTGCCGCCTTCGATCGCATAAACGGTGCCGAGCGCGGCGACCGCGACTTCGCGGGCGGCCATGCCGGGGACAAGCGCCACCGCGATCTGCCAATTGAAGCCGACCGGGGAGAGCAGGGGGGCGATGGCCTGACCGATCATCGCCGCCAGGCTGTAGTTGATCGCCGGCTCGGAGGCGCCCACCGGCGGCTGCGGGAACGACGCCAGGAACCAGATCAGCACCATCATCGCGAAGATCGTGGTGCCGGCGCGCTGCAGGAACATTTTTGCGCGGGTATAGACGCCGATCGCGATGCTGCGCAGCCGCGGCATCTTGTAGTCGGGCAGCTCGAGCATGAACGGCGCCGGCTGGTAGTCGCGCATCAGGAAGAACTTGACCAGGAACGACACCAGCAGAGCGCTGACGATGCCGGCCGCATACAGCCCGAACATCACCAGGCCTTGCAGGTTGACCAGGCCCCAGACCTTGGTCGGAGGGATGAAGGCGGAGATGATCAGGGTGTAGACCGGGATGCGCGCCGAGCAGGTCATCAGCGGCGCGATCAGAATGGTGGTGAGCCGGTCGCGGCGATTGTCGATCACCCGCGTCGCCATGATGCCGGGAATGGCGCAGGCGAAGCTGGAGAGCAGGGGGATGAAGGCGCGGCCATGCAGCCCGGCGCCGCCCATGATGCGGTCCATGAGGAACGCCGCGCGCGCCATGTAGCCGAAATCTTCCAAGAGCAGGATGAACAGGAAGATGATGATGATCTGCGGCAGGAAGACGATGACGCTGCCGACGCCGGAGATCACGCCATTCTGCAGGAAGCTCTGCAGCAGGCCTTCAGGCAGCTGGTCGTGCACGAGCTGGCCAAGCGCGTCGAACGACGCCGATAGCACCTGCATCAGCGGCTGCGCCCAGGCGAACACCCCCTGGAACATCACGAACAGGATGGCCAGCAGGATGAACAGGCCGCCGACCGGATGCAGCGCAACGGCGTCGATCCGGGCCGTCCAGGTGTCCGGGCGCTCGGGCAGGCTGACGGTGGCGGCGATGATGCGGTCGGCCTCGCGCTGGGTGGCGCGCAGCTCGGGCACGGTCAGGGGGCGCCAGGTGTTGGCCCGCTCGCCCGTGGCCGCGGTCGCCTGCGCCAGCAGGCGATCGGTCAGTTGCAGCAGGTCGTCGGTGCCGCCCTTGCGGACTGCGATCGAGGTCACGACCGGGACGCCGAGCGCCTGCGACAGGGCGGCGACGTCCACCGTCACGCCGCGCCGCTTGGCGATGTCGAACATGTTGAGCACGAGCGCCAGCGGCCGGCCGGTGCTCTTGAGCTCCAGCAGCAGGCGAATCGTCAACCTGAGGTTGGTGGAATCGGCAACGCACAACACCAGGTCGGGGAGGACCTCGCCGGTGGCGCGTCCCAGCACGAAATCCCGGGTGATTTCCTCGTCCGGGCTGCGGCCGCGCAGCGAATAGGTTCCGGGCAGATCGACCAGCGAAACCTGACGACCCTGCGGGGTGACGAAGCCGCCCTCTTTGCGTTCCACCGTGACGCCGGGATAATTCGCGACCTTCTGCCGGCTTCCCGTCAGCGCATTGAACAGCGAGGTCTTGCCGCTGTTGGGCGTACCCACCAGGGCCAGATGCAGCAGAGAGCTTTCCATGGCAACGCTTCCCGCGCGGCTCATGCCACGATGACGGCCATGGCCTCACGCCGGCGGACCGCGACGGTGATGTTGTCGACACGGACGGCAATCGGGTCGCGCCCGACGATCCCTTCATGCAGGATCTCGACCCGGGCCCCTTCGACGAAGCCGAGTTCGATCAGCCGGCTCTCCAGCTCGACGTCCGGCAGCGACGATGTCGTGCCGCCAGCCGCGAGATGCTGAATCGTTCCGGTATAGCCCCGCCGGGCCAAGCCGAGCGGCAGGGGCGGCCGCGTATCGCAGATTTCGCTCATAGCCTGTATTTTCAATCGCGTGCCAAGAGGTCAAGCGCGGCATGGGACATGCCGCGGCTTCTTAGAGCGATTTTAAACAGACCGGGCGGGCCGCCCTCTGATCTGCCTCAAGGAGCCGCGGCGGCTGCCGAGTGCCGGCTGTCCACCGTCGCCTTCGGCTCAATGCCCGAGGAGGCCACGGCGCGGTTCTTGAAGTGGTCGAGAACGAACAGACGGATCGCCGAGGACAGGTTGCCCTGCTGGCGATTGTTGTCGATCTCCCCGACCAGTTCCGACAGGGTCATATTACGGAGACCCGAAATTTCCTTCATTCCGTTCCAGAACGCTTCTTCGAGGCTGACGCTGGTCTTGTGACCTGCGACCACGATAGAACGTTTTACGACGGGCGACTTCATCACGCGTCCTCGCCATTGATACGATGTTGATCGAGTAACTCATTCGCGCGCTTGTCGCGTTGTGCGTCAGTTGCGCGTTCGGACTTCGTCCTGCCATGGCGAGCACGGTTGCTTTCGGCGACCTTCGCTGCCTGTTCGCGCTCTACGCGCTTCCTAAAACGCTTCAAGTTGATGATGTCCCCCATGCTCGCTCCGATCTATCAAGCCATCGAATGTCGCGGTGAGAGCGAACGCGTTGTGCAGATCAGCCTTGGCTTTCTCCAGACAATCACGTCATCGCTCCCTGTTAGTTCAATAGCCATTCGCTTCATCGCGAGCGGGGTTCGTATTCATCAAACGCAGCAGAACTTGTAGTCGAGAGTATCCTTTAGGGGTTAACGGCGAGAATTGCATCACCCCCCGTAGTACTACGGGACTACCGTCAGACTCTCCCGGGTCTCGTCATCCTCTCCGGCTGAACGAGGCGGTCGAATTCGTCCTCGGAGACGAAACCGAGCCGCAAAGCCTCCTGTTTCAGCGTCGTGCCGCGCTCATGCGCGGTCTTCGCGACCTTTGCGGCCTTGTCGTAGCCGATCTTCGGCGCGAGCGCCGTCACCAGCATCAAAGAACGCTCCATCAGCTCGCGAATCCGGACTTTATCGGCTCGAATCCCGATTACGCAATGTTCACTGAATGAACGCACCGCGTCACCTAGTAATTGTATGGACTGCATCATGCAATGTGAGAGCAGTGGTTTGTAGACGTTGAGTTCGAAATGGCCCTGACTGCCCGCCACCGTGATCGCAGTGTGATTGCCGAACACCTGGCAGCACACCATCGTTAGTGCTTCGCACTGAGTCGGGTTCACCTTGCCGGGCATGATCGAGGAGCCCGGTTCGTTCTCGGGCAGAATCAGTTCACCCAGTCCCGAGCGCGGGCCGGATCCCAGGAAGCGAATGTCGTTCGCGATCTTGAACAGGGCGGTGGCTGCCGCATTGAGCGCGCCATGCGCATAGACATAGGCGTCGTTCGACGCGAGGGCTTCGAACTTGTTAGTTGCACTGGTGAACGGCAGTCCCGTGATGTCGGCGACGTGTTTGGCGAACAGCTCGGCGAATCTGGCGTCGGCGTTGAGTCCCGTGCCGACGGCCGTACCACCCTGGGCCAGCGGCAAGAGATCACGCGCTGCCGTTTCGATCCTGGCGATCGCGCTCTCGACCTGTGCCGCATAGCCTGAGAACTCCTGGCCGAGCGTCAGCGGCGTGGCGTCCTGGGTGTGGGTCCGGCCGATCTTGACGATGTCGGCAAACGCGTCCTGCTTGGCGCGCAGCGCGGCGAGCAGCTCCGACAGGGCGGGCACCAGATCGGCGGCGATCGCCCGGGCCGCCGCGACATGCATGGCGGTCGGGAACGAGTCGTTTGACGACTGGCTCATGTTGACGTGATCGTTCGGATGCACCGGCTTCTTGCTTCCGCGCTCGCCGCCCAGAAGCTCGCTGGCGCGATTGGCGATAACCTCGTTCAGATTCATGTTGCTCTGGGTGCCGGAACCGGTCTGCCAGACCACCAGCGGAAAATGCTCGTCGAGCTTGCCGTCGATCACCTCCTGGGCGGCCTGGACGATGGCTTCCGTCATGCGCGGCTCCAGCAGCCCGAGCTCGAGGTTAGTCCTGGCTGCGGCCAGCTTCACCAGCGCCAGCGCATGCACGATCCCGAGCGGCATGCGGTCATGGCCGATCCGGAAGTTCTGTCGGCTGCGCTCGGTCTGGGCGCCCCAATAGCTATCAGCCGCGACCTCGATCGGGCCGAAGCTGTCGGTCTCCGTCCGTGTCGATCCGGAAGACGATGAACTCGCTGAGTCTGCCATGACGGATGCCCATGATTGATCGTGAACCGGCGTCGGCCGGTTCCAGCTTGCTTCAATCTATGGGCTCCGCGGCCGTTCCGCTCGCGACGAATGCGCCTACTTCTTGCGGAAGCGGTCGAGGCGGACAACCTCGGCGCCTTCTCCGGACGGAGCCGGCGCGGCCGGCTCGTCGTCGCCGGGCTTGTCGCCAGCCTTGGCGGCCGGAGCCGGCAGCGGCGCAGCGACTGCTGACGAAGCCGGAGCAGACGGCAATTTCGGTGCGGCCGGCGTTTCTGCGATCGCCTCGGACGGCTCGAATTGCAGACCAAACTGCACCGAAGGATCGAAAAAGCTCTTGATGGCGTGGAACGGCACCACCAGGCGTTCAGTAATGCCACCGAACGACAGGCCGACCTCGAAACGATCCTCGGTCACAACCAGGTCCCAGAACTGATGCTGCAGGATGATCGTCATCTCTTCGGGATATTGCGCGAGCAGCCGCTGCGACAGTTTCACGCCCTCGGCCTTGGAGACGAAGGTGATGAAGAAATGATGCTCGCCGGGGAGGCCGTGGGTGGCGGCGTCGGTCAGCACCCGGCGCAGAACCCCGCGCAGCGCGTCGCGCGCCAGCACATCGTATCGAATATGATCTGTCGCCATGATCGGTCCTGTGTCGTCTGGGCCGCGCTCCGCCCTCGTCAGATCGCTGCGCCGTTACGGGCAGCAGCGCTCCCGACTCGTGTCCGGCACATCGTACCCCGGCTTGGCGCGAAGGTCAGCAGCGAAGCCGGCCCGCCGCAAGATATGGGAACGCGTAGAAGCCCACGGAAGTCGGGTCAATGAAGGAATGAACGAGACGGGGCATCAAAAAGTTGGGGAGAGTGGCGCCCGCTGAGCCGGCTGAGGAATGAAATGAAAGTGGAGGCTTCTGTTGCCAGGTGCCTCCGAACCCCGCCTAACGGAGCTTAACCCGTTAGGACTTTAAGGTGGTCTTTCAAACTGCGTTACGCAGCCTGAGCAACCGGAGCAAAGTTGTCGTTGGCAACTATTGCAGTAGCCCGATAACGGCGGAACAATACCGGGAAAAAGCTCGCCCTTTACGCCCTCGTCGATCCTATTTCGCCCCCGCCAAAACCCGTCTCACTCACTTGCTCGTTGCGACGGGCTTTGGTGGAGGCGCCGGGTACCGCCCCCGGGTCCGAATGGTTTATTTCGACGGCGATTTATTTCCATAGCCGGCAAGCCGGCACCCCCAATATAGGCCGCCCGCCGGCGGATGGACAGGGCCGAGATGCCGCGGTGCTCGACAAAAATGTGGGCTGCTCCGGGGAACCTTTCCTTCAATCTTGGCAGCACCGATTCCGACCTCCTAGAGTGCCGGCATGGCTTCCGAAACTGCGCCGGCTGTCGCTTCAGCCGCCAACATCGTCAAACACCCGCCCGGCCTTCGCACGCTCTTCTTCGCATTTGCGAAAATGTCGCTGTCGGGCTTCGGCGGCGTGCTGGTGTTCGCAAGGCGGGCGATCGTCGACGAGCACCACTGGATGACGGCGGAGGAGTTCAACGAGACCTTCGCGATCTGCCACTTCCTGCCGGGCCCCAACATCGTCAATCTCGCCATGGTGTTCGGCGCGCGGCTGCGCGGCATTCCCGGCGGCATTGCGGCGTTTGCCGGCCTGCTCGGGCCGCCGATGCTGCTGGTGACGGCGTTGGCCGCGCTCTACGGACATTTCGGCCAGGTCGATGCGCTGAGACGGGCGCTGGCCGGCGTATCCTGTGTCGCCGTCGGGCTGCTTGCCTCGGTCGTGTTCCGCATGATGTCGCCACTCCTGAAGAAGCGCGACGTGCTCGCGCTCGTGGTGATGGCCGCGGTGTTCGCCGCCATCGGGCTGGCGCGCCTGCCGCTGCAGGAGGTTCTGCTGGCGGCCGTGCCCATCAGCCTCCTCGTCACCTACGCCAGACTGCGGTGGGCGCGATGAGTGGGGACGACAATCCGCTGGCCCAGCTGTTCTGGACGTTTGCCCTGATCTCGCTGTTTGCCGTGGGCGGCGCCGTTGCCGCGATTCCCGAGCTGCACCGGGTCGCTGTCGATGTCCGGCATTGGATGACCGACAAGCAGTTTGCGGACGTGTTCGCGCTGTCGCAATTGTCGCCGGGTCCCAACGTCCTGATCGTGGCGCTGATCGGTTACTCCGTCGCAGGTGTCGCGGGCGCGGCTGTCGCAACGCTCGCCATGTGCGGCCCGACGGCGGTGCTGTCTTATTTCGTCAGCCGCTGGCTTGCGAATGCGCGAGACGCGCGCTGGACGGTCGTGCTGCAGGCCGCCCTGGTGCCGCTGTCGATCGGCCTGATGGCCGCGAGCGCCTGGATTCTGGGGCAGGCCTCCGACCAGACCTGGGCCGCGTTCGCGTTGACCGTCATCGCTGCCATTGTTGCGTCCATGACCCGGCTTAATCCGCTCTGGCTCCTGGCCGCGGGTGGTTGTCTGGGTTTCGCTGGCCTTCTCTAGGGAAAGCCGTTAGGCAAACAGAGTGGGTCTGGCCGCGTGCCGGACCCGGCGAATGAGAACAATGCCGGCCATCAAGGCCGATCGGGGAGGATGAGGCATGGCCGAAACCACGGGCCAGTTGTCGGGCGGGGCGGCCGTGCCGTCCGCGCGCAACGCGACTGGCGCATTGATCATTCTGCTGCTCGCTTTCGCGCCACAACTCGTCGAACTCGCCATCTCGCTCGCGAGCCTCGTTGCTACGCTGTCGGCGCGCTCACCGCTGCAGGTCGTTTCAGCGCATGGCGCCGCCCTGGTCGAATCGCTGCCGGCGCTGCTTCGCCAATGGGGCGACGGCGGCAAGATCACCTTGCGATCCGACGCCCTGCTCGCGCTGATCTACACCTATCCGCTCCTTGCCATCGCGCTGTTCACCTTCCTGGCGCGTCCGCGCGCGCCGCAGGATTATTTCGGCGGTGTGGCGCTGATGGCCATTGCGCTGTTTGCATTGTGGGCCGCGAGCGATCTGTCGGGCATGCGTGGCTTCAATTTCGGTCCGGGCACGGCGCCGCGCATGCTGGGCGTGCTGCTCCTGGGCATGGGCGCGGCGGTCGCGGTGATCGGACTGGCAACGGAGGGACCATCGCTTCAGGTCTATCACTGGCGCGGGCCGTTGTTCGTGTCGCTGGCGATCCTGTCGTTTGCCGTCGCGATCCGCCCGCTGGGGCTGATCGTCGCGGCGCTGGCGAGCTTCCTGATTTCGGCGCTCGGCACCTCGGAGACGCGCTGGGGTGAGACGCTGATCGTCGGCGTCGTCCTGACGCTCGGCTGTGCGCTGCTCTTCCCGTACGTGCTCGGTCTGCCGATGCCGTTGTTCCCACGTTTCCTGGTGCAGTGAGGCCGGCATGCTCGATCTGTTTCAGAATCTGTTGCACGGCTTCGGCGTCGCGCTCAGCCCGATCAATCTGCTGCTCTGTCTGGTCGGCGCGCTGGTCGGCACGCTGGTCGGCGTGCTGCCCGGCATCGGCACCATCGCCACCGTCGCCATGCTGCTGCCCATCACCTTCGGCCTGCCGCCGGTCGGCGCCCTGATCATGCTCGCCGGCATCTACTACGGCGCCCAATATGGCGGCTCGACCACCTCCATCCTCGTCAACATTCCGGGCGAGGCGACATCGGTCGTGACCACGCTGGACGGCTTCCAGATGGCCAAGCAGGGGCGGGCGGGCCCGGCGCTGTCGATCGCGGCGATCGGCTCCTTCATCGCCGGCTGTGCCGCGACCGTGCTGATCGCGGTGCTCGGCGCGCCCCTGACCAAGCTTGCGCTGCTGTTCGGGCCGGCCGAGTATTTCTCCCTGATGGTGCTCGGCCTCATCTTCGCGGTCGTGCTCGCCAAGGGCAGCGTGCTCAAGGCGGTGGCGATGATCGCGCTCGGCCTGTTGCTGTCGATGGTCGGCGCTGATGTCGAGACCGGCGCCTCGCGCATGGCCTTCAACATCCCCGAGCTCGCCGATGGGCTCGGCTTCGCCACCGTGGCGATGGGCGTGTTCGGCTTCGCCGAGATCATTCGCAATCTCGACGGCGGCGCCGAAGCCGATCGCGAGCTCGTGCAGCAGAAGATCACGGGGCTGATGCCGACGCGCAAGGACCTCCGCGACTCGGCCCCGGCGATCGTTCGCGGCACCATTCTCGGATCGATTCTCGGCATCCTGCCCGGCGGCGGCGCGGTGATCGCCTCCTTCGCCGCCTATACCTTCGAGAAGAAGATCGCGCGCGATCCGTCGCGGTTCGGCCGCGGTGCCATCGAGGGCGTCGCGGCGCCGGAGAGCGCCAACAATGCCGCCGCGCAGACCTCCTTCATTCCACTGCTGACGCTCGGAATTCCGCCCAACGCCGTGATGGCGCTGATGGTCGGCGCCATGACCATCCACGGCATTCAGCCCGGGCCCCAGGTGATGATGAAGCAGCCGGACCTAGTCTGGGGTATGATCGCCTCGATGTGGATCGGCAATCTGATGCTGATCATCATCAACCTGCCGCTGGTCGGCATCTGGGTGCGGCTGCTGCGCGTGCCATACCGGCTGATGTTCCCCTCGATCGTCGTGTTCTGCGCGATCGGCATCTATTCGATCAACAACGCGCCCGTCGATGTGATCCTGGCCGGAGCGTTCGGCCTGTTCGGCTACTGGCTGATCAAGCACGATTTCGAGCCGGCCCCGCTGCTGCTCGGCATGGTGCTGGGCTCGCTGATGGAGGAGAACCTGCGCCGCACGCTGCAGATCTCGCGCGGCGACTGGTCGGTGTTCCTGACCCGCCCGCTGTCGGCGACGCTGCTGGCCATCGCCGCCGCGCTGCTGGTGCTGGCCGTGCTGCCCGCGCTCCGCCGCAAGCGCGACGAGGTGTTCGTCGAGGGGTAGGGCTTCGGTTCCCGCGTTGGTCTGCCGGGGGCTGCGGCCCCTGGTGAACGGCTTTTCCCCAGCATATTTCACGGGGGTCAGGCGGCATGCTGGGCGGGACCTGTCGGCGACAGGGCAGGTCCGCTAAAGCTGCAGCTTCAGGAAACCGTACCTCCCGGCCATGCACCAGTATCACGATCTGCTCGAACGCATCCTGTCCGACGGCGCTGAGAAGCACGACCGGACCGGCACTGGCACGCTGTCGGTGTTCGGCCACCAGATGCGCTTCAATCTGGCCGCCGGCTTCCCGCTGCTCACCACCAAGCGGCTGCCGCTGAAGGCGATCGTGCATGAGCTGCTGTGGTTCCTGAACGGCGACACCAACATCAAGTACCTGCACGACCACGGGGTGACGATCTGGGACGAGTGGGCCGATGCCAATGGCGATCTCGGACCCGTCTATGGCTATCAATGGCGCTCCTGGCCGACGCCCGACGGCGGCCATATCGACCAGATCACCAACGTCATCGACATGATCCGGCGCAACCCGGATTCGCGCCGGCTGGTCGTGACGGCATGGAATCCGGCCGACGTCGAGAAGATGGCGCTGCCGCCGTGCCACTGCCTGTTCCAGTTCTACGTCGCCAACGGCAAGCTGTCGTGCCAGCTCTACCAGCGCTCGGCCGACGTCTTCCTCGGCGTGCCCTTCAACATCGCCTCCTACGCGCTGCTGACGATGATGGTGGCACAGGTGACCGGGCTGAAGCCGGGCGAGTTCGTGCACTCCTTTGGCGACGTCCATCTCTATTCCAACCACATCGAGCAGGCCCGGCTGCAATTGACCCGCAGCCCCCGGTCGCTGCCGACCATGACGCTCAATCCCGACGTCAAGGACATCTTCGGCTTCCGCTACGAGGACTTTGCGCTCGCCGGCTACGATCCGCATCCGCACATCAAGGCGGCGGTCGCGGTCTAGCGCATGTCGTTGTCCATCCGCCGCGCGAGCCCGTCCGACATCGGCGTCGTGTTTGCGCTGATCAACGAGCTTGCCGAGTACGAGAGGCTCGCGCACGAGGTGACGGCCAGCGAGGCCGACATCGCCGCG
This sequence comes from Bradyrhizobium sp. HKCCYLS20291, assembly GCF_051167715.1. Classification (NCBI taxonomy): domain Bacteria; kingdom Pseudomonadati; phylum Pseudomonadota; class Alphaproteobacteria; order Hyphomicrobiales; family Nitrobacteraceae; genus Bradyrhizobium; species Bradyrhizobium sp. HKCCYLS20291. The sequence goes on along the minus strand of NZ_JBNPTO010000002.1, from coordinate 640,064 downwards.
GCGCTGTTCTGCGATCATCCCACGCTGTTCTGTGATGTCGCCGAGTGGAATGGCGAGGTCGCCGGCTTCGCGGTCTGGTTCGTCAATTTCTCGACCTTTGCCGGCAGGCCCGGCCTCTATCTCGAGGACCTGTTCGTGCGTCCCGCGTTCCGCCGCAACGGCATCGGCCAGGCGCTGCTCGGCCATCTCGCGCGCACCTGCGTCGCCGAGGGCTGGGCTCGGCTGCAATGGTCCGTGCTCGACTGGAATGCGCCGTCGATCACTTTCTACAAATCGCTGGGCGCCGAGCTGATGGACGACTGGACGCTGTGCAAGGTGACCGGCGAGGCGCTGGCGCAGCTCGCGGAGAGGGCGCCATGATCGAGATCGTTGTCGTCGTCGCGATCGCCGACAACCGCGTGATCGGGGCCGCCGGCGGCATCCCGTGGCGGCAGAAGAGCGACATGCAGCGCCTCAAGGCCATGACGATGGGGCGGCCGATCGTGATGGGGCGCAAGACCTTCATGTCGTTCCCGCGCCGGCCGCTGCCCGGCCGCACCAACATCGTCATCACCCGCGATTCCGCCTTTCGCGCTAGTGGTGCGATCGTGACCCACACCGTCAGTGAGGCACTCGCCATTGCTCGCGGCGATGCGCTGCGGCGTTCAGCCGCGGAAATTGCGGTCCTCGGCGGCGCCGAAATCTACGCGGCGACGATGCCGCTGGCCGACCGGCTGGAGATTACCGAGGTCCATGCGCGGCCGGCCGGCGATACCCTGTTTCCGGCCATCGACCCCGCCCAGTGGGACGAGGTCGGACGCCAGCGCCACCCGTCGGGTCCGGACGATCAGGCCGACTATTCCTACGTCACCTATCGCCGCAGGCGGTGAGCCGTTGCGGCCCGGCATGCCGCCACGTCAAGACCATCCGTTAATGATGAAGTCGCATGGCCGAGCCGCCCAAAGCCGTTCTGGCCGCGGCAAACCAGCGCTTCGGCCGCTGTTTACATTGACAAAACCCGGTTCGGGCTTAGCTGGAGCGCTACATTGTAAGGGGCGAGGCCGTCCCTTATAAACCGGCGACCGTCGGCGGCCGGCGTTTGTGCACTATCAGCCTCTCGGAGGAGATCGATCGATGGCGTGGAAGAATCAGGGCGGAGGCCCGTGGGGTCCGGGTCCGAAGGGACCCTGGGGCTCGGGACCGCAACCGGTCGGTCCAAGGCCACCCGACCTGGAAGATCTTCTGCGGCGCGGTCAGGACCGGCTCCAGCAGTTCGTTCCCGGCGGCGGCTTCGGGGCTGCCGGCGTGCTGCTGATCGTCGTCGGCGCGATCGCCATCTGGCTGCTGTCCGGCTTCTACCGCGTGCAGTCCGAGGAACTTGGCGTCGTGCTGCGGTTCGGCAAATATGTCCGCGATGAGCAGCCGGGCCTGCGCTATCACCTGCCTTACCCGATCGAGACCGTGCTGCTGCCCAAGGCGCTGCGCGTCAACTCGATCTCGATCGGCTTCACGGCCAATGACGATCCCGGCCGGCGCGGCCGCGGCGGGCGCGACGTGCCCGAGGAGAGCCTGATGCTCACCGGCGACGAGAACATCGTCGACGTCGACGTCACCGTGTTGTGGCGCATCAAGCCGAAGGGCGCCGCCGACTTCCTGTTCAACATCCAGAACCCCGAGGGCACCGTGAAGGCGGTGGCCGAGAGCGCGATGCGCGAGGTGATCGGCCGCTCCAACATTCAGCCGGTGCTGACCGGCGCCCGCACCCAGATCGAGCAGAGCGTGCTCGAGCTGATGCAGAAGACGCTCGACACCTACGGCTCGGGCATCCAGGTCGACAATGTGCAGATGCAGAAGGTCGACCCTCCAGCGCAGGTGATCGCGGCGTTCCGTGACGTCCAGGCGGCGCGAGCCGACCTGGAAAAGGCGCAGAACGAGGCCCAGACCTACGCCAACAAGGTGGTCCCCGACGCACGCGGCCGCGCCGCGCAGGTCTTGCAGGTCGCCGAAGGCTACAAGGAGCAGGCGATCGCCGAGGCCAAGGGCCAGAGCGCGCGCTTCCTGAAGGTCTATGAAGAGTACAAGAAGGCGCCCGACGTGACCCGTGAACGTATCTATCTCGAGACGATGGAGCGCGTGCTCTCCGGCTCCGAGAAGCTCGTGCTCGATAGCGGCCCTGGCGGCGGTCCCGTGCCGCTGCTGCCGCTCGGCGATCTGGCGCCGCGCCGCCAGGCTGCCCCGAGCACCACGCAGCAGGGAGGCGTCCGATGAGATCGCCCGTCACAGGCATCGTCGCGCTGGTCACCGGTCTGGTGCTCTGCATCATCTTGTACAGCTCGCTGTTTACCGTGGCGCAGACCGAGCAGGCGCTCGTCGTGCGGTTCGGCAAGCCGGTCGACGTGATTACCGAGCCCGGACTCAACGTTAAGCTGTCAATCTTCGACAACGTGATCTCGATCGACAAGCGCATCCTCGACCTCGAGAACCCCTCGCAGGAGGTCATCGCCTTCGATCAGAAGCGGCTGGTGGTCGACGCCTTCGCCCGCTACCGGATCAAGAACGCGCTGCAGTTCTACCAGCGCGCCGGCACGATCCAGAATGCCAACGTCCAGCTTGGCACGCTGCTCAACGCCGCGCTGCGTCGCGTGCTCGGCGAGGTCACGTTCACCCAGGTGGTGCGCGACGAGCGCGAGACCTTGATGCGCAAGATCCGCGACCAGCTCGACAAGGAAGCCGACGCCTACGGCATTCAGGTGGTCGACGTCCGCATCCGTCGTGCCGACCTGCCGGAGGCCAACAGCCAGGCGGTCTACGACCGCATGAATAGCGAGCGGCAGCGCGAGGCGGCCGAGTTCCGGGCGCTCGGCGGCCAGAAGGCGCAGGAGATCAAGTCCAAGGCCGACCGTGAGGCGACCGTGATCGTCGCCGAGGCCAACTCGCAGGCCGAGCAGACCCGCGGTGCCGGCGACGCCGAGCGCAACCGGCTATTCGCCGAGGCCTACGGCAAGGACCGCGATTTCTTCGCCTTCTACCGCTCGATGACGGCGTATGAGAACGGCCTGAAGTCCGGCGACACCCGCTTCCTGCTGCGGCCTGACTCGGAGTTCTTCCGCTACTTCGCCAACCCTTCGGGGAAGGTCGGCGGGGGCTCGGAGACGCCCTCGGCGGCGAGCACGACCTCGGCGGCGGCACAGGCCCCGAAACCCTGACATCGTCGGGCGTCGATCCCGGCGAATAGGAGTTGACACGGACGGGGCGAAGCTTTTGCTTCGCCCCGTCGCATACAAGAAGATCAAACGGGAGGTCCGGGTCCGATGAGGTCCATTGCGTTTTCCGATTTCCTCATCGGATTAGGTATCCTGTTCGTGCTCGAAGGCCTGATGTTCGCGGCCAGTCCGGATTGGATGCGCCGTGCCATGAAGACGGCCATGACCACCCCTGACAACGTGCTGCGCGCCGTCGGCATCGGCTCGGCGGTGGCTGGTCTGGTGCTGATCTGGGTGATCCGGCGCCCGATCTGATTCGAGGGTACCCCGGCGCGAGCCTCGCAGCAGGAACCCTGGTCGATCCTGGCGATTGCCTTGCGCTGCCCGGCCAACGCCATTGTGAGGCGATGGCTGCGCCATTTTGCCGTATTAGGTCGCCTTCAATGATGAATCCCGCGTCCGGTCCGGCGCGCTTGCGTCTGCGCCCGGTTCCGGCGCACTGTAACGGTTGAATTTGCCGAATTTTCTGGAGATCCGCCCGATGACCGCAACCCTTGCTTTCAGCCGTCGCCTGCGTCCGGTCCTGACCGCGGCCGTGCTTGCCGCCGGCTGGGCGTTCGCGCCGGTGCCGGCCTCGGCGCGGGGGCCCGAGGGGATCGCCGACGTCGCCGAGAAGGTGATCGACGCGGTCGTCAACATCTCGACCTCGCAGACCGTCGAGGCCAAGGGCGGCGGGGGAGGCGAGGGCCGCAACGCCAATCCGCAGGTGCCGCCGGGCTCGCCGTTCGAGGAGTTCTTCGACGACTTCTTCAAGAACCGCCGCGGCGGTCCGGGCGGCCGGGGCGGCGCCGACAATTCGCCTCGCCGCACCAACTCGCTCGGCTCCGGCTTCATCGTCGACGACAGCGGCATCGTGGTCACCAACAACCACGTCATCGCCGATGCCGACGAGATCAACGTGATCATGAACGACGGTACCAAGATCAAGGCCGAGCTGGTCGGCGTCGACAAGAAGACCGACCTCGCGGTGCTCAAGTTCAAGCCGACGCGGCAGCTCACGGTGGTCAAGTTCGGCGACTCCGACAAGCTCCGGCTCGGCGACTGGGTGGTCGCGATCGGCAACCCGTTCAGCCTGGGCGGTACCGTCACCGCGGGCATCGTCTCGGCCAAGAACCGCGACATCTCGTCGGGCCCCTATGACAGCTACATCCAGACCGACGCCGCCATCAACCGCGGCAACTCCGGCGGTCCGCTGTTCAACCTCGAAGGCGAGGTCATCGGCGTCAACACGCTGATCATCTCGCCGTCCGGCGGCTCGATCGGTATCGGCTTCGCCGTGCCCTCGAAGACCGTCGCCGGTGTGGTCGACCAGCTGCGCCAGTTCGGCGAGCTGCGCCGCGGCTGGCTCGGCGTCCGCATCCAGGGCGTCACCGACGAGATCGCCGAGAGCCTGAACATCAAGCCGGCGCGCGGTGCGCTGGTCGCCGGTGTCGACGACAAGGGCCCGGCCAAGCCGGCCGGCATCGAGCCTGGCGACGTCGTCGTCAAGTTCGACGGTCACGACATCAAGGAGCCGAAGGACCTGTCGCGCATCGTCGCCGACACCGCCGTCGGCAAGGAAGTCGACATCATCGTCATTCGCAAGGGCCAGGAGCAGACGCTCAAGGTCAAGCTCGGCCGGCTCGAGGACAACGAGAAGGTCCAGCAGGCGGCGATCAAGAAGGACGAGCCGGCCGACAAGCCGGTGACCCAGAAGGCGCTCGGCCTCGATCTCGCCGCGCTCTCGAAGGATCTGCGCACCCGCTACAAGATCAAGGAGAGCGTGAAGGGCGTCGTCGTCACCGGCGTCGACCAGGCCTCCGACGCCGCGGAGAAGAGGCTTTCGGCCGGCGACGTCATCGTCGAGGTTGCCCAGGAAGCGGTCACGTCAGGCGCCGACATCAAGAAGCGCGTCGATCAGCTCAAGAAAGACGGCAAGAAGTCCGTGCTGCTGCTGGTCTCCAACGCCGACGGCGAACTGCGGTTCGTCGCGCTGAGCCTGCAGTAGGGCACGGTGCTGTAGGGTGGGCAAAGGCGCGCCCGCGCTGCCGTTTGTTTACCTCGATCCATCCCGCGCCGTGCCCACCATCGGCGCCCGCGCTCGCGGATGGACGGTGGGCACGGCGCGCAAGACCACCAGCCACAACTAACAGCCTGCTACGCGCCTTTGCCCACCCTACGCAGCCGGACACTCAGCTGTCGTCCCGGCCTAGTGTGCGCAATTGCGCACGCGGCGCAGGGACCCATACCCCCAGGGAGCGGTTTGAGGCAGGCGGGTCGTTGGCATTTTGCCCGTCACGACCGCCGCGGCGTATGGATCCCGGATCGGCGCCACGCCGCGCTGCGCGCGTCGCGGCTTGTCCGGGACGACGCGTGGAAAGAGACTGCTTCACATCTCAAACAGCGATCGACATGGCGCTATGGCCTCGCGGCGCGTGCGCCCGAGGTCTGTCATCAGGTCGTCCCTTGCTGATAGTGCAAGGGCGCAGGGAATGCCGGGTGAAGGCCCCACCCATGGCCCGCCTGCGAAAAAAATGCAGGCGGCAGGTACCACAGGCAAAGCCGGTCATCCGGCATTCCCTGCGCGGTGTCTTCACGCTTATACGCAGTCGCCCTGGTGCGCCGGGCTTGTTGGCCACCATTCGCGACAATGCTTGCGCACTGTGCGGGACACCAGCTTCGGGGTGTCAGGCCGCTGCGACTTCACGTCCGCAAGCGATCGTTCGTCCGCACCCTCGTTGCCGAGAATGCTGCGATCTCCCGCGGTCACCGCCTCCCCGCCTCGCGTGTCGTGACGATCGCGCGCAACGCCCCTTGCAGTGAGGCGGGATGGGCGCAGACAATCATGAATTCTGAAAAATAGCAAGTGATTTATTTTTATCAGAATCAAAGCGGTCGCTCGCCGCACGTGCGATACGGCGCCCCGAGCCGCTGTCGATGCACCTGGCGGCTCACAGCGCTCGCTGATTAACCCGTTTCGAGAGCTCCTCGGCGCTTTCCTTGCGCTCGGAATAGCGGTCAACCAGATAGTCGGCGCGGTCGCGGGTCAGCAGCGTGAACTTGACGAGCTCCTCCATGACGTCCACGGCTCGGTCGTAGTAGGGCGACGGCTTCATGCGGTCACTGTCGTCGAACTCCGCGAACGCCTTTGGCACCGAGGACTGGTTGGGGATGGTGATCAGGCGCATCCAGCGCCCGAGTACGCGAAGCTGGTTGACGGCATTGAACGACTGCGAGCCGCCGCTGACCTGCATCACCGCCAGCGTCTTGCCCTGTGTCGGCCTGACGGCGCCAATCGACAGCGGGATCCAGTCGATCTGGGTCTTCATCACGCCGGTCATCGCACCGTGCCGCTCGGGCGAGCACCACACCATACCTTCGCACCAGGTCACGACGTCCATCAGCTCGCGTACCTTGGGATGATCGGGCTCCGCATCGTCGACCAGCGGCAGTCCGCGTGGATTGAAGGTGCGCGCTTCCGCGCCGAGGCGGGTGAGGATCCGCGCGGCCTCTTCGGTGAGCAGCCGGCTGAACGAGCGCTGCCGCAGCGAACCGTAGAGCAGCAGAATACGCGGCGGGTGGGACGAGCGCGCGGGCTGCAGCAGCTTCGCGTGATCGATCGGCTGAAACGAGGCTTCATCCAACTGCGGCAGGCGATCAGGCAATGCGGCATCCTCGCGCTTCAAGGCCGGAGCAGGGCGCTTCCAGGCAATCGCGTCATGCTCTGATCCTTCGGTTGGAGCGTGATCCTCTCGGAGAGCCGTTGCGCTCCTCCGGATCACGCTCTGCGCGTCGTATTTCGCAACGAAACCGGAGCGCGGCAAGCGCGATCAGAACTCGATGCCGGCCTTCGCGCAGACATCGTCATTGTCGCCTCCCGGCGCGCCGGACGCTCCGACCTGCCGGCCGCCGGCCTCGGTATGTGATCACGCGGTCAGCCATTTCGCCATCTCCTCCGGCTTTGGCAGTCCACCGGTGTGGACCACCCGGCCGTCGACAACGATGCCTGGCGTTGAGGCGATGCCGTATTGTGCGATCGTGGCGAGGTCCGTGACCTTCTCGAGCGCGACCCGGATGCCCAGCCGGCTTGCCTCGGCCGCGACCATGTCCGCCGTTTGGATGCAGCGCTTGCAGCCGGAGCCGAGAATCTTCACGTTCTTCATTGGATCAATCCTTTCAAGAGAACAGGGCATTGAAGAGATAGCCGACGGCGACGATGCCGGCGGCAACGACGCCGGCGAACACGGCGATCAGCCGCAGCGTCAGGACTTTGCGCAGGATCAGCATTTCGGGGAACGACAGCGCGATCACGCTCATCATGAAGGCGAGCACGGTTCCGAGCGCGGCGCCCTTGTCGAGCAGCGCTTCGACCACCGGAATGATGCCCGCTGCGTTGGCGTGCATGGGAATGCCGATCAGCACGACCGCCGGCACCGACCACCAATGGCCCTTGCCCATGATCGCGGCCAGCAGGTCGTTCGGGACATAGCCGTGAATGAACGCGCCGGCGGCGATGCCGACGACGATCCAGACCCAGACCCGTCCGACGATGTCGCGCACCGCCTCGATGCCGGCCTGAATGCGATCGACGACGGTGTGCGCGTTCGCTGGCAGGTCGGCCGCACTCGCGCGAACGTTGCGCACCCATTCCTCGAGCCATGCTTCGAGGTGCAGACGTCCAATGATCCAGCCGGCGAGCATTGCCAAGGTCAGGCCGAAGCCGAGATACATCGCCGCGATCTTCCAGCCGACCAGCGCGAACAGCAGGCCGAGCGCGACCTCGTTCACCATCGGCGCTGCAATCAGGAACGAGAAGGTCACGCCGAGCGGCACGCCGGCCGAGACGAAGCCGACGAACAGCGGCACCGCCGAGCACGAGCAGAACGGGGTGAAGACGCCGAGGATTGCCGCTGCGGCGTTGCCGAAGCCCTCGCGCCTACCGGCGAGCAATGCACGGGTCCGCTCGGCTGAAAAGAAGCTGCGCACCATGCCCATGCCGAACACGACGAGCGTCATCAGCATCAGGACCTTGGGCGCGTCGAACACGAAAAAGCGCGCCGCTTCGTCCAGATGGCTGCCGGGCGTCACCGGTAGCGCCGACACCAGCCAGGCCGAAAACGGCTGCAGCTGCCAGTAGACCGCGAACCAGATGGCGATGGCGGTCGCCGTGGCCATGACCCAGATCGGAGCCGATGCCGATCCGTCGGCATAGGTCGGGACGTCCTCTGTCATGCTGCGCTCCTGTCCGGTTCGATCATGGCCGCCATGACGGCGTCGAGGATGGCGCGCCGCTCCGGCGCAAGATCGGGTCTCAGTCGATACCGGACCCATTGGGCGTCGCGCCGGTCGATGACGAGACCGGCGCTCCTGAGCGCGCCCATGTGCCGGCTCATGCGCGACGGGCTGGCGCCGAGCCGCTGCGTGAGCTCGCAGACACAGTGCTCGCCACCATCCGAAAGGATGCGCAGGGCGGCGAGACGGGTCGGCTCGGCGAGAGCCGCGAGCAACGGGACAGGATCGAACATGGCGGAAACATATTCATAATTTCGTATTTGCGCAATAGCGCATATAATAAGCGCCGCGTATGGAATGCATGGCGGATCGCGACAGGCGGTGGGCAGGTTTCGCCAGTTGCCGACGACGGCTGACGCGTGCGCAGCGCGGCGAAGCTGACAACGATGCAGGCGCGACGGGAATGAAGCCGGATGAGTGTCGCAGGCGACGCTGATGCGCCGAATCAGCGGCGGCTGCAACGCCGCTGCATTCCTGCGGCCCGCCCGTCGGCTTCAATGCCGCAGCTCAGAAGCTCCGGCGCAGGATGGGTGGGATGTGCGTGGCACGAAGTCGCGGCACGAATTGCGGACGCGGACGAGGCGAAGTCGTCGATCGCGGCGGCCGGATGCCATTGTCGTCCGGCAGTCCCGCTACGTCGTATCGGCGGCCACGTATGGTGGGAGAGGAAGCGCGGCCTTGCTCAGCAAGGCGCGCGCCACCTATCAGGCAGGACGCCGTGCCGCTCGCTCAGTTGCGCACGCTGCCGACCGTGGTCGGAACGACGAGAGCCGCGCTGCGGCGATGATGGGTGAGCACGGCGAGCTGGTGCGGCGAGGCGGTGCTGTCGGTCTTGACGGCAGCGATCTCCTGCGCGGACGACGCGCCCACGACGGAGAGCTGATGCGGGGTGGCCGGCAGTGCGCCGACTTCGTAGTTCGGCAGCTCGGCCGCGACGGCGGCGCCGCTCAGCAAGGCGAGCGCGACGAGAGAGCCGGGAATGATGTGTTTGATGGTCATCGGGAGAGTCCTTCTGTAACGATGATCGATTGCATCGTCGTGCAACCGTTTTCGTGTCCTTGGACGCTCCCTAGCGCAGTCAGATTTATATGCGATGCAGCATGATTTTGCAATTCATCTGATGGTGATGCGGTTAATCCTGTGACGCGCGACCTGCTTCGATGTGGAGAGCGAATGATCTGATTTGCGATCCGGAATGAATTGGAATGGTGTTGCGCGAGAGCGCTAGGGATTGAAATAAAATCCTGCGGAGCTGATCGCGAGTGCCAATGACATCGCGTCCTCTCGGAGCGAATCTCGCTTGCGGTCGCGATAAAGGCACGAGGCGCGATTGCGATCGTCCAGCATTTGCAGAGTTCATCAAAATGTCACGGATGATCGCAGCGTTCACCGTTCGCTGCGCTCGCAATGACGAGCGAGTGGCTGCCCTCCATCAACACGCTGCTCGCAGACCGTGTGGCGCTCTGGCCTTTGAGCCGGACCCTCTTCCCGCTGTCCTTTGATGATCGCATTCGAACCAGCCTGGATCCTCCGCACCGCTGCGCGATGCATTGCCCTCGCCCCTTGTGGGAGAGGGCAGCGCTGGCTGATCCGCAGGCTCGGTCGGGTGAGGGGTTCTCTCCGCGAGCGCGACTCGTTGAGACAGACCCCTCACCCGACCGAGCTCGTTGCGCTGCCGTCCATGCCCTCTCCCACAAGGGGCGAGGGCGCAGTCACGGCCGTCGCGCTCGCGGCGAGGTTGATTGGTTTCCTGCTTCCGTGCGGACGGACGGTGGGCACGCGACCGCCCTGCGGGCGGCTGCTTTGCCCACCCTACAGGACTCTGGCGGCAGCCTTGTCAGTCGACGAACTGATCGCGCGTGTAGCCCTGGGCGTAGAGCAGGGCGGTGAGATCGCTGTGGTCGATGCGGGCTGACGCGGCGGCGGAGACGGCGGGCTTGGCGTGGTAGGCGACGCCGAGGCCGGCGGCCTCGATCATGCCGAGATCGTTGGCGCCGTCGCCGACCGCCAGCGTGTCGATGGCGTCGAGATCAAATGATTCGCGCAGCTCGATCAGGGTGGCGAGCTTGGCGTCGCGGCCGATGATCGGCTCGCGGACTTCACCGGTCAGCTTGCCGCCGGCGACGACGAGCTCGTTGGCGCGGTTCTCCTGGAAGCCGATCTTCGCCGCGATGGCATTGGTGAACAGCGTGAAGCCGCCGGAGATCAGGCAGGTATAGGCGCCGTTGGCGCGCATCGTCATCACCAGATGGCGGCCGCCCGGCGTCAGCGCGATGCGCTTGGCCAGGACGTCGTCGACCACGCTGACCGGCAGGTCCTTCAGCAGGGCGACGCGTTCGCGCAGCGCCGGCTCGAACGCGATCTCGCCGCGCATCGCCCGCTCGGTGATCGCAGCCACGTGCGGCTTCAGGCCGGCGAAATCGGCGAGCTCGTCGATGCATTCCTGGCCGATCATGGTGGAATCCATGTCGGCGAGAAAAAGCTTCTTGCGCCTGACGGCTTCCGCCTGCACGACGATGTCGATCGGCATGTCGCCGCGCAGGTCGCGCAAGCGGGCCTCGATCTTGTGAACTTCGCCGTCGCCGCCGAACGGGATGTCGATGGCGACTTCGTCGAACAGCCAGCGCGGCGTGCCCGGCTCTGGCAACACGGCCAGGAAGGCCTCCACGATCGTGGTATCCAACGCGGGATCGGCGGGATTGCAGATGAAGGTGGCGACGAGAGACATCAGGTGACTTTGCCAGACAACAATAAAGCGGTGCTTATCGCAGGGCCGACCGCCAGCGGCAAGTCGGCCCTGGCCATGGAACTTGCGCAAAAAGCGGGCGGGGTCGTCATCAACACCGATTCCATGCAGGTCTACCGTGATCTCAGGGTTCTGACGGCGCGGCCGACAGTCGAGGAAGAAGCGGCCATGCCGCACCGGCTCTACGGTCACGTCGACGCCGCCGTGAACTACTCGGCCGGCCATTTTGTCCGGGATGCCGCTGAGGTGCTCGATGATGCCAGGCGGTCGGGCCGGCTGCCGATCTTCATCGGCGGCACCGGGCTGTACTTCAAGGCGTTGACATCAGGGCTCTCAGCGGTGCCGCCGGTGCCGGAGGACGTTCGCGAGGCGGTGCGCCGCAGGCTCGCGCGCGACGGCGTCGAGGCGCTGCATGCCGAGCTGGCGCGGCGCGACCCGGCTGCGGGCGCGCGGCTCAACCTGCGCGACCGCACCCGCATTGCCCGGGCCCTGGAGGTGATCGAGGCGACCGGTCGGCCATTGGCCGACTGGCATGCCGAGACCACGCCGCCGCTGCTGCCCGGGGGCAGCACGAAAGCGCTGTTCATGGCCCCGGAGCGGGAAGCGCTTTATCAGCGGATCGATGCCCGCTTCGACATCATGCTGGAGCGCGGCGCGCTGGAAGAGGTCGAACGGCTCGCCGGCCGCGGCCTCGACCCGCTGCTGCCGGCGATGAAGGCCCACGGCGTCCCGGCGCTGATCCGCTACCTCAAGGGCGAGATCACGCGGGAGGAGGCGGCCACCATCGGCAAGGCTGATACCCGTCACTACGCCAAGCGCCAGTTCACCTGGTTTCGCCACCAGTTGCCGGAGTTCGAATGGATGAGCCCGGAGGCGGCAAAGGCGTGGGTGGCGTCGTTGAAGGAGAATTGATATCGTGATATCAAACCGATGGAGGCTCCGATGGCTGACATCTTGATCCGCAAAGTTGACGACGCGACCAAGGAGCTGCTGCGGCTTCGCGCCGAACGCCGTGGCAAGAGCTTGGAGGCTGATCTCAGGGAGACGCTGGAGAGGCTCGCGCGCGAGGAAGCAGAATCGCCTGACGATGCTGAGCCGTTCGGCAGCTGGCTGGTGGCGATTTCCCGGCCGGGTGTCGATCTCGATGAAGTGCTCGATCAACTGCGTTCTGCGCCGATCCGGCCCGCCGTGCTGGAATGATCCTGCTCGATACCAACGTCATTTCTGAGGCGTTGAAGCCTGCGCCATCGGCTCATGTCGTCAACTGGCTCGACTCGAACTTTGCCGGCAGCGCGCTCTCGAGCATCACGATATTCGAGCTCGGTGCCGGGCTCGCGATGCTTAGCCCCGGTAAGCGCAAGGATGCGCTGGAGAATGCGATTGTACGGACGGTCAGGCGGTTTGGAAGCCGCATCTACGCGTTCGATGCAGCCGCAGCGCAGGCCGCAGCGCGTTTGCTCGCCCAGGCGAGGGCGAGCGGACTCCCGCTCCATCAGATCCCAACGAAGCTTGCTGATTTGCAGATCGCGGGTATCGCGTCCGCCTATGGTCTCGACCTCGCGACCCGAAATGTCGGCGACTTCGCCGGGCTCGGTCTTTCATTGATCAACCCTTGGGAAAACTAGGTCGGCGTGAGCGATGGCCCTTTGCCTCGGCAACGGCCAAATTACCGCTCGCCGAACAGCGGAATCCGCGTTAACATCTATAAATCGCGCTGATGAGCCGGCTTTGCCTTGACATCGAGGCAACCATGGCTATGTTTCGCGCAACCTTTGGGAAGCTTGCTCGGCATCATGCGCAACTTTATTGCCCTCCTTATCGTAGTCGTACCCAGGCGCATCGCCGGGGATGGCTAGCGGCCATCCATGATCCGAGCGGTGCGCAGGGCCTTCCAGGGCCCTTTTTTATTGCCCGAAACGACCTCGACCACGCTGAACCGCCCGAAACCATCCGACCGACCAAAACGACAAGCCGCTGAGACCCAGCGATCCGGAGCCCACCATGACCGACAAGAGCCACGATCCGAACCAGATGACCGGCGCCGCGATGATCGTGCGCGCGCTCATCGACCACGGCGTGCAGCACATCTTCGGCTATCCCGGCGGCGCGGTGCTTCCGATCTATGACGAGATCTTCCAGCAGAGCGAGGTCGAGCACATCCTGGTCCGCCACGAGCAGGGCGCCGGCCACGCCGCCGAAGGCTATGCGCGCTCGACCGGCAAGCCGGGCGTCGTGCTGGTGACCTCGGGCCCGGGCGCCACCAACATGGTGACGCCGCTGGCGGACGCGCTGATGGACTCGATCCCGCTGGTCTGCATCACCGGCCAGGTGCCGACGCATCTGATCGGCAACGACGCGTTCCAGGAGTGCGACACCGTCGGCATCACCCGGCCCTGCACCAAGCACAACTGGCTGGTCCGCAACGTCAACGATCTCGCCAAGGTGCTGCACGAGGCGTTCTATGTCGCGACCACGGGCCGCCCGGGTCCGGTCGTCGTCGACGTGCCGAAGGACGTGCAGTTCGCCACCGGCACCTATCATCCGCCGCGCAAGTCGGACGTCCACATCTCCTATTCGCCGCGCGTCAAGGGCGATGCGATGCAGATCCGCAAAGCCGTGGCGCTGCTGGCCGGCGCCAAGCGGCCGGTGATCTATTCCGGCGGCGGCGTCGTCAATTCGGGACCTGAAGCCTCGAAGCTGCTGCGCGAGCTGGTCGAGGTCACGGGCTTTCCGATCACCTCCACGCTGATGGGGCTGGGCGCCTATCCCGCGTCGGGTCCCAACTGGCTCGGCATGCTGGGCATGCACGGCACCTACGAAGCCAACATGACGATGCATGATTGCGACGTCATGCTGTGCGTCGGCGCGCGCTTCGACGACCGCATCACCGGCCGCACCGACGCGTTCTCGCCGAACTCCAAGAAGATCCACATCGACATCGATCCGTCGTCGATCAACAAGAACATCCGCGTCGACGTGCCGATCATCGGCGATTGCGGTGACGTGCTCGCCGACATCCTGCAGGTGTTCAAGGCGGAAGCGAAGAAGCCCGACATCAAGTCGTGGTGGCAGGAGATCGCCGTCTGGCGCGCGCGCAACTCGCTGGCCTACCGGCCGAACCGCGACGTCATCATGCCGCAATATGCCATCCAGCGGCTGTTCGAGCTGACGCGCGGCCGCGACACCTACATCACCACCGAGGTCGGCCAGCACCAGATGTGGGCGGCGCAGTTCTTCGGCTTCGACGAGCCGCACCGCTGGATGACCTCGGGCGGTCTCGGCACCATGGGCTACGGCCTGCCGGCGGCGATCGGCGTCCAGGTCGCGCATCCCGACAGCCTGGTCATCGACATCGGCGGCGACGCCTCGGTGCAGATGACGATGCAGGAGATGTCGACGGCCGTGCAGTACGAGCTGCCGGTCAAGATCTTCATCTTGAACAACCAGTACATGGGCATGGTGCGGCAGTGGCAGCAGCTGCTGCATGGCAACCGCCTGTCGCATTCCTACTCGGAGGCGCTGCCGGACTTCGTCAAGCTGGCCGAGGCCTATGGCGGCGTCGGCCTGCAGGTGTCGAAGCCCGGCGATCTCGACGGCGCGATCAAGGAGATGATCTCGGTCAAGAAGCCGGTGCTGTTCGATTGCCGCGTCGCGGCGCTGGAGAACTGCTTCCCGATGATCCCGTCGGGCAAGGCGCACAACGAGATGATCTTGCCGGCCGAGGCGAGCGATCCGGCTGCCGCGTTCGCGGGCGGCAAGGCGCTGGTGTGAGGACGTAACGTGAGCACGACGCCAACCCAAAATTCCACTGTCATCGCCCGGCTTGACCGGGCGATCCAGTACGCCGCGGCCATCGTGAGTCCCACGACGGCCGCGGCGTACTGGATGCCCGCCTTCGCGGGCATGACAGCTCGTATGAGGGGGCGGCCATGTTCACATTAGCAGAGCTGGAGCAGGCTCACGCCATCGTCGCGGCCGCCGTGCCGGCGACGCCGGCGCACGCGTGGCCGCTGCTGGCGCAGCGGCTGGGGACTGAGGTCGTCGTCAAGCACGAGAACCACACGCCGGCCGGCGCCTTCAAGGTGCGTGGCGGGCTGGTTTACGTCGACGCTCTCAAGCGCACGCAGCCGGATGTCCGCGGGCTGATCACCGCGACGCGCGGCAATCACGGCCAGAGCGTCGCCTTCGCCGGCCGCCGCAACGGGCTGCCGGTGACGATCTACGTCCCCAGGGGCAACTCGGTCGAGAAGAACCGCGCCATGGCGGCGTTCGGTGCCGAGCTGATCGAGCATGGCAGCGACTTCCAGGAGGCACGCGAGGAGGCCGGCCGCCACGCCGCGCGCGACGGCCTGCAGATGGTGCCGTCGTTCCATCGCGATCTCGTCCGCGGCGTCGCCACCTACGCGCTGGAGCTGTTGCGCAGCGCTCCCGATCTCGACGTGCTCTACGTCTCGATCGGGCAGGGCTCGGGCATCTGCGGCTGCATCCTGGCGCGCGATCTGCTGGGACTGAAGACCGAGATCGTCGGCGTGCAATCGACCGGCGCGCCGTCCTATGCGCTGTCGTTCACGGCGCGCACCGTCGTGACGACCAACAGCGCCGATACCCATGCCGACGGGCTCGCGACGCGCAGCCCGGATGCCGAGGCGCTTGCGATCATCCTGAAGGGCGCCTCGCGCATCGTGCAGGTCAGCGATGCCGAGATCGCCGAGGCCATCAGCATCCTCTGGACCGACACCCACAATCTCGCCGAGGGCGCCGGCGCGGCGCCGCTCGCGGCCGCCCTGCAGGAGAAGCAAAGGCTGGCCGGCAAGCGCGTCGGCCTGGTGCTGACCGGCGGCAACATCGATCTCGACCTGTTCAGGCGCTGGGTCATGCCGGCGGCCGCCCATGCCGAAGCGGGGGCTGCATGATGGGCACCCGGCCAACTCCAAATACCGCCGTCATGCCCGGGCTTGACCCGCCTGCGCGGCCGAAGCCGCTTCGGCGCGGCGAAGGCCCGGGCATCCACGAGCCGCACGCGCGACGCTCGACGTGGATGGCCGGGACAAGCCCGGCCATGACGGATGAAATTCTGAGGGGACACCAATGAACCAGCCAGCCTCCGCCTACTTCATCGAAGACCGCCACGATCCGAACGAGACCCACACGCTCTCCGTCCTGGTGCAGAACGAGCCCGGCGTGCTCGCGCGCGTCATCGGCCTGTTCTCGGGGCGCGGCTACAACATCGAGAGCCTCACCGTCTCCGAGACCGAGAGCCAGAAGCATCTCTCGCGCATCACCATCGTGACGACCGGTACCCCGATGGTGATCCAGCAGATCAAGCATCAGCTCGACCGCATGATCCCGGTTTATCGCGTCGTCGACATGACCTTGACCAAACGCGCGATCGAGCGCGAGCTGGCGATGGTCAAGGTGCGCGGCGTCGGCGAGCCGCGGGTCGAGGCGCTCAGGCTGGCGGATGCGTTCCGCGCCCGCGTGATCGATGCGACCACCGAGAGCTTTGTGTTCGAGATCACAGGCAATACCGACAAGATCACGCAGTTTATCGATCTGATGCGTCCGCTCGGCCTGGTCGAAGTCGCCAGGACGGGCGTTGCGGCGATCGGGCGGGGACCGGAAGGGATGTGAGCCATGCTGGCGCGCGACTGGTACTACAACGAACGCAACCGGTTCGGACTCGATCATGCCGTGGCCTCGATCTACGGCTCGGGAGAGGATGCCGACGAGCGCGCGCGCGCCGCGCTGAGGATGCTCGGCGTCAGGCCGGGCTGGCGGGTGGCCGACATCGGCTGTGGCAACGGCGTGCTGGCGACGGAAGCCGCGCTGATGGGCGCTGTCGTTGACGCCATCGACATCTCGCCGGCGATGCTGGCGCTGACCAGGATCTACACCCGCGACCGCCGCACTGCGGTGCGGATGCATGCGGCCGGCCTGTTGTCGTTCGCCTACGAGCCGAACTCCTATGACCTGATCGCCAGCGAGTTCACGCTGCATCATCTGCCGGACTTCTGGAAGGCGGTGGCGCTGGCGCGGATCTTCGCGGCGCTGAAGCCGGGCGCGCAGTTCTTCCTGCGCGACATCGTCTATGTCGCCATGCCCGACGGCGCCGAGCGCTCGGTCGAGCAATGGGCCGATTTCAACATCAAGAACCACGACCTCGCCCGCGACAGCGTCATCACCCACATGCGCGACGAGAACTCGACCTTCGCCTGGGTGATGGAGCGCATGCTGAGCGAGGTCGGGTTCATCACGATGTCCGCGGACTATCACGCCCCGATGCACGCCACGTATGTGCTGCAGAAGCCGGCGGGGCAGGGCTGAAGCGAGCGTGTTGATGTTTGCGCGAGACGGTGAGGCGAGCACGCTGCCACCCTCCCCTGGAGGGGGAGGGTCGTTCCACATCGCGCGAAGCCGCGATGTGGAACGGGGTGGGGTGATGCCTCCACGCGCGAGCTGTGCCTGGGGCCCACCCCACCCCGATCGCGCATTTCATGCGCGATCGACCCTCCCCCTCCAGGGGAGGGTGAAGAGTGCCCGTGCAGTGGGAGCGCACTAGATGTCCCAGCAGCTCCTCATCGCCTTCGTCGCCTTCGCCTTCGTGATGTCGTTCACCCCCGGGCCGAACAACATCATGCTGCTGTCGTCCGGCGTGACCTACGGCTTCCGCCGCACGGTGCCGCACATGATGGGGGTCAGCTTCGGCTTCGCTTTCATGGTCGGCGCGGTCGGCGTCGGGCTCGCCACCGTGTTCATCACCTATCCGGTGCTGCAGGAGGTGCTGAAATATCTCGGCGCCGCCTACCTGATCTACCTGGCGGTCGCGATCGCCTTCTCGGGCGCCGCCAAGCCCGACGACACCACGCCGCGTGGCCCGATGTCGTTCTGGGGCGCGGCGCTGTTTCAGTGGGTCAACGCCAAGGGCTGGGTGATGGTGATCAGCACCATCACCGCCTATGCCGCGATCGCGCGCTTTCCCGCCAATGTTGCACTGCAGGTCGCGATCAGCTTCGTGATGGCGATCGGCTCGACCGTCACCTGGACGCTGTTCGGCACCGCGCTGCGGCCGCTGCTCAGCTCCGAGCGTGCGGTGCGCGGCTTCAACATCCTGATGGCGGTGCTGCTCCTGGCCTCGCTCTATCCCGTGTTCATGGACGCATGAGGGACGCCAGCGCCATGCGAGATCGGGGTTTCCATCGGAGCCCAAAATGCTCTAGACACGGGCCGGATTTTGTCCGGGCGCAGCCGCCCGTGCCTCACCCAAGCGTCTGACTTTTCAGCCAATTCCGGCCATCTCAAAGAGGAAACGACAATGCGTGTCTACTACGATCGCGACGCCGATCTGAACCTGATCAAGGGCAAGAAGGTCGTCATCGTCGGCTACGGCAGCCAGGGCCACGCCCATGCGCTCAACCTGAAGGATTCCGGCGTCAAGGACGTTGCGATCGCGCTGCGCAAGGGCTCGGCCTCGGCCAAGAAGGCCGAAGGCGCCGGCTTCAAGGTGATGGAAGTCGCCGAGGCCGCCAAGTGGGCCGACCTCGTGATGATGCTGACCCCGGACGAGCTGCAGGGCGACATCTACCGCGAGCACCTGCACGACAACATGAAGCAGGGCGCCGCGCTGGTGTTCGCGCACGGCCTCAACGTGCACTTCAACCTGCTCGACCCGCGCGCCGATCTCGACGTGCTGATGATCGCGCCGAAGGGCCCCGGCCACACCGTCCGCTCCGAGTACCAGCGCGGCGGCGGCGTGCCCTGCCTGATCGCGATCGCCAAGGATTCCTCGGGCAACGCCCATGACCTCGGCCTGTCCTATGCCTCGGCGATCGGCGGCGGCCGCGCCGGCATCATCGAGACCACCTTCAAGGAAGAGTGCGAGACCGACCTGTTCGGCGAGCAGGCCGTGCTGTGCGGCGGCCTGGTCGAGCTGATCAAGGCCGGCTACGAGACCCTCACCGAGGCCGGCTACGCCCCGGAGATGGCCTATTTCGAGTGCCTCCACGAGGTGAAGCTGATCGTCGACCTGATCTATGAAGGCGGCATCGCCAACATGAACTATTCGATCTCCAACACCGCGGAGTATGGCGAGTACGTCACCGGCCCGCGCATCATCACCCCCGAGACCAAGGCCGAGATGAAGCGCGTGCTCGACGACATCCAGTCCGGCCGCTTCGCGCGCGACTGGATGCTCGAGAACAAGGTCAACCAGTCCTCGTTCAAGGCCACCCGCGCCCGCCTGTCCCAGCACCCGATCGAGGAAGTCGGCGCCCGCCTGCGCGACATGATGCCCTGGATCAAGAAGGGCGCGCTGGTCGACAAGACCAAGAACTGAGCGTCTACGACGACAAGCGAGACATGGAAACGGCGGGCCTCGGCCCGCCGTTTTTGTTTGATCGATCGAAAAAGAGCGCCAGTCAGGACGCCGCGCGGCGCGAGGCCAGCGGGCTCAGCAGGCGGACGATTTCGCTGACGGCGA
The DNA here is from genome assembly GCF_051167715.1 of Bradyrhizobium sp. HKCCYLS20291. Classification (NCBI taxonomy): domain Bacteria; kingdom Pseudomonadati; phylum Pseudomonadota; class Alphaproteobacteria; order Hyphomicrobiales; family Nitrobacteraceae; genus Bradyrhizobium; species Bradyrhizobium sp. HKCCYLS20291. Next base: position 620,329 of record NZ_JBNPTO010000002.1, on the reverse strand, counting down.
CGAGGCCGACCAGCCAGGCGGCGCTGGTGAGGCCGAGGCGGGCGATGATCGGCAGCGTGAAGCTCGCGCCACCGCCGAGCGCGGGCGTGGCGGCCAGCAGCACCAGCTCGTAGGCCGCGTAGCCGCCGAGCAGGGCGGCGACGAAGGCGACTGGAGCCGGGCTTGCGCGCAGGGCCTGCAGAATGCCGCGGGCCGCGACGGTGGCAACCAGCGCGGCCGTGCCGATCACCGCGCCCCAGGCCAGCGTGGTGGCATCGACCGGGTAGTGCAGGGCGCCGAAGCCGATGCCCTGGTTGACCAGCCAGGCGCCGAGCATCACCGGCAGTGCCGACCGCAGCGGCAGCAGCGCGGCGGCGATCACGGCGAAGGCCGCAAATGGCGTGGCGCAGGCAAAGGCGAAGCTCGCCAGGCCACAGGCGACGACCAGCAACGCGAAGCAGAACACGGCAGCATGCCGCTGCGGGACGGGCGTGAGGCGGGCCTCCGCTGATGATGTCATGTTATCGAGAGCCATGGGTCGTCTCCTCTTGGGTTGATGGTAGTGCATTCGTGACGTCGATGACAGGGCTTCGCTGGCTGGGGGACGTGCTACTGCACCCCAAAACTCGCCACGCGGATGCCGCCGAACACGCCGAGGCCTGGGGCCAGGAAGCCAGTCGGGTTCTGATAGTGGCGGTTGAACAGGTTATCGATGCGGCCGAACAGTTTGACCTGGTCGGAGACCGCGTAGTCGGCGCGCAGGTTCACCACCGTGGTGCCGGGCGCGACGAGGCCGGTGGTCATGCCGTCGCGGCTGACGTCGAGCCAGTCGCTGATGCGCAGCACCGTGGCTGACAAGGTCAACGCGTCCAGCGGCGTCCACACCGCCGTCGCGCTCCACTTTTCCTTCGGCCGTCGCAGCAGCTGCAGACCCGTCGCCGCATCGACCGCGCGTGTAAACGTGTAGTCGGCACGCAGCGACAGCCGGTCCGTCAGCTTCGCCGCCACGAAGCTCTCGGTGCCCTCGGTGGTGGCGAGCCCGACATTGGCGTAGGAGGTGAACGTGTCGTTGAAGTTGATCAGGTTGGTGATGCTGTTGTGGAAGTAGGTCGTGCCGAAGCGGAAGCGGTCGTCGAACAGCGGCTGCTCGAACCCTGCATCGTAGCCGGTGCTCTCCTCCGGCTTGAGGTTCGGGTTGGCGAAGAAGTTGAAGACCGGAAAATCCTGGTAGAGCTGGCTCAAGGTCGGCGCCTTGAAGCCGGTGCCGTAGCTTGCCTTCAGCTTGGTCTCGGTGACCGGCAGGATCACCGCCGGCGCGATCCGGTAGGTGCCATGGCTGCCGAACTGGTCGTTGACGTCGTTGCGCAGGCTCGCGACCAGGAATACCCGTCTTGCGAACTCGGTCTGCAGCTCGATGAAGCCGGCGTTGTTGCCGTTCTCGGCGGATAGATCGGCTGTTTTCAGCCGCTCGGTCTGCTGCTCCAGGCCGACGATCAGGTTGTTGTGCGGCGCCAGCTCGGTGACGGCATGCCAGTCATATTTGAAGCGCTCGCCGGTCGCGACCGCTGCCACCGGATTGCCGGCCGTCAGGTCGGACGACCAGTCGTTCACATAGTTGACGCCGAAGTAGTTCTTGATGCGGCCGCCGAGCAGAGACCAGACGGCTTCCTCGCGCATCGCAAGCTGGTGGATGGTGTGGTTGCTCTGAGTCGTGTCGGGAGTGCTGGGAAAGCCGCTGTCGCCGGTGAACAGCAGGGTTGCGTCGGTGTAGCGGATCACCGAATTCAGCGTCCAGGCCTCGTTGAGGTCGACGCCGAGCTTGGTCGAGGCGGTGAGGTTGTCGTAGGCGTTGCCGATCGCCTTCTGTCCCGCCGGCAGCAATTGCCACGGCGTCACCGGCACGTCGCCGGCATGCAGATGGGCGACATTGACCGCGTAGTTGACATTGTCCTGGGAGCCGCTCAGTCCGGCGCTCTGGTTGAACGTCTTGAACGCGCCGCTCTCGAGCGAGGCGGTCGCCCGCGCCGGGCCGTCGCCCTTGCGGGTGATCACCGAGATCACGCCGCCGATCGCATCCGAGCCATAAAGGCCGCTCTGCGGCCCGCGGAGCACCTCGAGTTGCTGGATGTCCGCGGCCAGGAGATGCGCGAAATCGAACGCGCCATTGCCATTGGTGACGTCGCCGACATCGATGCCGTCGATGATCAGCTTGGTGTGGTTGGCATTGGTGCCGCGCATGAAGACGTTGGTCTGGCCGCCGGGGCCGCCGGCCTGCCCGACGTTCAGTCCGGGAATGGCCGCGAGGATGTCCGGTACGCTGCGGAACTGCTGCGTGGCGATGTCCTTCTCCGTGACGACCGTGATCGCGTTGGCCACGTTGGCGGCCGGCGTCACGATGCCGGTCGGGCTGACCACCAGCTGGGCGTTGGCGGCGGCGTTTGGCGCGGCTGCCGGCTGCGATGAGCGTGCGCGCGGCAGCTGCGCCCCGCGTTGCGCGGCAGGCTTTGGCGTTGCCAGCGGCCGCGGCGCGTCGACCTCGACCGGCGGCAACAGGCTGGGAGAGGCGGATTGCTGGGCGGCGGCCGGAACCGTGCCGAGCGTGGTGATGATGAACAGGACGGTCGACGACAACAGGCCGGCGCGTTCGCGCCGGGCGACAGACAGGAAGGAGAACACGAGGGAACCTCGGCATGACGTCAGTGGCACGTCACCGCGAACGAGGTTCCACACCGGACAATGCGATCCGACGTAGAAACGATGCCAATAGACGCCCCGACCGGCACCTTCGCGTGTGACCACGGCTGACGGCAGGTCTCCTGGCTCGCGGGTCGTCACCTCCACGCCGCCTTCCCGGGACCGAGATTTCCCAGTGGCATTTGGCGCGAGATTCGCCGCTTACAGTTGCGGGGGCAGCTGCGGCCTTCGATCATGTCCCTTGCGAGACGTGTCCGGCACCGCATTCCCTTTTGAGCCCCGGTCAAGGGGCACCGTCGGAAATCAGGTTAGGAGCCCATCCTCGATGATGTCAATCGGCCTGTCCGGCTTCTCGACAGCTGACGCAGGCCGTGACGGTTTCGCCGCGTCCCCGGAGGCGCTGAGGATCATTTTCGACTTCCGACCCCCGGTGGCCGCGCTTATAGTGTCGGTCGTGATCAATGTTGCCCTGGCGCGCCGGTCCGGCGCCGCCTCGGCGACCCGCGCCGCAATCTAAGATGCAATTCAAGGAGCCTCACCGTGGCAACAGCGACGTCTCTTCCGGTCTCTCTGCCCGCCATTCCCGTCCGCGAGATTCTGCCGTGGGCGATCTTCGGTGGCCTGATGCTCGTGCTCGGCATCTATTTCGTCGGCGTCGAAGAGGGCGCGGCTGCGATCTTCAACAGCGCCTATGTCCACGAATTCGTCCATGACGGACGCCATCTCCTCGGGTTCCCCTGCCACTGAACGGGCGGCTCCGGGACGGCGGAGCTCGCCTATCGCCGGCCTCGACCGTGACACCGGCGCTTCCTGATAGTTCGAGAGACGATCGATGACGGGGCGATTGCTCCTGCGCGGCATGCTGGCTGGCCTCGTCGCCGCAATTCTCTCCTTCGGCTTTCTCAAGCTGGCCGGCGAATCGTCGGTCGAGCATGCGATCGCGTTCGAGACCATGATCGATGAGGCCAAAGCCAAGACCAGCGCCGAGGAGGCGGTGGCCAAGGGGCAGCCGGTGCCGGCTGTCCCGGCCGAGCCCGAACTGGTCAGCCGCGCGGTCCAGGCTGGAATCGGACTGCTGAGCGGCGTCGTCGTCTACAGCACGGCGTTTGGTGGCCTGTTCGCGCTGGCCTTTGCGCTCGCCTTCCGGCGCATGGCAGATCTCGGTCCGCGGGCCAGCTCGGCCGTGCTGGCGATGCTGGGTTTCGTCGCCGTCTATCTGACGCCGATGCTGAAATATCCGGCCAACCCGCCGTCGGTCGGCCTCGCCGAGACCATCGGGATGCGCACCAGCCTGTATTTTGCGATGATCCTGATCTCGCTGGCTGCGATGGTCGCGGCCGGCATGCTGCGCAGCCGCCTGCTGCCGCGGCTCGGCGCCTGGAACGCGGCCCTGGTCGCTGCGGTCGTCTATATCGCGGTGATGACCGGCGTTGGCCTCGCGCTGCCGGATGTGAACGAGGTGCCCGAGGCGTTTCCCGCCGCCGTGCTCTGGCAATTCCGCATCGCCTCGCTTGGCGGCCAGGCGATCATGTGGGCCACGCTCGGATTGCTGTTCGGCGTGATGGCCGAGCGTCTGATGGCGCCGCATGGCGCCCGCGCTTGAACGGCCGCACCGGCGATGAAGGCGCGCCTGCATCTCATCTGTGCGGCGGCCACGCCAGCCACGGCGGCGATGGCATTTCCTGCCGACGAGCCGCTGGATGCGCGCGGGCGAGACAGCATCGTGCGCTTGGTCGGCCGGCTGCCGTCCCATGACGCCGCGCAGCGCAGCCCGGCCCGCAGTGCCGCCGACACCGCCGAAGCGCTCGCCCTCGACGCGCAGACGGAGCCTGCGCTGCGCGACTGCGACTTCGGCCGCTGGGCAGGACGATCGCTCGCCGAAGTCCAGGCGGAGACGCCGGAGGGCGTCGCCGCATGGCTGCGCGATCCGCACGCGGCCCCGCATGGCGGGGAATCTTTCACGGATGTGACGACCCGCGTCGCCGGTTGGATGGAGAGCCTGCTCGCGGTCGACAGCTCGGTTCTCGCCATCACGCATGCGACGGTCATGCGCGCGGCGATCGCGCAGGCGATCGGCGCAGGCCCGGCGGCGTTCCGGCGCATCGACGTTGCGCCGCTGACGCGCGCCAGGCTTTCGGCCGTCGGCGGGCGCTGGACGCTGGCGGCGCTGGTGCCGCTGAAGGACGAGCGATGACGGCGGGGTGGAGTGCGGTCGCCGGCCGATCGCTGGCCGTCATCATGGTGCTGGCCTCGCTCCTCACGGCGATGCCGGCCGGCGCGCATCACCCGCGGTCGCCGGACGGCACGACGATTGGTCTCGCCATTCCGGCGATCGGTCATGGCGAGATGCTGGTGGTCGCCCGTCATCGTTCGGAGATCGTCGAGCTCGCCGCGCGTCAGGCCCGAACCGACCCGACCTTGCGCCGGTTGACGGGCTTCGTCAGCCTGCAGCATTTCGCCTGCCTGTGGGGCCTCGTTCCCGGCAGCCTGACCGACGAGGCGAGCCCGTTCAACGAATGCGCCCATGCCGATCTGGCCGCCACGCGTGCCCTGCTTGCGCATCTGGCGACGATGCCCGGCACCCAGTCCGCGGCACGAGCGCTGGAGGCTCGCATCGCTGCCGAGATCGCCGCAGATCCGGCCTTCGCCGCGCTGTGTTCGAACAGCAGCGAGACATTCGATAGCGGCGTGGTCGTGGGGCCGGACTGGCAGCTGCTGCCGTCTCACGCTCCGACCATTTTGACCTGTGTTCTGCTGTTGCTGGTCGCAGCTTCGGCGGCTTGGCTGCTGTCCCGCGTCCTGCCGGCGGCCGACCGACGGACGCCGTCGGGGGCGGCCTAGCTGCTCACTTCTCCACCCTGTTGTGCACCATCCAGAACCGCAGGGTGCGCTGGGCGGTGTCGTGGGACAGCCGCGCGTAGTCGCGCTCGGCGAGCTTGAGCGTGTCGCTGTCGATGCCGTGCTTGATCGGGCGGTGGGTCAGGATCTTCGCCACGACCGACCAGGGCAGCCCGGCGGCGCGGCAGGGGATCAGCACGATGTCGGTGCGCGGGCCTTCCAGCACCTTGGCCATCATCTCGGTCGGGAGGTTGTTGAGCAGCCCGAGCGCGGCCGCGACCTCGCTGAACCGGCGGGTCTCGGCGAAGAATGAGATCGCGGGGTCGTTGAGCTCGTTGAGGCCCTTCATCCGCTTCACGGCCTCTTCGGCCAGTGTGAAGTCGCGTCCGACGAGACCGCCGTCGGTGCGGGCGACGTCTGCGATGGACTTGATGACTTTCTTGATCTCCTGCTGCAGCACCGGCGGCGCGGAGGCCATCATCTTGGCGCGGACCGCATCGGTCGCCCGGCGCAACAGATCGCGCAAATGCCGGTTGGGCAGGTCGACGCGCAGGCCGATGATCTCGGTCAATTCGTCGTCGTCCTCGGCATGGGCAACCATCCCAGTATAGCCGGTCTCGGAGAAGCGTGCGGTCTGGTTGTTGGCGAGCTTGCGGATCACCCGGCGCTCGCCGCGGTCGACGATGATGTCGGTGATCGCCTCGGTCAGATGCGGGCGGCTGGAGATCGCCATCAGGTGGTCCTGGCCCTTGGTCGCGGCGACCTCGACCAGGGTGTGCTCGGACAGCCGCGTCGAATGCATCAGCACGCTTTCGGCGACGGAAATCTCCTCGTCCCGCGCCAGCCGCTGGATGACCTCGACCGGCGCATGGTCGACCGGCGCCAGATGCTTGCTGAGCTCGCTGCGCGCGCGGGTTTCCACGCGCGAGACGAGCATGCACAGCACGTCGTCGAAAACCTTGATCTGCTCTTCACTGAGACGCTCGCCGTCGTGCAGGAACAGGTTCGTGACCTGGCGGAGCGTATGGACGCGCTTTTCGGACGAGCCGCTGCGAACGGCGTCCTCGAGCTCGGAGATGATTGAACGGTCCGGCTGCGGAAGCTGTTCTGACTGATGCACGTTGACGCTCGTCTCGCCTCGGGAATGACCGACGCGGCAGCGACGCGTTCCGGCTTCACTTTTGCAGCTGTCGGTTGCTCCAGCGTCCGGCACGGGCGCTAACAATGTGTTAGCGGCCGTGGCGTAGAACTCCGGAGAAACACGGATACGAAAAATTAAGCCGAAGCTGCTAGGCCAAGCAGGGTGCCGCCTGCGTGAGAGCACCCGGCTTCGGCGAACCGCGGTGGCGGCCCGATCCGAGGACCTGCAAGGCGATCCGGACGATAAAGGAAAAGTTAACGATCTCATAAGGTCAGAAGCTTTTCTTCATCTTCACGCTCCGCTTCCGCCAGCTCACCTCGGCTGTGATCGTCTCAAGCATCGAATGCTAAACCACATTCTTGCCGCAACGCGCCGTCCTGCGACGATGGCGATGGCTGAGCGAAATTTTCCTTGCGATGCGGGCCGGAACGCGATGGGCGCGACCGGCGCCGGCGCGTGAAAATCAGCCTCAGCATGAGGCCGCATCCCGTGCGATAATCGCTCCGCAAATCATTGAGGTCGCCATGAAATCCGTCGTCGTCACTGGTGCGTCCACCGGCATTGGTTTCGCCTGTTCCAAGCTTCTCCTCGCACGCGGCTTCCGGGTGTTCGGGAGCGTTCGCAAACAGGCCGATGCGGACCGCCTGCGCGCCGAGCTCGGCGCCAATTTTACGCCGCTGCTGTTCGACGTCACCGACGAGGCGGCGGTGAAGGCCGCGGCGCAACAGGTGCGCGCGGCTCTCGACGGCGAGGCGCTCGCCGGTCTCGTCAACAATGCCGGCATCGCCGTCGCCGGTCCGGTGACGGAGCTGCCGATCGAGCAGTTCCGCCACCAACTGGAGGTCAACGTCATCGGCCCTGTCATCGCGACCCAGGCCTTCGCGCCGCTGCTCGGGGCCGATCCTGCGATGCGCGGCGGGCCCGGCCGGATCGTGATGATCAGTTCGGTCGCGGGCCGCAACGGCAATCCGCTGTTGGCGCCGTATTCGACCTCGAAGCACGCGGTCGAAGGGCTGTCGGAGAGCCTGCGCCGCGAAATGATGCTGTTCGGCATCGATGTCGTCATCATTGCGCCGGGAGCGGTGAAGACGCCGATCTGGGGCAAGGCGGAGGAGGTCGACCTGTCGCCGTACCAGCGCTCGCCGTTCTTCCCGGCGCTGCAGAAGGTGCGCAGCTTCATGCTGCATCTCGGCAAGACCGGTTTGCCGGCCGAGACCATCGCCGAAAAGGTGGCGGAGGCCCTGACGGCGGCGACGCCCAAGGTGCGCTACGAGATCGCGCCGGATGCCCTGCAGCAATGGATCGTGCGGATACTGCCGAAGCGGACGGTCGACCGGATCATCGCGAAGCGGCTCGGCTTGACGCCGGCGGGCAAGGCCTGACGGCCGGCATGGCAACGACGGGCAAGACCCAGGCGGAGCTCGTCTGCCTGGTCGAACAGGCGATCCAGGCCCAGCCCGGATGCGAGAGCGCGCGCGTGCCCGCCATTCATGCGCTCGACGTCCGCAGCGGCCGCAACTGGGAGATCCCGCACGTCATCCTCGGCGACAGCCTGATCAGCGACGTCGACCGCGCCGTCATGAGCGTGCAGCGCCGGCTGGGGCGGCTGTTTCACCTGATTGCCGATGATGAGGCGGGGGAGGCGACGCGTGCGGGGCCCGCCGTCTCGCACGGCGCCTGAAGGCCCTGAGGTCGACAGGCTCAGGTCGACAATCCTCAGGTCAACAATCCCTGGCGCAACGCCAGCCGCACCAGCTCGATGTCGGTGGCGACGCCGAGCTTGTCCTTGATCAGCGAGTGCAGATTGGCGATCGTCTTGGGGCTGAGGTGGAGGGCGGCCGCGATCTCATCGGTGGTGCGCTCGGCGAGCAGCATCTGCATCACTTCGAACTCGCGCGCGGTGAGGACGTCGCTCGCGACGGTCTCTCCCGACAGGCGACTGAGCGCCAGCTCGTGATCGATGTCCGGGCTGATCGATAGCCCACCGGCAAGCACGTCCATCACGGCGCGCACGAGCGTCTCCGGCGGGCTGCTCTTGGTGACGTAGCCGCGCGCGCCGGCCCGGATCGCCTGCACCGCGAAGCCGGCATTCTCATGCATGGTGAAGACCAGGATGCGCGCGTCGCGGTCCCACTGCCGGATGCGGCGGATGCCCTCGATGCCGCCGACGCCCGGCATGGTCAGATCCATGATGACGAGGTCGGGCCTAACCTCCTTGAACAGCCGGTAGGCCTCGGCCCCATCGGCAGCCTCGGCGACCACCCGCAGCCCCGGCTGCTTCTGCAGCATCGAGCGATAGCCCTCGCGAACCACGGCATGATCGTCGACCAGCAGGATGGTGCCGCCGTGCGTGCTCATGCGGCGCGCCCGAGCGCAGCCGGCGTCGGCGGGCCGGATGCGGCCGGCACGGGGATGACGACGCGGAGCTGCGCGCCGCCGTCGGCTCCGCTCGCAAAGCTCATCTGGCCGGCCAGGGAGGCGACGCGCTCGCGCATGCCGAGCAGTCCCATGCCGGATTTGCCGACCGCCTCGCGCACGGGACCGTCGTCGTCGACGATGAGCGCGATGACCTCGCCGCCATCACCTGGCTCGGGCTGCACCGCCAGCTGCAGCCGTACGCGGGTCGCGGCGGCGTGCCTGGCGGCGTTGGTCAGTGCTTCCTGGGCGATGCGGTAGAGGTTGGTGGCGATCATGTCGGGGACATGGTCGATCCGCCCCGACAGCGCGATCTCGAACCGGGTTGATCCTTGCTGCCGCCGATTCCAGCCGGCAACAAGGCCTTCGAGGCTCGCGGCCAAACCGAGCTCCTCGACATCGGGCGGCCGCAGCCGCACCAAGGCGCCGCGCAGCGTGTCCATCATGTCGGTTGCGGTGCGGGCGATGCTGTCGCATTCGCCGGTCAGCGCCGGGCAATCCTGCGCGGCGGTGTGACGGATCGAGGCCGCGAGCGCGCGGATCGCCGCCAGCGACTGGCCGAACTCGTCGTGCAGCTCGCGCGCCAGATGGCGCCGCTCGTCATCCTGCAGGGCGATGAGGCGCCGGGTCAGTTCATTGCGCTGCGCCAGCGCCGTCTCCAATCCTTCGGCAAGCTGGTTGAAGGCATCGCCGATCGCCGAGAGCTCGGCCAGATCGAACGGCGGCAGCCGCGCAGATAGATCGTTCGCGGCAATGCGCTCGAGCCCGGCGCGGATCAGCCGCGTCGGTCGAAGCGCGCGGGCCAGCGCCGCATGGGCCAGCACGCACAGCAGGACAAAAGCGGTCCCGAGCACCGGCAGCAGCCGGCTCAATTCGCGCCAGGCGTTCGCCGTCATGACCCCGGCATCGATCCCGACCACGGCATCGCCGGTCCTGTTGTCGCGAAACAGCACCGGCCGCGTGGTCTCGCGGCCGGGCGCGAACAGTCGCTCGTAGAGCCAGGCGAAGGTGCGCGGCGGCTGGTCCGTCTGGGCATCGGAGCCGCCGCAGATGCGCTGCACGATGTCGCCCCTGAGATCGCGATAGGCGATGCAGAGGCCGGGCGCCATCGCGGCCGCGGCGATCGCTTCGAGGTCGGGAAACGACGCCGGGGGATTGTTGACCCAGTGCATCTTGTTCTGCTGCAGCTGCAGCGTCCGCGCGGCGATCTCGGCGACCGCAGCGTTGCGCGCCTGTGCCGCGCGATCGATGTCGAACAGCACATAGGCGCAGATCGCCGCGAAGCAGAACGCTGACACCAATGCGATGCGCAAGGTCAGGCGATATTTGAGGTCGTAGCGGGTCCACATCATCTGCGCGTCCTTGGCCGCCCAGCCGGCATTTAAGGGCAGAACCGCCGGCTCCGGAAGCGCTGTGGCCTGGATGACCGGACGTCGTGAAATTTTCCCGTCTTCCGCCGGGAGGGCCGCCGGTTCAGCCTCGGCGCAGCGCGCCTAGGCTCGGACTGTGCAACACCATGCCGGGGGAGTTCCGATGTCAAACCGCCGTCTCGTCCATTGCCTCGTTTTCGCGCTCGCTGCTCTCTGCGGCGCGGGCTCCGTCGCGGCGTCAGATCAGGCTCCGGCCGTGATGGTCGACGAATTCAGCTATCTCGACACGTCGGGCGAGCCGGCCGACCAGACGGCCGCGCATCAGCGCCGGCTGCAGACCTTCGTCACCGCGCTTAAGCGCGATGTCGCCGCTGACGCGCGCTTGCGCCTGGTCAGTCCGTCCTGCGCGCCGGCTTGCCCGGGCGATGCGTCTCCGGACGACCGCTTGCGCATGGCGGCCGCGGCGGGGGCCGGGATCGTGATCACCGGCGGGGTCCAGAAGCTCTCGACATTGGTGCAGTGGGCCCGGGCCGCGGCGATCGACGTCGCGTCGCACCGGGTGCTGTTCGACAAGGTCTTCACCTTCCGCGGCGACAGCGACGAGGCGTGGGAGCGTGCCGAGCTGTTCGTGTCGCGTCAGGTCCGCGACGCGCTGGCGCCGGAGCCGATCCGGCTGGTGCTGCTGCCGTTCGAGCTCGACGATACCAGCGCCGGCGCGGCCCTCGGCGAGACCGAGACGGATCGCAAGAGCCTGCAGGCGGCGACCGACGCAGTGCGGCAATTGCTGCAGCAGTCGGCCCGCTACCGGCTCGTCGACAACGTCGGCGAACGCTCGCCGGAGCAGCCGATGCGCACCTGCGAGGATTGCGAAGCCCGTGCTGCCCGCGCACTCGGCGCCCAGCAATCGCTGTTCGGGATCGTGCGGCGGATCGGCCGCACCGAATACATCATCGGCTTTCGCGTCCGTCAGGCAGACACGGGTGCGCTGATCGCCGCAGGCGACAGCGGGCTACGGCTCGGCGCCAACGAGTCCTGGAGCCGCGGTGCGGTACGCCTGGTGCGCGAGCGGCTGCTCGAGAGCGGCGGCGCCGAGCGCTGATCGGGGTCAGGGAGCGGCGTGGCGGCAAGAGCGATCGCCGCGTTGTCTCCGCTGCAACGCCGAATGGCGAAAGCGGCTCCGTGCAAATCCGGACTGTTGTCATTTGTGACGATTTCATTACGGTCACATGACAGGATGGGACGTCCTCGATCTGCCGGCATGCGCCGGCGATGGACCGTCGTGTCCGAGCATCGCCGCCGCATGTCGCTCTCCCCGAACGAACCGATCTCCACGCTCAGCGCGGCAAGCGCAACCCGTGCTGCCATTATCCGGATGTCAGCCGTCACCGCGCCGCACGTCGCCGCGCTGGCGCTGATGCTGCACACCGAGACCGATTTCGGCTCGCGGCTCGGCTTCGTGCTGGCCTGGGGCATCCTGAACGGCTTCTGGCTGGTGCTGCTGCGGCGGCCGGCGGTGTCCGGCGCGCTGGCGCTGACCATGGTGGTCGTGCTGGTGCTGCTGTCGCAGCTGAAGCACGCCGTGGTCCAGATGACCGCGAACTTCGTCGACGTCATGCTGATCGATCACGACAGCGCGGCGTTCCTGTTCACGATCTTTCCGAACCTGAAGCTGTCGGTGCTGGTGGCGGCCGCTGTCGTGCTGCCGCTGATGGGCCTGTTGTGGTGGGCCGACCCGTATCGCGTGGCGCGGCTGCCGGCGCTGGCGGGCAAGCTCGCCTGCCTCGCGGCGCTGACGCTCTATTCCTTGAACTGGCGCGACGAAGCCTGGCGCGGCTATTACGACGACGGCTATCTGTCGAAATTCGCCCGCTCCGGCGTGACCGCGGTATCGGATTTCCTCGCCAACGGCTTCATGGAATCCGATGCCACGGCGGACCGCAAGCTGGCGGCCTTCGTTCCGGATTCCTGCCATCCGGCCGGGCAGCGGCCGAACATCGTGCTGGTCCACGACGAATCCAGCTTCGACATCCGCTCAGCGCCCGGCATCAAGGTGCCCGCCGGCTATGGCAGCCACTTCAAGTCGTTCGATGGCAAGGCGCGCCAGTTCATGGCCGAGAGCAATGGCGGGCCGAGCTGGTTCACCGAATACAACGTGCTCGCCGGGTTGTCGTCGCGCTCGTTCGGCCGCTTCGCCTATTTCGTCACGCGCATCGCCTCGGGCCGCGTCGAGCGCGGCCTGCCGCTGGCGTTGCGCCAATGCGGCTACGACACGGTATCGCTGTATCCGGCGCATGGCGCCTTCATGAGCGCGCGCAGCTTCCAGACCACGGTGGGCGTCGACCGCTTCCTCGACGCGCGCGATCTCCACGCCAAGGGCGTCGAGCCCGACGGCTTCTTCTACGACGCGGCGCTCGACCTGATGCAGCAGCGCAAGCCGGGCAAGCCGCTGTTCATGTTCGTCTACCTCGCCGCCAATCATTTCCCCTGGGAGACGACGTTCCGGCCGGATTTGATGCCGTCCTGGCGCGCGCCCGGCAACATGCCGACGATCGACGAATATCTGCGCCGGCAGGCCATGAGCGCGTCGGACTATCAGCGCTTCCTGGCGAACCTCAAGAAGCGCTTCGGCGACCAGCCATTCCTGGTCGTGCGCTACGGCGACCATCAGCCGGAGTTCTCGCCGCACATCCTCGATCCCAAGCTGGACGAGGCCGGTATCGGTCAGAAGCTCGAAAACTACGATCCGCGCTACTATCAGACCTATTTCGCGATCGACGCCGTCAATTTCGAACCGCGCCGGAGCGACGCCGTGATGGACAAGATCGACGCCGCCTATCTGCCGCTGGTCACGCTGGAAGCAGCCGGCATTCCGCTCGATCCGTCCTTCGCCGAGCAGAAGGACATCATGCTGCGCTGCAAGGGCGTGTTCTACGCCTGCGGCGACGGCGCCGAGGCGCGCCGCTTCAACCGCATGCTGATCGATGCCGACCTGATCCGGGGATTATAGGCGGCGCGCCGCCGACCTCACGGCAATGCGACCGTTCACCGTCCGATCGGAGCATTGCCGCGCGCCCGGCGCTGCGCTACGCCGTGCGCTTCGTGCAATTGGGAGGTTCGACATGTCCACATCGGTCAAGGAACTGATGGCCGCCGCCAACGCCGTGGTGCCGAAGATCACGCCCGCCGAGGCGCAGGCGATGATCGCCAAGGGCAACACGCTGGTGCTCGACGTGCGCGACGCGCCGGAGGTCGAGAAGAGCGGCAAGATCGAGGGCGCTCACCACGTCTCGCGCGGCATGCTCGAATTCCGTGCCGATCCGGACTCGCCCTATCACGACAAGAACTTTGCGAAGGACAAGAGCATCATCCTGTATTGCGCCTCCGGCGGCCGCTCGGCGCTGTCCGGCAAGACGCTCAAGGATCTCGGCTACGACAAGGTTTTCAACGTCGGCGCGTTCAAGGACTGGGCCGAGAGCGGCGGTGCGGTCGAGAAGCCGATCGAGCCGGGGATGTGATTTCGCTCAGCTGATTGGCGGGCGTGGTCGTCTGTTTGGTGCGGGCGGTGGTTGCGCAATCCACCGCCGTCATTGCGAGCGCAGCGAAGCAATCCAGCGTAGTTTCCACAGCCCTGGATTGCTTCGCTGCGCTCGCAATGACGAGCTGAGACAGGCGGGCCTACTTCGCGATCTTGCTCCACAGCCAGCGCGCCACCGCCTGTGGCGAGGACTCGGCATCGCTGCCGGATGCGCGCAGATTGGCCTGCTGCATGGTCGCGATGTCGATGCGGCCGAGCAGGGGCCTTAGCGCATCCTGCAACGCGCGGTCATCGGCGCGTTTCGGCGACAGCAGCAGGATCGCGTCATAGGGCGGGATCGCGTGCTTGGGATCGTCGAGCACGACGAGATCGTATTTCGCGATCAGTCCGTCGCTGGTGTAGCCGGCGATGACGTCGACCTCGCCGGAGGCCACCGCGGCATACATGAAGTCGGGCTGCATCTGGCGCTGGGCGCGGAACGCAAGCCCATAGGCGTCGCGCAGCGCGGCCCATTCCGGACGCGAGAAGAATTCGTAGTCGCCGGCGATCGACATCTGCGACGTGTGTCGCGCGAGATCCTCGATCGAGCGGACGCCGAGCGCCTCGGCCTTCTTGCGCGGCATCACCAGCGCATAGGCGTTCTCGAAGCCGAGTTCGCCGAGCAGCGTCACCTTGTCCTTGGCGAGGTCCTGTTTCAGCGCCGCCACCAGCGCCTTGGGCGGCAGCTGCTCCTTGTGATGAAACTGGTTGGCCCACAAGGTGCCCGAATATTCGACATAGGCGTCGATGTCGCCGTTCTTCAGCGCCTCGTAGATCACGCTGGAGCCGAGCCCGGCGCGCGACGTCGCCGAAAGGCCCGCCGCCTGCAGCCGCTCGCCGATCAGCGCCGACAGCACATATTGCTCGGTGAAGGTCTTTGCGCCGATCACGTAGCGCGCGGCGCCACCGGGCAGCGAGGGCAGCAGGCTCGCCGCCACCATCAGCGCGATGGTCGCGGTGCCGAGCCCCACGCGGGCGCGGCTGCGCCTGCGCAGGCCGTGCTCGATCAGCGCCAGCAACTGATCGACCGCGAGCGCCAGCACCGCGGCGGCGACGCAGCCGAACACGACCAGCACCCAGTTCTGGGTCTGCAGTCCGGCGAAGATGTAGTTGCCGAGCGAGGTCTGGCCGATTGGCGTCGACAACGTCGCGGTGCCTATCACCCAGACCGCCGCAGTGCGGATGCCGGCCATGATCACCGGCAGCGCCAGCGGCAGCTCGACCATGGTCAGCGCCTGGCGCTCGGTCATGCCGACGCCCTTGGCGGCCTCGATCAGGCCGGCATCGACGCCGTTCAATCCGGTGATGGTGTTGCGCAGCACCGGCAGCATCGAATACAGCGCCAGCGCCAGCACCGCGGGCAGGAAGCCGAACGCCGAAAACGACACGCCGAACCAGCGCAGTGTCACCGCCGCCAGCGCCAGCAGCAGCGGATAGAACAGCGCCAGCAGCGCCAGTCCCGGTACGGTCTGCACCACGCTGGCCAGGCCGAGCAGCACATTGCGCAGCGATGGTTTGTTGCGCGCAGCGAGCGCCAGCGGGAAGCTGACCGCGAGGCCGAGCGCGAGCGCGGTGATGCTGACGCGCAGATGGCTGCCGAGATAATCGGCGAGATGCGACAGCGCTTCGGCAAAGCGCGGATCGGACAGCAGGCTCATGCGGCGCCGCTCCCGGGCAGCAGCGCCGCCAGACGTGCGGCCTGGCGGCGCGGCGTCGTCATCAGCTCCGCGACATAGGCCTCATTGCTGGCTGCGAGCGCGGCCGGCGTGCCGACCTCGACCAGGCGTCCCGATCGCATCACCGCGATGCGGTCGGCGAGCAGCAGCGCCTCGGTGATGTCGTGCGTGATCATCAGCGTGGTCAGCCCGAGCTTGTCGTGCAATGCGCGGTAGTCACTGCCCAGCGCATCGCGCGTCAGCGGATCGAGTGCGCCGAACGGCTCGTCCATCAGCACGATGCGGGGATGCGCCGCGAGCGCGCGGGCGACGCCGACGCGCTGGCGCTGGCCGCCGGAGAGTTCGCCGGGGAGGCGGTCGCGATGGGCCTTGCGGTCGAGCTGCACGAGGTCGAGCAACTCGTCGACGCGCGCCGCGATCTCGCTCGGTGGCGAGCCCAGCAGCTTGGGGGTGATGCCGATGTTGGCGGCAACCGTCATGTGTGGAAACAGCGCGCCGCTCTGGAACACGGCGCCGATGCGGCGGCGCAGGGCGACCGGCTCGACGGTGCCGATGTCCTCGCCGCCGATCCGGATCGTGCCGCCGTCCAGCGCGATCAGGCGGTTGGTCAGCCGCAGCAGCGTGGTCTTGCCCGAGCCCGAGCCGCCCACGATCGCCAGGAACTCGCCCTCGGCAATCGCGAGCGAAACGTCGTCCACCGCGACCACCGGACCGGGGAAAGTCTTGCGGACATGATCATAGGTGATGAGGGGCGTGCGCGGCATGCGGCCTTTCGGGGCGGGGGGCCTCGGCTGCAGACCTAGCACGTCCGGGCGGCGCGTTGAACTTCAGCGCGCAAGCGGCTAAGCCGTCCGGGCGATTTTCGGGGGAGGAACTTGGACGTGACGCAGCCCACGGCCGCCGCGGTCTCGCTCGACGGGACGACGGTCGCATTCCGTCTCGCCGGCGGACGCACCTATACCGCCGTGGAGACGGCCGATCTGAGCGTCGCCGACGGCGAGTTCGTCGCCATCGTCGGGCCCACCGGCTGCGGCAAGTCGACCCTGCTCAACGTCGCGGCCGGGCTCTTGAAGCCGGCCGCAGGAAGCGTCCGCATCTTCGGCCAGCCGCTCGCGGGCCTCAATCGCGAGGCGGGCTACCTGTTCCAGGCCGACGCGCTGTTCCCGTGGAAGACGGCGCTGGAGAACGTCGCCATCGGGCTCGAGGTCGCCGGCACGCCCCCACGCGACGCAGCGGCAAAGGCGCAGCAATGGCTGACCTCGGTCGGCCTTGGCGCGTTCGGCAACCGCTATCCGCACATGCTGTCGGGCGGCCAGCGCAAGCGCGTCGGCCTCGCCCAGGTCTTGATCCGCAATCCCCGCATCATCCTGATGGACGAGCCGTTCGGCCCGCTCGACGCGCAGACCCGGCAGATCATGGGCAATCTCTTGCTCGATCTCTGGAGTGCCGACCGCAAGGCGGTGCTGTTCGTCACCCACGATCTGGAGGAGGCGATCGCGCTCGCCGACCGCGTCGTCATCATGTCGGCCGGCCCCGCCTCGCGCATCATCGGCGACTGGCGCGTGAGCCTGCCGCGTCCGCGCGACATCTTCGAAGTGCGCATGAAGCACGAGTTCCACGAGCTGCATCGCGAGATCTGGCAGACTCTGAAGGCCGAGGTCGAGAAGACCTACAAGCAGGCGGAGGCGGTGTGATGTCGCGTCTCGGTCTGCTCGCGCTGCAGCTGCTGGTCGCGATCGTCGCGCTCGCGCTGTGGCAGTTTCTGGCCAAGGTCCCGGTGTTCGGGCGCATCTGGCTGCCGGAGTTCTTCTTCTCCAATCCGGTCGACGTATCGGCGCAGGTCGTCAAGTGGTTCGCGACCGGGTCGATCTGGAAGCATCTCGTGATCACGCTGTGGGAATCGGTCCTGGCGTTTTCGATCGGCTCGCTCGGCGGCGTGCTGGTCGGCTTCTGGTTCGCGCGCAAGCCGCTGGTCGCCGCGGTGTTCGATCCCTACGTCAAGATGGCCAATGCGCTGCCGCGCGTGGTGCTGGCGCCGATCTTCACGCTGTGGCTGGGGCTGGGCATCTGGTCGAAGGTCGCGCTCGGCGTCACGCTGGTGTTCTTCATCGTGTTCTTCAACGTTTATCAGGGCGTGAAAGAGGTCTCGACGGTGGTGCGGGACAATGCGCGCATGCTGGGGATGAGCGAGCGGCAGCTGATGCGCCACGTCTATTGGCCGTCGGCGCTGTCGTGGATGTTCTCCTCGCTGCACACCTCCGTCGGCTTCGCCGTGGTTGGCGCCGTCGTCGGCGAATATCTCGGCTCGGCGGCCGGGCTCGGCTATCTCATTCAGCAGGCCGAGGGCATCTTCGACGTCGCCGGCGTATTCGCCGGCATGTTCGTGTTGTCGGCCTTCGTCATCCTGATCGACATCTGCGTCACCCTGGTGGAACGCCGGCTGCTGGTGTGGCGCCCCGATGCGGCGGATGGGCGATGATGGCCGCGGTGTCGCGCAACCCACCGCTGTCGTCCCCGCGAACGCGGGGACCCATAACCCCAGGGAGTGGTTTGGGGCAGGCGGGACGACCAATCTTATCTAACCGCGACATCACGCGGTATGGGTCCCTGCGTTCGCAGGGACGACAGCGGAGTTTGGGGCGGCCTTCTCAATCAAATCGCTGACGCCTAATCTGATCGGAACGAACGGAGGAAACACATGAACAAGATCATCGGCCGGGTCACCGGCGCGCTGCTGGCGTTGACGCTGAGCACGGGGCTGGCGAGTGCGGCGACCAAGATCACGATCGCGGTCGGCGGCGGCGCATGTCTGTGCTACCTGCCGACGGTGCTCGCCAAGCAGCTCGGCGAATATGACAAGGCCGGGCTCGATGTCGAGCTGGTCGATCTCAAGGGCGGCTCGGATGCGCTGAAGGCCGTGCTCGGCGGCAGCGCCGACGTCGTCTCCGGCTATTTCGATCATTGCGTCAATCTCGCCGCCAAGAAGCAGGAGATGCAGTCCTTCGTCGTCTACGACCGCTATCCCGGCCTGGTGCTGGTGGTTGCGCCGTCGCACAACAAGGAGATCAGCTCGGTCAAGGATCTCGCCGGCAAGAAGGTCGGCGTCAGCGCGCCGGGCTCATCGACCGACTTCTTCCTGAAATACATGCTGAAGAAGAACGGCCTCGATCCCGCCGGCACCGCCGTGATCGGCGTTGGCCTCGGCGCGACCGCGGTCGCGGCGATGGAGCAGGGCCAGATCGACGCCGCCGTGATGCTCGATCCCTCGGTGACCGTGTTGCAGGGGACGCATCAGGACCTGAAGATCCTTGCTGACACGCGCACCCAGCACGACACGCTGGAGGTGTTCGGCGGCGAATACCCCGGCGGCGCGCTGTACTCCACCGCGGCCTGGATCGCCGGCCACGACAAGGAGACGCAGGCACTGACCAACGCCATCGTCGCCACGCTCGGCTGGATCCACGCGCATACGCCGGAGGAGATCATGGCCAAGATGCCGGAGGAACTCGTCGGCAAGGACAAGGCGCTCTATCTCGCGGCGCTGAAGAACACCATTCCGATGTACTCGCAGACCGGCAAGATGGATCCGAAGGGCGCGGATGCCGTGCTCGCCGTGTTCTCGACCGGTTCGCCCGACGTCGCCAAGGCCAATGTCGACGTCAGCAAGACCTTCACCAACAAGTTCGTCGAGCAGGCCAAGGCCACGAAATAGCGGATGGCCGACGTCGTCATCCACCGCGTCACCACGCTCGACCTCAAGGTCGAGCCGTGGGACTGGCCGTTCGCGCGAGAGCGCCGCGACGACATCGCGGCGCATTTCGCCGAGCACCAGCGCGAGAAGCCCGGCCTGTGGAACGGCCGCATCCTGCTCGGACGCGATGCCCGCTTCGACGGCGACCGGTTCGCGGCGCGCTACTTCGAGACCGATTTCGCCAGCCTGCTGGCGTGGCGCGACTGGGGCTTTCCCGACCGCACCGCCTTCAACGGCTTCGGCATGGGCGCGCTGCGCTCCGCCGACGGCGCCTTCGTGCTCGGCGAGATGGGGGCGCACACCGCCAATGCCGGCCGGCTGTATTTCCCGGCCGGCACGCCGGACCTCGATGATGTCAGAAATGGCATGCTCGATCTCGCTGCCAACGTCGCGCGCGAGGTCGAGGAGGAGACCGGGCTCACGCCGGCCGACTATCAGGCCGCGGCGCATTGGGACTGTGTCGTCACCGGCGCCTCGATTGCGCTGATGCGCGTGCTCGATGCGGCCGAGAGCGGTGATGTTCTGCAGCGCCGCATCGAGGCCAATCTCGCCGCGCAGAACGAGCCGGAACTCACGGGCATCCGGCTGGTTCGAAGTCGAGGCGACTTGACCGCGGCGATGCCGCGGTTCGTCACCGCGTTTCTCGAGACCCAGTTCAGCGAGGCAGGTCCATCCGCATGAGCAAGAAAGCGCGCACGCTCGCCAGCGAGCTCGATCCGTTCATCTCGCCGTTCCGGATCGATGGCGGCCACAAATTTCATCTCAAGTCGCACAAGACCAAGGTGAAGGGCGGCCTCGACAAAGAGCAGGGCGAAGCGATCATCGAGCAGAACCGCAAGCGGCTCGCCGACTTCCAGGAAAAGCTCTACGCCCAGGACCGCTGGTCGGTGCTGGTGCTGCTGCAGGGCATGGATGCCTCGGGCAAGGACAGCGCCATCAAGAGCATCTTCGAGGGCGTCAATCCGCAGGGCTGCGAGGTGACCTCGTTCAAGCAGCCGACCTCGAAGGAACTCGACCACGACTTCCTTTGGCGCAGCAATATCGCGCTGCCCGAGCGCGGCCGCATCGGCATCTTCAACCGCTCCTACTACGAGGAATGCCTGGTCACGCGGGTGCATCCGGAGATCCTCAAGGCCGAAAAGCTGCCGCCAAGGCTCGTCACCAAGAATATCTGGCGCGAGCGCTTCGAGGACATCGCCGCCTTCGAGCGCTACCTCACGCGCAACGGCACCGTGATCCTGAAGTTCTTCCTCAACATCTCCAAGGAGGAGCAGCGCGAGCGCTTCCTCGACCGGCTCGAGCAGCCGGCGAAGAACTGGAAGTTCTCGATGGGCGACGTCACCGAGCGCGCCAAATGGCACCGCTACCAGGCGGTCTACCAGGATATCGTGCGCCACACGTCGACGCCCTACGCGCCCTGGTGCGTCGTACCCGCCGATCACAAATGGTTTGCCCGCGTCGTCATCGGCTCGACCATCGTCGCGGCGCTGGAAAACCTCGACCTGCATTTCCCCCGCGTCGATCCCGACGCGCGCGAGGAGTTCAAGTCCGTCCGCAAGGCGCTGGAGAACGAAGGCAAGGGCGAGAAGAAGGGGCAGGAGTAGGACTGTCGAGAGCGATGCAGCCTACAACGGCATCGCGCGTCGCGCGGCTGGACGTCGCCGTGACTGCACCGCTTGCATAGCAAGCCCGCGCGTCAACCTCCGCTGTCGTCCTGGACAAGCGTGCGGCACGCACGCGCAGATCCGGGACCCATAACCCCAGGGAGATGTTCGGGGCACGATGGCCGCTCCATCCCGCCCAGCCACGACCGTCACGGCAGCGCCCGCCGCCGCTTGCGCGTCGCCGGACTTGCCCGGGACGACACCGCATAAGAGGTGAGAGCTGCGGCTCACACGAATTGCGGTGTCACCTCACGCCGCGCCGGCCTGCCGTGTCTCATCCACACGCAGGAACCGCTGCGCGAACTCCGCTGCCGGCATCGGCTTGCCGAAGTGATAGCCCTGGCCGTGCTCGCAGCCGAGGCGGAGCAGGAACTCGGCGGTGGCCTGGTTCTCGATGCCCTCGGCGATGACGGACAGGCCGAGCTGCTTGCTGAGGCTCACCGTCGAACCGACGATGGCGGCGTCGTCGGACTGGGTCAGCACGTCGAAGACGAAGGAGCGATCGATCTTGAGACCGTCGAGCGGGAACTTCTTGAGGTAGCTGAGGCTCGCATAACCGGTGCCGAAATCGTCGAACACCAGGCTGACGCCGAGCGCCTGCAGCCGGTTGAAGGTCTGCAGCACGCGGGCCTCGTCATGCAGCAGGATGTCCTCGGTGACTTCGAGCTCGAGCAGACCAGGCGTCAGTCCGGTTGCGTCGAGAAGCTTGGCGACGAACGCCGCGAGGTCGCCCGACTGGACCTGGGATGGCGCGAGGTTCACGCCGACGCGGATTTCGTGGCCGGCGAGCTGCCAATCCCGCGCTTGCCGGCAGGCCGTCGTCATGACCCAGGTGGCGACCGCTTCCGACAGCGGCGAGCTGTTGACGACCGGAATGAAATCATTCGGCGGCACGAGGCCGCGCGTCGGGTGGCGCCAGCGGATCAGCGCCTCGGCGCCGATCACCTGGCCACTCAGCAATTCGACCTGCGGCTGGTAGAACAGCTCGAACTCCTGCCGCTCGACGGCGAGCGCAAGCTCCTCCTCCAGGGTCAGTCGCTGCTCGAGCTCCTGCCGGATCGTGGGCTCGAAGACCAGATGGCTGCCGCGCCGGTCCGTCTTGGTGCGACACAAAGCGAGGTGAGCGTTGCTGAGCAGTTCGTCGGCGGTCTGGCCGGCGTCTGGATGCACCGCGACACCGAGGCTGATCCTGACGCGCTGGCGGCGCGCGCCGGTCTCCAGCGGAGCGTCGAACAGGCCCGAGATGTGCTCGGCGAGTTCGCTCACCGTGCCGCCGATGGCGGAGCAGGGAATGGCAACCGCAAACTCGTCGCCGCTGAGCCGGGCCACGCGGCCTTCGCTGCCGATCTCCGCCCGAAGCCGGTCGGCCGCCGCGCGCAGCACGCTGTCGCCATAGGCGTGGCCGAGCATGTCGTTGATGTGCTGAAACGCGTCAAGGCCGATCACCAGCAGCACGACGCGGTCGGATGCGGCGTCGGCGCGCGCGATCATGGACGCGAGCTCGCTCTGCAGCGTGTGGCGGTTGATCAGTGTGGTGAGCGTGTCGTGCTCGGCCAGATAACGGATCCGCTCGGCTTCGCGCTTGCGCAGCGAGATGTCGCGCACGATCACGCCATATTGCAGGCCGTCCGGGCCCTGCCACGCCGAAAAGCTCGCCTCCGCCGGAAACACCTCGCCATCCTTGCGGCGGCCGTCGAACTCCATCGTGGCGCCGCCTGGCAGCAGGGTCGCCGGTAGCGCCGCCTCGGATTGCGGAAACAGCGCGTCGGCATCGGCGCCGTCATCGAGCAGCGAGGCGAATGGCCGGCCGATGATCTCATCCTCGCCATAACCGAAAATCGCCACGGCGCCTGGATTCCAGACGGTGATGCGCTTGTCCTGGTCGGTGCACACCAGCCCATCACCGATCGACATCGCGATCCGCTCGAAGCGGCTCTCGGCGACATTGCGCAGCAGGCCGCGGAAATCGATCTCGTCGAGGGCCGTTGCGATGAGGTAGGCGACGAGCGCGATTTGCAGCAGCGAGGTGTCGAGCACCAGCGCGAAGCGATCGTGAAGCACCAGTGCGGCGACCTCGACGCCGATGCTGATCATGGCGATCAACAGGGCACGCCGCGCCGCGGACAGATGCGGCCAGCTCGCCAGCATCAGCACCACGATCAGCAACAGGCCCGCCACAGTGGCCGCGGTCGATGTCGTGACCAGGGTGCGATGTTGGATGATCGATTCGGCCGCCAGCGTCTGCAGCACGACGCCGGGCAGCACGCGGCCATTCGGCACGCTGTAATAGTCACCGAGCTCGATCGCGGTCGCCCCGACGATCACCCGCTTGTTCCTGAGCTGCGCCAGCGCCGTCTCGTCGCCGCGGAGCACGTCGACATAGGAGACTTTCGGCAGCGATGACGGATCGATGCCGTAGTCGATCAGGAACGAACTGTCCTTGACGGCATCGCTACCGGCAAGAAACGCTCCCATGGATTGCAGGAATGTCTTGCCGCTGCCAGCGTCGCAATATTCGCCGAAGGCGTAGCTCCTGACACGGCCGTCGCGCGCCACCTCGATGTTGACCAAGGCCGACCACGCCAGCTGTTCGAATTCCCGCAGCGGCCGGTTGACATGAATGACTGTCTCTTTGCCGGCGACGCTGAGCTGCTTGAAGGCTGGCAGCACGACCGAGCCGTTGGCACTCTGCAGCGCATTCGCGAACGCCTGGTCCGCAGCAGGAACGGACGGCGCGCTGAAATCGACGTCGAAGGCGACGTCATGCACACCGGCGCGCTGCAGCTGATCCAGCAGCCTCGCGTGAGTCGTGCGGTGCCAGGGCCAAGCGCCGATCGCCTCGATCGAACGCGGGTCGATGGTCACGACCGCGATCTCGCCGCTGGCCGGACGTCCATCGAGACGGAAGCGCAGATCGATCAGCGCATGGCCGAGCAGCTCGTAGCTGCCCGACAGGCCGACGGTCAGCAGCGCCACCACCACCAGAATATGCGGCATGAACCGCCTGAGCATGCCCCCTCCCGATCGTCCGCGGACCGGCTTGTCGCCTGGCGTCCGTGATCCCGGATTCACCCTCTCGTCCCCATCTGTCGGCAATCATCCGCCCCGACAGCCAGCGCTTGCATCATCGCAACGGCGCCGCGTGCCATCGCGGCCTCGCATCAGTTCTTGCCACGCCCATTGCCATGGCCGCGCCCGTGGCCGCTGCTTTCGTCGTCGCCGCTGTTGCCTTTGCCGCTGTTTCCGTTGCCGCTATTTCCGTTGCCGTTGCCGTTGTTCCCATTGCCATTGCCGTTGCCGCTGTTGCCGTTCCCGGCGACAGCGACGCCGGAATTGCCGCTTGCGTTGGCGGATGCCGATGGCGACCCGACGGCGGCAGTCACGGCGGCCGCAACCGACGAATCTCCAGATGAACCGCCGGCGGCGGCATTGCCCGATGCGTTGCCGCTGTTGCCGCGCGCATCACTTCCGCCATTGCTTCGCCCGCTGCCGATGGTGGCCGTCTGGGGACCATGGGCCAGGCCGCGCGTCGCCTTCTGGATGTTCAGATTGACCTCGCCGATCGAGCTCGAGATCCTGATGACGTTGGGCTTGGCTCCAACCGATGTGGCAGCCGAATGTTGGTGCAAGGGAGCAGTCGTGTTCGTTCGCGCTGCGGGCGTATTGCCGTTGAGCGCGTGGATCACGCTGCCCTTGGCTTCACGCGGCGCATGCAGGCCGTCGCGCGGCACCTGAACGCGATCGATCGTCGGCGCCCGCGGACGGCCCTGCTCGATCGGGCTGAAGGTGCCGGAGCCGGACAGGCTGAGGCCGGACCGGCCAGCGGCGAAGGCCGTTGCGGCCTGGCCCGGCATGACCTGGGCGATCTGTCCGGTCTTGAAGTCGGAGACCTGCACTTGGCCGCGGCTGACCTCGACCTTGGTGTTGCGGCCGGAGATCGTGACGCTGAACTGGGTTCCCTTGACGACGGCGGCGAGATAGGGCGTCTCGACCTCGAAATGCTGGACGTTGCGCTTCTCGACGTCGAGCAGGATCGAGCCGGCGCGCTGCAGGATGGTCGTGGCCATGCCGTCCTTCGGCGCGGCCGGCAGGCCGACCTCCGAGTTCGGCGCGATCACCATCGTTTCGGCCCCGCGGGTCAGCCGCACGCGCCCGTTCGGACCGGTGCGGATCGTGTCGCCCGGCTTCAATGCATCCTCGCGCCCCAGCGAGACCTGCACGGCCCCCTTGGTGGATACCCAGACCTCACCGGACGATTTGCTCACCAGCCACGGCTCGCCATCAGCCGCGATCGCAGCGGGCGTTGCTCCGAAACAGCATGCGGCGACCAAGGCCGACAACAGGAATCGCTTGGATGACATGAGGCTACTCGCGGGTTGTCACTTCCCGAAAGTAGACAAAATGTTTCAAGAGAGCCTTATGAGTTGTAGCTAGGTTTTTCTCCCGTATTTACGCTTCATTGACCTTAACAAATTAAGAACGACAGCATGGGTCGCTGTTGTGTCAGGAGCGTCGGGACTACTACGGATCGGCGCACGACAGCCGTCGGGCGATCCGCATTGCACCTATTTGGTGGATACGCGACCTCGAGCGTCACCCTGATCGCAGCGTTGCTTGCGAGCAGCGTGCAGGCGCAGCAGGTCACTCAGCCGAGCTTCGATCCCCGGCAGACCGAGAGATTCTTCGACGACCAGTCCCGCTCCGCGCAGCCGCTGCCGCCGCGCCCGCGCGCGCCGCAATTCGCTACCCAAGGCGGCGGTGATCGTAAACCTTTGTTTACCCTTCGCGGCGTTGCGCTGACCGGTGCTACGGCGCTCACGGCCGAGCAGCTCGCTACGGCCTATCAGCCTTTTCTCGGCAAGCCTGTCTCGCAGGCCGACCTCGCCGCGATCGCGGCCGCCATCAGCGATCAGTATCGCGCCGCAGGTTTTCATCTCAGTCGCGCGATCGTCCCGCCGCAGGACATCAGCAATGGCGTCGTGCGGATCCAGGTGCTCGAAGGCAGCATCACCGAGGTGAGCCTGAAAGGCGAGGGGGCGGAGGAGTTCGGCATCCGTCCGATGCTCGGCCCCGTGCTCGCCGAGCAGCCGTCGCGGCTGGCGACGCTCGAACGGCAGCTGCTGCTGATCGGCAGCCGCGGCGGTGTGCGGCTCGCCGATTCCTCGCTGGAGGAGATCGGCGGCACCACCGGCCGGTTTCGTCTGGTGCTCGAGCTCAAGACCTGGCACGTCTATGGCTTCGCAGGTGTCGATAATTTTGGATCCTCGACCGTCGGACCTTGGCAGAGCTACGCCACGGCAGCGTTCAATTCCTATCTGCTGCCTGGTGACACGCTCACCGCCAACATGTCGACGACTCCCGGCGATCCGCGTCAGCTCGCCTTCGGGCGGTTGTCCTATGATGTTCCCGTCGGCACGGACGGCGCCCAGATCGGCGCATCCGCGTTGTACAGCGAGGTGCGGCCCGGCGACTTCAGGCGTCTGTTCCTCGACCGAACCGTGACCGAGACGTTCGAGCTGCGCGGCAGCATTGCGCCGGTGCAGTCGCAGCTCGCCTCGCTGAAGCTGACGCTCGCGGCTGCGTTCAGCGACGCGACCGAGCGCGACATGTTCGGTCTCTGGTATCGCGATCACATCCGGACGCTGACCTTCACCGGCGACTATCACTGGAAGGACGATGTTGGCGGCGACAGCTATCTGACGCTGGCCTACCGGCAGGGCCTGAACGCATTCGGCGCGGCGCGGGAGAATGATCCGCTGGCCTCGCGCGCCGGCGCCTCGCCGAGCTTCTCCGTCCTCAACGGCTGGTTCGCACGCTACCAGACGCTGTCCGAGGCGTGGTCGCTGAAGCTGGCGGCCGCCGGGCAGCTCGCCTCCGGCCGGCTGTACAATTCGCAGCAGTTCTATCTCGGCGGGCTGTCCTATGGCCGCGGCTATGGCAGCGCCGAGGTCAGCGGCGACAATGGCGTTGCGGGCACGTTCGAGGTCCGCTTCGATCAGAAGCCGAACTGGACCTATCTGAAGAGCTATCAGCTCTACAGCTTCTTCGACGCAGGGCTGGCCTGGAACGATGGCTTTCGGCCGTCCGACGGCGTGGCGCTGACCTCGGCGGGGGCTGGCGTGCGCTTCACCTTCCCGAACGACTGGCGCGCCGATCTCGGCGTCGCCGTGCCGCTCGGCTATCGCGCGCCCGACAACACCACGCGCGGCGCGCGGCTGATGCTGTCACTGTCGAGCGTCCTGAAGCTGTGCCCGCAGCGTGGCCAGGGGCCGTGCATCTAGGGCCTGTCAGACCGGCTTGGCCGAACCGCGGAACAGCCGGCCCTTCTCGGTGATCAGCACGACGACCAGCGCGCTCGCGGTGCAGGCCAGGAAGCCGGTGGCGAATGGCAGCGGCGTGCCGTCGAAGGCCTGGCCGACGACCGCGCCCGCGGCCATGCCGAGCAGGGTGGTGATCGAGCCGTAGAGCGAGGACGCGGTGCCGGCGTTGGCGCGCTGCGGCTCCATCGCGAGCGCGGTGAAGTTCGCGAACATCAGGCCGAACGAGAACATCATCCCGGCTGACAGCACCATGAACAGCCACAGCGGCAGCGTGCCGAGCAGGGCCGCGGTGAAGCAGACCAGCGCGATCGCGACGCTGCCGATCAGCGCGCCATGCGAGATCGCGCGCATGCCGAGGCGGCCGACCAGGCGGGCATTGAGAAAGCCGGCGACCGCGATGGTCACGGCGATCGCCGCGAAGGCGAGCGGGAAGTAGTGGCCGAGATGATAGACGCCGGTGAACAGCTGCTGCGACGACAGAACGTAGCCGAGCACGGCGCCGAAGATGCCGCTGGCGGCGAGCGCATAGCCGAGCGTCTGGCGGTTGGTCAGCGTGCGGCGGAACGCAGCGCTGATCTCGGCGACCGAGAACGGCTTGCGCTCGGCTTCCGGCAGCGTTTCCGGCAGCCGCGCCGCGGTCCACAGCAGGGCGACGACGCCGTACAGGGTCAGCACGACGAAGATGCCGCGCCATTGCGTCAGCAGCATCACCGCCTGGCCGAACGACGGCGCGATCACGGGGACGGCGATGAACACCATCATCGCCAAGGAGACCACGCTCGCCATGCGGCGGCCGGCGTAGCAATCACGCACGATCGAGGTCGCGATCACGCGCGTCGCGGCGGTGCCGAGGCCCTCCAGCGCACGCGCCAGCAGCAGCATCTCGAACGACGGCGCGGCGATCGCGAACACGCTGGCTGCCGCATACACCACCATGCCGCCGATCAGCACCGGGCGGCGGCCGTAGCTGTCCGACAACGGACCGATGGCGAACTGGCCGAGGCCGAAGCCGATCACGAACGCCGACAGCACGGTCTGCAGGCGGTTGGCGACGTCGATGTGGAACGCGGCGCCGATGTTCGGCAGCGCCGGCAGCATCATGTCCATGGCGAGCGGATTCAGCGCCATGATCGCAGCGATCACGATGACGAATTCGGTGAAGCCCATCGGCCGGTGGCGGACGATCTCGATGTTGTCGGCACTGGTATCGGTCAAGACGCGGGCCTTCCGTGGGGAGCAGTTGGGCAGCTCTATGTATCCGACTTGTTGCGTCGCACAATGTCCGTTTCGGAATGGCTGCTCGGCAGCTCACTTGGCGCAATCGTGACCAGGCGTGAGCTGGCGAAAATTGCGCCGGCGGACAGCGGATGGTAACGCGCGCGTGATGGTTGGACGGATTTCCTCGCGCATGAAACTGCTCGTTAGCCATGAAGGGCATGGGCCTGTGGCCCTTCGTCTCGTCCGCGCGGTGCTGCTCGCATTGGTCGTGGCGATCGCGCCGCAGGCCGCGACCGCCCAGGATGCCGCGCCGGCCGAGCAGATCTCGGCGTTCCGGCTCAAGCATGGGGAGGGCCGCGTCACCCGGGATGCGACCCTCGACCGCATCGCGATGGAGCAGGCGCGGGCGATGGCCGACAAGGACGATCTCAGCCACGAGGTGCTCGGCCCGTTCACGCGCCGCGTCGCGCCCTCGAACGCCGGCCGTGCCGCCGAGAACATCGCCTATGGCTACGACAATTTCGACAAGACGCTCGGGCAGTGGATCAACTCCGCCGGCCATCGCAAGAACCTGCTGCTGCCGAAGGCGACCAAGGTCGGCATCGCCAGCGCCAGGACCGCCAGCGGCAAGCGCACCTATTGGGCGATGGTGATCGCGGGCGACTACGACAAGCCGAAGGGCAGTCCGAAGAGCAAGGGCAAGCCGGTCGTGGCGCAGGCGAAGTCCGAGGCGAAACAGGGGACGCGCTGGGGCGCCAAGCCGCCGGCCACCAAGGACTGCCATCTCAGCATCAAGGTGATCGGCCTGTGCATCTGAGCCTTGCGCCTCAGCGCGGCTGTTTCTTCAGGTGCAGATAGCCCGGGTCGAACTCACCCAAGGCGCACAGCCGCGACCAATTGTGCACGGAGAGCGTGCCCGAGCGGAAATCCGCCGCGCGGCTGGCGCGCAGCTCGAGCAGGGTGCGGTTGACGGTCGCGATCGACATTCCCAGGGTTTCGCCGAGCTGGATCAGGCTGACCGGCAGCTGCAGCTGACCGTCGCGGACGTGGCCGAGCGCGCGGGCGCGGTAGAACAGCTCGCAGAACAGATGCGCCATCCGCGCCGGCTTGCGCCGCGCGCTGTTGTTGGTGATGGCCTCGCGAAAGATCGCAGCGTCGATCAGCGTCTCGCGCCAGATCGCAAATCCAAGCGCCGGCCGCCGGCTGATCGCGCGGGTCATTTCCTTGTGGGCGATGCCGGCGACCAGAGCCTCGCCGATCGCGCACACCGCGTGGTCCATGCGGTCGAGAAACAGCGCCTGCGCATCCGGCCAGTCGCCGGCCATGTGGAACGAGAGATATTGCCGGCTGCCGCCGGGCAGCAGATGATAACGCGCGACCCAGCCCGACATCACCACGACGGACTTGTCCGGCTCGTCGCCCTGCCGGATCAGGTCCTCCTGGTCGGCAAGCTCGCGCGGCGCAAAGTTGAAGTTCCTGATCTCGGTAATATCGTCGGCCGAGAGGCGGGAATGTTCCTTGAGCTTGTTGATGACGATCTTGTCGACATCCATGCGAAATCTGATCCTCTCTCCCTATCAAATGAGACGACGCGGACCGCGGTTCCTACTAAAGTCGGGATGGTATCAAGGGTACGTCAGCGAACAGCCGGTCACCGCATCGGGAGAACAGCCGTGCCGCACATCGCGTTCCTTGACCGGCTTCGCCGCTTGCTCGGCGGCTCCGGCCCGCAGATCGAGAGCATCGCCGCGGCGCTGAGCGATGGCCGCCTCCGCCCGCCGGTCCAGCCGATGTCCGATCATGAGCTGGCGCGCGCGATCCGCGAGTTCCAGAGCCGGCCGCCGTCGGAGGCGACGCTGAGACAGCTCGCGCAGCGGCTCGGCGAGACCGAGCGCAAGCCGCATTAGCAGGGTGAGGGCGCGGGATCCGCTTCGAGCAGGAACAGCACCAGGCGCACCAGTTCGTCCTCCAGCTCCGTCGTCGCGACCAGACGATGCTCGCGCATCACGGCAGCCCGGATCGGGCTGAGGGCTGAGCGGATCAGGATGTAGCGGCGCGCCGGCGGCAGCGCCTCGGCGTCGAGTCCGACGGCCTCGATCAGCCGGTCGGTCATGCGGTCCACCATGTCGTGCAGCGCGCGCTGCAGCTCGACGTCATTGCCCAACAGCACCAGCAGTTGGCGGCGCACGCCGTGGCGTCCGGCAAACGGCGCGAAGCCCTGACGCACCGCCGCGCGCACGATCGCTTCGCGCCCGAGCCCGCGATGGGCGGCCAGGGTGTCGGTGAACTGCGCCTCCTGGCGGGCGAACTCGCGCAGCGCCAGCGCGCGCAACAGCGAGGTCTTGTCCTTGAAGTAGCTGTACAGCGTGCCGATCGAGAAGCCCGCGCGCTCCGCGATCGCGTTGGTGTTCAGCCCCTTGCCGCCATCCCTGTGCAGAAGTTGAGCGGTCGCCTCGAACAGCACGTCCAGGGTCTGCCGGGTGCGCTTCTGCACCGGAGTTTTTCGAAGCATTTCAGGAGCTTCCTGCATCGGTCTGGTCCGGTCTCGCGGCTTTCGGAAATCGAGTAGGCGTTGGACGGCGGGCGAGTTAGATCAGAGCCCGTTCGCAGGGCGGCCGGTGTTGGATGAGTTGGAGCCGAGCCTGCGTGCACCAGACTGAACCGCATTTGAACGAAGGACCGATTGCCATGCTGCGCGTCGTATTTCCGTTTGTGACCCTCATCGCCGTCTCCCAATGTCTGCTGTCGCAGAGCGCGTTTGCCGGCAACCGCGCCGCAGCGGACAGCTGCGCCGCCAAGCTGTCGCCGGTGGCGAAGCAGATCTACGACGTCACCGCGCCGGCGATCGGCCCGGACAGCGTCGTCAAGGACGTGATCGTCGACCGCGTCCGGCCGCTGGTCGTGGCCGGCAAGTTCGATCGCGACACGGCGCGCACCAATGCGACGCCGGCCGGCGAGTGCCTGGTGCTGCTGAAGTGAGTCGCGCGGCGCCGCGCCGGGTTGCACGCTGCGGCCTGACATAAGGTCGCAGCCGCTCCGGCGCGGCGCACGTGCGCCGCCCCGGGGGAATCCGGCTTGGCAAGGTCCGCCGACTCGCGCATCACTGCATGATGCTCGACCTCCTCGCCCGCCATTGGGTTGCCGGCGCCGTGTTCATGGCGGCAGCGCTGCTGGCGCTGGTGCCGCTGCTGGCGGCCGAGTGGCCGCTCGCAATGCTGCTGATCTTCCTGCATTCGCCGGGCTACATGATCCACCAGGTCGAGGAGCACAGCGGCGACCGCTTCCGCAAGTTCGTCAACGACGTGATGTTCGGCGGCCGCGAGGCGCTGACCACCGTCGACGTGCTCTGGGTCAATTGCGGCGCGGTGTGGGGCATCGATCTCATCGCGCTCTACGTCGCCTGGATCGCCGGACCCGGGTGGGCGCTGGTTGCGCCCTATCTGATGCTGGTGAACGCGCTCGGTCACATCGGTCCGGCGCTGCGTTTTCGCGGCTACAATCCGGGCCTCGCCAGCGGCGTCGTGCTGTTCATTCCGCTCGGGCTGGCGACGGTGCTGACCATCCCCGCGACGGCGGCCCAGCATGCCCTGGGCTTCGGCCTGTCGCTGCTGCTGCATATCATCATCGCCGCCAACGCCGTGCGCCGCGCCCGCGGCGCTGCGCCGGCAAAGGCGTAGTCATCAGCAGCGCGAACTCCCGCTAATTCAAGGCTTGGCCCTCGACCGCCAGCTCCTTGCCGTAGCGGCCCTTCGTCCTGAACGTCACCTTGTCGCCGTCGAAGCTGAGCCGCCAGTTGCGCTCCTCGCCCTGGCCGATGAACTGCACGTCGATCGCGAAGGTGGTGGCGTCGGTCCAGCTGCCCTTCATCGCCCGATAAGCGTAGGGCTGCCAGGGATGCGGTGGCGTGGTCTTGCGATACGAGCCGTCGAGGCCGATCGGATTCTGCAGATGAAGGGTGCGGCCGCCCGGGCCTTGCCCCGGCAGGTCCCATTCGACGTGCGGGTCGGAACCCGTGAGGTCGAGCTTGATCGCGCTCACGCCGAGCGGGCCGGGCGGGAAGCTGTAAGTCTTGCCCGAGATGGCCGCGGCAATGTCGGGCACGGCGCCGACTGCGTCCTTCTTCTCCGTGGCGGTGTCGCTGACGGCTGCGGCGAGCGCGGCCACGGCCTCCGGCGCGGCGGGCAGCGCGTCGTCCGATGTGACCGTGGCCGAAATCTCATTGGCGAGCTTGCGGAACGGACAGAAGTCGCGCGCGGTCATCACCGCGACGACGTCGCGGTCCGGCAGCACCATGACAACCTGGCAGTGATAGCCGACCGTCATGGCGACGTTTCGATCCGGCAGCGTCCAGAACTGGTTCGCGTAGCGCAGGCCTGGATCGAACGTCGAATTCATGCTGACGGTCGCGTGGTTGACGGCCTCGATCCAGTTGTCCGGCAGCAATTGCTGCTCGCCCCAGCGGCCTCGGCGCAGATAGAGGTAGCCGATCTTCGCCATGTCGCGCGGCTTCAGCGCCAGTCCGAAACCGCCGCCGGAGATCCCCTGCCGATCCTTGAACCAGGAATGATCGGCGATCCCCAGCGGCTTGAACAATCTCTCGGTGGCAAAATCCGCCGCGCTCTTTCCTGTCAGCCTGGTGACGATCGCGGACAGCAGATGCGAGCCGCCGCTA
Source organism: Bradyrhizobium sp. HKCCYLS20291 (assembly GCF_051167715.1). NCBI lineage: Bacteria > Pseudomonadati > Pseudomonadota > Alphaproteobacteria > Hyphomicrobiales > Nitrobacteraceae > Bradyrhizobium > Bradyrhizobium sp. HKCCYLS20291. Next base: position 587,017 of record NZ_JBNPTO010000002.1, on the reverse strand, counting down.
TTGTAGTAGAACGTCTCGCCCGGCGCATGCGCCATCGGACGGTCGAGGATGTACTGCACCCAGTCCGCGCTCCGTGTCATCCCGACGATCGACGTCTCCGCGCCGCCATTATAGCCTTCGTCCCAGTCCAGGCCGGAGGTCATGTTGAGCAGATGCTGCACGGTGATCGCCTGCTTGCGCGCGTCGACGTTGTCGATCTTGCGATCCTTGAAGAAGTCCAGCACCGAGTGATCGAGGCTGTCGAGCACGCCGTCCTTGAGCAGGATCGCGATCAAGGTGGCGACGACTGCCTTGGTCGAGGAGTTGATGATGTGCAGCTCGTCGGTCTTGTACGGCGCATAGGAGGCGTCGAGGACGACGCGGCCGTGACGCGTGATCAGCAGACTGTCGAAGCGCATCGTCTTGCCGGCGGCGACGAGCTTTGTCAGCGCCGCGGAGTCCATACCTTCGGCCTCGGGCGCGGCGGTGGTCCAGTCGGCCTGGGGGAAGCGGGAGAGGCCGGCGTCCTCGGCCGAGGCCGCGCTGGTGAAGAGACCGGCGACCACAACGGCCGCGAAGAACAAGACGCCAATCCTGAGACGCACCATGCCGAACGTCCTCTGATGAACGAACCAATGATAGGGTATCAGAAGACCACAATCCATCGAAGATTGTGTGATGATCGCTCCACACGCGGCTAAAGCGGCGCGTGGCCACCGACGAGGTCTAGAGCTTGTCCGGCCATTTTTGAGCCGTGTGCATCACGGTCAGAACCTCGATCCCGGACTGCGTCAGACGATAGGGGACAATGTAAGGGACATCTGCGAGTACGAGTTCGCGAGTGCCGGTGACCCGGCCCGGACGTCCCATCTCGGGGCGCGCAGCAAGGGATTCGACGCGGAGAACGATACGGGCAACGACGCGTGCAGCTGCTCCCGGATTGTCTTTGGCGATGTACGAGCCGATCTCATCGAGGCGCTGCAGCGCCCTCCTTGTCCAGCGAATTTGCCGCTGGCTCATCCTCGTCCAGCTGGCTTCACGTATCTAGCAATCACCTGGGCGAGTTCAGCATCGCTGGCGAAATCTCCGCGCTCAGCTTCGGCCAGACCCGCCTCGATCTCGGCATGTTGCCAAGCTTCCCGATCGACGAATTCCTGGATCGCGTCCGCGGCAACTTCGGAACGCGGACGACCGAGCCTCTCGGCCAGTTCGTCGAGCTTTGCAGACGTCGCATCCGAGACGCGGACGGTGAAGGCGGCCATGGGTTGTCTCTCGATTTGCCAGGATTGTGTGTGAGACCGGCCTGCTGGTCAACGGCCCTGTCAGGATCGTTCGCGTGCTTCGCGCTCACGCCGCCACATCGGCATGCTCAGCCGCGGCGGTCCTTGTTGTCGTTGCCGCTCGATCTCGATTCAGCGGCCGTCCTGGCCGCGCTCGCGCGAGTTCTCGGTGTCGTCGCGGTGACTGGCGCGGGCGCGCTATCGGAGTTGCCTCCTATTCGGTCAACGCCTGATAGACGAGATTGCGCACCAGTGAGCGATAGTGCGGCGCCTGCGACGGCGGCACCTGTATCATCAGCACCGCGACCAGCTTCTCCTCCGGGTCGACCCAGAACGCGGTGCCGTAGAGCCCAGTCCAGTAGAACTCTCCCACCGATCCCGGCAGCGGGTTGCGTCCCGCCTGGGTGCGGATGGCGAAGCCGAGACCGAAGCTTTGGCCGTCCCCCGGCGTCGGCGCGATCGCCTGCGGATGGAAGCCCAGCAGGGTGACCTGGCTGAAGGCGATGCCGGGCGGCAGATGATCTGACGTCATGAAGGCAACCGTCTTGGCCGCGAGCAGATGCTTGCCGCTCCATTCGCCGCGATTGAGCAGCATCTGGGCGAACTCCGTGTAGTCCGCCGCTGTCGACACCATGCCACCGCCGCCCGACATCCAGTTCGGCTGCTTGGTCATGTCGGGCATCGGCGGCCGCTTGCCGGTCGCCGGGTCGATCTGCGGCTCGGCGATGCGTGCCGCCTTGTCCTCGGCGACGGAGAAGCCCGTCCCGCTCAGCGCCAGCGGCTTGCTGATGCGCTCGGCGATGAACTGATCCAGCCGCTGGCCCGAGACGACCTCGACGATGCGGCCGAGCACGTCGGTGGACATGCTGTAGTCCCAGGTCGTGCCCGGCTGCGCTGCGAGCGGCAGCTTCGACAGCTTGGTGATCAGGTCGGCCGATGTCTGGGCGGGATCGAACAGGTTGGCATTGTTGTAGGCCTGCTTGACCAGCGACTTGCCGAAGATGCCGTAAGTGAGGCCCGACGTGTGCCGCATCAGGTCCTGCACCGTCATCTCGCGGCGCGCCGGCTCCAAGATCAGCTCTGGCTGGCCCGTGCCTTGATTGATCTTCTCGACGCCGACCTGCAGGCCCTTGAACTCCGGCAGGTAGACCGAGACCGGATCGAGCAGCTGCAGCCGGCCTTCCTCGACCAGCATCATGGCGGCGACCGAGGTGAATGGCTTGCTCATCGAGGCAATACGGAAGATCGCGTCCAGCTTCATCGGCACCTGCTTCTCGCGGTCCTGGAAGCCGACGGCCTGGGCATAGGCCACCTTGCCCTTGCGCGCGATCATCACCACGGCGCCGGGGATCAGCCCCTTGTCGACATCGCCCTGGAACGCCTGGGTCAGGCGCTGCAGCCGTTCGGACGACAGTCCGACGCTCTCGGGCTGGTTGGCTTTGGGCAGGCCTTCGGCGAAGGCCGGGATGGTGAGGCTGACGGCCAGCAGCAACGATGACAGCGTGGCGCACCACGGCCTTTGCATCTGCAGAGACGGTCGCATGGCTCCTCCCTCTGGTGATGTTGGACAGTCGGCGCAGCCTGCGCGTGCAGAAGCCATTAGTGATTGATTTGGGTCAATCGCAACCCGCCGGCGGCAAGGCGGGGCGTAGTTCGACTTCGGGGACCAGTTCAGGCGGTTCCCCAATGCGCCCGCAGCGCCGCGGCGATGCTCTGCGGCCGCTCGACGATGCTCCAGTGGCCGGCGTCCTGCTCGACATGCAGACGCGCGCCATGCGCTTGGGCGAAACGGCTGAGCGTGGCGAGCGGCACGAAAGGATCGTTCGTGCCTGAAATCACCAGGCCGCGGCGCGGCAGCTGCGCCAGCCCTGCGATCCAGTCGCCACCGAAGCGCAGCCCATCGGCCGAGCGATACAGCGCGAGGATCGCCCGGCGCATCGGTGCCTGCCAGGCCGCGGCTTCGCGCGCGGCGAGGTCGGCCGGCAGTCCGCTCTGGCGGAACATGCGCGCCATCGCCCGTTGTGACGACAGCGCCATGAAGATCTCGCCGAGCACGGGTGTGTTCCAGATCCGCGCGATGCGATGGCCGCGATAGTCGGCGTCGAGTGCGGCGCCGGCGACAGCCCAGGAGCGCACCAGTTCGGGCCGCAGCGATGCCGCGCGCAGCACCAGCAGCGCGCCCCAATCATGACCGACCAGATCGAGCGGCCCGAACGCCGCATGCTGCGCCTCCATCAGCGCGACCAGCCAGTCGGCGTAGGCATCCTTGGTACATGCAAAGCCGGCCGGGGCCTCGCCGCAGAAGCCGGGCAGGCAGGGCAGCGCGATGGTCTCACCGAGCGCCGCGATCAGCGGGCTCCAGATCGCGGGCGTATCGGGCACGCCGTGGAGGAAGATGCGGTTGGTCATGGTCTGATCCTAGCACAGGCTCGTTCTTCGTATTCCGCGAAATTTACTCTTTCATTTTTTCAGAAATCATGCTTATCTCCCGGCCATCCCGCCTCGTCGAAGAGGGACGTACGCGTCGTCACGATACGTGGAGTGCGGGGAGCGATGGCCGTGAGGCGCCGGTGGACGACCGGCGCATTGCGGACGGCGAAGTCGTGTGGTCCTGGCGCCCCGAAGCTGGCGTCAAGCCGGCGGCGTTCATGACGAGCGCGCCGGTGACGGGGGCAATCAAGCCGGTCCCCGGGGAGAGCGCGAAGTAAGCCGTAAAGCCGTTGCGCAGGGAAGGCCGGGATGTCCTGGCCGATCCTGTGGTTCCTGCCCCGTGCACTTCTTCCGCACGGGGGCCACGGGTGTCGGCAGACACCTGGCCTTCCCTGCACCCTCGATTTGCCGAGGGTTTCGATGTCGATGATCAACCCGGGCACGTTCGTGTCGCGGGGATGATGAGGTGCGTGCTGATGCAGATGCCGACCGCCAACTACACGCTCGCCGTCATCCCGGACAAGCGCGCGGCACGCGCGCGCAGATCCGGGATCCATAATCCCAGGGAACAATTCGAGGCACGATGGCCGCTCTATCCCTCCAAGCCACGACCGTCACGGCGTATGGATCCCGGGTCGGCGGCCACCAACGCTATCGCGTTGGCGGCCTTGCCCGGGATGACACGGTTTGTGGGGTGGGCAGCGCTGGCAAGCGGGAACGCGTGGATGTGGATGCCGACACTGCCAACCACACCCCCTCCGTCATCCCGGACAAGCGCGCGGCACGTGCGCGCCGATCCGGGATCCATAACCCCAGGGAGATCTGCGAGGCACGCTGGCCGCTCCATCCCGCCCAGCCACGACTGTCACGGCGTATGGATCCCGGGTCGGCGGCCACCGACGCTATCGCGTTGGCGGCCTTGCCCGGGATGACGCTGTTTGTGGGGTGGGCAGCGCTGGCAAACCCGAACGCATGTCCTATGGAGGCTGCCACTGCCAATCCCACTCTCACCGTCGTCCCGGACGATCGCGCAGCAGGCGGGCGCAGACCCGATATCCATAATCCCAGGCGCTACCGCCACGCCGGACGCCCGCAATACGTCACCCCTTTTGACCATTTTTCGGCGTTGCGGGGCCCTGGCATTCTCGGTAAAAGCACCGGCGAGGGCACCTCGGCAACAAACCATCAATGGTTTTGCCGCACAGTTTTCGTGTCCTCGCAAAGGGTTTGGCAATGCTGATTCGCAGCGCAGAGATCGAGGCCATCGCCGGGGCAGACGCCCGGTCGATCGCGCTCGCCTCGCTGCCGGCTCGCGGCCTGACCGGCGCGCTCGAGCTTCTGCTTCTTAGCTGCCCCTGAGGGCCGGCTGGGCGGGATGCGCCTGGGCACTCAGGGGGCTGCTTCGATACCGCAACACCCTTCAGCGCTCACGTCTTCAGCAATGCTCGACGCCAAGCGCACCACCTGAACTCAAGGAATTCAGCCGATGTCCACCGCACCGAAGTCCGACAAGGACCGCGTCATCATTTTCGACACCACCCTGCGCGACGGCGAGCAATGTCCCGGCGCCACCATGACCTTCGAGGAGAAGCTCGAGGTCGCCGAGCTGCTGGACGATATGGGGGTCGACGTCATCGAGGCCGGCTTCCCGATCACCTCGGAAGGCGACTTCCAGGCGGTCAGCGAGATCGCCCGCCGCTCCAAGAATGCCGTCATCGCCGGCCTGTCGCGCGCCCATCCGGCCGACATCGACCGCTGCGCCGAAGCGGTGAAGTTCGCCAAGCGCGGCCGCGTCCACACCGTGATCGCGACCTCGCCGCTGCACATGCGGGTGAAGCTGAACAAGACCCCGGAGCAGGTGATCGAGACCTCGGTGGCGATGGTCGCCCGCGCCCGCAACCAGATCGACGACGTCGAGTGGTCGGCCGAGGACGGCACCCGCTCCGAGATGGACTTCCTGTGCCGCATCGTCGAGGCCGTCATCAAGGCCGGCGCCACCACGGTGAACATTCCCGACACCGTCGGCTACACCGTCCCCGACGAATACACCCACTTCATGCGGACCTTGATCGAGCGGGTGCCGAACTCCGACAAGGCGGTGTTCTCGGTCCACTGCCATAACGATCTCGGCATGGCGGTCGCCAACTCGCTGGCCGGCATCGTCGGCGGCGCGCGCCAGGTCGAGTGCACCGTCAACGGCATCGGCGAACGCGCCGGCAATGCTGCGCTCGAAGAGATCGTGATGGCGATCAACGTGCGCAACGACAAGTTTCCCTACTGGAACAGGATCGACACCACCAAGCTGACCTCCGCCTCGAAGCTGGTGTCGGCTGCGACCTCGTTCCCGGTGCAGTACAACAAGGCGATCGTCGGCCGGAACGCGTTCGCGCATGAGAGCGGCATCCACCAGGACGGCGTGCTGAAGGATGCCTCGACCTACGAGATCATGCGGCCGGAGATGGTCGGCCTGAAGCAGTCCTCGCTGGTGCTGGGCAAGCATTCCGGCCGCCATGCCTTCGTGCACAAGCTGGAGGAGATGGGCTACAAGCTCGGCCAGAACCAGATCGAGGACGCGTTCGTGCGGATGAAGGCGCTGGCCGACCGCAAGAAGGACATCTTCGACGAGGACATCGAGGCGTTGCTCGACGAGCGCATCGCCGCCGCGCATGACCGCATCAAGCTGGCGTCGCTGACGGTGATCGCCGGCACCCATGGGCCGCAGCGCGCGACCATGAAGCTCGACATCGACGGCCAGGTGAAGATCGAGGAGGCCGAAGGCAACGGTCCGGTGGACGCGGTCATCAACTGCATCAAGGCACTGGTGCCGCACCAGGCCAAGCTGGAGCTGTATCAGGTCCACGCGGTGACCGAGGGCACCGATGCGCAGGCCGAGGTCTCGGTGCGGCTGTCGCAGGACGGCCGGTCGATGACCGCGCGCGCGGCCGATCCGGATACGCTGGTGGCCTCCGCCAAGGCCTATCTCGGCGCGCTGAACAAGATCGTCATGAAGCGTCAGCGCGATACCGTGCCGAGCGGCGGATCGTCGGCGGCTGCAAGCTGAGCCGATCTCACGACGTTGTTCCGGGCCGGCCGCGTCAGCGGTGAGGCCCGGAGCGACGCTGATTCTGCTGCGTTGCAGCACGGGAATCGTTTTGTCTGCGGCGAAGGGTCAATGGCATTCCTGCCCGCCAGCCGCTAACAATGCTCTTGGCATACAAAGCGGGGGCATCGTTGCAATGCCCCCCGGGACCTTCGGGAGGACATCTTGCGTCAATTCACACTCCGTCACTGGATCGCCACGGCAGCCTCGCTCGCCATTGTCGCGCTGGCCGGCCCGGCCTCCGCGGCCGACAATCCGATCGTGATCAAGTTCAGCCACGTGGTGGCGTCGAACACGCCCAAGGGGCTCGCGGCCGACAAGTTCAAGGAACTTGCCGAGAAATACACCGACGGCAAGGTCAAGGTCGAAGTCTACCCGAACTCGCAGCTCTACAAGGACAAGGAAGAGCTCGAGGCGCTGCAGCTCGGCGCCGTGCAGATGCTGGCGCCGTCGAACTCGAAGTTCGGCCCGATCGGCATCAAGGAATTCGAGGTGTTCGATCTGCCCTACATCCTGCCCGACCTCGCCACCTTGCGGAAGGTGACCGACGGTCCGCTCGGCACCAGGCTGCTCAAGCTGCTCGAGCCGAAGGGAATGATCGGGCTCGCCTATTGGGACAACGGCTTCAAGCAGATGAGCGCCAACAAGAAGCTGGTCGATCCCGCCGACTACAAGGGCCTGAAATTCCGCATCCAGTCCTCCAAGGTGCTGGATGCCCAGTTCCGCACGCTCGGTGCGATCCCGCAGGTGATGGCGTTCTCGGAAGTCTATCAGGCGCTGCAGACCGGCGTCGTCGACGGCCAGGAGAACACGCCCTCGAACATCTATACCCAGAAGATGCACGAGGTGCAGAAGTACATCACCCTCACCAATCACGGCTACATCGGCTACGTGGTGGTCGTGAACAAGAAGTTCTGGGACGGCCTGCCGCCGGACATCCGCGCCGCCTGCGACAAGGCGATGAAGGAAGCCACCGAGTATGGCAACGGCCAGTCGGCCAAGGAGAACGACGACGCGCTGGAGGAGATCCGCAAGTCCGGCAAGTCCGAACTGGTCAAGCTGACGCCTGCCCAGGACGAGGCGATGCGCAAGGCGATGATGCCGGTCTACAAGGACGTCGCAGGCCGCGTCGGTCAGCCGCTGATCGACGAGTTCCTCAAGGAGACGCGCGGCACGACGAACTGACGGTTTGAATGGTCGATGCGCGGGCCGACGGCCCGCGCATGCTGATGGCGAAGCGGCCTGGCGGGGCGCCAGGAGGAGCAGACGGCGCAGTCAAGCGTCGCTCGACGTTTGATTGTGGGGGAGGGGACTTGGATTTCCTGTTGGGCTTGCTGTTGCGCATCCTCGATCGGCTCGAGGAGATCCTGATTGCATTCCTGATCGCGGCGGCGACCTCGATCATCTTTGTGGCCGTGCTGCACCGCTATCTGGTCGGCATCCCCTTGCTCTATCCGATCCTGTTCCCGATCGACCTGTCCTGGGCGCAGGAGCTCTGCATCTACATGTTCGTGTGGATGGCGAAGTTCGGCGCCGCCTACGGCGTGCGCACCGGCATCCATGTCGGCGTCGACGTCCTGGTCAACATGCTCCGGCCGTCGCTGCGAAAGGTCACGATCCTGTTCGGCCTGCTGTGCGGGGCGCTGTTTACCGCGATCATCGGCACCATGGGCGCGAAGTTCGTCTACGGCCTGTCGCAGACCGACCAGGTGACGCCGGACATGGAAATACCGAGCTGGCTGGTCTATCTCTGCATCCCGCTCGGCTCCTACCTGATGTGCTTCCGCTTCCTGCAGGTCGCCTGGCACTATCTGCGCCACGACGAGCTGCCGCACCATGATCATGCGGCCGTCGAGGGCATCGAGACGACCGGCGTGGAGGCCGCTCGATGAGCAGCTTCCTGATCTTCGGCCTGCTCATCTTCCTGATGCTGACGGGCATGCCGATCTCGATCGCGCTCGGCCTCACGGTGCTTTCCTTCGTCTTTTTCATGACGAACGTGCCGACCGAATCCGTCGCGCTGAAGCTGTTCACGGGCATCGACAATTTCGAGATCATGGCGATCCCGTTCTTCATCCTCGCCGGCAACTTCCTGACCCATGGCGGCGTCGCGCGACGGATGATCAACTTCGCGACCTCGATGGTCGGGCACTGGTATGGCGGCCTGGGTCTTGCCGGCGTGATGGCTTGCGCGCTGTTCGCCGCGGTGTCCGGCTCGTCGCCTGCGACCGTGATCGCGATCGGCTCGATCATGCTGCCGGCGATGGTCAAGCAGGGTTTTCCAAAACGCTTCGGCGCTGGCGTGATCACCACGTCGGGCGCGCTCGGCATCCTGATCCCGCCGTCGATCGTGATGGTGGTGTATTCGGTCGCGACCGGTGGCAGCATCGCACTCGATCCCGCGGGCCACCGCGTGTCCTCGGCCTCGGTCGGGCAATTGTTCATGGCCGGCGTCATCCCCGGCCTGATGCTGGCGAGCCTGCTCGGCTTCACCACCTTCTACCGCGCCTGGAAGAACGACTATCCGCGGCTGCCGCGCGCCAGCTGGGCGGAGCGCCTCACCGCCTTCCGCAAATGCATCTGGGGCCTGCTGCTGATCGTGATCGTGCTCGGCGGCATCTACACCGGCAAGTTCACGCCGACGGAAGCGGCCGCCGTCAGCGCCGTCTACGCCTTCGTCATCGCCGTGTTCGTCTATCGCGACATGTCGCTGAAGGACGTTCCGAAGGTGCTGCTCGGCTCGGCCAACATGAGCGCGATGATTCTCTACATCATCACCAACGCCGTGCTGTTCTCGTTCCTGATGGCCAACGAGAACATTCCGCAGCAGATCGCCAACTGGATGGCGACGGCCGGCGTCAACTGGGCGGTGTTCCTGCTGGTCGTCAACGTCCTCCTGCTGCTCGCCGGCAACGTCATGGAGGCGACCTCGATCGTGCTGATCATGGCGCCGATCCTGTTCCCAGTGGCGGTCAAGCTCGGCATCCACCCGGTGCATCTCGGCATCCTGATGGTGGTCAACATGGAGGTCGGCATGTGCCATCCGCCGGTCGGCCTGAACCTGTATGTCGCCTCCGGCATCGCCAAGATGGGAATCACCGAGCTGACCATTGCCGTGATGCCGTGGCTGCTGACGATGCTCGGCTTCCTGGCGCTCGTGACCTACGTGCCGGAAATCTCGCTGTGGTTGCCGCGCATGCTCGGGATGCTCTGACGTGCAGCAATCAATTGAAACCGAATTGCAAAAACAGAAAGGTATTTGAAGCAATTACATCTTCGTAAGGTCTTCCACTCTGTCCAAACTGTAAGTTGAAGGTGCGGCGCGGCAGGCCCATGCTGGCCCGGCTTTCCAGAGGAGGTTGGCATGAGAAGGTTCACCATTGCCGCTGTCGCCGTGCTCGCAATCGCCGGCTCGACCGCGGTCTACGCCCAGCATCGCGCCTGGTTTCATGATCACATGCACCTTGCGCGGATGAATCCCGAGGATCGCGCCGCGATGCTCGACGCGCGCATCGCGTCGGTCCATGCCGGCCTGAAGCTCAACGCCGACCAGGACAAGCTGTGGCCGCCGGTCGAGAGCGCGGTGCGCGATCTCGCCAAGCTGCGCTTTGACCGCGCCAATGCGCGGATGAACGCCGCCGGCGACGCGCAGGACAGGAACGTCGATCCGGTGGCGCGGCTGCGCGAGCGGGCCGACACGATGGCGGTGACGGCGGATGCGATGAAGAAGGTCGCTGACGCGGCCGACCCGCTCTACAAGACGCTCGACGACGGCCAGAAGCGCCGGCTGTCGATGCTGACCCGGCCGATGGGGCACATGATGGGACCCGACGGTCCGCGTCACCATCGCTGGATGGAGCGTGGCGAGGGCGACGGTCCGCGCTTCGGCGAGCACCGATTCGGCCCGGGCCGCATGGGCTGGTCCGACGAGGAACGCGAGTCCGGACGGCTCTGATCACCGGTTAACGATCCTCCTGATTTCATGCGGGGAAAACCGCCGCCCGCCGGCGGTTTTTCTGCATCGAATGTGCCGAAAAATCCTCTGACATCGCTGGACATCCCGGAATCCCTTTGCTAAACGACCGGCTCTTGCGAAGGCATACTCCGGATGCAAGATCCGGGCGCATAGCTCAGTTGGTAGAGCAGCTGACTCTTAATCAGCGGGTCCTAGGTTCGAGCCCTAGTGCGCCCACCAAGCCTTCAAAATCCTAGCCACGATCAGCTTCAGAACGGGCCTTCACGTCAGGAGGTCGGTTGGGAGTTTTCGTTCGTGCTCATCGATTGGGCCGATGTTTGGGGGGACGGCTGCTCGACAGCCGGTGAACGCCTTCCTCCGATCTGTCACAACCCAATCCCCATCTCTGCTTCTCGAAGTAGACCACGCTGAACTGCTTGATTGCTGACTCCGCAAATTCAACTTGCTCGCCAAGATAGTTTGCATCGAGCTCCGCGAAGGTCGTGGAGCCATGCATCGTCCGGACGCGGTCTGCTTTGCACGGCGTGGATGTGAACGTGCTCCGGCTGCCTTGGAGCGATTGCGTTCGGTGCCGGGCTGCCATTGGCCTGGGCCGGAGGTATCGCGCCAACCCGAGCCTGCCGCTCAGGCCGTTGTGCCGCGTCGCGATGGTATCTTGTTCTGGCTCGTGCCCGCGGCCGCCGACCCGCTCTGAGCGCCCGGGGAGAGCAATTTAAGCAATTTGCCAGATCGGGAACCGTTTGCCATTGCCTATGCGCTGCCGGAACGGGCACTATCCTCATCTGCTAACGAGCGCGATCAACGCGCTGGATATTGAGGGGAGGATCAGATGGGTGACGGCAAGAAACTGTCATCGCTGGATGCATCGTTTCTGTATCTCGAGACCCCTGAGATGCCGATGCATGTCGGCAGCATGGCGATCTTCCGGCTCCCCGAGGACCACAAGGGCGATTTCTTCGAACAGTTCAAGGCGATGCTCGCCTCGCGGCTGCACCTCGCCCCGATCCTCAAGGCCCGCCTGGAGAAGGCGCCGCTCGACATCGATCACCCTTCCTGGGTCGAGGACGACCAGTTCGACATCGACCGCCACATCTTCCGCGCCAGCCTGCCGGAGCCGCGTGATCGGGCAACTCTCGAGCGCATCGTCGGCTGGATGCACGCCAAGCTCCTGAACCGCGCGCGTCCGCTGTGGGAGTTCTATGTCTTCGAGGGCATGAAGGACAACGAGGTCGGGCTCTACTCCAAGATGCACCACGCCTGCATCGATGGCGGTGCCGGCGCGGCGCTGACCAATATGATCTACGACCTGACGCCCGTGCCGCGGCAGGTTGATCCGCCGAGCGCGCGGCCGAAGGCCGGGCAGGAGCCGCGCGACATCGCTGCCACCCTCCTCAATGCCTACACCCAGTTGTGGAACCAGCCGCTCAATGCCAACCTGGCCAAGGGCATTGAGCTGCCGCGCTCGGGCAAGAGCGATCTCGGCTCGATCCTGTTCGACAACGCCATGTATCAGATCGAGAGCGCGGTGCGTTTCGCCGGCAGCATCCCCTCGATGCTGCAAAGCGTCTCGGACGTGGTCGGCAAGGCCTCCGATCCCGCCTCGCGCCGCAGTCTCGCCAGCATGGCTTCGCCGCCCTCCATCCTGAACAAGTCGATCTCCTCGGAGCGCAGCTTTGCCGGCGCCTCGATCTCGCTGTCGCGGGCCAAGGCGCTCGCCAAGCGGGCCGAGGGCAAGCTCAATGACGTGGTGCTGGCGCTGTCATCCGGCGTGGTGCGGCGCTATCTCGAGGAGCAAGGGGCGCTCCCGCAGAAATCCCTGACCGCGGCGGTGCCGATATCGCTGCGCGAGGAGGGCAACACCGAGGCCAACAACCAGGTGTTCGGCATGATCTGCGGCATCGCCACCGATGTCGCCGATCCCAAGGAGCGGCTGCAGACCATCATCGCGCAGTCGACCAAATCCAAGGAGATGTCGCATCCGCTGCGCGCCTTCATGCCGCAGGTCTCCAACGTCTCCATGCTCGGCACACCGATCCTGGTGCAGATCCTGGCGCTGCTGTACAGCCGCTCCAGCCTGTCCGACGTGCTGCCGCCCGCCGCCAACATCACGGTATCCAACGTGCCGGGGCCGCGGCAGACGCTGTATGCCGCCGGTGCCGAGCTCCTGCACATCTTTCCGGTCTCGATCTCGGCGCATGGGCTCGCGCTCAACATCACCGTGCAGAGCTATCGCGACCAGCTCGATTTCGGGTTCATCGCAGGCGCCAACATCATCCCCCATGTGCAGGTGCTGTGCGACATGCTGCCCGAGGAATTCGAGCGGCTGGACAAGGCATTCGCTCCGCCGCCGCGCAAGAGCGCGGCGAGCTGATCGTTCGAGCGTCAGCTTGGGCTGGTTCAGCATCGCCGCTACGCTGCCTTTCCTCGCTTGCGAGGAGAGGGGCGCGGGCGGGCGACCAGCCGAGAGCGGTCGCTACGAGTCCCCGCATCCGCTGCGCATGGCGCTGCGACCTCTCGCCGGATGTAAGGAGAGGTGAACGGTGTCCGCAGGACAGAACGAGAAACTCTTCGCGTGTTTGAGGACATGACCATGATCGAAATGCCTCCGCTGCAGTTCGCCACCGTCAACGGCATTCGCATGGGCTATTACGACGCGGGCCCGAAAACCGATGCGCCGCCGCTGGTGCTCTGCCATGGCTGGCCCGAACTGGCATTCTCCTGGCGCCACCAGATCAAGGCCTTGAGCGAGGCCGGCCTGCGCGTGATCGCACCCGACCAGCGCGGCTACGGAGCGACCGACCAGCCCGAGGCGGTCGAGGATTACGACATGGAGCATCTGACCGGCGACCTCGTCGGGCTGCTCGATCATCTGAATATCGACAAGGCGATCTTCGTCGGCCATGACTGGGGCGGCTTCATCGTCTGGCAAATGCCGATGCGGCATCCCGCGCGGGTCGCGGGTGTGATCGGGGTCAACACCCCGCATCTGCCGCGCGCGCCGATCGATCCGATCGAGCTGTTCCGGCAGCGCTACGGCGAGCACATGTATATCGTGCAGTTTCAGGACCGCTCGCGCGCGGCCGACAAGGTCTTCGACGGCCGTGTCGAGCAGACCTTCGACGCGTTCATGCGCAAGCCCGTGCCGCGTAGTCCTGACGTGCCGGCGGACCAGCCGGTCGCCGGGGTCGGAGCGTCGCCGCGGGTCAACCTCGCCTTTCCGCAGATGATCGCCAAATACGACGCGCGGCACGATCCGCGCGCGACGATCCTGTCGGACGAGGAAAGACAGGTGTTTGTCGACACCTTCAAGCGCACCGGCTTCACCGGCGGCATCAACTGGTACCGCAATTTCACGCGCAACTGGCAGCGCTCGGCGGATCTCGATCACACCGTGCGGGTGCCATCGTTGATGATCATGGCCGAGAACGACCACGTGCTGCCGCCGTCCGCCGCCGACGGCATGGAGAAGCTCGTGCCGGACCTGGAAAAATATCTGGTGAAGGACAGCGGCCATTGGACGCAGCAGGAGAAGCCGGAGGAAGTTTCGGCCAAGCTGATCGAATGGCGGCGACGGCGGTTCGGATGAGGCAACGGTGCTGTTGCAGAGATATTTCGATGCAAGCAAACTAGCAGCTGTGGCCACCCCGAAGGCCTGACACCGGTGAGACATCGTGAAGCGGGCCGGCAACAATGGCCCGTGGTGACAAGTTCCGGGTTCGCGCCGCGCGCTCAGGAACGACAAAGGTGAGGGACCGAAAGCGACAATGCCGTCCAGCAACAGACTGAGCCCGATTCCGCAGCCGCCGGCCAAGCCCGTGGTCGGCAACATGCTTTCGCTCGATGCGAACGCACCGGTGCAGCATCTGACCCGTCTCGCGAAGGAGTACGGGCCGATCTTCTGGCTCGACATGATGGGCTTGCCGATCGTGATTGCCTCCGGCCATGATCTGGTCGACGAGCTCTCCGACGAGAAACGCTTCGACAAGGTGGTCCGCGGCTCATTGCGGCGGGTGCGCGCCATCGGGGGCGACGGCCTGTTCACGGCCGACACCAAGGAGCCGAACTGGAACAAGGCCCACAACATCCTGCTGCAGCCGTTCGGCAACCGCGCCATGCAGTCCTATCACGCCAGCATGGTCGACATCGCCGATCAGCTCGTCAAGAAATGGGAGCGCCTGAACGCCGACGAGGAGATCGACGTCGTCCACGACATGACGGCGCTCACGCTCGACACCATCGGCCTGTGCGGCTTCGACTATCGCTTCAACTCGTTCTACCGGCGCGACTATCATCCGTTTGTGGAAGGGCTGGTCCGCTCGCTCGAGACTATCATGATGACCCGCGGCCTGCCGCTGGAGCATCTATGGCTGCAACGGCGGCGCACCGTTCTCGCCGAGGACGTCGCCTTCATGAACAAGATGGTCGACGAGATCGTCGCCGAGCGGCGCAAGAACGCCGAATCCGCCGCGGCATCCGCTGATGCCAAGAAGGACATGCTCAATGCGATGATGAGCGGCGTCGACCGCTCGACCGGCGAGCAGCTCGATGACGTCAACATCCGCTACCAGATCAACACATTTCTGATCGCGGGCCATGAGACCACGAGCGGCCTGTTGTCCTACACGATCTGTGCGCTGCTGAAACACCCCGAGGTCCTGAAGAAGGCCTATGAGGAGGTCGATCGCGTCTTTGGCCCCGATATCGATGCCAAGCCGACCTATCAGCAGGTCACGCAGCTCACCTACATCACCCAGATCCTGAAGGAATCGCTGCGGCTGTGGCCGCCGGCGCCGGCCTACGGCATCGCGCCGCTGCAGGACGAGACGATCGGCGGCAAGTACAAGCTGAAGAAGGGCACCTTCATCACCATCCTCGTCACCGCGCTGCATCGCGATCCCAGCGTCTGGGGACCCAACCCCGACGCGTTTGATCCCGACAATTTCAGCCCGGAAGCGGAGGCCAAGCGCCCGGTCAATGCGTGGAAGCCGTTCGGGAACGGCCAGCGCGCCTGTATCGGCCGCGGCTTTGCCATGCACGAGGCGGCGCTGGCGCTCGGCATGATCCTGCAGCGCTTCAAGCTGATCGATCATCAGCGCTACCAGCTCCATTTCAAGGAGACGCTGACGATGAAGCCGGAGGGCTTCAAGATCAAGGTGCGCCCTCGCAGCGACCGTGACCGCGGCGCTCATGATCCGAAGCGCGCGGGTGCCGCAACGCCGGGCGTGACGATCGCGCGCGCGCGGACGCGGCCGGGGCACAACACACCGCTGCTGGTGCTGTATGGCTCCAACCTCGGCACCGCAGAGGACATGGCGACGCGCGTGGCCGATCTCGCCGAGGTCAACGGCTTCGCGACGCGGCTTGCCCCGCTCGACGAATTCGCAGGCAAGTTGCCGAAGGACGGCGGCGTGCTGATCTTCTGCGCCTCCTACAACGGCGCGCCGCCGGACAATGCCGGCAAGTTCGTGAGCTGGCTGAAGGGCGAGCTGGCGCCGGATGCGTTCGCGGGATTGCGTTATGCCGTGTTCGGCTGCGGCAACCGCGATTGGGCCGCGACCTATCAGACGGTGCCGCGCTTCATCGACGATGCGCTGGCGGCGCACGGCGCAAAGCGCGTCCACACGCGCGGCGAGGGCGATGCGCGGAGCGATCTCGACGGCCAGTTCGACGCCTGGTTCGCGTCGCTGGGCGCGGCGGCAGCCAAGGAGTTCGGCCTCGACACCGGCTTCAGCCGCAGTGCGGACGACGCTCCGCTCTACTCCGTGGAGCCGCTGGCGCCGACCGCGGCAGGCGCGGTGGTGGCGCTCGGTGGTGCTGCGTCGATGACGATTCTGGCCAGTCGCGAGCTGCAGAACCGGTCGGGGGCCAATCCGTCCGAGCGCTCGACGCGGCATATCGAGGTGCAGTTGCCGGCCGGTGTCAGCTATCGCGTCGGCGACCATCTCAGCGTGGTGCCGCGCAACGATCCGGCGCTGGTCGACCAGGTGGCGCGCCGCTTCGGCTTCTCGCCTGCCGACCAGATCCGTCTGCACGTCGCCGAGGGCCGTCGCGCGCAGCTGCCGGCGGGGGAAGCAGTCTCGGTCGGCCGGCTGCTGACCGACTTCGTCGAGCTGCAGCAGGTCGCGACGCGCAAGCAGATCCAGATCATGTCCGAGCATACGCGCTGTCCAGTGACCCGGCCGAAGCTCGCCGCCTTCCTCGGCGACGATGCCGAATCCGGCGAACGCTATCGCGCCGAGATCCTCGCCAAGCGCAAGTCGGTGTACGATCTGCTCGAGGAGTTTCCCGCCTGCGAGCTGCCGTTCCATTCCTACCTCGAAATGCTGACGCTGCTGGCGCCGCGCTACTACTCGATCTCGTCATCGCCATCGACGGATCCTGCGCGCTGCAGCGTCACCGTCGGCGTCGTCGCGGGACCGGCGGCATCGGGCCGCGGCCTCTACAAGGGCGTCTGCTCCAACTACCTCGCCTCGCGTCGCGAGGGCGAGAGCGTGTTCGCCACCGTGCGCGAGACCAAGGCCGGTTTCCATCTGCCTGAGGATGCGCAGCTGCCGATCATCATGATCGGGCCGGGCACGGGGCTGGCGCCGTTCCGCGGCTTCCTGCACGAGCGCGCCGCGCAAAAGGCGGCTGGGAAGTCGCTCGGGCCGGCGATGCTGTTCTTCGGCTGCCGCCATCCCGAGCAGGACTACCTCTACGCCGATGAGCTCAAGGCGTTCGCGGACGGCGGCATCTGCGAGCTGTTCACGGCCTTCTCGCGCGGCGATGGACCGAAGACCTATGTGCAGCACCTGCTCGCCGCCCAGAAGGCGCGGGTCTGGGAATTGCTCGAGCAGGGCGCGGTCATCTTCGTCTGCGGCGACGGCTCGAAGATGGAGCCGGACGTCAAGGCGACGCTGATGCAGATCCATCGCGACTGCACCGGATCCGACGCAGAGGCGGCAGCGAACTGGGTCGCCGATCTCGGCGCCAAGAATCGTTACGTGCTCGACGTCTGGGCCGGGGGATAGCTCGAGGGCCGGGTGCGTCAGCCCGGCAAGCCGCGCGCAGACATAGGTTGATTTTTGCGGAGGAACTGATGGCCGACAAAGGCAACGATCCATGGGCCATGTGGCAGACGATGCTCGGTGAGATGGAGAAGAGCTTCAATACCTTCGCCGGCCAGGCCGTCTCCTCGCCCGAGTTCAGCAAGGCCATGAACCAGGCCGGCGGGGCTTCGGCGGGCGCGCAGAAGCAGATGTCCGAGGTGATGGAGAAATATCTCGGCGGACTGAACATGCCGAGCCGGGCGCAGATGGTCGACATGGCCGTGCGCCTGCAGTCCATCGAGGCGCAACTCGCCGAGATCAAGTCGCTGCTGCTGCAGTCTGGTGCGGCGGCCGGCGCGCAGCGCGCGGGGCAACCGGGGTCGCCACGTCCGCCACGCACGAAGCAGCCGCCCGGAGAGCAGAAATGAGCGCGTTCGCCCCGTTCGACGAACTGGCCTCGATTCCGGAGCGCATTCAGGCCGAGGTGCAGCGCGCGATCCAGCGCAGCATCAAGGGCGTTGAGTATCTCACGACCTCCGGCCCCACGCTGGGCTCGACGCCGAAGGACGTCCTGAGCGTGCGCGGGACGATGAGTCTCTATCACTATCGCCCGCAGTCCGACGAGATCTATCGGGTGCCGATCCTGATCGTGATGGCGACCACCAATCGCGGCTACATCCTCGACATGGTGCCGGGCCAGAGCTTCATCGAGTTTCTGCTCAAGCGCGGCTACGACGTCTACATGCTGGACTGGACCGCGCCGAATCCGGAAGAGAAGGGTTTGCGGATGGAGGACTATGTCCTCGACTTCATTCCCTATTGCGTCCGCCGCGTGCAGGAGGATTCAGGCGAGCAGGATGTCTCGGTCATCGGCTACTGCTTCGGCGGTGTGCTGTCGCTGCTGTATGGCTCGATCTTCCACGACGGGCCGATGAAGAATCTGATCTGCTTCACCACGCCGATCGATTTCCGCGAGATGACGCTGTTCCAGAATTTCTCGGATCGCCGCTACTTCGACGTCGATCACCTCGTCGATTCCATCGGCAACGTGCCGCCGGAAATGATCTTCTCCTCGTTCGAAATGCTGCGCCCGGCCTCGCGCGCCATCAGCCAGGTGCAGTTGTGGGAGAACATCTGGAACGACGATTACGTCAAATCCTATCGCATGTTCGATCGCTGGGCGACCGACACGCTGCCGCTCGCCGGCGAGTATTTCCGCGCGATCACCAAGGACCTGATGTGGGACAACAAGCTCTACAACGGCACCATGTCGGTCGGCGGGCATCGATGTGATCTCGCCGACATCAAGGTGCCGATCCTGCATGCGGTGGCCGAGCACGACCATATCGTGCCCTATGAGGCGGCAAAGCATCTCATCCCGAAGGTCGGGTCGACCGACAAGGAAGAGGTGATCCTGAAGGGCGGCCACGTCTCTCTTGTCGCCGGCGCCAATGCGGTCCGGCGGCTGTGGCCCAAACTGGATTCCTGGCTAGGTGGACGATCCATATGAGTGAAACGCGATCCTATCCCCGTCACGTCACGACGGATGTCGGCGAAATCGAATTTCGCCTGATGTCGCGCGCCGATGAGGCCGCGGTGCTCGGTTTCGCCCGGGCGCTGCCGACCCATGACCTGCTGTTCCTGCCGCGCAACATCAGCGAGCCCAAGGTCCTGTCGGCCTGGATTGCCGAAATCGAGCGCGGGCAGATCACGAGCCTGCTTGCGATCCGGGGCGGCGAGGTGGTCGGCTGCAGCGCCGTGGTTCGCGATCCGCATTCCTGGTCGCCGCATGTCGGTGAGATCCGGATGGTCATCTCGTCTGGTGCGCGGGGACAGGGGGTCGGGCGGGCGCTCTCGCAGGAGACCTTCGCGCTCGCCCTCGAGGCCGGGCTGGAGAAGCTCACTGTCCAGATGACGGTGGATCAGCGCGGGGCGATTGCGCTGTTCGAGAGCCTCGGTTTTCGTGCCGAGGGGCTGCTGCGCGACCAGGTTCGCGATGTCGACGGCAAGACGCACGACATCGTGGTCTTCGGGCACGACGTCGCCCGGGTCCGGGCTCAGCTGGACGCCTATGGCGTACCGGGAGCGGTATCGGATTAGGCCTGAGAGGAAGGCGCTCTGTCTCCAGATCACGGTTTCGTGATATCGCAATGCAACATTGATGTTGCATTGCACCATCGCTCATGGCATCAAGACTTCGCCCCGGGCCAAATCCGGACGGGTGAGGCCATAGCTCTCAAGAGGATGGAGACACGATCATGACCGCCGAAACCAACACTGTGCTCGACAGCGTCAAGGAAGCCTTTGCTCCCGTGACCGAGGCCTTCAAGAACCTCCAGAACATGGAAGTCCCCGAAGCTGCCCGCGAGTTCGTCAAGAAGTCCGCCAACACCGCCAAGGAGCGCGCCGCCGAAGCCTATGCCGGCTCGGAGAAGGTGACCGCCGTGATCGAGACCGCAGTGTCCGATTCCGTCAGCGAGGTCGCCAAGGTCAGCCGCAACATCCAGCAGGCGCTGTACCAGGACGCAGAGGCTCTGTTCGCCGGTATCGATAAGCTCGCGTCTGCCAAGTCGTTCGGCGAAGTCGTGCAGATCCAGTCCGAACTGGCGCGTGCGCACGGCGAAGTGCTCGTCAACCGCGCGAAGTCGACCACTGAGTATGTCGGCAAGCTGGTTGCCAATGGCGCGAAGGTCGCGCAGGACAACTTCTCGAAGGTCGTCAGCAAGACCGCCTGATCGGTCCTGATGGTCAGCCGCCGGAGGCCCGCGTTTTGCGGGCCTTCTCTTTTCGGCACGGCCGCATAGCTCTGGTTGATGAAAACCGGCTCTTTTTCACTCGACATGCCCGGCGACGCCGCCCGCGCCGCCGAGCTTCGGCGCGTCAAGACGCAGGCGACACTGGTGCTGGTCGGCGCACTGGCGCTGTTTGCGATTTCAAAATCTCTGGTCGGCATGCATCCGGCGTTCGGCTTCATCGCCGCCTTCGCCGAGGCTGCAGCGATCGGTGGCCTCGCCGACTGGTACGCCGTCGTGGCGCTGTTTCGCCACCCCCTCGGCTTGCCGATCCCGCACACGGCGATCATCCAAATCAATCAGCACCGCATCGCCGACAAGCTCGGCGAGTTCATCGAGGTGCATTTTCTCGAGCAGGCTCCGGTCGAGGCCAAGTTGCGCGAGATCGATTTCGGCTCCTTCATCGCCGATTGGCTCCGCGATCGTAAACGCAGCGACGATCTTGCGCGCTTCACCCTGCGCCTCCTGCCCGAGGCGATTTCTGCGACCGAAACATCGGGGCTGAAGACTTTCATCATCCGTCGTCTGAACAGCCAGTTGCAGGCGATCAATCTGGCTCCGCTCGCCGCCGGCACCTTGCGCGCCTTCGTCGCGGAAGGACGGCACCAGGTGCTGTTCGACGACTTCCTGCGCGTCATCCATGAGACGCTGACCCAGGCTGAGACCGTGGCGATGATCCGCGCCAAGATCCGGGCAGAACTACCAACCCTGCTGCGGCTCTATCGCGCCGACAAATTCCTGATGAACAAGATCGTGGCTTCCGCCGGCGCCTTCTTCGAGGAGGTCCGCGGCGATCCCGATCATCCGTTCCGCGGTGAGTTCGATCGCATGGTGCTGTCCTTCGTGGAGCGCCTCGGCACGGACCCTGCCTACGCCGGACGCATCGATGCGCTGAAGCGCGACCTGTTGGCGCGGCCGGAGCTCGGCGAGCTCGCGCAGAGCGTCTGGTCCAACACGCGCTCCTTCATCGAGCGCAGCGCGAGCGGCGAGACTCAGGTGCTCCGGCACTATTTGTCCGGAATGTTCGTGAGCGCGGGCGAGACGCTGGCCGGCGATGCCGAACTACGCGGCGAGATCAATCGTGGGTTAGTGACCGTACTCAGGACCTTCATCTCCGATCAGAAGAGCGGCGTGTCGACCTTCATCTCCGACCAGGTCAAGTCCTGGAACATGGAGCAGCTGATTTCGGTGATCGAACTGAATATCGGCAAGGACCTGCAGTACATCCGCTTCAACGGTTCGGTGATCGGCGGGCTGGCGGGACTTGTGCTTTATACTGCCGAGATCCTGCTGCGTTTATTGTGACTGCTTCACTACAGACGCGTGAGATCGCGATCCCGGCCCTTGTGGAACCGGGCGTTAACCGCTTCAATGAGGGAATCGGTCGTCTGGGCTGATAATAGATTTGCTGCACTGCGGAACAATCGCGCCTGCTCGCGCATTTTCGGGGCACAGCATGAAAGAGGAAAAAGGCATGTCCGCATCCGCCCACGCGTTCGGTCCGCCGTCGAAGCTCCTGATGCTGTTGGAGGGTCGCGCCCTGCATGAGTTGGGCGCGTTCGTTGCCGCCATGCCGCTGCTCAGCATGGCGCCGCGCGGCGATGGCCATCCAGTGCTGGTGCTGCCCGGCCTCGTTGCCTCGGACGTTTCGACCCGGCCGCTGCGCAGCTTCCTGAAGGGCAAGGGTTACGCCGTGAGCGGCTGGCAGCAGGGCCGCAATCTCGGCCTGCGTCCCGGCGTCCAGCAATCCATGGTCGACCTCGTCGAGCAGATGAACGACAGCCATGGCCGCAAGATCTCGCTCGTCGGCTGGAGCCTTGGCGGGCTGTATGCGCGTCAGCTCGCCAAGATGATGCCGGACCGCGTGCGCAGCGTGATCACGCTCGGCAGCCCCTTTGCGGGTTCGCCCAAATCGACCAATGCTTGGCGCGTCTATGAGTTGGCGAGCGGGCGCCGCGCCGACGAGGAGGATCTGCGGTTCGGCGGACATCTGTCCGAGCCGCCGCCGGTGCCGACGACGGCGATCTTCAGCCGCTCGGATGGCGTTTGTGCCTGGCAGGGTTGCAAGGAGAAACCTTCGTCGATTGCGGAAAGCATCGAGGTCGAAAGCAGCCATTGTGGGATGGGCCATCATCCTGCGGCAGTCTACGCCGTCGCAGACCGGCTGGCGCAGCCTGAAGGGGAATGGCAGCCGTTCGACCGCAGCGGCTGGCGGAGCCTCGTCTTCCCCGATCCGCACCGGTAGTTCGCGGGCCGCGTTGGCGCGGGATTAGCACGCGGGACACGTCATACACGTCCTCGCCACTTGCCGTAATTGTCGGCCATATCAGGCGCGAGCCGCCGCGCACCGCGCGTGACGGCCGAGCGCTAGAGCATGTTGCGAATGCGTGGAAACGCATCATGCTCTCATCGTCAACGTCCCTATGATGACGACGGCAGGCGCCGCGATCTCGGTCTCACCCTCCCCTGGAGGGGGAGGGTCGATCGCGCGCGAAGCGGGCGAGCGGGGTGGGGTGAAGCCGCGGAAACCGGTGCAAGTGGAGAGATCACCCCACCCCGGTTCGCGCACGTGAACCGACCCTCCCCCTCCAGGGGAGGGTGATAGCATGCTTTAAGTAACTCAAGGCTTCAGCAGCACTTTGCCGGCCTTGCCCGGTGTCAGCGAGGCCTTCACGGCGTCGGCAATACGCTCCAGTTCGAAAATGCCTTCGATCGGCAGCTTCAGTTCGCCGCTCGCGACCAGTCTCAGCAGCTCGCCGATCAGACGGCCCTTGGTTGCCGCCGGCATCGCGGCGCTGACCTTTGCGCCCCAGAATCCCTTCACGACGGCGTGCTTGAAGATCAGGTCTCCGGAGGAAATCTGCATCGGCTCGCCCGTGGCGGTGCCGAACGACACCAGCAGCCCGTCCTCGCCGAGCAGGGACAGCAGCTCGCTGCTGGCCTTGCCGCCAATGGAATCGACCGCCGCACGGATGGGCGCGCCTCCGGTGATGGCACGGACCTGTTTCTGCCAGCCTGCGGTCGCGGTCGAGACGGCGTTGGCAATCCCGAGCGCGCTCAGCTCGTCGACGCCCGCGTCGCGACGGACGAGATTGACGGTATGCACGCCGCGCGCGGCCGCGAGCATGGCCAGCGTCTTGCCCACGGCGCCGTTGGCGGTGTTCTGGATCACCCAGTCGCCGCTCTTCACCTCGAGGAATTCGAGCAGCGAGATGGCGCTGAATGGCATGGCGATCAGTTGCGCCGCCGCCTCGTCCGAAATCGCGGCGGGCACCGGGACGAGCCCGGCAGCGGGGGCGATGAAGTACTCTGCCCAGGTGCCGTGGACCGAAGCGGCCGCGACACGCTGGCCGATCGTCGCACCGGTGACGCCTTCGCCGAGGGCATCGATCGTGCCGACCGCTTCCGAGCCGCCGATGGCGGGCAGCTTTGGCTTGTAGCCATAGCTGCCCCGCACCGTCCAGAGATCATGATTGTGAATCGGCGACAGGATGGTCTTGATGCGGACCTCGTTGGGGCCCGGTTGTGGAATGGCGCTATCCCCAGCGACGAGGACGTCCGCGGGTTCGCCGAACGAGTTGTGGATGGCACTGCGCATGAAAAGATCCTTGAGCTTACGTATTGAACTAATAACGGCTGGTCCAGCTTACGCCGAAACATCAACGTGCAGCGGCCATCGCTCCTGCAGCCGCAGCCGACGTCGACCTGTCAGTAGCAGGAGCAAGCTGCCCGCGTCGAACTAGGCCGGGGCGGCGCCCTTGCGCTGCTCCTCGTCGTACAGTTCCTTTTTCGAGAGCTTGCCGACAGCGGTCTTCGGCAGCTCAGCACGGATTTCGAGCGCCTGCACCATTTCGTGCTTGCCGAGCTTGTCTTTCAGAAAGCTCTGCAGCTCGCTGAGGGAAGGTGCTTCCGCTCCAGCCTTCAGCTTGATGAAGGCTTTCGGAGACTGGCCACGATACGTGTCGTGTATGCCGATCACCGCGACCTCCTCGACGGAGGGATGCTTGTAGATCGCCTCTTCCAGCACCCGCGGATAGACGTTGTAGCCGCTGCACAGCAGCATGTCCTTGGTCCGATCGACGATGAAGATGAAGCCGTCCTCGTCCATATAGCCGACGTCGCCCGTGCGCATGAAGCCATCGAACGTGGTCACCTCGGCGGTCGCCTGAGGGTTGTTCCAGTAGCCCTTCATGACGTTGGCCCCCTTGATGCAGATTTCGCCGCGCTCGCCGAGCGCGACATACTGCGTGGGGTCGTCGACACTGAGGAACTTGATGATGATCCCGGGTGAAGGCATGCCGCAGGAGCCCGCCTTGCGCATCGCGCCCGGCTGAGCCGGCGTGAACGTGCCGCTAGGGGAGGTCTCGGTCATGCCCCAGCCTTCGGTCAGCTGGCACCCCGTGATCGAAGCAAATTGCTGCGCGACCTCGAGCGGCAACGGGGCTCCCCCCGAGCCGCAATATTTGAGTGTGCGCAGGCTGTGATTGGGCGTCTCCGGGTGGTTGATCAGTGCGGTGAACATGGTCGGCACGCCGCAGAAGACGTTGATCTGCTTCTGCGCGATTTCGGCCAGCGCCGCCTGCGGATCGAACCGGACATGCTGGACGATCTCCATGCCGTACAGGAGGCCGAACAGCACGTTCACGGTCAGCGCGTAGATGTGGAAGGGCGGCAGCACCGCCAGCAACCGCTCCTGGCCTTCGAAGAGCACCGCCGGCTCGCCGCGCGTGGTCTCCTTGTATTGCTGGCATGCGGCCGACAGATTGCCGTGTGTCAGCATGGCGCCCTTCGGCAGTCCGGTGGTGCCGCCCGTATACTGCAGCACGGCGATGGCTTCGCGCGGATCGGCAATCGGGTGATTTTCGAACGCGCCATCATTGTCGAGCAGGTCAGCGAAGCTGATGTGCCTCTCGTCCCAGTTGACGTCGCTGACCTGCTTCCCGGCCTTCATCTGGGCGGCGACCGCGTCGGGCGCCGCGGTCATCTCGGCGAGGCTCCCGACCACCAGCTTCTGCAGCCGCGTCTTGCCGAGCATCCCGGCCATCTGCGGATACAGCGTCACGTGGTCGAGCGTGATGAGGAAGTCAGTCCGGCTGTCCTCGATCTTGTGCTCCAGCACCTTCGCCGCATCGAGCGGCGAGTAGTTCACGACCGTGCCGCCCGCCTTGAGGACCGCGAAGAACGAGATGATGTAGTGCGGCGTGTTGTGCAGAAACAGGCCGACATGTACCCCAGGCTTCACGCCGAGTTTTTGCAAGCCCCGCGCCGCGCGGTTCACGTGATCGCCGAGCTCGCGATAGCTCAGGCGCTTGCCCATGAAATTGACGGCGGGACGATCCGGCCACTTGGCGATGCTGTCGTCGAGGATTTGCTGCACCGGCATGGGAACGATCGTGGTGTCCCAACGGACACCTGCGGGGTAGGACTTTGTCCAGGGCATGTCGTTCATTGCAAAGGTCTCCTGCTGTTGCGCTGCGGATCGGGATAGGGCAGGGCGCTGGTCGAGAGGTCCCTCGCCGCCAGACCGGGCAGGACGAGCACGGGATGATCGTCTCCTCGCGGAGCCCGTCGCAACAGCGGATGAACGGCGGAGAATGCCTGCAACTCAAAGATGCCGCGCATTTCCAGCGCCAGCATCAGCAGCCGCGACGGCGGCGCACCAGGCTCGGTCGCCCGTCCCATGCCAACGTTCCTTCCCCAGTTGGGGCGTCTCGCGCGCCCTGATTTGGAAACAACGCTATCGGGAACCCGGAGCCTCGAAAAGGCGCAAATGAACCTTTTGGCCGGTGAATCTGAGACACGGCGTTCCCGGTCAGCGTGACGTGCGCTTTCTGTCGCCCGATACCGCCGCGCAGGCGGCGGGGCTGGTCAAGACTCGGAACCGCAAAAGCCTGCTGGGGGGCGTGCTCGCAACGGGACGTATGGCTGCTCAACATCGGCTAGGATGCTGCGCATCCCGCTGCACGGAAGGAGGCTGCGATGTCGCTTGGGACAACGACCCTCGGGCTCGCCCATTCGTCACCCGCCTTTGCCGAATTCAACGCGACCGTCGTACGTCAAAGCGGCCTGCGGGCGGCGATCACGGCGGCCTACCGCCGTGCCGAGCCAGACTGTGTGAAGCCTTTGCTCGACCTGGCCGCGCTCTCCGACACCGCTTCGCAGCGCGTGGCTGCACTGGCGCGCGACCTCGTCGTCCGGCTGCGCAGCAAGGCGGGGGCGGGCGGCATCGAAAGCCTGATCCAGGAATATTCGCTGTCGAGCCAGGAGGGCGTTGCGCTGATGTGCCTCGCCGAGGCGCTGCTGCGGATCCCGGACGTTGCAACGCGCGATGCGCTGATCCGCGACAAGATCGCGACCGGCGATTGGCGGGCCCATATCGGACATAGTCCGTCGCTCCTCGTCAATGCCGCGACCTGGGGGCTGATCGTCACCGGCAGGCTCACGGCGGCGGCCAGCGAGGATAGCCTCGCCTCGGCGCTGACGCGGCTGATTGCGCGCGGCGGCGAGCCGGTGATCCGCCAGGGCGTGACGCTCGCGATGCGCCTGATGGGCGAGCAGTTCGTGTCGGGGCAGACCATTGCCGAGGCACTGTTGAACGGTCAGCGCTGGGAGGCGCAGGGCTTTCGCTACTCCTACGACATGCTCGGCGAGGCCGCGACCGCCGCGCATGATGCCGCGCGCTACCTCGCCGCCTACGAGACGGCGATCCATGCCATCGGGCGCCATTCCGCCGGGCGCGGCATCTACGAGGGAGCCGGCATCTCGATCAAGCTCTCGGCGCTGCACCCGCGCTACGTCAGAAGCAAGCGGGGCCGGGTGATGGACGAACTGCTGCCGCGCTTGAAGCAGCTGGCGGTGCTCGCCAGGCACTACGACATCGGTCTCAACATCGATGCCGAGGAGGCCGACCGGCTCGACCTGTCGCTCGACCTGCTCGAAGCGCTCTGCTTCGATCCGGAGCTTGCCGGCTGGAACGGCATCGGCTTCGTGATCCAGGCCTATCAGAAGCGCTGCGCGTTCGTGGTCGACTGGATCATCGATCTGGCGCGCCGCTCGCAGCGCCGGCTGATGGTGCGTTTGGTCAAGGGCGCGTATTGGGACAGCGAGATCAAGCGGGCGCAGGTCGACGGCCTCGAGGACTTTCCGGTCTTCACCCGCAAGGCCCACACCGACGTGTCCTATCTGGCCTGTGCGCGCAAGCTGCTGCGCGCGCCCGACGCGGTGTTCCCGCAGTTCGCCACCCACAACGCGCGAACCCTGGCCGCGATCGTCGAACTCGCCGGACCGAACTACTATCAAGGGCAGTACGAGTTTCAGTGCCTCCACGGCATGGGCGAGCCACTCTACGAGGAGGTCGTCGGTCCCGGAAGGCTTGGCCGCCCCTGCCGGATCTATGCGCCGGTCGGCTCGCATGAGACGCTGCTGGCTTATCTCGTCCGGCGGCTGCTCGAGAACGGGGCCAACACCTCGTTCGTCAACCGCATCGCCGATCCCGGCGTATCGATCGACGAGCTGATCGCAGATCCCGTCGAGATCGTGCGGGCCGCGGCGCATCCTGGTGCAGCTCACGACAAAATCAGGCGTCCGCGCGAGCTGTTCGGCACGGCCCGCATGAACTCGGCTGGCTTTGATCTCTCCGATGAAGGTGCGCTGGCGCATCTCGGCGAAGGACTCGTCGCGAGTGTCAGTTGTGCCTGGACGGCTCATCCGTCCGGCGCCGCGGACAGCCAAGGCACGCGCCTGATCCGCAACCCAGCCGACCACAACGACATCGTCGGCGAGGTCAGGGATGCGAGCTCATTCGAGATCGAAGCCGCGCTTGTGCGGGCGGCCGATGCGGCCTCCGCCTGGGCGGCAACGCCCGCAGGCACGCGCGCGGCCTCTCTGCGGGCCGCGGCCGACGCCCTGGAGGCGCGCGGCACCGTGCTGATCGGCCTGATCGTGCGCGAAGCGGGCAAGACCTTCGCCAATGCCAGCGGCGACGTGCGCGAGGCCGTCGACTTCCTGCGCTACTATGCGAGCGAGATCGAGCAGGTGACGGAGGACGATGGCCACGCGCCGCTTGGCCCGATCGTCTGCATCAGCCCGTGGAACTTCCCGCTCGCGATCTTCACCGGCCAGGTCGCGGCGGCGCTGGCGGCCGGCAATCCCGTGCTGGCGAAGCCGGCCGAGGAAACGCCGCTGATCGCCGCCGAGGTGGTGCGCATCATCCATGCGGCCGGCGTGCCGGCGGATGTCCTGCAACTGCTGCCGGGCGACGGCCGCGTCGGCGCGACCCTGGTCGGCGACGCGCGCGTGCAGGGCGTGATGTTCACGGGATCGACCGAGGTCGCGCGGCTGATCCAGCGTCAACTCGCCGAGCGCGTCGGCGCGCATCGACAGCCCGTGCCGCTGATCGCCGAGACCGGCGGCCAGAATGCGCTCATCGTGGATTCCTCCGCGCTTGCCGAGCAAGTCGTGGGTGACGTCATCGCGTCGGCCTTCGATTCCGCCGGCCAGCGCTGCTCTGCGCTGCGCATCCTCTGCCTGCAGGAGGATGTCGCCGACCGCATCCTGTCGATGTTGCGCGGGGCGATGCGCGAGCTCGAGATCGGCAATCCGTCCCTGTTGTCCGTCGACGTCGGTCCCGTAATCAGCGCGGAGGCGCGCGCGACGCTCTCGGCCCATGTCGCCGCCATGCGCGCGCGCGGCAACGCCGTCGATGAGCTGCCGCTACCGCCGCAGGCCACTCTTGGCAGCTTCGTTGCGCCGGCCATCATCGAGATCGCGAATATCTTCGATGTCGAGCGCGAGGTGTTCGGCCCGGTGCTCCACGTGCTGCGCTATCGCCGCGAACAGCTCGTCGACCTCATCGAAGTGATCAACCTCACGGGTTATGGCCTGACCTTCGGCGTGCACTCGCGGATCACGGAGACGATCGCCCGCGCGACGAGCCACAGTGCGGCCGGCAACATCTACGTCAACCGCAACATCATCGGCGCCGTCGTCGGCGTGCAGCCGTTCGGCGGCTCCGGCCTGTCGGGAACGGGGCCGAAGGCCGGTGGTCCGCTGTATCTGCGCCGGCTGTTCGCAACGCCGCCGAGACCAAGCCTTACTCCTGCTCATCAGCCCGACGAATCGATGCGTGTCTATCTCGGCTGGTTGCGCGCCAATCGACGGGACGACGCGGCAATGCATTGCGAGACCCATTTGCCACGCGCGTTGGCCGGCCTTGAGATCGAATTGCAGGGCCCCGTCGGCGAGCAGAACATCTATCGCATCACCTCACGCGGGGCCGTGGCCGCGCTGGCGCGAAGCGAGCAGGCATTGCTGATCCAGATCGGCGTCATCCTGATGACCGGCAACGACGCATTCGTTGAAGGCGCGAATCCAGCCGCCGGCGTGCTGGAACCTGTCATGAGCCAACTGCGCGGCCGGCTGCGAATCGCGGACAGCTGGCGGGTCCTTGGCGGCCTGCAAGCCGTCCTCTCCGACGGCGATACGCAGGAACTGATCGCGCTCGGTCGCGACCTCGCCGCGCGCCCAGGGCCGATCATCCCGCTCGTGACGCCCCGCGCCTCAGACGGTTGCTATGACCTCGACAGGCTGATCATCGAAGTCAGTGTCTCCACCAACACCGCAGCCGCGGGCGGCAATGCCAGCCTGATGTCGATCGGCTGAGCGCAGCCAAGTGATGCGACCGAGGTTCGCTCATCATGGCGCGAGCTGCTTGCGTGTGCAGCACACGGTCTGGTGATCGCAGCGCGTCGTCATCAGGCAGCCACGAACCGATGGCATGGAACCGCCATGATCTGCTGCGGCGCGGTCGAATCCGTTGGCGCGGCGACATCGCGCATGGATTAACGCAGTTGATATCGCTTAGTCTCCCGAGAGGATTAGTTAAGTCGCATCAGGGCTCGGAGCTGCCACATGCACGACCCCGTTGACCAGCCGCGTGATCCGCCGAGTTCCCATGGAGCCGCCGCCGCAGGCCAGCCTGATGGCGTCATTGGCGTCACGACCGCACAACTGATCCAGCTCGAGAGGTCGCCGGCGATCGGGCCTGCGACGGGCGCCGAGATCAACGAAGACCAGCTTGACCACGAGCACAAGGATGCTTGCGCCAAGGCGCAACTCGTGACGCCGACGATGTGGCGCTGATCGCGACGCCGTCGCGTATGCCGCGCAGGACTAAGCGCCAAGTGCGGGTGGCGAAGTGGATCGTTGCAACGTCGAAAAGATCAAGCTGCCGTTCGTCCGGCACGAACAACGGCAGCCGGCCTGACCATAGGTATCTCGGGCCGGGTCGGGAACCCGTCAACTAGATCGCAACCTCCGGTATCAACCGGATACCCGCGAATCAGTTGATCGGGTACACCAAATCCAGCCCTTCTTGGGGCGTTTCCTCCCTGGACTTGGGCCGCCTGCACTGAACGTGCGGGCGGCTTCTTTCTTTGTGGCTCTGAGGTTCAGGCCCGCCGGCTTCCCAGCTCGATCCAGGGCCGATCAGCCGCGTCTCGCTTTTCGAAGGTGGCGATATCACCGGCCCGTGATGCCGTCAGATCGAGATCGTCCCAGCCGTTGATCAGCTTGGTGCGCCAGATCGGATCGATCGAGAAGGTAAACGTCTGGTTTCCGAGGCGGATCAGGCCGTCCTTGAGATCGACGGTGATAGTCGTTCCCGTTTGCAGCAGCGCGAGAATCTCCTCGGCATCCGCTTCGCTGACCCTGGCCGGCAGCAATCCGTTGTTGACGGCGTTGGAAGCGAAGATGTCGCCGAAGCTCGGCGCGATCACGCAGCGGAAGCCGAAATCGGCCAGCGCATAGACCGCCGCCTCGCGCGAGGAGCCGGCGCCGAAATTGCGCCGGGCGACCAGCACCTCGGCGCCCTCGGCGCTCGGCGCGTTGAGCGGGAAATCAGTTCGCGCCTTGCCCGTCTCGTCGAAGCGGAGGTCGTGGAGCAGATACTGGCCATAGCCGTCGGCGCGCGAGCGCTTCATGAAGCGCGCGGGAATCAGCTGATCGGTGTCGATGCTGGCGAGCGGCAGCGCGCAGGCAGTGCTCGTGAGGATGTCGAACGGTTTCATGCATCGCTCCTCAGCAGCGGCCGCACGTCGGTCAGACGCCCTGTCACCGCCGCGGCCGCGACCATGGCCGGCGACATCAAATGCGTGCGCGCGCCCGGCCCCTGGCGGCCCTTGAAGTTGCGGTTGGTGGTCGAGGCGCAGCGCTCGCCAGATGGCACGAGGTCGCCGTTCATGCCGACGCACATCGAGCAGCCCGCGCCGACCCAGTCGAGACCGGCATCGATGAAGATGCGATCGAGGCCTTCCTGCTCGGCCTGCTGCTTGACGAGATGCGATCCGGGCGACACCAGCCCGGGCACGCGGGCCTTGCGGCCGGCGAGAACGCTCGCCGCGGCCCGCAGATCCTCGATGCGGCTGTTGGTGCAGGAGCCGATGAAGACGCGGTCGATCCCGATCGTGTCGAGCGCCTGCCCCGGCGTCAGCCCCATGTAGTCGAGCGCCTCGCGGACATGTCCCGCATGTGAGGAATCGTCGAGGCTGGCTGGATCCGGCACGCGCGCGTTGATCGGCAACGCGTCCTCGGGACTGATGCCCCAGGTCACGGTCGGCGCAATGTCGAGGCCATCAAGAACGATCTCGCGATCGAACTCCGCACCGGCATCGCTCGGCAATGCGCGCCACGCCGAGATGGCGCGTTCCAGCACGTCGCCCTCGGGCGCGAACGGCCGTCCCTGGACATAGGCGAAGGTGGTCTCGTCAGGCGCGATCATTCCGCAGCGTGCGCCGCTCTCGATCGAGAGGTTGCACAGCGTCAGCCGCCCCTCCATGGTGAGCCCGCGGATCGCGGTGCCCGCATATTCGATCGCGTGGCCCTGCGCGCCGTCGGCGCCGATCCGCGCGATGATCGACAGCGCGATGTCCTTGGCGGTGATGCCCGGCGCGGTGGCGCCGTCGACCGTGATGCGCATCCGTTTCGGCTTCTTCTGCCACAGCGTCTGCGTCAGCAGCACGTGCGCGACCTCGGAGGCGCCGATGCCGAAGGCGAGCGCGCCGAACGCGCCATGCGTCGAGGTGTGGCTGTCGCCACAGACCATGGTGAGGCCCGGCAGCGTCAGGCCTTGCTCCGGTCCGACCACGTGGACGATACCCTGGCGCGGATCGTCGAAGCCGAACATCCTGATGTCATGGGCGCGGCAATTGTCATCGAGCTGACGGATCATGCCGGCGATCTCGGGCGCGATCTCGCTCAGCACGCGCGTCCGCGTCGGCACGTAATGATCGGCGACGCCGATCGTCAGATCGGGCCGCCGCACTTTGGCGCGCTTCTCCTTCAGCTTGTTGAAGGCGTGGAACGAGCCCTCGTGCACGAGGTGCCGGTCGATGAACAACAGTTCCGCACCGTCCTCGCGGCGGGTCACCACATGCGTGTCCCAGACCTTGTCGAACAGCGTCTGCGGCAGCCGCGCTGCATCCGTCATGTCCTGGCGTCCTCGATCGATCCCGGCGTCATCGATTGCTCATGTCGTCACTGCCGAGCCCGCAGGGAAGGGGGTGCGGGCCGCCATGTGGCCCTGATAGACGGCTTCCAGCGCCGTGCGTGGTGCATTGTTGTCGCCGGCCTGAATCACCGGCAGCCCGGCGCGCCGCAAGGCCAGATAGAGCGATTGATCGGCGCTGTTGTGATCGACGGCGATCAGCGCCGAGAAGCCGGAGATGCGCTCGACCTCGCCGGTCGACAGATCCTCGACCTCCAGGGTCTGGCCATCATACGAGCGCACCGCACGCAAGGTCGCGATCCGCACCTTGCGCTCACGCAGCCGGCGGCTGTTGGCGAGCGACGAATAGATCGTGGTGCGCCAGGCGTAGTTCGTCGCCGGCACGAACAAGGTCACGGCCTTGCCGAGATCGGCGAAATGTTCCAGCGCAGCGAGCGTGCCCCATTCGCCTGTGCGGTCGAACACGGCGACCGATGCGCCGAGCTTCTCCGGCGCATGCAGCGCGTCGGGCAGGGTGAACACCGGGCCGTTGCCGGGAATGGGCATGGCAGTCGTGGCCGAGCCCGTCGCCAGCACAATGCGATCGGCGCCGAAGGCCGTGATGTCAGCCGCGTTCGCGTCCTTGTTGAAAACGACCGCTACGCCGAACCGTGTCAGGGCCGCGATCTGGAACTCGACGAACGCCTTGAAGTTCGCACGCTTCGGCATCAGCCACGCCGTGCCCAATTGACCGCCAAGCTGATCGCTGCGCTCCCACAGCGTGACGTGGTGTCCCAGCGCAGCGGCAACGCGCGCGGCTTCCAGTCCCGCAGGCCCACCGCCAACCACCAGAATGCGCCGGGGCGCTATGCGCGGCAGTGCCTCCGGCTCCTCGAACTGTGCTTCCAGTCCCGCGATCGGATTGATCAGGCAGCGGATCGGCAGGTTCCGCTCGAGCATGCCGGCGCAGCCCTGGTTGCAGCCGATGCAGCGGCGGATCTCGTCGACACGGCCCTCGACCGACTTGCTCACGATCGCCGGCTCGGCGAGATGCGCGCGTGCCATGCCGACCGCATCGGCGTCTCCCGCCGCGATCATCGCATCGGCCTCGTCGAGTCCCGTGAAGCGGCACACGGCGAACACCGGGGTCGCGAAGCCTTCCGCACGCAGCGAATGGCGGATGCGCGCGGGCAGGGTGCGAAACGACGCCGGGTCGAACGCCATGTCGGCCATCTGCGTCGCCAGCGAGTAGCTCGCGACATAGGCCGAATGCGAGACGTTGACGAAGTCGATCTGCGTCTGCCGTGCCAGCATCGGCACGATGCGTTCGGCCTCGTCGATGCCGAGGCCGCCGTCGGCATATTCCTCGCCGCTGATGCGGACGCCCAGGCAGAAACCGTCGCCAAGCTCCGCCCGCAACGCCGCGAGCACGCGCGCCGGAAAGCGCAGCCGGTTCTCCAGCGAACCGCCATACGCGTCGTCGCGCTTGTTCGACAGCGGCGACATGAATTGCTGCAGCAGATGCCCATGCGCCATCTGCAGCTCGATGCCGTCAAATCCGGCGGCGACGAGATTGCGCGCGGTGACGAGATGGCCCTCGATCACCTGCTCCATGTCGAACTCGTCCATCGGCCGTGGCGGCAGCGCCGAGATCGACCACGGGATCGGCGAGGCGCCCCACGACACCGTGCGCTCGAAATCACCTTCGACCTGGCGTCCCAGGTGGATGATCTGGCCCAACATGGCAGCGCCCTCGGCCTTCACCGCATCGGCGATGCGCCGGAACGGTCCGATGCAGGCGGGATCGAAGCCGCACACGGCCTGCGGCCGGCCCAGCGAATTGGCGTGCACGCGGATGGATTCGAAGATGATGGCGCCGACGCCGCCGCGTGCGCGGGCGCGGTGATAGGCGAGGTGCTGCGCACTCGGCAGGTGGTTCTCGCCGAAATTGGTGGTGTGCGCGGGAACGAAGATGCGGTTGCGGAAGCGCAGCGGGCCGACGTCCAGCGGGCTCATCGCCCTTGCATATGGCTGATGCTGCGACAAATCGCGTGATCCTCCCGGGAAGCCGCCCATGGCTTGATCCTTGCTAAGATCTCGGCACTGGAGCCGGTTGACCGAAGCTGTCATATTTTCTATACACCTACTGTATTGAAAGCAAGATAGCTCTCATCAACGGGACCTCCCGCCCTTGCGCACCGCGTCCGAGCCACTGAAGGCACGACGGATCTACCTGCTGCTGAAGGACAAGATCGCATCCGGCGAGCTTGCGGATGGCGAGCGGTTGCCCGGCGAGTTCGCGCTGGCCGAGGAGCACAACGTCTCCCGTGTCACCATCCGTCAGGCGCTCGATCTGCTCGCCTCCGAAGATCTGATCGAGAAGAAGAGCGGGCTCGGCACCTTCGTGCATCGCCCGGCCTCGAAGGTGCGCACGGTGCTGGCCGACGTCGCCAACGTGTTTGCGCATCTCATCGAGATGGGGCGCACGACCGACGTGCGCCTGCTGTCGTTCGACTACGTCACGCCGCCGGACCAGATCCGCGAGGCCCTGCAGCTCGCCCCCGACGAGCGCTCGCAGCGCTCGGTGCGCGTCCGCCTCGTCGACGGCGTTCCGTTCTCCTATCTCATCGCGCACGTGCCGGAGCGCATCGGGCGCAATTATTCGCGCGAGGATCTCGCACAGAGGCCGCTGCTCGAACTGATCGAGCGCTCGGGGCGGACCAGCGCCTCGGCGCGGCAGGAGATCAGTGCTGTGCTGTCGAGCCCCGATGTGGCTGCGGCACTCGACATCGATGTCGGCATGCCACTGGTGGCCTTGCGCCGCACGGTCTACGGCAAGGACGGCCAGCCGATGGAGCACCTGCAGGCGCTCTACCGGCCCGATCGCTACACATTGCAGATGAACCTCGAACGGACGGGCGACGAAGGGCACCGGCACTGGAGCCCGACCGCCGAGGTGTACCGCAGGGAGCGCCCGCGCCGGCGGCCGCCAGTCAGGAAAGTGGGGAAGTCATGACGCGTCATCAGAACTCACCGTCACGCCGTACCGTGCTCAAGAGCGGTGTCGCGCTCACCTCGATGCTGGCAGCGCCCGGCCTGCTGCGCGCCGAGCCGGCGCCGGTCAAGGTTGGGTTGCTGCAGCCGATCTCCGGCGCCTTCGCGCTCGACGGTGATCTCGCCAAGATCGGCGCCGAGTTCGCCGTCAAGGAGATCAACGATGCCGGCGGCATCAAGGCGCTCGGCGGCGCCAAGCTCGAGCTCGTCGTCGGCGACAGCCGCTCGAACGCCGAAGCCGGTGCGCAGGCGACGGAGGAGTTGCAGTCCGCCGGCGTCGTCGGCGTGCTCGGAGGCTTCGCCTCCGGCATCGCGCTGACCGCGACGCAGACTGCGGCGCGCTACGATCTGCCGTTCGTGGTCGACTGCGCGGTGGCCGACACCATCACCGAGCGCGGCCTGAAGAATACCTTCCGCTTCAATCCCAACTTCAGCATGGCGACCGCGGTCGCGCTGAAGAACCTCGTCAAGCTCAACGACGACGCCGGCAAGCCGATCAAGACGGTGGCGATCGTCCATGAGGACGGCCTGTTCGGCTCGGGCCTCGCCAAGATCATGCAGGAAAAGCTGCCGCCGCTTGGCTTCCAGATCGTCGAGACCATCGCGCATCCGACCCCGGCGCGTGACATGACCAACGTCGTGCTGCGGCTGCGCGCGCTCAATCCCGACCTGATCGTGCCGTCGCACTATTTCAACGAGTTCGTGCTGATGGCGCGCACCCTGCAGCAGCGCGTGCGGCCGAAGGGCATCTACGCCGTGTTCGGCGGCGCTGCTTCGAGCTATCGCTTCGTCAACGAGTTCCCCGAGGCCGCCCAGGGTGTGATGGACTGCAACCATTGGGGCGATCCGAAGAGCCCGATCACCGCCAAGCTGCGCGAGACCGTGACCGCCGCCGGCAAGTTCTACGCCTACAACACCCCGATCAACTACTCGCTGATGAAGGTGTTCGCCCAGGCGATCGAGAAAGCCGGCAGCGCCGACCGCGCCAAGATCATCGAGGCCCTGGCAGCGAACGAGTTCGACAGCGGCATCATGCCCTACGGCAAGACCAAGTTCGACGCCAAGGGCCAGAACACCAGCGCGCTGCCGATGAACACGCAGGTGCAGGGCAAGGACATCAAGGTGATCTATCCGGCGGAGTACGCAGAAGCCAAGCCGGTGTTCCCGATCAACGGGTGAGGGGGCAGGGCAGGTGAGGGACGGGCAGGCGGCGGTTATCTGCTTGCCGTCGTCCTTCGTAGCCGAGTTCGAGCACTTGGCACCACGAGCGGTGTGCTCCCTCTCCCCGTTCTTCACGGGGAGAGGGTCGGGGTGAGGGGCAGCCACACCCACCGACCGTGCGGACAGCCCCCTCACCCGGATTGCATCTGACGATGCAATCCGGCCTCTCCCCGCAGGCGGGGAGAGGCTAGCACCGAGCAGGCGACGAGGGTGTCGCGGAACAGGACCAGGTAGATCGCTCACCGCATCTGCTGAACCAGAGGATTCGATGTACTCGCCCCAGATCGTCGTGGAGGCGCTGTTGAACGGGCTGATGCTGGGGGCGATCTATGCCTTGATCGCGCTTGGCCTGACCCTGATCTACGGCGTGCTGCACATCGTGAATTTCGCCCACGGCGCGTTGCTGACGGTGGCGATGTTCATGGTGTGGCTCGCCTGCGCGCGCTACGGGATGGACCCATACCTCGCAATCGTCTTCGTCGCCCCCGTGATGTTCGCGCTCGGCTATGCCCTGCAGCGCTTCATCATCGGTCCGGCCAGCCACGGCAAGGACAACGGCATCCTGCTGGTCACCCTGGGCCTGTCCATCATCATCGAGAACGCGCTGCTCGCTGCCTTCCAGTCCGACACCCGCACCATCACCACCGACTACTCGTTCCGCGTCGTCGAGCTCGGCCCGCTGTTGCTGTCGTTCCCGCGTGTCATAGGCTTCGGCGTCACCATCGCCACGACGCTGCTGCTCTGGCTGGTGCTGCACCAGACCGACATCGGCAAGGCGATCCGCGCGGTGGCGAAGGAGAAGCTCGGCGCCGCGCTCGTCGGAATCAGCGTGCCGCATGTCTACGCCATGACCTTTGCGATCGGCTGCGCCTGCCTCGCGGTCGCCGCGGGCCTGCTGATGCAGTCCTTCTATGTCAGCCCGAAGACCGGTGCGGCGTTCGTGCTGGTCGCCTTCACCATTGTCGTGCTCGGCGGCATGGGCTCGATCCCCGGTGCGCTGATCGGCGGTCTGCTGATCGGCGTCGTCGAAGCCGCGTCCAGCCTGTTCCTCGGCGACAGCCTCGGCCAGATCGGCATCTTCCTGATCTTCATCGTCACGCTGCTGGTGCGCCCGACCGGCTTGTTCGGAGCGCGCGCATGACCAAGCCGCGGCTCTCGACCCTTGCGATCATCGTTGCCGTGCTAGCCGCGATCGCCTTCACCGGTCTGTCCGGCGCGCTGCTCAATCTGATGATCTTCATGATGATCATCGCGTTGGCGGCGCAGGGCTGGAACATCCTCGGCGGCTATGCCGGCCTGTCGTCGTTCGGCCACGCCGCGTTCTTCGGCGCCGGCGCCTATGCGATGGCGGTGCTGCAGACCCGCTTCGGCGTCAATGCCTGGATCGCGCTGGTCATCGGCATCGCGCTCGGCGCGCTGGTCGGCGCCTTCATCGGCTTTCTCAGCTTCCGCTCCGGCCTGAAAGGCTCGTACTTCGCGCTGATCACGCTGGCCTTCGCCGAGGTCGCGCGTATCCTCGCCAACAGCTGGAATTTCACCGGCGGCGCCGCCGGCATCCTCATCAAGCTGCAGACCGGCCTGCCATACCTGCAGTTCGCCGACCGCCGCTATTTCCTGCTAATTGCGCTGGCCTTCGTCGCGATCGGCCTCGTCGTCAGCTGGTGGCTGGAGCATTCGCGCTTCGGCGCCTATCTCGTCGCGCTGCGCGAGAACGAGCAGGCGGCGCAGGCGCTCGGCGTCGACGTGTTCGCGGTCAAGATGAAGGCGATCGTGATCTCCGGCGCGCTGACAGCCGCCGCCGGCTGCCTGTACGCGCAGAACTATCTGTTCATCGACGCCAACGTCGCGTTCGGCTCGTGGATCTCGATCGAGGCGCTGTTCGCGGCGATCGTCGGCGGCTCCGGCACCGTGCTCGGCCCCCTGATCGGCGCGATCGTGCTGCTCGGCCTCGGCGAACTCACCAGGGGACTCTCCGGCGGTATCCCGGGCATGGACCTGATGGTGTTTGGCGTCATCCTCGTTCTGTCGGTGGCGTTCTCGCCGAACGGGCTGGTGATGCTGATGAAGAGCCTCGGCCTGCGTGCGCCGTCAAAAGCGAAGGAGGCGTGATGCTGGAGGTCAAGTCGCTCACCAAGCGCTTTTCCGGCCTCGTTGCGGTCGACCAGGCCTCGCTGTCGGTCGCCAAGGGCTCGATCACCGGCCTGATCGGACCGAACGGCGCCGGCAAGACCACGCTGTTCGCGATGGTCGCGGGCTTCCTGCAGCCGGACGGCGGCAGCGTCAGCTATGACGGCCGTGACATCACGGCGCTGGCCCCGCATGTCCGCGCCCGTCAGGGCATCGCCCGCACCTTCCAGATCGTGCAGCCCTTCGAAGGCCTGAACGTGCAGGAGAACATCGCGGTCGGCGCCTATCTGCACACGGCTGACGCCAACGAGGCGATGCGACAGGCCGCTGAAATCGCCAAGCGCGTCGGCCTTGGCACCGACCTTGCCAAGGCCTCGTCGGATCTCACCGTCGCCGGCCGCAAGCGGCTGGAGGTCGCGCGCGCGCTCGCGACGCGGCCGAAGCTGCTGCTGCTCGACGAGGTGCTGGCCGGCCTCAACCCGTCGGAGATTCGTGACGTGCTGCCGCTGGTGCGCGATATCCGCGACCAGGGCGTGACCATCCTGATGATCGAGCACATCATGCAGGCGGTGATGAATCTCTGCGACAAAGTCTATGTGCTGTCGCAGGGACGCATGATCGCCGAGGGCGAACCCAAGGCCGTCTGCGAGGATCCCCAGGTCATCGAAGCCTATCTCGGCCATGGCGCCGCGGAGCGGCTGCGCGCGGAGCAGGCCCATGCTTGAGATCCGCGATCTCCGCGCCGGCTACGGCGGGACGGAAGTGCTGCGCGGCGTCAGCCTCGACGTCAATGCGGGCGAGGTCGTCGCCGTGCTCGGCTCCAACGGCGTCGGCAAGACGACCTTGAACAAGGTGCTGTCAGGCGTGGTGCCGGCGACGTCGGGCACGATCCGCTTCAACGGCGCAGCGCTTGAACATGCGGCGGCGCCCGACATCGTCATGGCCGGGCTCATTCACGTACCCGAAGGGCGCAAGATCTTCCCCAATCTGTCGGTGCGCGAGAACCTTGAACTCGGCGCCTATTGCCGGCCGCGGCACGGTCGGGCCGAGCGCATCGAGCAGATCTACACGACCTTTCCGAAGCTGAAGCAGCGTGCGCGGCAATATGCCGGCACGCTGTCCGGCGGCGAGCAGCAGATGCTGGCGATCGGCCGCGGCCTGATGGGCGAGCCGAAGCTTTTGATCCTTGACGAGCCGTCGCTCGGCCTGTCGCCGCTGATGGTCGAGGAAATGTTCGCGCTGATCGCGCGGCTCGCAGCATCAGGCCTCGCCATCATGCTGGTCGAGCAGAACGTCGTGCAGTCGCTCGAGCTCGCCGGCCGCGCCTACATCATGGAGAACGGCATCATCACGCTCTCCGGCCAGGCCTCCGAACTGAAATCCAACGCCGAGCTGAAGCGCGCCTATCTCGGTCTGTGACGACAGCGTCAGCGAACAGTTGAGACAAACTAAGGAAACGACAATGAGCCTGAGATCCACTCTGGCATCCGCCGAGACGACGATCGCGCCCGGCGTCTACGACGCGCTGACCGCGAGCATTGCCGCCGAGGCCGGCTTCAAGGCGCTGTATCTGACCGGCGCCGGAATCGCCTACACCAAGCTCGGACGTCCCGATA
Organism: Bradyrhizobium sp. HKCCYLS20291; assembly: GCF_051167715.1. NCBI lineage: Bacteria > Pseudomonadati > Pseudomonadota > Alphaproteobacteria > Hyphomicrobiales > Nitrobacteraceae > Bradyrhizobium > Bradyrhizobium sp. HKCCYLS20291. The sequence continues at coordinate 545,933 of NZ_JBNPTO010000002.1, read as the reverse complement.
TCGGCCTGGTGTCGATGACGGAGGTCGCCGACACCATCGCCATGATCCGCGACCGCGTCGACGTGCCGTTGGTCGTCGACGCAGACACCGGCTTCGGCAATGCGCTGAATGTGCAGCGTACGATCAGGCTGTTCGAGCGCATGGGGGCCTCCGCGATCCAGCTCGAGGACCAGACCACGCCGAAGCGCTGTGGCCATCTGACCGACAAGACCGTGATCAGCGCCGGCGAGATGGTCGGGAAGATCAAGGCCGCGCTCGATGCGCGGCAGTCGGCCGAGACCCTGATCGTCGCGCGCACCGATGCGCTGGCGATCGAGGGCATGGAGGCCGCGATCGCGCGCGCCGAGCGCTATGCCGAGGCCGGTGCCGACGTGCTCTTCGTCGAGGCGCCGAAGAGCAACGAACAACTTTCGGCGATCGCCGCACGCCTGGCGTCGAAGCGGCCGCTGCTCGCCAACATGGTCGAGGGCGGCGCGACGCCGATCCATGCGGCCTCAGAGCTCGGCGCGCTCGGCTTCAAGCTCGTGATCTTCCCCGGTGGCATCGTCCGCGCACTCGCCTTCGCCGCGCGCGCCTATTACGCGTCGCTGGCGCAGGCCGGCTCGACCAAGCCGTTTGCCGACCGCATGCTCGACTTCAACGGCCTCAATGCGATGCTCGGCACGTCAGACATCCTGGCCAACGGCGCGCGCTACGCGTCCACCGATGAGGAGCCGCGGGCATGACCACCTTGGATCCGATCACGCTGGCGGTGCTGAAGGGCCGGCTGGAGCAGATCGCCGACGAGATGGATGCGACGCTGTATCGCTCCGCTTTCAATCCGACCATCGCCGAAGCACGCGACGCCTGTCACGGCATCTACCATGCGACAACAGGCGATACGCTGGTGCAGGGGCAGGGCGGGCTGCCGATCTTCGTCGGCGCGATGGCCTTCGCCGTGCGCGCCGTCATCGCCAAGGTCGAGAAGGATGGCGGTCTCGAAGAGGGCGACACCTTCATCTTCAACGATCCCTATGACGGCGGCACGCATCTCAACGACTTCCGTCTGGTGCGTCCGGTGTTCCGCGACGGCCGGGTGTTCTGCTGGATCGCCTCGGTCGGCCACTGGCTCGACATCGGCGGCAACGTCGCCGGCGGCTACAATCCGAAGGCGGTCGAGAGTTTTCAAGAGGGCATGCGCATTCCGCCGGTCAAGCTGATCGCTGCGGGGAGCATGAACCACGATATTCTCGGCATCCTCGAAGCCAATTCGCGCGTGCCGATGTCGAACTGGGGCGACCTCAACGGCCAGCTCAACGCGCTCGATCTCGGCGAGCGTCGCCTGCGCGCGCTGCTCGACGATTACGGCGACAAGACCGTGGCCGACGCGTTCGAGGCGTTCTCGGATCGCGCCGAAACCCTGATGCGCGCGGCGATCGCCTCGCTGCCGGACGGCACCTATTCATTCGAGGACGTGCTCGACAATGACGGCATCGTCGACGAACCGCTGACGGTCGCGCTCGACGTCACCATCACCGGCGATACGCTGACGCTCGACTTCACGCGCTCCTCCGGTGCCTGCAAGGGCCCGATCAACATCTCGCGCTCGACCACGATCGCGGCCTGCTATGTCGCGCTCAAGCACGTCTTCACCGAGGTGCCGGCCAATGCCGGCTGCCTGCGACCGATCTCGTTCGCGATCACCGACGGCTCGCTGCTGGCGGCCGGGCCGCCGAAGCCGGTGGCTGGTTACACCGAGACCATCCTGCGTCTGATCGGCGTCGTGCTCGGCGCGCTCGCCAAGGCCGATCCGTCGCGCGCCACCGCGGCGCCATTCGGCACCATCAACGCGCTGTCGATCGCCGGCCATCGCAAGGACAACAGCCGCTTCGTGATGTTCTCGTTCTTCGGCGGCGGCCTCGGCGGCAACCCCGCGACCGACGGCCTCAACCACGCCAACAACCCGATCTCGACTGCGACCATCCCGCCCGTGGAAATTCTCGAAGCAGCCTATCCCGTGATGTTCACGCAATGGGCGCTGCGCCCGGATTCCGCCGGCGCCGGCACGCATCGCGGCGGCGTCGGTGCGGTCTACGAAGTCGAGCTGCTGGCCGATGCCGACGTCGCGCTGCTCGGCGAGCGCGGCAAGGCGGCGCCGTTCGGCGTCGCCGGCGGCGGCAGTGCCGCGCTGAATCATTTCGCGTGGCAGACGGAGCAGGGCGAGGCGAGCCCGCCGATGGTCTCCAAGATCACCGATCTGCATCTGAAGGCAGGCAAGCGCGTGCGGCTCGAAACCCCGGGCGGCGGCGGCTGGGGGCCGCCGGAGGCGCGGCCGGTCGCGGCCGTTGCACATGACGTCGCACTCGGCTTCGTCTCGCCGGCAAAGGCGCGTGAAGTCTACAAGGTCGCCGTGAAAGCTGACGGCGCGGTCGACGAGGCCGCGACGCGCACGCTCCGTGCAGGAGGTGCGGCATGAGCAAGCTCGGCACCATCGTCGGCGTCGACGTCGGCGGCACCTTCACCGATCTGTTCTATTTCGACGAGGCGAAGCGGACCTTCCGCACCAACAAGGTGCCATCGAACCGCGGCGACGAAGCCACAGGCTTCCTCGAAGGCCTCCAGGGCTTCGGCGCGATCTCGCATCTCACCTCGATCGTCCACGGCACGACGGTCGGCACCAACGCGCTGCTGGAGCGCAAGGGCGCGCGCATCGGCCTGATCACCACGCGTGGTTTCCGCGACGTGCTCGAGATGCGCCGCCGTGACCGCCGCAACACCTGGGGCTTGTGGGGCGACTTTATCCCCGTGGTCGAGCGCGACATGCGCGCCGAGGTCGATGAGCGCGTGCTCTCTGACGGCACCATCCGCACAGCTGTCGACGTTGCGCAGGTGGAAGCGGCTGCGCGCGAACTGCTGGCCAAGGGCGCGCAGGCGCTGGCGATCGTGTTCATCAATGCGTTCGCCAATCCCGACAACGAGCGCCGCGCGCTCGACGCCGTGCAGGCGATCTGGCCGAACGACAATGTTGCCTGCTCCAGCCAGATCCTGCCGGAGATCCGCGAGTTCGAGCGGACGTCGACGACGGCGCTCAACGCCTATCTGCAGCCGGTGGTCGGCTCCTATCTGCAGAAACTGCAGAACGCGCTGGCGGGTGAGGCCTTCGACGGCCGCTTCCACATCGTGCAGTCCAATGGCGGTGTGATGTCGACCGACGCGGCGCGGCGCTTCCCGATCCGTACCGCGCTGTCGGGACCGGCAGCCGGCGTGATCGCTGCGGCCGAAATCGCGAAGGCGGCGGGATTCCCCAACGTCATCACCGGCGATCTCGGCGGCACCTCGTTCGACGTGTCGCTGGTGGTCGACGGCGCGACCTCGCTGGCGGCGCAGACCACGATCGATTTCGGCCTGGTCGTGCGCACGCCGATGATCGAAATCACCACCATCGGCGCCGGCGGCGGCTCGATCGCCCATGTCGATGCCGGCGGCCTGCTGCAGGTCGGCCCGGAGAGCGCGGGCTCGCGTCCCGGTCCGGTGTGCTATGGCGGCGGCAATGAGCGGCCGACGCTGACCGACGCCAATGTCGTGCTCGGCCGCATCAATGCTGACAGGCCGATCGGCGGCAAGCTGAAGGCGCTCGACGTCGAGGCTGCGAAGCGCGCCATTGCCAAGCACGTCGGCGAGCCGCTCGGTCTCGGCGTGATGGAGGCGGCGGAGGCGATCGTGCGCATCGCCGACAGCAAGATGGCGGGCGCGATCCGGCTGATGTCGATCGAGCGCGGCCATGATCCGGCGCGCTTCGCGGCGGTGCCATTCGGCGGCGGCGGCGCGCTGCACGTCTCGGCGCTGATCAAGGATGTAGGCCTTAAGGCGGCGCTGGTGCCGCGCTATCCCGGCGTCACCTCGGCGCTCGGCTGCGTCATCGCCGACATCCGCCACGATCAGGTGCAGACGCTCAACATGTTCGTCGACGGCCTCGACATCGCGGCGCTGACGCGCTGGATGCTGTCCGAAGCCGAGCATGCGCAATCGGTGGTCAAGGACGCGCGGCTCGCGGTCGAGCGCATCGACACCTTGTTCGAGCTCGACATGCACTATGTCGGCCAGACCCACACCATTCGCGCGACCCTGCCGGCCGAGATCCGTGACGGCGCGATCAGGCTCACCGTCGAGGATGTCCGCAAGGCGTTCGAGACGGCCTATCAGAAAAGCTTCAGCCGGCTTTTGCCGGGCGTGCCGATCAAGATCGTCAATTTGCGCACGGCTGCGATCGGCGTGCGCCCGCGCTTTGATCTCTCGGCGCTCGCGCCTGATGCCGGCGCCGATCTCGTCAAGGCCCGGCTGGGCAGCCGGGATGTCTGGTTCGATGGCAAATGGTGGAGCACGGCGATCTATGCGCGGCTCGATCTACCCGTCGGCAGTGACATTACGGGGCCCGCGATCCTCGAGCAGCCGGATGCAACGACGGTGATCGCGCCCGGCTTCAAGGCGCGGGTGGACAAGTTCGGCAACGTCATCGTGGAGCGCAGTGCATGAGCGAGCACGTCATCCCGGCCGCGCAGAGCGCGCTGCTGATCGTCGATCTGCAGAACGACTTCCTCGATCCGAAGGGGGCCTATGGCCGCGCCGGCCAGACGGCGGCGGACATCGCGGCGCTGCCGCCGCGGCTCAAGCCCTTTGCGGATCTGATGCGATCCAAGGGCGGCTTCGTGATCTCGACGCAGTTCACCTTGGTGCCGGCCAAGGGCGGCGAGCCGCTGATCTCGCCGCATCTGAAGCAGCTGCGGCCGTTCCTCGCCAAGGGCGACTTCCTGCCCGGCGCGTGGGGCCATCAACTGGTCGACGTGCTGCAGCCGGCCGACGTCACGATCGAGAAGATCGCCTATTCGGCGTTCTACATGACGCGGCTCGAATGGGTGCTGCGCAAGTGCCGCATCGAGAAGCTCTACGTCGCCGGCATTGTCACCAATGGCGGTGTGGCATCGACCGTGCGTGACGCGCATATCCGCGATTTCGAGACGGTCGTGCTGGAGGATGGCTGCGCGGCGTTCACGGCCGAGACGCATGCCACCGCGATCGCGGCGCTGAAACCGGTGTGCCGCGTGGCGTCGATCGCGGAGGCGATGACGGAGCTGGCGGCGGCATGAGTTCGGTTGAACAGATCGATCGCGTTCCAGAGGTCGTCGTTGACTGCCTCATCATCGGTGCCGGTGCTGCCGGTCTCGTCGCTGCGTTGTCAGCCGTCGAGAATGGCGAGAGCGTGCTGGTGCTGGAGCGCGATGGCGTGCCGCAGGGCTCGACCGCGCTGTCGGCTGGACTGATCCCCGCCGCGAGGACGCGCTGGCAGGTCGCGCTCGGCATCGACGACAGCCCCGCACGCTTCGCCACCGACATCATGCACAAGGCTCATGATCAGCCGGATGCTGCGCTGGTGAACCTCGTGACGACCACCATCGGCCCGACCCTCGAATGGCTCGCCGACCGGCATCAGCTGCCGTTCTCGCTGGTCGACAATTTCAGCTACCCTGGACATTCGGCGTTGCGCATGCACGGCCTGCCGAGCCGCGCCGGGCGCGAGTTGATCGATCGGTTGCGCGCCGCGGCGGAGGCCGCCGGCATCGATATCCTCTGCAACGCGCACGCGACGACGCTGCTGGTCGATCTCACGCGGCGCATCGTCGGCGTACGCTTCACGCGGCCCGATGGCACCACTGACGAGATCGGTTGCCGCCGCCTGATCCTGGCCTGCAGCGGCTATGGCGGCAATCCGGCGCTGGTCGCGCGGCACATCCCGGGGATGGCGAGCGCCACCTATTTCGGCCATATCGGCAACCAGGGCGATGCGCTGACTTGGGGCGAGCAGCTTGGCGCGGCGACGCGCCATCTCGGCGGTCATCAGGGCCATGGCTCAGTGGCGCATCCCGCGGGCATCCTCATCAGCTGGGCTACCATCACCGAGGGCGGCTTCCAGGTGAATGCGAAGGGCGAGCGCTTCTCCAACGAGGCGTCCGGTTATTCCGAGCAGGCGGCCAATGTGCTGGCGCAGCCGGACGGCATCGCCTGGACGATGTTCGATGCGCGCATCGCCGGCATCGCCGCGCAGTTCGAGGATTTTCGCAACGCTGTCGCGCACGGTGCTATGCTGGAGGCGGACGATGTCGCCAGCCTCGCTGCAGCGATGCGCGTCCCGGCCGATGTCCTTGCCGCGACATGCGCTGATGTGAACGAGGCCAAGGCGCAGCAGCACATAGACCGTTTCGGCCGCAGCTTCGCCGGCGTGCCGCAACTCGCGCCGCCCTATCGCGCGGTCCGGGTCACCGGCGCGCTATTCCACACGCAAGGCGGCCTCGTGATCGACGACCGCGCGCGCGTGATGCGCACCGACGGCACCGTGTTCGACAACCTGTTTGCCGCCGGCGGCGCCGCCTGCGGCGTCTCCGGGGCCGATGCTTCCGGCTATCTCTCCGGCAACGGCCTGCTCACCGCCGTCGCGCTCGGCCGTGTCGCCGGGCTGGCGCGCTAAGTCACCGCCGGGCGTGCTGCCAGCGCAGCAGCCGGCTTTCGGCGGCGCCCATCGCGAGCGCGGTGACGTAGCCGATGACGCCGAGCAGCATCACGCCGGCGAACAGGTCGGCGGAGCGGAACGAGCGGGCCGACAGCAGCACCCATTGGCCGAGGCCGTCGAGACCGGCGAGCATCTCGCAGACGACGGCGAGGATCAGCGCGACCGTGAGGCTCAGCCGCATGCCGGCGAGGATATCGGGCGCGGCCGACGGCAGCGCGATCTTAGCGACCACCGCCAGCCGCGACATGTGCAGCACGCGCGCGACCTCGTAGAGCCGCGGCTCGACCGCGGCGAAGCCGTGGATCGTTCCGAGCAGCATCGGCCAGAGCGAGCCGAACGCGATCACGAACAGCGCCATGCCTTGCGACAGGCCGAGCGCAGCGATCGCGACGGGGATGATCGCCGACACCGGCAGCGGCCGCAGCAACTCCAAGCTCGGCGCGACATAGCTGCGCATCGCCTTGGACGAGCCGATCATGGCGCCGAGCGCGACACCGACGATCGAGGCGAGCAGCCAGCCATAGGCCATGTGGGTCAGGGTGCCCGCGAGCTTGGTCAGCAGATCACCCGTGGTGAAGCCGCGCAGCAGCGACGCCCAGGCGCGATCGGGACCGGGCAGAAACACCGGCGAGACCCATCGTTGATCAGCTGCGAGCTGCCAGGCTGCGATGAAGCCGGCGGCGACGGCAAAGCTGGCAAGGCGCCAGGCGATCACGGACCATCTCATGCCTGCTCTCCCGCGGCGGCGGCGCGTCCGAACAGGCCGCGTTGCGCAGCCATCAGCGCGGCGTTGAGCACGAAGCCGGTGACGCCGATCCAGACGAGATAAGCCAGCATCAGATCCGGTCGCAGCGCCTGCTGCGCGATCATGATGCCGGCGCCGAGACCCAGCGGATTGATCGCGATCTCGACCGTGACGGCGACGATCAGCGCAATGCCAGCGGCGAGCCGGAAGCCGAGGAAGATGCGGGGCAGGGCGGCGGGAATCACGATCTTGCTGATACGATCGAGCTGCGACAGGCGCAGCACGCGCGCCACCTCGATCAGGCGCGGCTCGATGCTGCCGACGGCGGCGCGCGTCACGATCAGCACGGGCCAGACGCAGGCAAAGGCCACGATCGCGATCTCCATGCGATAGCCGAAGCCGAGGGCGATCAGCGCGATCGGCAGCAGCGCGACCGACGGAATCGGCCTGATCGCCTCGATCGTGACCTCCATCAGCCGGTCGAAGATCTGCGACAGACCGAGCGCGATGCCGAGCACCAGACCGATCGCGCCGCCGAGCACGAGGCCGGCGAACGCCGAGGCCAGCGTGTCGCGCGTCGCCGTCAGCAGCGAGCCGTCGGTCAGTGCGCCCACCAGCGCCAGCGCGATCGCGCTCGGCGGCGCCAGCGAGTCGCTCTGCACGGCGGCGAGCCGCATCCAGGCCTCGAAGGCGAGCAGCGTCGCGAGCGGCAGCAGCACCGGCTTGATGCGCTCCGGCATGCTCATTCGCTCGCCTTGATGAAGTCGAACAGCTCTCTGCGCAACCGCAGGAACTCCGGATGCTCGCGTGTTGCCAACTGGTCGCGCGGTCGCGGCAGGTCGATCTTCATTTCCAGGCCGACGCGGCCGGGATGCGGCAGCAGGCCGACGACGCGGTCGCCGAGATAGATCGCCTCTTCGAGATCATGCGTCACGAATACGACGGTGGCGCCGGTCGAGGCGACCAGCTCCAGCATCTCGTCCTGCAGGCCCTGCCGCGTCATCGCATCGAGCGCGCCGAACGGCTCGTCCATCAGCAGCACCTTCGGATCCTGCGCGAGGCAGCGCGCGATCTGCAGCCGCTGCTGCATGCCGCCGGACATCTCGGTCGGATATTTCGTCGCATGGCCGGCAAGCCCGACCTTGGCCAGCAGCTCGGCAATACGCACCTCGCGCTGGGCGGCGGGCATGCCGATCGTCTCCAGCGCCAGCGAGATGTTGCCGGCGGCGGTGCGCCACGGCAGCAGCGCCTTGCCGTAATCCTGGAAGACGACCGCGATCTCGCGCCGCGGCGCGTGCATCGGCTCGCCCTCGAAACGGACGCTGCCGCCGGTCGGTTGATAGAGGCCGGCGGCGAGCCGCAGCGCCGTGGTCTTGCCGCAGCCGGAGGCGCCGACGATGCACAGGATCTCGCCGGCGGCGACCTCCAGGCTGATCGTGTCGATGATAGCCTTCTCGCCGAGCACCAGCGCGACCTTGTCGAACGCAATTTGTGCCAGGGCCGGCGAGGGAGACGGTTGCACCAAAGCGAGGGCGGGCTCTGCCATCTCAGACTCCAGTCGGAAAGTAGCGCAAAAGATTATTGAGATTTAAGCTTTGGGTAAGCTCTGTCCCCGCCGTCATGGCCGGGCTCCGTCCCGGCCATCCACGTCTTTCGAAGTCCTGGGTCGACGTGGATGCCCGGGGACAAGCCCGGGCATGACGAGTAACTAATTGGCGGATAACTTTGCCGCTCTGGCTTTTCACCATCATTTGCCACTTCCCCGCTTCGGCTCGGGATAGACAATGGCGATCGTCGAGCGCAGATGCGCCTCAAGCCGCGCCGCGGCCGCCGCGGCATCGCGGGCGAGCACGAGGTCGGCGAGGGCCTCGTGTTCCCGGATGAAGCCGTTGCCGTCGTCGAAGCTGCGCATCATGACGCGGCGATAGCGGTAGGCCTGGTCGTAGAGATCGGAATGCGCCGCGAGCAGGCGGCGCGATCCGCAGGCCGACAGCAGGGCGGTGTGAAATGCCTTGTGCAGCCGATCGAAGTCCGCCGCGCCTTCACGGAACTCGCTTTCCATGCGCTCGATGTAGCGGCGCATCTGATGCAGCGCCGCGATGATGCCGGCTTCCCATGTGTCGCCGCCGCTTTGCATCGCCAGCCGCAGCGCCTCCTTCTCGACGACGGTGCGCATCCGCGTGATGTCGACGAGGTCGTCGCGGCTGACCTCGGCGACGCGAAAGCCGCGCTGGCCGATGCCGACGATCAGCCCGCGCGAGACCAGGCGCGAGAGGCCCTCGCGTACCGGCGTCGGACCGATCTCGTAGCGCTGGGCGAGCTCGACGATGCCGAGCCGCGAGCCGGGGGCAAGAACGCCCGCGACGATGTCGCGTTCGATCAGCGCCGCGGCGCGCTCACTCAGCGTGTCGCTTGCCGGCTCAGCGGGCAGGATCGGAGTAGCCGCCGTCATCAGTTCAGGATCAGCTTCTTGAGGTCCAGCTTGCTTTGCAGCATCTTCTGCGCCGACATCACGTCGATCCACCAGGCGAGCTGCTCGGGCTTCAGCACCGGCTCGGAATGGTTCGGCGGCGTCAGCTTGACCAGCTCCAACGGCTGCTTGGTGAACTTCGCGATTGCGGCCGAGGCTTTCTCGCGATCATTGTTGACGATCGGAGCCGCCTCGGCGATGGCGGCGCGGAATTTCTTCACCGTCTCCTGGTTCTTCTCCGCCCAGTCGCGCGACGCCGCGTAGAAGATGATCGGCTCGGTGCGGGCGAGCTCCGCCGCGTAGCGCGCCCCGACCGTGCCGAGATTGGCATTGGTCATCCGCATCACGAACGGCTCGGCGGTCAGCACGGCGTCGACGCCGCCCGACTTGATGGTGTCGGCCATGGTCGGGAACGTCACTTCGACGAAGTTCACGCTCTTCGGATCGACGCCCTTCTCGACCAGCCATTTCACGAACAGCACGTGCAGGAAGGCGCCGATGCCGGGCGCGCCGACCTTCTTGCCCTTGAAATCCTGCGGGCCGTTGATGGTGATGCCGTTACGCACGAAGGCGGCGATGGCGTCGTTCGAGGTCTTGTTCATGATCGAGGCGCCGGAGACCGCGACGAGATCGAGCCCGCCATCGGCCGCCTGCAGGAACACCGTCGACGTCGGCCCGCCGATCTGGATCGAGTTGGAGAGGATGGCAGCGGGGATGTTCGAGTTGATCCCGATCAGCACCATCTCGGCGTCGAGGCCGTGCTTCTTGAAGAGGCCCTCGTCGACCGCGACCATCGCCGAGGCGCAGTCGGAGGTCGCGGTGCAGCCGATCTGGATCTTCTCGGCCTGTGCCGCAGTGGATGTCAGCGCGAACGTCAGCATGCAGCCGACAACAGCACCCATGAGCCGATGACGCATCGTTGAACCCCTCCCTGGGCGCCCCATCGCGGTCGCCTCTTGTTTATCGATATTTTGTATGTTTGTATATTTTCAGACAGAACACAAGGGGAGGACGGCGTGAAGCTTGCGACATTTCGGAGCGATGGCAGGGAGCGGATCGGCGTGGTCCATGGCGCCGACGCCAAGCTGTTCGATCTGGCGGCAGCCGCCGACCGTGCCGGCAGGAGGAATCCAGCCTTCGTCTCGATGCTGTCGCTGATCGATGCCGGCGACGCCGCCCTCGATGAGGCGCGTGGGCTGGTCGCCCGGTACGGTGATGACGAGAGCCTGTCGCGCGACGTCGCTGCGACCGAGCTGCTCGCTCCTGTCCCGGAGCCACGGCAGATGCGCGACGGCATGTCGTTTCCACTGCACATCCTGCAGGCGCCGCGCGGCCAGCGGAAGCTCGCGGCGCGCCAGCGCGGCGATATGGATGAGCTCGCGCGCATCGATGCCGAGCCGCTCGGCGAGCTGCCGGAGGTCTATCGCAAGGTGCCGATCTTCTACATCACCAACCGCTTCAGCGTGCGCGGTCCAAACACGACGGTGAAGTGGCCGCGCTACAGCAAGGTGATGGACTACGAGCTGGAGTTCGGCATCATCACCAAGGGCCGGGGCAAGGACATCTCTGCCGCGAAGGCGCGCGACCACATCTTCGGCTTCACCATCTTCAACGACTTCTCCGCGCGCGACACCCAGCGGATCGAGATGGACGGCCGGCTCGGTCCCTCCAAGGGCAAGAGCTTTGACGGCGGCAACGTCATGGGGCCGTGGATCGTCACCCCCGACGAGATCGGCGATCCCTATCGGCTCAAGATGGAGGCGCGCGTCAATGGCGAGGTGCGCTCGCGCGGCATCAGCGAGGGCATGCTGTTCTCGTTCGAGGAGCTGATCGCCTATGTCAGCAAGGACGAGACCTTGATGCCGGGCGAGTTCATCGGCTCGGGCACCGTCGGCAATGGCTGCGGTCTGGAGCTCGGCTGGTATCTCGAACATGGCGACGTGATCGAGCTCGAGGTCGAGAAGATCGGCATTCTCAAGAACAAGGTCGAGCGGCAGGACGTGTGATCCCGCGACCATCGACACTTGAAGCAGATAAATACAACAACAAACGAGAGGACCGCCCATGGCTCGTAACATGGCCCGCAAGCTGATCGACATCTCCGTGCCGCTGCAGAACGACGTTCCGGCCGATCCGCCCGGCGCGCATCCGACCATCACCTACATCGATCATCAGCAGGGCCTGCCGCGCATGCTGCAGTTCTTCGACGGGCTGAAGGCGGAGGATTTGCCGGACGGGCAGGGCTGGGCGGTCGAGCAGGTCAGCCTGTCGACGCATAACGGCACGCATCTCGATGCGCCCTGGCATTTCCATCCCACGATGAACCGCGGCGAGCGCGCCTGGACTATCGACGAGGTGCCGCTGGAATGGTGCCTGCAGCCCGGCGTGAAGCTCGACTTCCGGCATTTCCCCGACGGCTACGTGGTGACGGCCAAGGACGTCGAGGCGGAGCTGAAGCGCATCGGCCACACGCTGTCGCCGCTCGAGATCGTCGTCGTCAACACGTCAGCCGGTGCGCGCTACGGCCAGGCCAACTACGTCAACTCCGGCTGCGGCATGGGCTACGAGGCGACGATGTATCTGCTGGAGCGCGGCGTGCGCCTGACCGGTATCGACGGCTGGAGCTGGGACGCGCCGTTCGTGTTCACCGCGCAGAAATACGCCGAGACCCACGACGCATCGCTGATTTGGGAAGGCCACAAGGCCGGCCGCCACATCGGCTATTGCCACCTGGAGAAGCTGCACAATCTGGAGCAGCTGCCGTCGACGGGGTTCATGGTGTCGTGCTTCCCCGTGAAGATCGAGCGGGCGTCGGCCGGCTGGACGCGGGCGGTGGCGATCATCGAGGGGTGAGGCCCCCTCTCTCAGCACGGACGGTGCAACCTCTCCCCGCCCTTTGCGGGGAGAGGTCGGATTGCGCAGCAATCCGGGTGAGGGGCATGGCACATACGTAGCCGCATCCTAAGTCCGTCGGACGGGCGCGCTCGCTTCGAGGTGGATGCGAAAACATCTTTGCGAAAATGCAACACTTCCCGTGTGGCTGCCCCTCACCCCAACCCTCTCCCCGTAAGAACGGGGCGAGGGAGCGCACCGCCATCGGCGTGAAGAGATCGACTAGCAACTACACGCCAGCATCACTTCATTCCGCCGCAGCATCGGCAAGGTCCAGGGCGGGTTGTAGAACGCCAGCAGTGGTGCACCCGACACGGCCAGCCCGTTCCGCTGCGCGTAGTCGCGCAGCTCGCGGGTCTTCTCGGCCAGGATGCCGTCGGAATAGGCGCCCGAGAAGGTCAGCGCCAGCATGCGCTGGGCCGGCACTTGTGTCAGCTTGATCCTGCCGTCGGCCGGGGGCGGCAGCGTCTCGAGCGACCAGCTCGACGGCATCACGAAGCTGACGCTCCAGCGGTCGCTGCCGGTCTTGTCCTCCGCCGCTGGCAACGCGGCCGCCTGCTGCTGCACCGGCGCGGTCATCGCGATTTTCATCCTGCCCTGGTTGGCGCCGAAGATGTAGCCGGCAATGATGCGGAAGCCTTCCTCGATGGCCGGCCTGCGCGCACCCTGCACCTCGGCCTGCGCGATGATCATCGGCGCATAGGCGCGAATCTCGAAATCGCCGTCGCGCGAGACGATGTCGTATTTGGGTTGTTCGACCCGGCTCATGATCGGTCCTGCGGCAATGGCGGCACCGGCCACGACGAGCACGGCGGCGCCTGCGATCCAGATCAGCATGCGGCGTTTCCTCGGTGGTATCGGCTCGGTCATGGCGGCTGCGCCGTTGTTGGTATCAACGAGGGAACGAGGTGAGAGGTCCTGCGGATCAGATTTTCAGCGTCCCGTCGGGCAAATCAAGCAGCGACGATGATCAATTGAGATACGTTTTTGCATTTGCGCGGCTGCGGCAGGCGCAAGTTCATCCTGCGCGCGAAGCGAAATTACTGCAGCGTCCTCAACACGATCACCCCTGTCCAGATATCCGGCCAAAAATATTCTTGTTTCGCTTAAGCAGAAATCATGCTCTCCTCCCGGCATCCCGCCTCATGCAGAGGGACGTACGCGTCGTCACGATACGTTGGGGTGGGGAGCGGTGGCCGCGGGCCTGTCAGGTGCTGATGCGCCGGACGATTGGCAAGCCTGCGGACGTTCAAGCCGTGTGGTCCTGGCGCCCCGAAGCTGGCGCCAAGGTCGCGACGATGCCGGTGCATCGCGCGGGTGACGGGGGCAAACAAGCCGGTCCCCGGGGAGAGCACGGAGCAGACGTTAAGCCCATCGCGCAGGGAAGGCCGGGTCGTCCGGCTGACCTGTGGTTCTGCCGCCTGCATTTTTTTCCGCAGGCGGGCCACGGGCCTCAGTCGAGGTCCGGTCTTCCCTGCGCCCTCGCGTTTTCGGCGAGGGTCTCGATGACAGCTTCGGGCGCGTGTTGCGCCGCGAGAGCGACGGCGCGTGAGTGGATAGTGGCGCTGGCATACTGGATATGCTTAGCAGTCGAGGCGCCAAATGCTGCGCTCAACACAACAAGCCGCGACCCGAACGGCTGATCCCAGGAGGAACCAATGGCAGACACCTCACGACGCAATCTTCTTGTCGGCGCCGGCAGCCTTGCTGCAGCCGCCGCGATCGTGACCGAGACGAGCCCAACTGCAGCGCAGGCCGGACCCCAGCCGATCTTCGCGGTGCCGGCGATCACCATTCCCATCGCAGGCGAGCAGGGCGTCTTCCCGGTGCGCCGGATCTATTGCATCGGCCGCAACTACGCGGCGCATGCGATCGAGCGTGGTTCTGATCCGAACCGCGAGCCGCCGTTCTTCTTCCAGAAGCCGACCGACGCGATCCAGAACGTCGCCATCGGCGAGGTTGCCGAGCATTCTTATCCGTCGCTGACCAAGAACTATCACCACGAGGTCGAGCTGGTGGCGGCGCTCAAATCCGGCGGCACCAACATCCCGGTCGAATCCGCGCTCGACCACGTCTACGGCTACGCACTCGGCCTCGACATGACCCGGCGCGACCTGCAGAACGGCATGGCCGCCGAGAAGAAGCCGTGGGAGATCGGCAAGAGTTTTGATCATGCCGCGGTGCTTGGCCCGATCCATCCGGTGGCGAAGGTCGGTCACTTCACCAAGGGTGGCATCTCATTGGCCGTCAACGGCACGGTGCGGCAGAATTCCGATCTCACCAAGATGATCTGGAGCGTCGCCGAGCAGATCGCAAAACTCTCCGAGGCATTCGAACTCAAGGCCGGCGACATCATCTATTCCGGCACGCCGGAGAATGTCGGCCCGGTCGTCAAGGGCGACGTGCTGCTGTGCAAGCTGGAGGGCTTGCCGGACATGTCGATCAAGATCGTGTGAGGGCTGCGGCCAGATCGCACGTCTCGTGGAGCATGTTCCCGATCCGACGATCGAGACAAACGTCGTCATCAAGATGGCAGTGCGCTCCCTCTCCCCGTTCTTCACGGGGGCGCGACGAGCTTCGCTCGCGCTGAGAGGGTTGGGGTGAGGGGCAGCCACACGCACCAGCCTGGCGGAAAATCCTCCTTGCATGTTCGATGCAATCCGGCCTCTTCGCAGGCGGAGGATCCACCTATCGAGATTCGAGACTGTCGCGACGAACAATCCTCCCAGTTAGTTGCTCCGTCATGCCCGGGCTCGTCCCGGGCATCCACGTCGTTCACAGGATGCCGAACGACGTGGATGGCCGGGACAAGCCCGGCCATGACGACCTTGAGAGACCTGAGCGTAAAACTCCGGTCGTCAGTCGCAGACGCTCTCCCGCACGCGATCCCTACGAGGGCGGCAGCCACACCCATCCCCTCGGATGTTGCGCCTGCCGCCATGGCACTCGCGGTGCCGCGCCTCTCATCGCCTGCCGGCTATCCGCCATCGTTGTTCCCGCGCAAACACCCACTGCCAGCCGTTCGCAAGTTTGTCGGCCGACAAAGAGCCGCCCGGCCGAGCCCCGTACCGTCGTCTGCAAGACGCAAGCGAACGAGGGCAGACGTGGCCATCACCATCGAGATCGATCACGCCAGGACGCGCCGGATGGCGCAGGGCGAAGGCCAAAGCCAAGGTAAGACGCAGGTCCGCAGCCCGGTGCGATCATCGGGCAGTTCGCGATCACCGCGCCAGGCCGGCGGTCCCGTGGTCCCTCAGGGTGTCAAGGGGCCGATCCGTCGCCTCAAATGGCTGATCCTCGTCCTCACGCTCGGCGTCTACTACGTGACGCCGTTCATCCGTTGGAACCGCGGCCCCAACGCGCCGGATCAGGCGGTGCTGCTCGATTTCGCGCATGGAAAACTCTATCTCGGCCCAGCCGAGATCTGGCCGCAGGACCTCTATCTGATCACCGCGGCGATGCTGCTGGCGACGTTCATCCTCGTTCTCGTGAACGCGCTGGCCGGCCGCCTGTGGTGCGGCTTCGCCTGTCCGCAGACGGTGTGGACCGACCTGTTCCTGCTGGTCGAGCGCCTCGTCGAGGGCGACCGCCGGCAGCGGTTGAAGAACATCGGCGCGCCGCTGACCACGAAGCGCGTCGCACAGATCGCGACCAAGCATGCGCTGTGGATGCTCATCGCGCTCGGCACCGGCGGAACCTTGATCTTCTACTTCACGGATGCGCCCGACCTGGTGCGCGATGTCGTCCATGGCGAGATGTCCGCGACGGCGCTGACCTGGATGCTCGTCTTCGCCGGCACGACCTATGGCCTCGCCGGCTTCGCGCGCGAGCAGGTCTGCACCTTCATGTGCCCGTGGCCGCGTCTTCAAGGCGCGATCTGGGATCCCGAGGCCTTTACCGTGAACTATCGCGACTACCGGGGCGAGAGAAGGATGTCGGCGAAGAAGGCGGCCGAGGCGCGGGCGCAAGGCGAGCCGGCCGGCGACTGCGTCGATTGCGGCGCCTGTGTCGCGGTCTGCCCGATCGGCATCGACATCCGCCAGGGGCCGAATTTCGCCTGCATCAATTGCGGCCTCTGCGTCGATGCCTGCGACGGCGTGATGGCCAAGCTCGACCGTCCGCGCGGGCTGATCGACTACGAGAGCTGGCGCAACATCGAGCGAGGTCGCGTCGGCGAGCCGCGTGTCTCGCGGCTGGTGCGACCGAAGACGATCGGGCTGGCGCTCGCCTGTCTTGCGCTCGCCGGCATCATTGCTGTGTCGTTCGTCACAACGACCACCGCCGTGCTGTCGGTGCAGCACGATCGCGATCCGATGGCGGTGCGGCTGTCGGATGGCTCGGTCCGCAACGCCTACACGGTGAAGCTGCTCAACAAGTCGTCCGCCGTGCAGAGCTTCAGGCTCGCCATCGGCGGCGTCGACGCGGCGCTCGCGATCGTCGGCCATGCGCAGGCCTCAGTGATCGAGGTCGAGCCGGACGGCTCGGAGACGCTGCGCGTGACCTTGACGATGCAGGAGCCTGCGGACGCCGACGTCACCTTCGAGGCGCTCGATGCGAGCGGGCACGTCGTGCTGTCCGCGCGCGACCGGTTCGTGAATCGCTAGAGGAGGGGTTGCGGATACGAAAATGGCTGAACGAGCCGCGCTGGCTTCCTCCTGGGATCATCGGCCGGATCGCTCCGGCCGATGCTGTCGTCATCGCCGCTCGCTCAGATCGCGAGCTGTTTGCCGATCGGCAGCGCCCGCAGGCGCTTTCCGGTGGCGGCGAAGATCGCATTGGCGAGCGCCGGCGCAAACGGCGGCACGCCCGGCTCGCCGGCGCCGCTCGGCGGCGTGTCGGCATCGACAGGCACGATGTGCACGTTGGTGACCAGCGGCGCTTCGTCGATCCGGACCACCTGGAAGTCGTCGAAGTTGCGCTGCTGCACCCGGCCGTTCTTGAAGCTGATCTCGCCATATTTGGCGAGGCTCAGCCCCATGATCGCCGCTCCCTCGAGCTGCGACTGGATGCGCTCGGGGTTGACGAAGACACCGCAATCGATCGCGCTGTCGACCTGGTGCACGGTCAGCTTGCCCTTGTCGTCGACCGACACCTCCACGATGGTGGCGATGTAGCTGACGAAGCTGCGATGCGCGGCGATGCCGAGCCCATGGCCCTTGGGCACCGACCGGCCCCAATTGCCCTTCTCGGCGACGAACTCGACGACGCGACGCAGCCGCCCGGTATCGATCGGGTAGCTCTCATAGGGCTCGCCGTAGTTCCAGAGGTCCTTCACCGAGGCGAGCTTGACGATACGCGGACTGCCGATCAGCTCGAGCAGCATGTCCTTTTGATCGCGGCCGGTGGCGGCG
This sequence comes from Bradyrhizobium sp. HKCCYLS20291, assembly GCF_051167715.1. Taxonomy (NCBI): domain Bacteria; kingdom Pseudomonadati; phylum Pseudomonadota; class Alphaproteobacteria; order Hyphomicrobiales; family Nitrobacteraceae; genus Bradyrhizobium; species Bradyrhizobium sp. HKCCYLS20291. The sequence continues at coordinate 527,934 of NZ_JBNPTO010000002.1, read as the reverse complement.
GCGATCTCGCCGACCATCGACTGCACGGCGAAGGCGCGCGGGATGTTCGAGACCGAGCGGAACCAGCCGATGCGGGTCATCGCCTTGGCGGCCGGGTTCTCGCATTGGATGTTAGCGATCTCGAACGGCATGTCGACGAGGCCCATGCCGAGCTCGAACGGCGCCGCATGATCGGCACCGGCCGCGAAAGTCGACAGGATGGTCGGCGCGACGCTGCGGTGACGCCAGGCCACCACCTTGCCGCTCTTGTCGAGTCCGGCCTCGATGCGCTCGACCGAGACCGTGTGCAGGAAGTCGTGATGGATGTCGTCGTCACGCGTCCACTGCACCTTCACCGGCGCGCCCAGGGTCTTGGAGAGCAGGGCGGCTTCGAGGGCGAAGTCGCACTTCGACTTGCGGCCGAAGCCGCCGCCGAGCAGGGTGACGTTGACGGTCACGTTCTCGATTGGAATCTGCAGCGTCTTGGCGACGTCCTCGCGGGTGCCGCCGGGGCTCTGCACCGGCGCCCAGATCTCCGCCTTGTCGCCCTTGACGTCGGCCACGGCGACCGGCGGCTCCATGCTGGCATGGGCGAAATGCGGCAGATAGTACTCGCCGGTGATGACCTTGTCGGCCGACTTCAGCGCGGCGTCCGCGTCGCCTTCCTGGCGGACGACGAGGCCCGGCTGGCGTGCGGCGGCTTCGAGCTCGGCGCGGTAGGCGACCGAGTCATAGGCCGCGTTCGGTCCATCCTCCCACTCGATCTTCAGCGCGTCGCGGCCCTTGATCGCCGCACCAGTGTTGCGTGCGATCACCGCGACGCCGCCGAGCGGCTGGAATTTCGACGGCCACGGCCAGCCCTTGACCTCGAGCACCTTCTCGACGCCGGAGACCTTGAGCGCGTCAGCTGGATCGAACGACTTCATCTTGCCGCCGGTGACCGGCGGCCGGGCGATGACCGCGTACTTCATGCCGGGCAATCGCACATCGGCACCGTAGTGCGCCTTGCCGACGGTGATGTCGCGCAGGTCGACGATGCTGACCTGACCCTTGCCGAGATAGCGGAAGTCCTTCGGCGACTTCAGCTTGATGGTGTCGACTGCCGGCACTGGCTGGCTGGCGGCATCGGCGGCGAGCTCGCCGAAGCCGAGGCGCCGGCCGCTGGCGCTGTGCACGACCTCATGATTGACCGCCTTCACCTCGCTTGCCGGGACGCCAAGCTTCTTCGCGGCAGCCGCCTCGAGCATCGCGCGCGCCATGGCGCCGATCTGGCGCATCGGCAGCAGATAATGCCGGGTGCTGCGCGAGCCGTCGGTGTCCTGGTTGCCGAACTTCACCTCGTCGCCGGGGGCCTGGACCACCCGCACGCGCGTCCAGTCGGCCTCCATTTCCTCCGCCACGACCAGCGGCAGGCTGGTGCGTATCCCAGTGCCCATCTCGGAGCGATGCGCGAGAATGGAGACGATGCCGTCGGGCGCGATCGACACGAAGACCTTGGGATCGACGACCGTGCCGTGGGGCATCTTGCCGGCGCCGGTCTCGTAGGCGGCGAAGGCCGGGCGCGACAGCAAGGGTGCTGCGAGCACGAAGCCGCCGGCGATGCCCAGCGTCTGCAGGATGGCGCGGCGCGAGACGTTCTCGACCTTGAGATGCCTTTCGAAGCCGCGGCGCGAAGTGGCGTTCGCCTTGTCGGGGTTTGCGATGATGTTCATGATCACACTCCCGTCGAGGCCAGATGAACCGCGTTCTCGATGCGCTGATAGCAGCCGCAGCGGCAGATGTTGCCGGACATCGCATCCCTGATCTGGTCATGCGACGGCTTCGGGTTCTCGTTCAACAGCGCTGCGGCCTGCATGATCTGCCCGGCCTGGCAGAACCCGCATTGCGGCACGTTGACCTGCCGCCAGGCCTTCTGGACGGGATGATCGCCGGTCGGGTGCAGGCCCTCGATGGTGGTGACCTCGCGTCCCGCGACATCGGACAATGCGGTGATGCAGGCGCGGGCGGCCTGCTTGTCGACCATCACGGTGCAGGAGCCGCACAGCGCCTGGCCGCAGCCATATTTCGAGCCGGTGAGGCCGAGTTCATCGCGCAGATACCACAGCAGCGGCAGACTCGGATCGCCATCCCAGTTCTGCTCCTGTCCATTGACTTTCACCTTGATCATGTTCGCCCTCGCTCTGTCGGACCCTTGGTCGTCAGTTCTGATCGTTGGTGGACGCGCGCGGGACCACATGTCCAAGATGCACGCGCCGGCTCAATTGAGAGTTGTCGGAAAGCTGCTCATGATAGCAGACCGCGACTGCCATCTGTCTACACACGCTCGTGTGTTGTCAGGCCCGTCATCAGCAGCGCGTGTACCTGCGCTGCGACGCAAACGGTGCGGCTCGGCGACTTGCGCCGCAACATCTCGAATGCGGGGCGATGGCATTGCAGACAATGGCATCGCACGAGATGGCATCGCACAAAAAGAATGCCTCGCCAGCGTGGGGCAGGCGAGGCACCAAGTCTTCAGGAAGGAACGCTTCAGTTTGGTACGCTTGGTACGTTACGGCCCTCAGGCCGCCTTTGCTTTCGCCACGTGCGTGGCAATCGCATCCATCAGGGCCGGCGACAGGCAGTCATAGGGCTCCAGCCCAAGCTCCTTCAGCCGCGCCCGAATCTCTCCCATCTGTTCCGGCTTCACGCCCGACTCGATCACCGAGGAGACGAACGCCGCAAAGCCCGGCGCCGCCGAACCCTGCTCCTGGAACAGCTCGGGATGGATGAAGTCCAGGCCGTAGAACGGATGGCCGGTGTTCTCGATGCGGCCATACATGTGAGTGCCGCAGCCAGTGCAGGCGTAGCGCTGAATGACCGCGGAGGCATCGACGATCTTCAGCTTGTCGCCGTTCTCCAGCACCGTGACATTCTGCCGCGGTACCACCGCAACGACCGAGAAGGTCGCGCCCGACGGCTTCCAGCACTTGGTGCAGCCGCAGGCATGGTTGTGCGCCACGTCGCCCTTGATGCCGACCTTCACAGGACGGTCGTGGCACTTGCAGACCAGGGTGCCGCCTCCGAAATGGCCGCTCCCTTGTTTCACTCCATGGTCGACGGACGGGTGGATGTGGACAGTCATGGCGCAATCCTCCTCAGTTTTGCGTGCTTGGGGTCAGAACACGACGACGGAACGGATCGATTTGCCCTCATGCATAAGGTCGAAGCCCTTGTTGATGTCTTCGAGCGAGAGCGTGTGGGTGATCATCGGGTCGATTTCGATCTTTCCGTTCATGTACCAGTCGACGATCTTGGGGACGTCGGTGCGCCCGCGCGCGCCGCCGAACGCAGTGCCCTTCCAGACACGGCCGGTGACGAGCTGGAACGGACGGGTTGCGATCTCCTTGCCGGCCTCGGCGACACCGATGATGATCGATTCGCCCCAGCCGCGATGACAGGCCTCCAGCGCCTGACGCATGACGGTGGTGTTGCCGGTGCAGTCGAAGGTGTAGTCGGCGCCGCCATCCGTGAGCGCGACGAGGTGCTGGACGATGTCGCCGGTCACCTTCTTGGGATTGACGAAATGGGTCATGCCGAAGCGGCGGCCCCATTCCTCCTTGCTGTCGTTGATGTCGACGCCGATGATCTTGTCGGCGCCGGCCATGCGGGCGCCTTGGATGACGTTGAGGCCGATACCGCCGAGGCCGAAGATGACGACGTTCGAGCCGGGCGTGACCTTGGCGGTGTTCACGACGGCGCCGACGCCGGTGGTGACGCCGCAGCCGATGTAACAGCTCTTGTCGAACGGGGCGTCATCGCGGATCTTCGCCACCGCAATCTCGGGCAGAACCGTGTGGTTGGCGAAGGTCGAGCAGCCCATGTAGTGATAGATGGTCTGGCCCTTGTAGCTGAAGCGCGAGGTGCCGTCCGGCATCAAGCCCTTGCCCTGGGTGGCCCTGATCGCGGTGCAGAGATTGGTCTTGCGGCTGAGGCAGCTCTTGCACTGGCGGCATTCCGGTGTGTACAGCGGGATGACGTGGTCGCCCGGCTTGACCGAGGTCACGCCAGGGCCGACCTCGCGCACGATGCCGGCGCCTTCATGGCCGAGGATCGAGGGGAAGATGCCTTCGCTGTCGAATCCGTCGAGGGTGTAGGCATCGGTGTGGCAGATGCCGGTCGCCTTGATCTCGACCAGCACTTCGCCGGCCTTCGGTCCTTCGAGGTCGACCTCGACGATCTCCAGCGGTTTCTTGGCTTCGAAAGCGACCGCGGCGCGCGTCTTCATGTCTTCAACTCCTGTTTTAGTCTCTCAAGGTCCGCGGCTCTGCGCAGGGCAACTGTTCAGGCGCGGTCCAGTCGTCGGCTATTTCTTGCCCATGCAGGAGTTCTCCGCTTCTGTGTAGGCTGGCGGCTTGTCCTCGTGCTTGCCCGGGCGGACGCGTCCCACCGCATCATTGCCGCGGGCGCGCAGATAGATGTAGAGGTCGTCCATGTAGCAGGCCACGTTCGGGTTGTCGCCGAAGGCCGGCATGACGTTCTCCTGGGCCGTGCTGACATTCTTGCGGCCGCTGGCGATGACGCCGATGAAATCGCCATAGCTCAGGTTCTTGACAGAGTCCTTGAGCGCGGGGGCATAGGTCGATCCCATGCCGTCGGGGCCGTGGCAGACATGGCATTCGGAGTGATAGCGGCGGTATCCGGAGTACGTGTACCAGTCGACCGTTCCGTCGGCAGCCACCTTGTAGGTCGGATTACCGTCCTTATCGAAATACTTGCCGTCTTCGGATTTGACGGCCGTTGGATCTCCCGGGCCTTCAGCCCAGGCATTTCCGGCGACAGTCATCCCGCCGGTTGCCGCGCACAGGGCCGCAGCGACCGCAATCAAAATCTTACGCAAGGGCGTCATCCCCAGGTTTTCGAGGCAGGCGAACCGGCGCATGGACGAGATCCATGCGCCGGAAGCAGACCGTTCAGCTCACTGTTGCGGGAGCGAGAACACGGTGAGCGTGCCGCCGAGCGCGGTGTAGTTGCTCAGCGCTGCATAGCCACCGACCGCACCGAGACCAGCGGTCGGATCCGTCAGGCCCGCCGCAAGACCGATGCCGGCCCAGCCGCCGACGCCCGAGAGCACGGCCACGTACTGCTTGCCGCCGTTCTCATAGGTCGAGACGTTGCCGATGATGCCGGACGGAGTCTTGAACTTGTAGAGCTCCTTACCCGTCTTGGCGTCGACTGCCTTGAGGTAGCCTTCCAGCGTGCCGTAGAACACCACGCCGCCAGCCGTTGCAAGGGCACCCGACCACACCGAGAACGGCTCCTTGTTCGACCAGGCGATCTTGCCGGTCTTGCCGTCCCAGGCGATGAAGTTGCCCATGTGGGTCTCACCCGCCGGCGGATACATCGACAGCGTCGCGCCGACATAGGGCTGACCTGCGGTGTAGCTCACCTTGAAGGGCTCGTAGTCCATGCAGACGTGGTTGGTCGGCACGTAGAACAGCTGGGTGTCCGGCGAGTAGGCCGCCGGCTGTTCGTCCTTGGTGCCGAGCGCGGCCGGGCAGATGCCCTTGGTGTTGACGTCCTCGCCCTGCTTGTCGGTCGAGTACTGATCGACAACCTTCGGACGGCCATAGGTCGCCGAGTTCTTGTCCATGTCGACGCCGGTCGTCCAGTTCACCTTCGGGTCGAACTTTTCTGCGACGAGCAGTTCGCCGCTGGCGCGGTCGAGCGTGTAGCCGAGGCCGTTACGATCGAAGTGCGTGAGCAGCTTGCGCGGCTGGCCGTTGATCGCCTGGTCCGACAGGATCATCTCGTTGACGCCGTCATAGTCCCACTCGTCGTGGGGCGTCATCTGATAGACCCACTTCGCCACGCCGGTGTCGGCCGCGCGCGCGAAGATCGTCATCGACCATTTGTTGTCACCCGGACGCTGCTTCGGATTCCAGGTCGAGGGGTTGCCCGATCCGTAGTAGACCATGTCGAGCTGCGGGTCATAGGAGATCCAGCCCCAGGTGCAGCCGCCGCCGGTCTTCCACTGGTCGCCCTGCCAGGTCTTCAAGCTCGAGTCCTTGCCGACCGGCTTGCCGAGCGACGTTGTATTGGCGTCGAACAGGATCTGGTCATCCGGACCTTCAGAATAGGCCTTCCAGGCCTGCTTGCCGGTCTTGATGTCGTAGGCCGTCATGCTGCACTGGACGCCGAATTCACCGCCGGACGTGCCGACCAGGACCTTGTCCTTGACCACCAGCGGGGCCGACGTGCCGGTCTGTCCCTTGCTCGGATCGCCGTTGACGGCGGTCCACACCTGCTGGCCGCTCTTGGCATCGATCGCCACCAGCTTGTCGTCGGCCTGGTGCAGGAAGATCTTGCCGTCACCGTAGGCGACGCCACGGTTCACCGTGTCGCAGCACATCACCGGAATGACGTTCGGATCCTGCTTGGGCTCGTACTTCCAGACGATCTTGTTGTCGTTGGCCAGATCGATCGCATACACCTTATTGGGGAAGGGCGTATGCACATACATCATGTTGCCGACGATGAGCGGTCCGCCTTCATGGCCGCGCAGCACGCCGGTGGAGAAGGTCCACGCGACCTGCAGCTTGCCGACGTTCTGTGCGTTGATCTGGTTGAGCTTGGAGTAACGCGTGTTGGCGTAATCTCCCGCCGGCATCACCCAGTCCTTCGGGTTGGCCGACATCTTGACCAGCTCTTCGCTGGCCCACGCGCCACCCGCGGCAAGCGCCGCGACTGACGTCAGACATGTTGCGAGTAGCACTCTTCGCATCGTCTTTCCTCCCGGGTTCAACTGAGGTTCCGCAGCACGCGGCCCAGTATTCGTTTTCGGCATCATTGATTATCCACTTCCCAACCGGGAAACTTGCCCAAAAGAGAAACGAGCTTGCTCAAGAGTGAAGCGGAGAGAAGTTTTTGAAGAAGATTTGCTTTGCTGGTCCGCAACATGAGGGGCATTCTTGCTGCGCAGCATCAATTCGCAGCATGCTGGTTCCACCGAAGGTTGATGTTTTTCTTGACCTTACAGAGATGAAGGCGGAGGATCATTTGGGGCGCTTTATGGAACTAATGCGCCGCGAAAGTCCCGCGGCCTTAAATTAGGAGTAATCTGGCTGCAGTCTCGTTCGTCGTCCTGCGGCGGACACGTTGCGTTTCGATCCTGAATCGGTGGATGAATATGTCCGATACGATCCGCTCGCTTAGCACCATGGGCTTCTCGCCCAAGAGCCAGATTCAACGTTGGTCAGATGCACTGACCGATCTCTGCGGAAGGTTCGACGTCGACCCGCTGGAGGGGGCGTCGTTCGAGGGGCATATCAATTTCACGACGGTCTCCCGCCTGAAGCTGTGCCAGATCGAGGCAAGCCAGCATCGGATCGCACATACCTACGCGCGCGCTCGTGAGACGGCGCATCCTTACATCAAGATTCTCTTCCAGACCTATGGAACGTCGTATTTTGAGCAGGATGGGCGCCAGATCGAGATCGGCCCCGGCGATTGTCTCGCTTACGACGTGTCCTCGCCGCACACCATCGTCAGCCCCGCGTTGACGCGTCATGACGTGGTGATCGTGCCCAAGGAGCTGTTGCGGGAGCGCGGCTTCCGGTCCGAGAAGATGCCGGCCTACAAGCTGTCGGCGCGGAGCGGGACCGGCCGTATCGCGCACGATGTGACCCATGCGGCGTTCGACGAGGCGACACGGCTGTCGCCCAACTCGGCGCTCAGTGTCGCCGAATCGCTGATCGATTTGCTGCTGCTGCCGCTGCGTGAAGCCGACCGGATGCTCGATCGCGCCGGCCCCGAAGCCGTCTACATCCGGGCGCAGGCGTTCATTCGCGAGCATTTGCGCGATCCCGACCTGAGCATCGATCAGATCTCGGCAGCCTTGGGTTGTACCAAGCGCTACCTTCACATGGTGTTCAGTGACCGCGGGATGACGGTCAGCGATTACATCTGGCGTGCAAGGTTGCAGCACTGCCGGCAGGAGCTCGAGGCGCAGACCGGCAAGACCATCACCGACGTCGCCTTCTCATGGGGCTTCTCGAGCTCGTCGCATTTCAGCCGCGTGTTCCGGAAGTATTTCGGCGTCGTGCCGTCGTCCGTTCACAAGACGGCGGCGCGCTGAGCGATCCCCGGTGGTGCGCGCCTAGCGCGCACCACTCCTGATGATCTTCTGGAACGCATCGCCCAGGATGAGCGGCTCGCGCGGTGGCACATAGGTCAGGCCTGCATCGGCTCCCAGCTTCGCCAGGGTACCGGACCCATCGAGCTCCGACAGCACCTTGTCGACCGACTTCAGCAAATCGGCCGAGCTCGAGAGGCCGACATAGCCGCGGTTGACACCAATCGGATAGTTATAGCCTGACCGCGTCAAACTGGTATCAGGATGAGCAGCCCGATAGGCATCGAAGCGCCTGTTGTCGAGAAGGGTGGCGTCGAATTCGCCCTGTTCGAGAGCGCCGAGCAGATCATCGCGTGTCGGAATCAAATGCGTGATGTCGTCGATCAGGCGACCCTTGTCGAAGGTCATCAGGATCGCATCGGCCAGCGTGCCGCTCTCGATGGCAAGGCGCAGTCCGGCCAGGTCGCCGATGTCGGTGATCTGGCGCTGTTTGGCGCCGGGTCCGAGAACGACGGTCAAGGTCGAGAACATGTACGGCTTGCTCGGCGCCAGTGCGCCGAGCGCAATGCGCCGACGCCGATCGTCGCGGGTCGCGCCATCGAAATCGGGCAGTTTGGCGGTCTTCACACCGGGCGCAACCAGTCCGTCCTGGGTGAAGGCGTAGCTGCCGATCAGGGCGCACCGTCCATCCGACAGCAGCGCGTTGGCTTCCAGTGCAGGACTCGAATCTTCGTCCAACTTGCTTTCGTACCACTGGATCTCGAGCGTCTTGCCAAGCCGTTCCGCGATGGCCTGACCGAGCAGGACGTCGAAACCGCTGCCCGGCTTGCCGCGATGATGCACGGAGAGCGGCGGAAGATTTTCGTCCAGGCAGATGCGCAGCACGTCGTCGGCAGCCGAGGCTGCTGTCGACACGGTAGAAATCATGAGAGCGGCCACTAGCCAAAAGAGGCGGCGCATCACTGCGTTCTCCGGCTCGATACGTAGGCCCAAAGCGCGGTGATCTCGTCGTCGCTGAGAATGTCGCCCCAGGGCGGCATCCGGCCGTTCTTGCCCTGCTTCACCGTGGTGACGAAGCGCGGCTGATCGTCCGGAAATCGGCGTAGATCAGGGGTGATCGTGCCGGAGTTCACCATGTTCGGGCCGTGGCAATGCGAGCACTTCTGAGCGAAGGTCGTCTTGCCCAGGTCCACCTGAGGGGCCACTTGGCTGTGCGCAGCGCTGTCGTCTTGTTGTTGGGCGAGAGCGACCGGCAATATGACGGCCGAACCTGCCACCACGGCGGCGAAAATCGCCGCCGTTTTCATGAACCTGTTCTGTCTCACGGGCAATCCGCGCTCAGTTCTTGACCGCGAAAACCCAGAGCGAGCCGCCCGCCGGCACGTTGGCCAGACGCTCGTCGCCGGAGAACAGCGAGTACACGCCGCCGTAGCCCGAGGTGACGGCGACATACTGCACGCCGTCCTGCTGCCAGGTCACAGGCTGTCCCTCGATGCCGGAGCCGGTCTGGAACTGCCACAGCTTCTTGCCGCTGTCGGCGTCGAAGGCCTCGAACTCGCCGGTGAGCTTGCCCGAGAACACCACGCCGCCGCCGGTCGACAGCACGCCGGAGAAGCGCGGAATGTCACTCGGCTGCTCCCACTTGGTCTTGCCGGTCATCGGATCGATGGCCTTCAACTGACCGCGCGGACCCTCCGGCCAATCCCACAGGTCGGTCAGGTCCATGCCGAGGTACCACTCGCCGGCCTTGTAGGTCGCGGGCTCCGTCTTGTAGTGACCGCCGAACACCAGCGTGTTGGCGTAGGCCAATCCCGTCTGCGGATTGAACGACATCGGCTCCCAGTTCTTGCCGCCGAGAATCGACGGATACACCGTGACCTTCTTGCCCTCGCGTGCGTCACGCGTGACGTCGGTCTCGACCGGCTTGCCGGTCTTCAGGTCGATGCTGGACGCCCAGTTCACCTTCACATAGGGGTTGGCCGCCAGCAGCTTGCCGTTGGTGCGGTCGAGCACGTAGAAGAAGCCGTTGCGATTGGCGTTCATCAACACCTTGGTCGGCTTGCCTTCGACGTTCATGTCGGCCAGCACCATCTCGGCGACCGCGTCGTAGTCGAACGGATTGTTCGGCGAGAACTGGAAGTGCCACTTCATCTTGCCGGTCTTCGGATCGAGCGCCAGCACCGAGCAGGTGTAGAGATTGTCACCGGGGCGCACAGCGGCATTGAACGGACCGGGATTGCCGACGCCCCAGAACACGGTGTTCTGCTCGGGATCGTATGATCCGGTGATCCAGGTCGAGCCGCCGCCAAGCTTCCAGGTGTCGCCCTTCCAGGTGTCGCCGCCGGGCTCGTCCGGCGTAGGCACCGTGTGCGTGCGCCACAGATGCTTGCCGGTGGCCGGATCCCAGCCGTCGATGAAGCCGCGGGTGCCGAACTCAGCACCGGAGATGCCGGTCAGCACGACGCCGTCGGCGACCAGCGGTGCCACCGTCATCGAGTAGCCTTCCTTGATGTCCGCGGCCTTCTGGCGCCATAGCTCCTTGCCGGTCTTGGCATCGAGCGCGATCACGTTGGCATCGAGCGTCGTCCGGAAGATCTTGCCGTCATAGATCGCGGCGCCACGATTGATGATGCCGCAGCAGACGACACGCGGCGTCTCGGCGGGATAGTCGACCTTGCTCTTCCAGATCTGCTTGCCGGTCTTGGCATCGACGGCCATCGTCGCGTTGTGGGACGTGACATAGAGCACGCCCTGGTACACGAGCGGCTGCGATTCCTCGCTGCGATCATCGGCGAAACTGTAGTTCCAGACCGGGACCAGATTCTTGGCATTGTCCTTGTTGATCTGCGTGAGCGGACTGAACCGCTGCAGGTTGTAGCCCATCCCGTAGTTGAGGACGTTCGCCGTATCAGTGGCACCCTTGACCAACTGATCAGCGCTCTGCGCGATTGCACCATGTGATGCAAACATAGCGAGGCCTGCGGCCAGCGCGATCCGCTTCATTCATTTCCTCCAAAGACTTTTTCATGCGCGCCTATCCTGACGCTGCGGCAACAACACTCCGCTCGAATCCAGGAACCGTCAATACGAAATGGTGGGCAGTCGCCTGCCGCAGGCCGGAATGCAAGCCACGGTCAGTGTGCGTCGGCGTCTGCATAAGTATCTGGAAAATGGATAGTTTTTCTATCGCCAAGATGGTCGCCGGTCTCTGCTGCGTTGCGGCATGAACATTGCTTCATTCCATCATGCCGGGACAACAGAGGAGTAGGCGGATGAGACGATCCATCCTTTGGCTTGGGATGCTTTGTTGCCTTTGGGTGAGTGCGAGTGCGCGTGATCTCGGTCAATGGGGATCGGCTGATTCTTCCCTGCGCCAATGGTACGAAGCCTTGATGCAGCCCGACGTGCCGACCGCTTCGTGCTGTGGCGAGGCTGATGCCTACTTCGCCGACGAAATCCATGTGCGTGACGGCAAGACCTATGTGACCATCACCGACGACCGTCCTGATGAGCCACGCGGGCGTCCGCATGTCGATGTCGGAACGGAGATCGAGGTCCCCGATAACAAGCTGAAATGGGACAAGGGAAATCCCACCGGTCATGGCATTATCTTCCTGAGCCGCAATCGATATGTGTTCTGCTATGTGCAACCGGGCGGCGCATGAGCGGTTGCTGGCGGACGCCGTGTCGCGACTGCGTCACATGTTGGGCGGGAAGAGGCGCGCAGGGGCTGGCGGTCTGATGCAAGCGGCCGATGGTCGTTGTTGGCCAAACTGCGCAGCCGTCAGCTGCCGGCGAGCCTTGCGTTCATGCAACCGCGGCCCTAGCTTTGACCTCGGCGCGAGCAGCGCGCCTGTCAACGATAGCTGAACCTGGGAGTTGGAAATGGCCTGGAAGACACCGAAGATCGTCGAAGTGCCGGTCGGCATGGAAATCAACATGTACGCTTGCGCGGCGCGCAAGTAAGCCTTAGCGATCCGCCAAGCCGCAAGCGATGCTTGATCGTTTCGGCTTGGCGGGTCCGTTGTCGGAATCGTTGCTCGATCAGGCGTCTTGCGTATCGAAAATATACAGGTCGACGCCGCCATCGGCGAAGTTCGGCAGATCTCCCGCCGCCGCCTTGCCTTCCGCCGACCCCATGCCGGCCTGTAGCGCCTGCATCGAATCGAATGCCAGCGTGGCGACCAGGTGGATATTGGTCGGGCCCGCCGGTCCGTTCACCGGGCCACGGCTGATGTCGTAGCTCTTGAGGCCGGGGATCTTCTTCGCCAGCGGCACGTGAATGTTCGCATAGTGCTTGTCGAACGCCTCGGCGCTCTTGGGGGTCTTGTAGAGTACGAGAACCTTGGGCATCTGCTTCCTCCGCATTCGCTTTTTTGAGGTCGATCGACCGCCGCCATTGCAGCCGATCTGCCGGTCGGGATCAAGCGGCAGCACCAGATTGGCCGACTGATGGTCGTGGCTTGCATGGTTCCGAACAGAAAGTGGCGCGCAAAGAGAAACCGATGCGGCCGAAGGTCGTAATTTCAGGTACTCTGCTTCCGGCTTATCGAAGGACATCGAGCCATGAGCCCCATCGATCTCGTCATCACCGTCTGCGCGGTGCTGTCGCCGACCACCTGCGAGGAGCAGCATCTCGTTTTCGCCGACGGCGGAGCGTCGCTGCAGCAATGCGCGATGAAGGCGCCGCCCTACATCGCCCAATGGATCGGCGAGCATCCGAAATGGACCGCGGTGCGCTGGCGCTGCGAATATCCGCACAGCAACGACAAGGCCTGAGAGCAGGGTCGCGACGACGTTCCGTGTTGCCTACTTCGTGCACTCCTTGAGGTCCTTGTCGGCGATCGAGACGACGGCGTCGGCCTTGATGTCGAGGCCGCGAACGATGCACTGCCGATCGCCCGCATAGCTCACCTTGGCGTCGTAGCGGCCTGGCTCCACTCCGCTGAGCTTCAGTCGCTCGTCGTGATCGAGTTCCTTGTCCTTGTCGTTCAACGTCTGATTCGGACCCCAGTTGTTCTGGCCGGCCGGCGAGAGCTGAAAGCCGGTCATCGTCGCGGTCGTGAGATTCCACAGCCTGATGCCCTTGCTCTGCGCGGAACTTGGACCTGGCAGGCTGGCTAGGATCATTGCCGTCACGGCAAATGCGCGTCTCATGGTGTTTCCCCTGAATTGCCATGACTATGACACGGAGAAATCCGGTCGCGCCAGATCGGTCTTGATCCTGGCGATGACCTCGTTGCTGCGCTGCGCGCGCGGCAGGCCGATCGGGACAGCATGCAGCAGGCGGGCAGGGCGCGAGGACAGCAGGAAGATGCGGTCGCCGAGCCTTGCCGCGTCGTCCATGCTGTGCGTGACCAGGAGGGTGATCATCGGCCGCGAGGCGACCAGCGTCGCGATCTCCTCGCGCAGCCGTGCGGCGAGCGCGTCGTCGAGCGAGGCCAGCGGCTCATCGAGGATCAGGAAGTCCGGCTCGACTGCGAACGCCCGCGCCAGCGCGACGCGGCGGGCAAGACCGAGCGACAGCTCGCCGGGAAAATGGCTGCGATGCGCCTGGAGCTCGAGCACGCCGAAGATCGCAGCCAGCCGGTCATCGGCGACATCGGGCGCCGCCAGCCGGACATTGTCTTCCACCGATCGCCACGGCAACAGCCGCGGCTCCTGAAACACCATCGCCAGCCGCGCGCCGGCGGGTTGCGAGACATGACCCTGATAGTCCGGGTCGAGGCCTGCGAGGATCCGCAACATCGTGCTCTTGCCGCAGCCGGACGGGCCGACGACGACGCCGACCTCGCCACGCTCAAGCGCAAACGAAATGCCGGCAATCACCTCCTGGCGCTTGCCGTTGGCGCTGGTGTAGCTCTTCGATCTGATATCGACCTCAAGCCGCACGGAGCCGCCACCTGGATGCGCGCTGCTCGAACGGCTGCACGAAGAGAGCTTCGATCACCAGCACGACGGCGGCGAAACTGAGCGAGTAGGCGAGCAGGAGCGGGATGTCGAACAGCTGGAACGCAACGCCGATCTCGAAGCCGATGCCGTTGGGACGCCCGAGCAGTTCGGCGACCAGCACGATCTTCCACACCAGCGACAGCCCCGAGCGCGCCGCGGCGGCGATGTACGGCGCGAGCTGCGGCAACAGGACATGACGAAGGATGCGGCCGCGCGGGAAGGCGAACACTTTTGCCATCTCGTCCAGCGACGGATCGAGAGCGCGGGCGCCCTCGCGCAAGGTCACGACGGCGGTCGGCAGTTTGTTGATCGCAATCGCTGCGATCGCGGCAACCTCGGTGAGGCCGGCCCAGATGTAGGCCAGCACGATCACCACCAGCGCCGGCAGGTTGAGCAGCAGAATGAGCCAGGGATCGCCGAGCCGGTTGGCGAGCCGGCTGCGGCCCATCCAATAGCCGAGCGCCGACCCGATCGCCATCGACAGCGTGAAGGCCAGCGCGACGCGGGCCAGCGTCGCGCCGAGATGCAGGAACAGCGCGCCCGACTTGGCTTCGGCGACGGCGACCGCCAGCACGGCCCAGGGCGGCGGCAGCTTGGCGCTGCCGGCCATCGTCGCGGCCACCCACCAGGTCGCGAGCAGAAGCGCGAAGGACAACAGCCGCAGCACTATTCCCTCGCATCCGCCCTGTAATAAGTGCCGGGGCTGAGCTCGGCTGCGGGGCCGACCAGGTCGCGTCCGCCGATCGAGGCGAGCACGCCATAGAGAACGCGGGCGTCGGCCTCTTCGTCGGCGACGGAGCGGCGCGGAATGCCCTCGCGATAGCGGTCGCGATAGGCGCGCAACGTCGCCTCATCGGATGCGCCGGTCAGCGGCGCGATGGTCTGCCAATCGGCATCCGACGTCGCCAGGATCTCCTTCGCCTTGGCCGTGACCGACAGGAAGCGTGCGACGAGATCGCGATGCTTGCCTGCCCACTCCTCGTCGAACACATAGCCGATCATCGCGGTGCGGCCCTTGGCGCCGAATGCGGGCAGGATGTCCTCGATGCCGGCGAGGCGGCGAAAGCCTTTCGCTTCCAGCGCTGCGCAGAAATTCCAGTAGTTCAACCCCGCGTCCATCTCGCCGTCCGCCAGCTTGGCGGCGAGCAGCGGCGGTGCGCCATAGGTGATGGTCGCCTGCGACTTCAGCTCGACGCCGTCGCGCTTGAGCGCGGCCTGCAGCAACAGCCAGCTCTTGTCGAGCGGCCCGCCCGCCACCGCGAGCTTGCGTCCCTTGAGGTCAGCCAGCGCCTTCAGCGGCGAGCTGGCCGGCACCATCACGGCGCCGAGCGCGCTGGAGTAGGGGAAGAACGTCAGCTTGGCGCCGAGCGCGCGTTCGCGCGACACCCACAGCCAGTCCGACACCATGATGTCGGCACTACCTGCCCGCAGCGCGATCTTGCCGGCTTCGGGGCTTGCGAGCTCGACCGCGTCGATCGCGATGTCCGCTTGGATGTCGAGCTTGTGGGCACGGATGACGGCCAATTCCCAGGCGAAGGTGCCGGTCTTCTGCACCGCAACCTTGACGGTCTCGGCGGCGCGCGAGGCCGAGGCCGGCAGCAGCGCGCAGGCGAGGAATGCAATCAACAAACGACCGAGCAGGGTCATGGGCGCGTCTGCGTTTCCTCGAGATGGGTTCTTTTCAGCCTCATTCGCTTAGCATAGCTTGGACAGCGATGCTGCGGAGGATTGTCATGCGTTGCGCTGTTCCGGTAGGACCGATTGTCGCCACCTTCTTTGCCGTGACCGCGCTGGCTGGGCCGGCCCGTGCCGAAGACCTCAACGATTATCCGACCTCGGCGCGCGCCGAATACGTGTTCGGCTGCATGAAAGCCAATGGCGAGTCGCGCCAGTCGATCGCGCAGTGCTCCTGCTCGATCGACGTGATCGCCTCGATCATTCCCTATGAGCGCTATGTCACCGCCGAAACGGTGCTCAGCATGTCCCAGGTGCGCAGCAATCTCGGCACGCAGTTCCGCACCTCCGAGCAGGCCGCCAATGCGCTCAACGACCTGCGCCGGGCGCAGGCCGAGGCCGAGGTGAGATGTTTCTGACGCCTCGCGGCCTGGCCTCGCCATCAGGTGCCTGAACTCTGCGCCGGCCACTCATGCTCGAACACATGGCCCTGCGTATCCTTCGCCTCGGCGCGGAAATGCTTGGCGCCGTTCGAGACATAGGTGAAGCGGATGTTGGGATCCTCCGAGATCGAGATGCCGCCTTCCACCGACAGCACCAGACTGCCGTCCTGCGACAGCGTCAGCTTGTCGACGAAGAAAGCTGGAATGTAGAGCTGCGTCACCTGATCCATCTGCAGCCCCGAATTATTGGGATGCCCGACCATGACCTGCGCCTCGCGGATGCCGCTGCTGGCGCCATCGCCGGCCTGGCTGAACTGCCGATAGCGCATCTGGCCGATGCGCGCGTTGGCCTCCTCCGGATTCTTGGCGGCCGGTGCCGAGCAGCCGCCGGAGGCCTTCACGAAGGTCTTGACCACGTAGAGCTGGCCGTCGGTCAACTCCGCCACGGCGTGCACGTCGGTGTAGTTGTTGACGCGAACGCGGGTCGAGATCGCCGTCACGTTGGCCTCGGCACCCAGCGTGAACTTCGCCGCCAGCGGCGCCGGGTTCTGGTCGATCACCAGCGTGATGGTCCTGATGCGGCGCTCGTCGGCAGGCGAGAGCTTGCTGCGCAGCGTGACCGGAACCACCGACGCATCCTCGGCGCGCGTCGGCATCTCGATCGCCAGCACGCCAGAACCATCTTGCATCGGCTTGTTGTTGAAGATGTCCTGCACCAGCCCCGGCCACGGATCGTAGCCATCGGCAGCTTTTGCAGGTGCGAATGCGAGGCATGCGCCGAGAAGCCAGGCGCCAAGAAGCAATGTGGACGGCAAGCGGTGCCCGATCATGGCGCGGTCCTCCAAAAGCGTTCTGGTTTATCGGCGATCATAGCGCGTCCCATGGCTTATTCCCATGGCTCATTCCCATTCCATTTCCGAGAAGGCTGCAGTGGCGTTGCGCGCATTGTAATCGTCGAACAGCTCCCATTTGCCGCGTTCCGCCGCTGCGGCGCCGGCCGCATCGGAAATCGGCTTGCCCGCCTTGATCAGCCCACGCACGTCGTGAGCGAGGGTGTCCAGGTAGCGGCGCTCGTCCCCGAGCGCGAGCGGCCAGGGGCTGATCGGCCCGTGTCCCGGCACGACGCGATCGGCGGATATCGCGGCGAGCGCGCCTAGATCGGTGATCCAGCCGCGCAGGCTGCCGTCCATCACCGGGACGTGACGCAGGAACAAGAGATCGCCTGCGAACAGGGTCCGGCTCGTTTCGTCGAACACGGTCAGGTCGCAGTCGCTGTGCGCGGTGCTCCACGCCTTCAGGGTTAGCGTCCGGCCACCGAGGTCGAGCGACATCTGGTCCTCGACGACGATCGATGGCGCAACCAGGCGAACATCGTCGATCAGCTCGGCGCCCATCAGCCGCCGGAACGCCTCGATGTAATGCGGTCCACGCACCGCCAGTGCGCGGGGCAGGTTCTTTGCACCGACGAAGCTCGTTGCGTCACCCTGGAAGGCGGCGTTGCCGAAGACGTGGTCGGGGTGAGCATGGGTGTTGACGACGTAGCGGATCGGCTTGGCGGTGCGCGCCCGGATTGCGGCCAAGAGAGCGCGTCCCTCACGGACGCTGCCGCCGGTGTCGATCACGGCGACCGCCCCGCCGCCGATGATGAAGCCGACATTGGCAATGGCGCCCTCGTTCTCGGCCGTCATCAGCGCGGTCTGGCCGATATGGACAAAAACGCCCGGGGCGACCTCGTTCACCGCGAGTTCCCCCGACTGGGCATGCGCCGGGCTCTCCAGCACAACAGCGCCCCATGCCATGAGGGCTATGACGAGCCACTTCACCATCTGTTAGCCTTGTCCGCATGCGACGCGTGCTGGCGGCTGACGTTGCGGCGCAGCACCCGGTCAACTCTTCGCGATGATGGCAAGTGTTGCGCCCGCGAGGCCGGCGGCCTAGCATTTTCAAAAATACCTCGATGCGCTCCATAGGGATGGAAATACGGATGACGAAGCGTCACAGTCTTGCTTGCCTGCTGGCCGTTGCCGGCGGGCTCACCCTGCTCGGGCCGGCCGCGTCTTTTGCGCAGAGCAATGATGGCCTGGACCTGTCGATCGAACTGATCGATCCCAAGGTTCTCAGGGTTTGCGCCGACCCGCGCAATCTGCCGTTCTCCAACGAGAAGGGCGACGGTTTCGAGAACAAGCTGGCCGACTTCCTGGCCGCCAAGCTGCAGAAGAAGGTCGACTACACGTTCTTCCCGCAAGCCACCGGTTTCGTGCGCATGACGCTCGGCTCGCATCGCTGCGACGTCATCATGGGATTCCCGCAAGGCGACGACCTGGTGCAGAGCACCACTCCGTATTACCGGACGGCCTACGCGATCGTCACCAAGCCGGGCTCGGACCTTGCCGACGTCACCACGCTGGAGGACGCCAAGCTCAAGGGCAAGCACATCGGCATCGTGGCGGGCACGCCGCCGGCGACCAACATGGCGCTGGCCGGGCTGATGACGACGGCCAAACCCTATCCGCTGATGATCGACACGCGGGTGGATTCGTCGGCGGAAGCGATGATCAACGATCTGAAATCCGGCGAGATCGATGCCGGCGTGCTGTGGGGCCCGATGGCCGGCTACTATGCCAAGCAGGCCAGCCCGCAGTTGCACGTCACGCCGCTGGTGAAGGAAACCTCCGGGCCGAAGCTGATCTATCGCATCGCCATGGGCGTGCGTGGTGCGGACCAGAACTGGCGGCGGCAGCTCAACAAGCTGATCCAGGAGAACCAGGGCGAGATCAACAAGATCCTGCTCGATTTCGGCGTGCCGCTGCTGGACGAGAGCAATCATCTGATCACCGCCGAGGCTGCCGCGAAGCCATGATGATCGCTCGGCTCACCGCTGCGGCATTGGCAGGCGTGCTGCTGATCGCCGCGGCGGTGCGGGCCGACGATCTCGTGCCGGAGCCCGACAGCTATCGCACCGAGAACTACCGCGCGCCGGTGCCGACGACGTTGAGCGGCGCGCGCGTGCTGTCGACGCGTGACACCGAAGCGATCTGGCGCGCCAAGTCCGCCGCCTTCATCGACGTGCTGCCGCGGCCGCCCAAGCCGAAGAATCTGCCGGCCGGCACGGTGTGGCGCGAGCAGCCGCGGCTCGACATTCCCGGCAGCATCTGGCTGCCCGACACCGGCTATGGCGTGCTGGCGGCAGCAACGGAGGACTATCTGAAGCGCGGCCTTGCGCGCGCCTCCGACGGCGATCTCGGCCGTCCGCTCGTATTCTACTGCCTCGAAGACTGCTGGATGTCGTGGAATGCCGCGCGGCGCGCGCTGACCTACGGCTACCGCAACGTCGCCTGGTATCCCGACGGCACCGACGGCTGGGCCCGCGCCGACCTGCCGCTGCAGCAGACCCAACCCGAGCCGCGGCCGGAGGAGTGAGCGCCGTCGCATCTGTCCGCTAACGTCGCTGCCAACCAGTTTCTTCGTCATGCCCGGGCTTGACCCGCCTGCGCGGCCGAAGCCGCTTCGGCGCGGCGAAGGCCCGGGCATCCACCTGGTGCCGCGTGGAAAGACGTTGATGGCCGGGTCAAGCCCGGCCATGACGACGCTGAAGCAGTGGCGCGCTCCTCCTAGGCTTTCGTGGTCCAGAGCGAGCCGCATCCGTGGACCTACTCCATGTCCTGCTGGATCTCGCGGGCCAGTGCGAACAGGCGCTGGTCGATGGCGGTCGGCACCTCGCAGACGAACTTCATGACGCGGCGGCGGTCCTCGAAGATACGGGTCTCCCAGTTCAGCTGGTTGGTCATCTCCTCGATCTTGGCCTGATCCGGGTTGGCGCTGCTGTGCATCTCCTGCACGGCAATGGTGTCAGCGCGCACTTTGTCGACGGCCTCGCGCTGCTTGCGCATCACGCGCTCCAGCCCGTTCATGACCGAGGTGCGCTGGGCGTTGAGTGTATCGAACAGGCCGGCGAACAGCAGCTTGCCCTTGCGGGTCTTCTCCTCGGCCGTGCCGGTCAGGAAATCGGCGACGTCCTTCTGCGCCTGCTCGAGCGGGATGCGGCGCGCGGCGAGCTTGGCGACGAGTTCGGCAAGCTTGGCATCGTTCTTCCAACTTGCGCCGACGTCGTCGATGGCAGGGCCGGACCAGACGGCGGCGATCGAGATTTCCGGCACCTTCGCCTGCGGGCAGGGCCAGTCCGGGTAGCGCGGGTCGGCGGCACGCGCAGCACCGGCTGATGTGACCAGCGCGATGGCCAGCACTATGGATTTCAATCTCATGCCTCGCCTCCGGGACCACGCCTGACAAACCCGCGCGACGGATCGTAGGCCAGGATCGCGCCGATCATGAAAACCGCGGTGCAACCGCCGACGACAGCGAGCGATACCCAGTTCAGCTTGCCGTACAGCGCAAAGCGAATGAGTTCGACCGCGTGGGTGAAGGGATTGGCCTCGCAGAGATAGGCGAGCCACGGGCTGCCTTCCTCGACGCGCCACAGGGGATAGAGCGCCGACGAGGCGAAGAACATCGGGAAGATCACGAAGTTCATGACGCCGGCAAAGTTCTCCAGCTGCTTGATGCCGGATGAGATCAGCATGCCCAGCGCGCCGAGCATCAGCCCGGACAGGATCAGCGCCGGCAGCACGGTGAGATAGCCCATCGGCGGCGGCGTGATCTCCCAGAACCAGGCGATCACCAGGAAGGCATAGACCTGCAGCACGGAGACGGCGGTGCCGGCGAGCAGCTTGCAGAACAGCAGATAGCCGCGTGGCAGCGGGCTCACCAGCAGGGTGCGCATGTTGCCCATCTCGCGGTCGTAGACCATCGACAGCGACGACTGCATGCCGTTGAACAGCTGGATCATCGCCATCAGGCCGGGGGCGATATAGACCTCGTAGAGGATGTAGGTCTCGTAGGGCGGGATGATCGAGATGCCGAGCACCTGGCGGAAGCCCGCGGCGAAGATGAACAGCCAGACCAGCGGCCGCACCAGCGCCGAGACGAAGCGCTCGCGCTGATGCAGGAAGCGCAGGCCCTCGCGCCAGACGATACCGATCAGGCAGGTGATGTACTCGCCGACGGAGAAGCCGCTGCGTGTCGGCGCGGGCGCGTGCACGGTGGTGACGGTCATGGCTCCGAGCTCCGTGCAGGGCTGGCCTGGGTCGTCAGCCGGGCGAAGGCGGCGTTGACGTCCGACGCGCCTGATTCCGCGATGACCTGCGGCACTGGCCCGCGCGCCAGCACGCGGCCCTGATGCAGCACCACGAGGTCATCGCTTGCTGCGATCTCGTCGAACAGATGCGTCGCCCAGAGCACGCCGATGCCCTGTTCGGTGACGAGCTGCCGGACATGGCCGACGATGTCGGCGCGTGCCTTGACGTCGAGGCCGACGGTGGCCTCGTCCAGCAGCAACAGCCGCGGACGATGTAGCAGCGCGCGAGCGATCTCCAGCCGCCGCATCTGGCCGCCGGAGAGGTCGCGCACCTTGTTGCCGGCGCGGTCGGCAAGGCCGATCCGCGTCAGCAGCTCCTCGCTGCGCGCGCGCGCCTCGCGGCGCGAGATGCCGTGCAGCGCGGCGTGGTAGAGCAGGTTCTGCCGAAGCGACAGGTCGAGATCGACCGTGCGCGGCTGGAACACGACGCCGAGCAGCCGCAGCGCCTCGCCCGGTGTGCGGCCGATGTCATGGCCGAAGATGCTGATCTGTCCGGTCTGAACCGCGAATAGGCGGGTGATCAGCGAGAACAGCGTGCTCTTGCCGGCGCCGTTGAGGCCGAGCAGGGCGGTGAAGCTTGCAGGGCGCACCGCGAAGCTGACGTCGGTCAGCGCCTTGCGCGCACCGTAGGAGTGGCTGACGCCGGCGACCGACAGCGCCGGGACCTGAATTGGCGCCGGCTGCGGTGCGGCGCCTGTCGTATCGAGAGCGGGTGCGTTCTGCGTCGTCATGGCTGTGCAATCGTGATGCCCCAGGGCAGCTCGCCGACCTGGATGGTCTTGATCACCTTCTGCGCGGTGACGTCGATGACGGACACGTCGTTGGAGACGCCGTTCGTGACCAGGAGATATTTTTCATCCGGCGTGAACTCCATGTGCCAGACGCGCTGGCCGACCAGCAGATATTTCTTCACCTCGTGGGTGACGCCATCGACGATCGCCACGCGGTTGGCCGGGCCGAGCGCGACGAAGCCGGTCTTGCCGTCCTTGGTCAGGGCGATGCCGACGGGCTGGATCGCCTCGCTGCGCAGGCCGGGCACGGCGAACTTGATCTTGCCGGTCACCTCGCGCTTGGCGGGATCGATGATCGAGACGGTGCCGCCGATCTCGGCGGAGACCCACAGCTCCGAACCGTCGGTCTTGAACTCGGCATAGCGCGGCCGGGCATCGACCAGCACGTTGGCGACGATCTTGCGCGTCGCCGTGTCGATGAAATGCGCCATGTTGGTGGTCTCGGAGGTGCAGATCAGGATCTTGCCGTCGGGGCTCAGCATCATGCCCTCCGGCTCGACGCCGACCTGGACGTCGCCAATGCGCACGCGCTTATCGAGGTCGAGCACGGTGACGGTGTTGTCGTTCTCGTTGGCGACATAGAGCGTCTTGCCCTGGGCGTCCTGCGCGAACAGCTCGGGATCGGGGCCGGAGGGCAGTGTGTCGACGATCTCCTGCTTCTTGGCGTCGATCACCTGAATGGTGTCATCATCGCCGACCGCCACCATCACGAACTTGCCGTCCCGCGTGAACGCAATCCCGCGCGGCCGCTGCCCGACCTTGATGGTCTTGGTGACCGTCCAGGTGTCGGTGTCGATGACGGAGACGGTGTTGCCCTTTTCGTTGGAGACGAACGCGACGTAGGCGGAGGCGGGGGCGATGCAGGTCAGGGAGAGAGCGGCGGTGAGCACGGCTGCAACCAGGGCCGTGCGCTTCAGAAGCAGATTCTGCAATTTACTCATTCGACCTATCGTCGGATGGACTCGAGATATCGCGGCACGGCCGGTGCGCTCCCTCTCCCCGTTCTTCACGGGGAGAGGGTCGGGGTGAGGGGCTCTCTCCACGCGCACGGTGCGCGGAGCGAGCCCCTCACCCGGATTGCATCTGCGATGCAATCCGGCCTCTCCCCGTGAAGGACGGGGAGAGGCTGGCACCGCGCTCGCGGCGTTGACCGTGGCCTCCTCACCGACGGATGTCGTCGAGCCCAGCAGCGCATCGCGCTGCGTCTGCCCCGTCGGACTCACCATCTTCATCAACATCATCCAATCCGACATCATTGCAGCTTGCACTTGGTTTCGGGGCGATCGACGCCGAGGGTGTCGAGTTCGGAGACCTGGTGGAGAAAGCCCTCCTGCGGCGACACCGAGACGATCATGCGGCCATCGGCGAGCAGGATAGGTTGACGCAGTTGCAGGTTCCAGTCGCGAAGAGAGAGGCGCGTGCCCTTGAAGGCGGCGATGGTGAAGTTCGGGCTCTTCAGATAGTCGGTCATCGTCTTGGCGTCGCCGGAGTTGGTGCGCGAGGCCGCTTCCCCGACCATGCGCACGGCCATCCAGGATTGCATGTCGAGCGCATCCATGCGGCGCGAGGCGAGCTTCATGAAGCGGTTCTGCAGTTGCGTCGCGCCCCACTGGTCCTGCGATGGATCCCAGCTGGTCGGCCGCAGGCCGGCGGAGCCGGCGACCGGGCGCGCGTCCCAGGTGCGATAGGGCAAATAGTTGGCGAACACCTCGCTCTCGTCGGCGGCGACCAGCACGTCATAGGCCGGCGCCTTCTGCGTGAACACCGGCATCTGGCGCTGGATCAAGGTCACGCCGCTATCGGTGCGCCGCGAGCCGCCGGTGTCCTCGAAGGTGCGCTCCTCGACGATCTTGGCGCCGAAACGGGTGGCGGCACGGCGCAACGCGTCGGCGAACAGCTTGTCATTGTCGTGCGAGCCGGTGACCAGCAGCCAGCGCTTCCACTGCTTCCACACCAGGTATTGCGCAAGGCCATCGGCCAGCATCGAGCGCGTCGGCGCGACATGGATGACGTTGGCGCGGCAGTCCTGCTCGCGCAGCCGGTCGTCGGTCGCGCCGACATTGAGCAGGGTGATGCCGCGGCCGCGCAGGCTATCGGCGACCTTCAGCAGGGCATCCGCGGGAAGGTCGGCGAGGATGAAGCCGGTCTTGCCGGCGAGCTCGTTCGCCGCCTGGCCTGCGTCCTCGTCATCCTTGACGCGGCGGTCGATCAGGGTGAAGCGCTGGTTGAGGAACTTGCCGGTGGTGTTGTTGTCCTCGATGGCGAGCCTGGCGCCGGCCACGCCGTCATCGGCCGCCGGCTGGTCGAGCGGCGACAACGTCTGCGGCACGCCGGCACGGCCGAGATAGCCGATCGCAATGTCGACCGGCTCTGCGGCAACAGCGGCAGTTGCGGCGGCAATGAGGCCGATCGCGCCGATCAGAGATCGGGCCAGAACTCGCAGGACCACATGTCCTCCCATTGTTCCCTCGTCGTTTTTCGGCAAGGTTTCGTCTTGCAAGATGACCGAATTGGCCTAGCTTTCAACCCCACTTTTGGCCGCTGTTGCATCATTTCGGATCACGACCTTGAAACTCGCTGCTGTCCTCGCGTCCCTGGTCCTGATGTCTGCAACGTCAGTTCATGCCGAGCCGCCCAAGGTGGCGGTGTTCGATTTCGAGCTGATCGACACCAGCCTGCAGGGCGAGGTGCAGGGCCCGCGTCAGGACGAGCAGCAGAGGCTGGCGCATGCCGCCGAGCAGCTCCGCGCGGCGCTGCAGGAGTCCGGCAAATTTCGCGTGCTCGATATCGCCCCCGTTAACGATGCGGCGCACCACAGCAATCTGCAGGCCTGCGGCGGCTGCGACGTCAAGCTCGCCTCCGATATCGGCGCCGATCTCGCCATTACCGGCACGGTGCAGAAGGTCTCCAATCTGATCCTCAACATGAACATCTATCTGCGCGACGCTCACACCGGCCAGCCGGTCGCCATCATGACCGCCGACATGCGCGGCAACACCGACGAATCCTGGACCCGCACCATGGCCTGGCTGCTCCGCAACCGCCTGCTGGCCCCGAACTACGGCGTGCCGCAGGCGCAGTAGCTATCGGACATGACGTTGCATCCTCGCGGCCGCGGAGGCCCGAGCTGTGCTGATCGATCGCGCCTCGACAACAAGAGGCGCAGGGAAGGCCGGGAGCCTGCCGCCCCCATGGCCCGCCTGCAGAAAAAATGCAGGCGGCAGTACCACAGGTTCGGCTCGGACATCCCGGCCCTCCCTGCGCGATGGCTTTAACGGTTGCTTCGCGTGCTCCCCGGTGCGCCGGGCTTTCTGGTCACCGTGCGCGACGACGCGCTTCTCGCGCGCCGCCGCGGGGGCATCAGCGTCGGGATGCCAGGACCACGCGACTTGGCCGTACGCCGTGGCGCGTTCGTCCGCATGCTCTCGCGAGCCTGCTGCGCGCCGCCGGCGTCCACCGCATCCCCACCTCCACGTTCGTGACGACCGCGATACGCCCTCTCGATGAGGCGGGATGCGCCCACACAAACACGTTTTCTGTAAAAGCGAAAGACATATCTTTCGCGGTGCCGGGCTGGACAGGCGCATCGCCTTGTGGTGCCGAGCGAAAATAGTCTCGTCGCGCACGCGAAGTCCGGGCATTGAGACCGACAAGATCGCCTCGACGGACGCGCCACTGCGCCCGTCGGGCAAATCAGGGCCGTGACTGATGTCAGCGTGTAAGCCGCGCCGCATGCCAGCGCAGGTGATCGGCCATGTAGGTCGAGATGAAGTAGTAGCTGTGGTCGTAGCCGTCCTGCTTGCGCAGCAGCAGCGGGATGTTGGCCTTGTCGCAGGCGGCCTTGAGCAGCTCGGGGCGGAGCTGCTGGGTCAGGAACTGGTCGGCGGTGCCGACATCGACCAGGAGGTCGGAGACGCGCGCGCCGTCCTCGATCAGCGCGACCGCATCGTGCTTGCGCCATGCGGCCTTGTCGCTGCCGAGATAGCCACCCAGCGCCTTCTCGCCCCACGGCACCTGCGAGGGGGCGACGATCGGCGAGAACGCGCTGGCGGCGCGATAGCGGTCCGGGTTGCGCAGCGCCACCGTGAGCGCGCCATGGCCGCCCATGGAGTGGCCCATCACCGACTGCCGGCGGGGATCGACCGGGAAGTTGGCCGCGACCACGCTCGGCAGCTCTTCGGTGACGTAGCTCCACATCCGGTAGTTCTTCGCGAACGGCTCTTGCGTCGCGTCGACGTAGAAGCCGGCGCCGAGGCCGAAATCATAGGCGTTGTTGGCGTCACCCGGGACGCCGTCGCCACGCGGCGAGGTGTCGGGCGCGACGAAGATCAGGCCGAGCTCGGCGCAGGCGGCGCGGAACTCGCCCTTCTCGGTGACATTGGCGTGCGTGCAGGTCAGGCCGGAGAGATACCAGACGACCGGCAGCTTCGCGCCCTCGGCATGGGCAGGCACGAACACCGAGAACGTCATCTCGGTCTTGGTCTCCTGGCTGGCGTGCCGGTAGACCCCCTGGACGCCGCCATGGGACTTGTTCTGGGACACGGTCGTGAGCGTCATGGGATCACCTGTTCGGCAATGATGTCGGAGCAATGGCGATGATGTCGCCGGTCTGGGTCAAGCTGCGTCGTTCAGTCGACGCAAGTCAAGCGACGCCGTTCTCGATCGCCAGACGCACCAGCTCGCCGGAGGTTCGCACGCCGAGCTTCTGGCGGATGATCGAGGAGGTGTTGGCGACGGTCTTGTAGGACGAGTGGATCAGCCAGGCGATCTCCGACAGGCTCTTGCCGGCGCTGAGCAGGCGCAGGATCTCGAGCTCGCGCGAGGTCAGCTTTGCCAGCGGGCTCTGCGCCACGGCGGCGCCGGCGAAGGCGATGCTGCGGGCGATCGCCGGCGGCAGGTAGCTGCCGCCGCGCGCGACCTCGCGGATCGCCTCGGCGAGGTCGTTGGGATCGCCGCTCTTCGAGACGTAGCCCTTGGCGCCGATGTCGATGGCGCGCGCCGCGAACACCGGATCGTCGTTCATGCTGAACATGATCAGCCGGGCGTTTGCATCGTGCGCCAGGATGCGGCGCGCCAGCTCGAAGCCGGAGACGGTCGGCAGGTTGATGTCGACGACGCAGACGTCGGGGCGCTCGGCGATGAAGCTGGCTTCGCCGCTCTCCGCGTCCGCCGCCTCGAGCAGCACGACGTCAGCATCGCCCGAGAGCAGGGCCCGGCAGCCGGAGGCAACGATGGGATGATCGTCGACGATCAGAACGCGCATGGCCTTGGGGTCCCGGACTTCCAACTCGCCTCATTGCTGCAATGCATCATGGATGCCTGCGGCGCGATGTTGCATGATGTTGCAATTAGATCGCTGGCGGATTTGTCTGTCAATGTGAGGCGCGTGAAACACGGCGGCGGCGAGGCGGAGAGAATGTGGCAGAATTGGTCGTTGCGGACGCGCATCAACGTGCTGCTCGCGCTGGTGCTGACGCTGGGGCTCGCCATCAATATCGGCCGTCTGGTGCTGGATGCGGCGCCGCGCGTGCTCGCCGAGGATCAGAGCGTCATCCGCCTGACCCGTGCCTTCATCGAGACCATCATGGACGAGGTCAATGGTGCGCCCGACCCTGACGCGCGGCTGAACCGGATCGTCGGCGATCTCGGCCAGCTGCGTCACGTCAGCGTCATCAGGCAGCCCGCCGCGGCACGGCCGCGGCCGCCATCGGGGGAGGGCGCGCGCGCGACGCCGGCCTGGTTCATCGCGCTGGTGCACCCGGACAAGACCTCGGTCACCATGCCCGTCACCGTCGCCGGGCGCGCCGAGACGCTGGTGATCACCTCGCATCCCGACGACGAGATCGCCGAGATCTGGGACGGCATCATCACGCAGCTCATCGTCGGCTCGCTGGTCGGCTTCGCCCTGTTCGGGATCACCACGCTGGTGGTCGGCCGCGCGCTGGCGCCGTTGTCGGATCTCGCCGACGCCATGAGCCGGATCGAAGCGGGGGCCTATGACGCCCGCGTCAAGCCGGGCGGCGCGCCCGAGCTCGCCGCGCTGTGTGCCAAGCTGAACCACCTTGCCGGCGTCCTCGGCGAGGCGGTCGAGGAGAAGCGGCGGCTGGCCGAGCGGACCGTCTCGCTGCAGGACCTCGAACGCAAGGAGATCGCGCGCGAGCTGCATGACGAGTTCGGGCCGCATCTGTTCGCGCTGCGCGCCCATGCCAGCGCGCTGATGCGATTGCCGGACACGGTCCCGCTCGACGTCGCCGCGATGCGCCGGCATGGCCAGGCGATCCTCGACCAAGTCAATGAAGTGCAGCAGTTCAACCGCCGCATCCTGGAGCGGCTGCGCCCCGTCGGCCTCGCCGAGCTGGGGTTGCGCGAGGCGCTCGGCGCGCTGGTGCGGCTGTGGCGGGAATCGCGGCCGGAGATCGCGATCGAGACCACGTTCCCGGACAACGTGGTCTGCAGCAACGAGACCGCCGAGCTGACGATCTACCGCGTCGTGCAGGAAGCGTTGACGAACGTGTTCCGTCACGCCGAGGCCACGTCGGTCGACGTCACCATCGAGCCGCTGCAGCAGACCACGGCCGGACATCGCCGCAGCTACACGCGGGTGCGCGTCCGCGACGACGGCCGCGGGCTTGCCCCCGAGCACAAGCTCGGCTTCGGCCTCACCGGCATGCGCGAGCGGCTGCTGGCGCTCGGCGGCACCTTGACGGTGGCCTCGACCGGCACCGGCGTCACCATCGAGGCGATGGTGCCGGCCGAGGCGGCGTGAGTTCAACGTTTGGAACAAACTGTTCCATGGCGCATTCAACGGGCTACTTGCAATCCGCGTGAGCCGCGGTCCGGAGCACGCGCCGGTAGCTTGCGGTGATCAGATGAGAACCTTGCCTGCGCTGAGCGGCGCAGCCCTCCTGGCTGCGCTGTCCTACGATCATGCCGTCGCGCGCGACGACGGCCGGTTTGCCAACTCGCCGCTCAAAGGCTGGTTCGACAGCCTGAGGAGCGGTCGCGGCCCGTGCTGCTCGGATGCGGACGGCTTCGCAGTCTCCGATCCCGATTGGGACATGGAGGGCACGCACTACCGCGTGCGGCTCGATGGCCAATGGATCGTCGTTCCCGACGATGCCGTGATCACCGAGCCCAACCGCGCCGGGCGCACGATGGTGTGGCCGATCAAGGGCTCGCTCGGCACCTCGATCCGCTGCTTCATGCCGGGCAATCTGAGCTGACGGGCAGCCGAGCCAGTGCATCCGACGCAGCGATCGGCACTGCGGCCGATGGTCCTCTGCGCGGCCTCGCTTTGGAACTCCGCTCGGTCAGGGTTATTGCCACGCAGGTCATGCCGTATGGCAGTCTGATGCGAGGAGCACCATGGAACAGAGCAGCGACACCGGCCTTGAGGAACGGATTCGCGAACGCGCCCATCGATTGTGGGAGCAGTCGGGGCGCCCGGACGGCCGCGAGGATGAGTTCTGGCACCAGGCCGAGCGCGAGGTCCGCGAAGCCGAGCAGTTGCACGACGAAGCCACTGCGCCACCGCCGACGATGTTGCCGGATTGACCGGCACGAACAACCGAAGGATTGGCTATGAGCAAGGAAACGCCGAAGGACGATCCGCGCAAGGAAAACGACTGGGGCTCGATGAAGCAGACCGATAAGCCGTGGGCCGAGAAGCCGGAAAACGAGCAACGCTCGGAGGCGGCCAAGGATCTCGAGAAGTGGGGCGAGACCAAGACGCATTGAGGCTTGCGAGGAAGTGAGGCGCGGGCGTAGCTCGAGAGACTTCCCGTGTAGCTGCCCCTCACCCCGACCCTCTCCCCGTAAGAACGGGGAGAGGGAGTGCAGCGCGCCTCGTGGCGACAGGTCGCGCCGGAGTTTCCTGTAAGCAATATTCCGGATGAGTCGGCTCAGCCTAACAGAAACTTACCTCTTTGATCAGATCTCATCGATCCGCATGCGCGGGACTGACTTCTCCGCGCACGAAGCGATGTCGAACTCTCGGATCCATGCCGGTCCGTCTGCTCACCGCGAATGCAGTGCGCTCCCTCTCCCCGTCCTTACTGGGAGAGGGTTGGGGTGAGGGGCAGCTACACGGGTGGTATCAGTCGTCAGATCGATATCCGCTCAGCCGATCGCACCGGATGTCGTCCTCGAAGCGGTCGGCGCAACATGCCAGCCTCACCGCTGCATGTCGATTGTCCGACATCCGACAGCGCGATGCGATACGTCGCGCGGCTGCCTCCTCACGCCACCGACATCAGCTCGCAAGGCGCGGGCTCGGCATGCACCGGCCATACCGCCGCGGTGGCCGTATCGCCCTGCCGCTCATCGAGAATCCGCTTCACCGAGCGCGAACACAGCCCGCATTGGACCGAGCAGCCGAGACAATCATACACTTGTGCCGGCGAGCCGAAGGTGATGTCCGCCGTCGTGACGACGTTGCGAACGGCGGTATCGGTGATGACGTTGCAGGAACAAATGATCATGGCTGTTGCTCGCTCCTGCCAACGATAAGCAACGGCGATGCCAAGGTCGGCTGCGGGCCAAACGGCTAATCAGAATCGCTCGAAAACGGCGCGCTCAGCGTGGAGCCGCCGGGGTTGCGGCGGTGTGGTCCGCGGCGTGCAGGCGGATGGCAGCCAGGATCGTCTGCGCGAGCGCCTGTCCGTGCGCGTCGATGCCGGTCCACTGTGCGTGGCGGCCGCGCGGATCGATCTCGGCGAGCGCCACGCCGGCCGCAACGTCGCTGCCGTCGCGGACGATGCCGCGGAGCATGCCATCGGCGGGTGCGGTGACCGGGACGCCGGAGAGATGGCCGATGACGAAGCCCTTGTAGATGCGCGCGCCGATCTCGACCGGGCTATGCCAGCGGCCTTCATGATCCGATCGAACCAGGCCGCCAATGTCGCCGAAATCATTGGTGGCCGAGGTCCAGCCCTGGCCCACGATCTGTCCGAGCCGGTCGGCTCTGGTTTCGATGGCGAGGTCGCAATTGGCTGATGGCGAGAAGCCTGGCCCGATGCCGACCGACAGCCGGGTCATGCCGCGCAGATTGGGCGTCGGCTCGCGCCTCTGCATACGAGCGTCGACCAGCACGTCGATGGTGCGGATCGGAAGCAGATCGAGCAGGCCGAGCGTCGTGACCAGAACGTGCTGCGGATTGCCGAGCGCCTTGAACACGTCCATCGGGCTGTCGATGCGCGTGCCGATCACATCCTCGACATGGAGAGCGTCGCCGAACAAGGCATCGTGAAACGCCATCTTGCGGCGTATGACCGGTGGATTGGGGTCGTGCGACAGCACCACGCAGAAGCCTGCGCGGTGGAGGTGGACGCCAATCGCGGACGCGACCTCGTTGGTCCCGAGGATCACGGCGAAGCGCGCTGCATTCGTCCCCATGTCCCGGTCCATGCCGCACGACGTTTCGTGGCTGCCAGCTCTGCGGCCGGCAAGCCACGTTCCAGTTCGGTGCAACGTCGAGCAAGAGTCGGACCACGAGCAAGCGCGCCGAAAAACATTGCCATTTCAGGCGTTGTGGTCAGCACGGCGGAAAGTCGACGCGCGTCGTGTGACGAACCCGCCAATCTGTCGTGAACACGACAGCGCCTAATGGTTCGGCGCTGCATTTTCCGCTGGCCCGGATTCTGCACAACCGCGCTGTGGCATGGCGGCGCATGAGCAGGACGGCATGAGTCTCGATCTCGACCAGGACGTCCGTGCGCCCGCAATCGATGCGGATGAGACGATCGCGTCGTGCCCGTTTCATCGCGACATGGCGGCAGCGGAGCTTCCGGAGCGTACCGAGCAGAAGACGCTGGTGCTGACCGGCGGCTCGCGCGGCATCGGCCACGCGACGGCACGGCTGTTCTCCGACGCCGGCTGGCGCATCATCACATGCTCGCGCCAGCCGTTCGACGGCGGGCGATGTCCCTGGGACGCCGGTCCGGACAATCACGTCCAGGTCGATCTCAGCGACCGCAGCGCCATCCCGCGCGCGATTGACGACATCAAGGCCCGGCTCGACGGCGCGCCGCTGCACGCCTTGATCAACAACGCCGCCATCTCGCCGAAGGCCGACGGCGGCGGCCGGCTCGATTCGCTCGCGACGTCAGTCGAGACGTGGATGACCGTCTTTCACGTCAACTTTCTCGGCCCGATTCTGCTGGCGCGCGGATTGTTCGAGGAACTGAAGCGCGGGCAGGGGGCCGTCGTCAACGTGACGTCGATCGTCGGCACGCGCGTCCATCCCTTCGCCGGCACAGCCTACGCGACCTCGAAGGCCGCGCTGGCCTGCCTGACCCGCGAGATGGCCCACGACTTCGCGCCGCACGGCATCCGCGTCAACGCCATCGCGCCCGGCGAGATCAAGACCGAGATGGTCTCGCCGGAGACCGAGGCCCGGTTCTCGCCGCTGATCCCGATGCGCCGGATCGGAGCGCCGGAGGAGGTCGCCAAGGTGCTGTTCTTCCTGTGCTCGGATGCGGCGAGCTACGTCACCGGCGAGGAGATTCAGATCAACGGAGGGCAGCACCTCTAGCACCGACGTGAAATACGTCGCACTCACATGCCGTCAAGGCGACCGTTGCAGCTGGCAGCCGAGCACCGCGACTGCCAGACGCGGAGTGGAAAGTTGGTGTTCAGTTCGTGCTGTTGCGATCCGGTTGCAGGCACCCCGAATGAGGTCGAGTTCTAGGCGTCGGGAAGACAACACAAAACGGCGCGCGCGTCGTCGTCCGGATACCGGCGGCTACGCAACGCACGGGCCATAAGGGCTGCAAACTAATTTGTTAACGTCATGAAAGCCTGCAGCTTTTCTGTTCTTTTCATTGCACACTACTTCTGCGGCAATGCAGCAAAGTTAGGCACGACAATCATCAGCAGTTAAGGGAGGATGTTACAACACCGACAACCACGGATAGCTTTCAGGAGCGTCCGTGACGATCAGAGAAGCGACCATGGTCCAAACGGAAACACGTCAGGTCGAAGCTCGGGACGTCAGGTCCACGGCAGCACCAA
The DNA here is from genome assembly GCF_051167715.1 of Bradyrhizobium sp. HKCCYLS20291. Classification (NCBI taxonomy): domain Bacteria; kingdom Pseudomonadati; phylum Pseudomonadota; class Alphaproteobacteria; order Hyphomicrobiales; family Nitrobacteraceae; genus Bradyrhizobium; species Bradyrhizobium sp. HKCCYLS20291. Next base: position 494,781 of record NZ_JBNPTO010000002.1, on the reverse strand, counting down.
TCCCGCTCAGCGAGATCGCCCTGACGGGAATCTTCGAAATATCAAAAATCCTGGCCGCGCCGACGCGGCTGGAAATCACCCTCGCCAATGTGGTGAACCTGCTGCAGTCGTTCATGCAGATGCGCCATGGTGTCGTGTCGCTGCTGGCCGATGACGGCATTCCCGATCTCGCCGTCGGGGCCGGTTGGAGCGAAGGCAGCGATGAGCGCTACCGCGAGCGCCTGCCGCAGAAGGCGATCGACCAGATCGTCGCGACCGCCGTGCCGCTGATTGCGGAGAACGTCGCCGATCATCCCGCCTTCAGCGCCGCCGACGCGGTCACGCTCGGCGCCGGCGCCGACATCCGTGTGTCGTTTCTCGGCGTGCCCATCCGCATCGACCAGCGCGTGGTCGGCACCCTGACGATCGATCGCGTCTGGGATGGCCGTGCCGTGTTCCGGCTCGATTCCGACGTCCGCTTCCTGACCATGGTCGCCAATCTGATCGGCCAGACCATCAAGCTGCATCGTGTCGTCGCGCGCGATCGCGAGCGGCTGATGGCGGAAAGTCATCGGCTGCAGAAGGAGCTCATGGAGCTGAAGCCGGCGCCGAGCAAGGGCAAGAAGGTACTGGTGGACGGCATCGTCGGCGACAGCCCGGCGCTGCGCGCGCTGCTGGAGAAGATCAACGTCGTCGCCAAGTCGAATGCGCCGGTCTTGCTGCGCGGCGAATCCGGCACCGGCAAGGAGCTGGTGGCCAAGGCGATCCACGAATTGTCGAACCGTGCCAAGCGTCCCTTCATCAAGATCAACTGCGCGGCGCTGCCGGAGACGGTGCTGGAGTCGGAGTTGTTCGGCCACGAGAAGGGCGCCTTCACCGGCGCGATCAATGCGCGCAAGGGCCGCTTCGAGCTTGCCGACAAGGGCACCTTGTTCCTCGACGAGATCGGCGAGATCTCGCCGGCGTTCCAGGCCAAGCTGTTGCGCGTGCTGCAGGAGCAGGAGTTCGAGCGCGTCGGCGGCAACCAGACGATCAAGGTCGACGTGCGCATCGTCACCGCGACCAACCGCAATCTCGAAGAGGCGGTCACGCGCAACGAGTTCCGCGCCGATCTCTACTACCGGATCAGCGTCGTGCCGATCAAGCTGCCGCCACTGCGCGAGCGCCGCAGCGACATTCCGCAGCTGGCCCGCGAGTTCCTGCGCCGCTTCAATTGCGAGAACGAGCGCGACCTCACCTTCGACGTCAGCGCCATCGAGGTGCTGATGCATTGCGGCTTCCCGGGCAATGTGCGCGAGCTGGAGAACTGCGTGCAGCGGACCGCGACCATGGCGACGGGCTCGGCGATCGGCATGGACGACTTCGCCTGCAGCCGCAACGAGTGCATGTCGGCGATCCTGTGGAAGGGCAACACCGTGACGCCGCCGCCGCCGCGCGGCCAGCCGATGGTGCCGCTGCCGATCCTGCCGCGCTCTTCGGCGCCGATCGAAGCTCCGACCGAACTGCCGATGGCGGATGCCGATGATGGCGACTTCAACGAGGTGATGGACGGTGGCGCCGTCCCCGAGCGCGAGCGCATCGTGCAGGCGATGGAGCGTTCCGGCTGGGTCCAGGCCAAGGCCGCGCGCCTGCTCGGCCTCACGCCACGCCAGATCGGCTACGCCCTGAAGAAGCACAACATCGAGGTCAAACGGTTCTGAGCGGGTTTGACGCGAAGTGTTTCGGAAGGGCGCGCCGATGGTGCGCCCTTTTTGTTTGAACTTTGCTTTGACACTCCGGCGTTGCTCCACTCTCCTCCGTCATTCCGGGGCGGCGCGCAAAGCGCGACGAGCCCGGAATCCATTTGACTGCGCGTTCTGCCGGTCGATGGATTCCGGGCTCGTGCTGCGCACGCCCCGGAATGACGGAGGAGAGACGGGCGAGCATCTCGACCACTGCAGTCAAGGAGAGCGTGCCCATCGCCATCGCCTGCAGAGTCCCGCCCTGATGACACGCCCCGTCTCCCTGTCGCACTTGCGACATGCTGTCGGGAGAGCGACAGCTGACCGCGATCCGCGAGTTTAGAATCTTCCTTAGAAATCAAACAAATGCGCTCTGGCACGGCGCTTGAAAGATAGCGCTCGAATGACATCGCTCGATGTCGCTGAAGCGCGGGGAGATCAGCATGGCCTACAAGATCATCGCCTCACAATGCACGGTCTGCGGGGCCTGCGAGTTCGAATGCCCGAATGCGGCGATTCGGCTGAAGAACGACATGTACATCATCGATCCGAAGAAGTGCACGGAGTGCGAAGGCCACTTCGACGCGCCGCAATGTGCTGCCGTCTGTCCGGTGCCGGACACCTGCGTGCCCGCCTGACGCGGGCACCTCGTCTTGAGCCTTGGAAGCGGAGTGAGAGATGGCAGCGGTTCAGGAGACGATCGATCGCGTCAAGGACATCGACGTCGATCAATATCGTTACGGGTTCGAGACACACATCGAATCGGAGAAGGCTCCCAAGGGGCTGTCGGAAGACACGATCCGCTTCATCTCTGCCAAGAAGGACGAACCGGCCTGGATGCTGGAATGGCGGCTGGAGGCGTATCGCCGCTGGCTGACCATGACCGAGCCGACCTGGGCGCGCGTCGGCTACCCAAAGATCGACTATCAGGATCTGTATTACTATTCGGCGCCGAAGCCGAAGAAGAAGGTCGCTTCGCTCGACGAGATCGATCCGGAGATTCTCAAGACCTATGAGAAGCTCGGCATTCCCCTGCGCGAGGTCGAGATCCTCGAAGGTGTCGAGCGTCCCGCAGCGGTCGTCGAGACCGAGGACGGCGAGGTGGCTGCGCCGCGCACCAAGATCGCGGTCGACGCCGTGTTCGACTCGGTGTCAGTCGCTACCACCTTCAAAGAGGAGCTGAAGAAGGCCGGCGTGATCTTCATGCCGATCTCCGAGGCGCTGCGCGAGCATCCCGACCTCGTGCAGAAATATCTCGGCACGGTCGTGCCGACCACCGACAACTACTTCGCGACGCTGAATTCGGCCGTGTTCTCCGACGGCTCGTTCGTCTACGTGCCGCCGGGCGTACGCTGCCCGATGGAGCTGTCGACCTATTTCCGCATCAATGAGCGCAACACCGGCCAGTTCGAGCGCACGCTGATCATCGCCGACAAGGGTGCCTACGTCTCCTACCTCGAAGGCTGCACAGCGCCGCAGCGCGACGAGAATCAGCTGCACGCCGCCGTGGTCGAGCTCGTCGCGCTTGACGACGCCGAGATCAAGTACTCGACAGTGCAGAACTGGTACCCCGGCAATTCCGAGGGCGTCGGCGGCATCTACAATTTCGTCACCAAGCGTGGCGACTGCCGTGGTGTCAACTCGAAGATCTCATGGACCCAGGTCGAGACCGGATCGGCGATCACTTGGAAGTATCCAAGCTGCATCCTGCGCGGCGACAATTCCAGCGGCGAGTTCTACTCGATCGCGATATCCAACGGTTACCAGCAGGTCGATAGCGGCACCAAGATGATCCACCTCGGCAAGAACACGTCGAGCCGGATCATCTCCAAGGGCATCGCTGCCGGCAAGTCGCAGAACACCTATCGTGGCCTGGTCAGCGCGCACCGCAAGGCCTCCGGCGCGCGCAACTTCACCGCCTGCGATTCGCTCCTGATCGGCGACAAATGCGGTGCGCACACCGTGCCCTACATCGAGGCCAAGAACTCGTCGGCGGTGTTCGAGCACGAAGCGACGACCTCGAAGATCTCCGAGGACGTGCTGTTCTACTGCATCCAGCGCGGCCTCAGCCAGGAGGAAGCGGTCGGGCTCGTCGTCAACGGCTTCGTCAAGGACGTGCTGCAGCAACTGCCGATGGAGTTCGCGGTCGAGGCGCAGAAGCTGATCTCGATCAGCCTCGAAGGTTCGGTCGGATAAGGACGTCGCGCGCGGCGACAACAGATGAGGAGTGTTCGATGACGGCCTTGCTCGAAATCAAGGGGCTCCATGCCGAGATCTCCGGTGGTCGCAAGATCATCCAGGGCCTGGACCTCACCGTGAACAAGGGCGAGATCCACGCCATCATGGGCCCGAACGGCGCCGGCAAGTCGACCTTGTCCTACGTGCTCGCCGGCAAGCCGGGCTACGAGATCACGGCGGGTGAGGTCTATCTCAACGGCGAGGACCTGCTGGCTATGGAAGCGGACGAGCGGGCCGCCAAGGGCGTGTTCCTGGCGTTCCAATATCCGCTGGAGATTCCGGGCGTGGCGACGCTGACGTTCCTGCGCGCCGCCTTCAACGCCCAGCGCAAGGCGCGCGGCGAAGAGGAGTTGTCCTCGCCGGATCTGATCAAGCGCGTGCGCGAGATCGCCAAGACCCTGAACATCGACGCCGAGATGCTGAAGCGGCCGCTCAATGTCGGCTTCTCCGGCGGCGAGAAGAAGCGCAACGAGACCCTGCAGATGGCGCTGCTGCAGCCCTCGCTGTGCGTGCTCGACGAGACCGATTCGGGCCTCGACATCGACGCGCTGAAGGTGGTCGCCAACGGCGTCAACGCGCTGCGCTCGGCCGAGCGCGGCATGATCGTCATCACGCATTACCAGCGGCTGCTCGACTACATCGTGCCGGACATCGTCCACGTCTTCGCGGCGGGCCGCATCGTCCGCACCGGCGGTGCGGACCTCGCGCGCGAGCTCGAGGCGACCGGCTACGCGCAGTACCACGGCGAAGCGGCGTAAGGGGCAGGGCATGGGCGTCGCGATCCGCAAGACCAAGGCCGAGCTCGGACTGGCCGATTTGTACCAGGGCGCCCGCCGCTACCTGCCGGGCGGCGAGGAGATCACGGCGGTGCGCGCCGCCGCGTTCGACCGCTTCAACGCGGTTGGTCTGCCGCACCGGCGCGTCGAGGCCTGGCGCTACACCGATCTGCGCACGCAGATGAAGGAAGCCAAGCGGCTGGCGTCACTGCCCGACGATGCCGCCAAGACGAGGGCGCGCGAGGCCAAGGACCTGTTCGCCGGCGCCGGCTTCCGCAAGCTCGTCATCGTCGACGGCGCCTTCGTGGCCGAGCTGTCGGATCTCGCCGATCTCGAGCCTGGCCTCACCATCCAGCCGATGTCGGATGCGCTGGCCGCCGACAAGCCGCTGCTGTCGCAGCGTCTTGGCCCCGTGGTCCCCGACGACGATGCGGCCCTGGCACTCAACACGGCGCTGGCGGCCAATGGTGTCGTCATTCTCGTCGCGCCGGGCACGGCGCTCGTCCGTTCCATCCATGTCGCCTTCGTCACGACCAACTGGGTCGCGACCTCGATGTTCACGCGCTCCCTGGTCAATATCGGTGCCGGCGCCAGCGCCACCATCGTCGAATCGCATCAGGGGCCTGACGGCAGCGAGTACCAGGTCAACACCGCGATGCAGCTCGTCGTCGGCGACGAGGCGCGGATCGATCACATCAAGGTGGTCGGCGAGAGCAGCAGCGCGCTGCACATCGGCTCGCTGCTCGCCAATATCGGCGCGCGCGACCTTCAACCAGCTCGGCTTCGTGGCCGGCGGCAGCCTGGTCCGCAACCAACTGTTTGTGCATGTCGCGGGCGAGGGCACGGTCGCCGACATCCGTGGCGGCTCGCTGTTGTCGGGCACGCAGCACGCCGACACGACGCTGGCGATCGAGCACGCCGCCGAGAACTGCCAGAGTCGCGAAACCTTCAAGGCGGTGGTCGGCGACACCGCGCGCGCGGTGTTCCAGGGCAAGATCACGGTCAGCCCCGGTGCGCAAAAAACCGATGCCAAGATGATGTCGCGGGCGCTGCTGCTGTCCGACGAGGCCGAGGCCTGTTCGAAGCCGGAGCTCGAGATCTTTGCCGATGACGTGCAATGCGGCCACGGCACGACGACAGGTGCGATTGATGACGAGCTGCTGTTCTACCTCATGGCGCGCGGCATCCCGCCGGCGGAGGCGAAGGCGCTGCTCATCCAGGCCTTCATCGGCGAGATCATCGAGGGCGCGGCCAATGAGAGCGTGCGCGACGCGCTGACGGAGGCGATGCTGGGCTGGCTCGGACGACGGGAGTAGATGATGCATGCAGCGGTGCAGGGGAGCGGCTACGATGTCGGCCGCATCCGGGCAGATTTTCCCATTCTCGGCATGCGGGTGCACGGCAAGCCGCTGGTGTATCTCGACAACGCGGCGTCCGCGCAGAAGCCGCAGGCCGTGCTCGACCGGATGCACCAGGTCTACACCTCCGAATACGCCAACGTACATCGCGGCCTGCACTATCTCGCCAACGCCGCCACCGAGGCCTATGAGGGCGCCCGCGCCAAGGTGGCGTCGTTCCTCAATGCCGAGAGCCCCGAGCAGATCATCTTCACCCGCGGTGCCACCGAGGCGGTGAACCTTGTGGCGCAGACTTTTGGTCGCGAGCGGATCGGGCCGGGCGACGAGATCGTGCTCTCGATCATGGAGCACCACGCCAACATCATACCTTGGCATTTTCTTCGAGAGCGCCAGGGCGCGGTGATCAAATGGGCTCCCGTCGATGACGACGGCAACTTCCTGCTCGACGAGTTCGAGAAGCTGCTGTCGCCGCGCACCAAGATGGTGGCGATGACGCAGATGTCGAACGTGCTCGGCACCGTCGTCCCGGTCAAGGAGGTCATCCGTATCGCGCATGCGCGCGGCATTCCGGTGCTGATCGACGGCTCGCAGGCGGCCGTGCATATGGAGGTCGACGTCCGCGATCTCGATGCCGATTTCTACTGCATCACCGGCCACAAGATCTACGGCCCGACCGGGATCGGCGCGCTCTATGGCAAGCGCGAGCTGTTGGCGTCGATGCCGCCCTTCAACGGCGGCGGTGAGATGATCCGCGAGGTCGCGCGCGACTGGGTGACCTATGGCGACCCGCCGCACCGGTTTGAAGCGGGCACGCCGCCGATCGTCGAAGCCGCCGGCCTCGGCGCCGCGATCGACTACGTCGCCTCGATCGGCAAGCAGCGCATCGCTGCGCACGAGCATGATCTGGTGGTCTATGCCACCGAGCAGCTGCGCGAGATCAACTCGCTGCGCATCATCGGCAACGCCGCCGACAAGGGCGCCATCGTCTCGTTCGAGATGCAGGGCGCCCATGCGCATGACTTCGCCACCGTCATCGACCGCTCCGGCGTCGCCGTCCGCGCCGGCACCCACTGCGCGATGCCGCTGCTGGAGCGTTTTGGCGTCACCGCGACCTGCCGGGCGTCATTCGCGATGTACAACACGCGGGAAGAGGTGGATGTGCTGGTCCGCGCGCTGAAGAAGGCGCAGGAGTTCTTTTCCTAGAAGCGCGCCGCTCTACCGCGCAGTGTCTGGATGAAGCGGTGCCAATTGCTGTGCCCTCTCCCCTTGTGGGAGAGGGCTACGCCGCTGTCAGCTCCAGACTCACTGGGGTGAGGGGTTGTCTCGGCGCCCCACGACCGCTTGAGTGTGCCGAGAGAACCCCTCACCCGGCGGCCTTTGGCCGCCACCCTCTCCCACAAGGGGAGAGGGTGCACCGAGTTCGCCGTGCTATGAACGGCTCATCAAAAACCAAACCAACTCAATAAACGAACCTACGCCGCCGCCACCAACGCCGCCTGGGCATCGGCCTTGATCCGGCTCACCATCGAGCGAAAGCCGTTCGAACGTTGCGGGGTCAAATGCTCCCGCAAGCCGAGCTTCTCGAACAGCGCGATGGGATCAGCCGCCAAAATCTCCGGCGCGGTGTGGCCCGACACCATCGCCAGCAGGATCGCGACCAGGCCGCGAACGATGTGCGCGTCGCTGTCGCCGATGAAATCGAGCACCGGCGCCGCGCTGCCGCGGCGGATCGACGTCGCGACCCAGACCTGGCTGGTACAGCCCTGGACCTTGTTGCCGTCGTTGCGATCGGCATCTGGCAGGGGCGTCAGGCCGCGGCCGAGCTCGATGACGTAGCGGTAGCGATCGTCCCAGTCGTCGAGCAGGGCGAAGTTCTCGACAATGTCCGCGATATCCGGATTGGCCGGCGCCGCGCTCTGGGCCATCTTCAACATGCTCTTCTCCTCATATCTGCTGACCTCGACGATCAGGGCGACAGGGGCGCCAGGCCCTGATCCGTTCCGCGCCGCGCCAGCACCGACTCCACGGCATCCGTGACGCCGTCGAACGTGATCGGCTTGGCGATGATGGCTTCGGCGCCCTGGCGGAGACCCGCCAGCGCAAGCGGCGACCTGGTGGATCCCGCAACGACGATGATGCCGGCCTGGTTCAGCTTCCGCGCCAACATGCCGACCGTCTCCGCACCGGCGTCCTCGAGGATGCTGCTCCCGACCAGCACGGCATCGGGCGTGGCCCGCGCGGCCTTGCTGAGCGCATCGGCCGTCTCCGCGAAGGTGAAGGTCTCGTGACGCTCACTGAGGATGTAGCCGAGCGCCGATCGGACGACCTGATCAGCTTCAATGACAAAGATGCACGTCTTGCCCGACATCGAAGGACTCCTGCTGCCCGTCTGCGAACGGGTTTGATCTACATCAAGCAAACTCCATACCGCCGCCTGTCGCGGGCCTCACGCAGGCGCTTGCCGAGCGTCAATCGCCGGAGTGCCGGTGGGGAGAGCGATGCCATGTGTCGTTTCGGACAGCACGGCGCGGAAGCGTCGGGTGAAAAACCCCGATGTCGGGTTTGCAACAGCGTGCAGTCTACTGCCGAGCTTGGCCGCATCTCTTTCAAAACATGGCCTTTTTAACGATTCCAAAGCTCTGGCACAGCCGTTGCAAAACTCTGTTCAGGCAATGGTTGAGGGCTGAGTGCACGCCGACGCTTCGGACGAGCGATGCTCTCCTTCCCAATAACCCGTCTGCCGGTTCTGGAGAGAGGACGCGGTCTCCTCATGCAAGGCGCATGCGGGACATTGGCAATCGGTTGATGGAGAGCAGAATGTCATCACTTCGACAAATCGCATTCTACGGCAAGGGCGGCATCGGCAAATCGACGACGTCGCAGAACACGCTCGCGGCGCTCGCCGAGATGGGTCATCGGATCCTGATCGTCGGCTGCGACCCCAAGGCGGATTCGACCCGCCTGATCCTGCACGCCAAGGCGCAGGACACCATCCTCAGCCTGGCCGCTGCCGCGGGCAGCGTCGAGGATCTCGAGATCGAAGAGGTCATGAAGGTCGGCTATCGCGACATCCGTTGCGTCGAGTCCGGCGGTCCGGAGCCGGGCGTCGGCTGCGCCGGCCGCGGCGTCATCACCTCGATCAACTTCCTGGAAGAGAACGGCGCCTATGAGGACATCGACTACGTGTCCTACGACGTGCTCGGCGACGTGGTGTGCGGCGGCTTCGCGATGCCGATCCGCGAGAACAAGGCGCAGGAGATCTACATCGTGATGTCCGGCGAGATGATGGCGATGTATGCCGCCAACAACATCTCCAAGGGCATTCTGAAGTACGCTAACTCCGGCGGCGTGCGCCTGGGCGGCCTGGTCTGCAACGAGCGCCAGACCGACAAGGAGCTCGAGCTGGCGGAGGCTCTCGCCAAGAAGCTCGGCACCCAGCTGATCTACTTCGTGCCGCGCGACAACATCGTGCAGCACGCCGAGCTGCGCCGCATGACCGTGCTGGAGTATGCGCCCGACTCGGTCCAGGCCGGCCACTACCGCTCGTTGGCGCAGAAGATTCACGTCAACGCCGGCAAGGGCATCATCCCGACCCCGATCACGATGGACGAGCTCGAGGACATGCTGATGGAGCACGGCATCATGAAGGCCGTCGACGAGAGCCAGATCGGCAAGACCGCCGCCGATCTCGCCGCCACGGCTTAAAGCGTCACCGGTCATCCGGCCCGTCATGTTCGACGGGCCGGGCGATCTCCGCAACCGATCATCGAGGAAAAAGCCAGATGAGCGTTACCGAGAAACAGAGCGTTGCCGAGGTCAAGGCACGCAACAAGGAACTGATCGCCGAGGTCCTGAAGGTCTATCCGGAAAAGACCGCCAAGCGCCGCGCCAAGCATCTCAACGTGCATGAGAACGGCAAGTCGGACTGCGGCGTCAAGTCGAACATCAAGTCGATCCCCGGCGTCATGACCATCCGCGGCTGCGCCTATGCCGGCTCGAAGGGCGTGGTGTGGGGCCCGATCAAGGACATGATCCACATCAGCCACGGCCCGGTCGGCTGCGGCCAGTACTCCTGGGCGGCGCGCCGCAACTACTACATCGGCACGACCGGTATCGACACCTTCGTGACGATGCAGTTCACCTCCGACTTCCAGGAGAAGGACATCGTGTTCGGCGGCGACAAGAAGCTCGCCAAGATCATGGACGAGATCCAGGAGCTGTTCCCGCTGAACAACGGCATCACCGTGCAGTCGGAATGCCCGATCGGCCTGATCGGCGACGACATCGAGGCCGTCTCCAAGGTCAAGTCGAAGGAGTATGACGGCAAGACCATCGTCCCGGTGCGTTGCGAAGGTTTCCGCGGCGTCTCGCAGTCGCTCGGCCACCATATCGCCAACGACGCCATCCGGGACTGGGTGTTCGACAAGCTGCCGGCCGACGCCGCGCCGCGCTTCGAGCCGTCGGACTACGACGTCGCGATCATCGGTGACTACAACATCGGCGGCGACGCCTGGTCATCGCGCATCCTGCTCGAGGAGATGGGCCTGCGCGTGATCGCCCAGTGGTCGGGCGACGGCTCGTTGGCCGAGCTCGAGGCGACGCCGAAGGCGAAGCTGAACGTGCTGCACTGCTACCGCTCGATGAACTACATCTCGCGGCACATGGAAGAGAAGTTCGGTATTCCGTGGTGCGAGTACAATTTCTTCGGGCCGAGCAAGATTGCGGAATCGCTGCGCAAGATCGCCAGCTATTTCGACGACAAGATCAAGGAAGGTGCCGAGCGCGTCATCGCCAAGTACCAGCCCCTGATGGACGCCGTGATCGCCAAGTACCGGCCGCGCCTCGAAGGCAAGACCGTGATGCTGTTCGTCGGCGGCCTGCGTCCGCGCCACGTGATCGGCGCCTACGAGGACCTCGGCATGGAGGTCGTCGGCACCGGCTACGAGTTCGGCCACAATGACGACTATCAGCGCACCGCCCAGCATTACGTCAAGGACGGCACGCTGATCTATGACGACGTGACCGGCTACGAGTTCGAGAAGTTCGTCGAAAAGGTCCAGCCGGACCTGGTCGGCTCGGGCATCAAGGAAAAGTACGTGTTCCAGAAGATGGGCGTGCCGTTCCGCCAGATGCACTCCTGGGACTACTCGGGCCCGTACCATGGCTATGACGGGTGCGCGATCTTCGCCCGCGACATGGACATGGCGATCAACTCGCCGGTCTGGAAGATGACCAAGGCGCCCTGGAAGCAGGCGCCGCAGCCGCTGCTCCAGGCGGCCGAGTAACGACCACCCACGGCCTGGCTCTCCTTCGGCGGAGAGCCAGCGCTCCCTGATCGACACAGGAACATAGAGAGGGTTATTCCCATGACACAGTCTGCCGAACATGTGCTCGATCACTTCGAGCTCTTCCGTGGTCCCGAATACCAGCAGATGCTGGCCAACAAGAAGAAAATGTTCGAGAATCCGCGCGATCCCGCGGACGTCGAGCGTATCCGCGAATGGGCGAAGACGCCTGAATATCGCGAGAAGAATTTCGCCCGCGAGGCGCTGACCGTCAATCCGGCCAAGGCCTGCCAGCCGCTCGGCGCCGTGTTCGTCGCCGTCGGCTTCGAGAAGACGCTGCCGTTCGTGCACGGCTCGCAGGGCTGCGTGGCCTATTATCGCAGCCATCTGTCGCGCCACTTCAAGGAGCCGAGCTCCTGCGTGTCGTCGTCGATGACCGAGGACGCAGCCGTGTTCGGCGGCCTCAACAACATGATCGACGGCCTCGCCAACGCCTACAACATGTACAAGCCGAAGATGATCGCGGTCTCGACCACCTGCATGGCGGAAGTCATCGGTGACGACCTCAACGCCTTCATCAAGACGTCGAAGGAAAAGGGCTCTGTTCCGGCCGAGTACGACGTTCCCTTCGCCCACACTCCCGCCTTCGTCGGCAGCCATGTCACCGGCTACGACAATGCGATGAAGGGCATCCTCGACCACTTCTGGGACGGCAAGGCCGGCACCGCGCCGAAGCTGGAGCGCGTCCCGAACGAGAAGATCAACTTCATCGGCGGCTTCGACGGCTACACCGTCGGCAACATCCGCGAGGTCAAGCATATCTTCGAGGAGATGGGGATCGAATACACGATCCTCGGCGACAACTCGAACGTGTTCGACACCCCGACCGACGGCGAGTTCCGCATGTATGACGGCGGTACGACGCTGGAGGACGCTGCCAACGCCGTGCACGCCAAGGCGACGATCTCGATGCAGCACTATTGCACCGAGAAGACGCTGCCGTTCATCAAGAACCACGGCCAGGAAGTCGTCTCGTTCCACCATCCGGTCGGCGTATCCGGCACCGACGCCTTCGTGATGGCGCTGTCGCGCATTTCGGGCAAGGAGATCCCGGAATCGCTGGCTCTGGAGCGTGGCCGCCTGGTCGACGCGATCGCCGACTCCAGCGCGCACATCCACGGCAAGAAGTTCGCAATCTACGGCGATCCGGACCTCTGTCTCGGCCTTGCGTCGTTCCTGCTCGAGCTCGGCGCCGAGCCGACCCATGTGCTCGCCACCAACGGCAACAAGGAGTGGGCCGAACGGGTGCAGGCGGTGTTCGATAGCTCGCCGTTTGGCAAGAACTGCCACGTGTATCCCGGCAAGGATCTCTGGCATATGCGCTCGCTGCTGTTCACCGAGCCGGTCGATTTCCTGATCGGCAACACCTACGGCAAGTATCTCGAGCGCGACACCGGGACGCCGCTGATCCGCATCGGCTTCCCGATCTTCGATCGCCACCACAAGCACCGCTACCCGGTGTGGGGCTATCAGGGCGGCATGAACGTGCTGGTCACGATCCTCGACAAGATCTTCGACGAGATCGACCGTAACACCAATGTGCCGGCCAAGTCGGACTACAGCTTCGACATCATTCGCTAAGGACGGCGCGCGGCGGTCCCTCAAGGTCCGCCGCGCTTTGCTCTGGACGATGAGGCTCACGGGGAAGGCTGAAGAGGCCGGAGCCTCCTCTTCTCAAAAGACGCGCAGAAGGTCCGCCAACAGGAGAAGCCGATGAGCTCGCTGTCTGCCACGATCCAGAACGTCTTCAACGAGCCTGGCTGCGGCAAGAACGCCAACAAGTCCGAGGCCGAGCGCAAGAAGGGCTGCACCAAGCAGCTGCAGCCGGGCGGCGCGGCCGGCGGCTGCGCCTTCGACGGGGCCAAGGTCGCGCTGCAGCCGCTGACCGACGTCGCGCATCTGGTGCACGGGCCGATCGCCTGCGAGGGCAATTCCTGGGACAACCGCGGCGCGGCCTCGTCGGGCGCGCAGATCTGGCGCACCGGTTTCACCACCGACATCAACGAGACCGACGTCGTGTTCGGCGGCGAGAAGCGCCTGTACAAGGCGATCAAGGAAATCATCGAGAAGTACGATCCGCCGGCGGTCTTCGTCTACCAGACCTGCGTGCCTGCCATGACCGGCGACGACATCAACGCGGTCTGCAAGGCAGCCTCCGCCAAGTTCGGCAAGCCGTGCATTCCGGTCAATTCGCCAGGATTCGTCGGGCCGAAGAACCTCGGCAACAAGCTTGCCGGCGAGGCGCTGCTCGACCACGTCATCGGCACCGTCGAGCCGGAGGTGACGACGCCCTACGACCTCAACATCATTGGCGAATACAATCTGTCCGGCGAGCTCTGGCAGGTGAAGCCGCTGTTCGACGAGCTCGGCATCCGCATCTCGGCCTGCATCTCCGGCGACGGCCGCTACAAGGATGTCGCCTCGTCGCACCGCGCCCGTGCCGCGATGATGGTGTGCTCCAAGGCGATGATCAACGTCGCCCGCAAGATGGAGGAGCGCTACGGCATTCCGTTCTTCGAGGGCTCGTTCTACGGCATCCAGGACTCCTCGGATTCGCTGCGCGAGATCGCGCGCCTGCTGGTCGAGCGTGGCGCACCGGCGGACCTGCTGGACCGCACCGAGGCGGTGATCGCGCGCGAGGAGGCGAAGGCCTGGGCGGCGATCGAGCCGTTCAAGAAGCGGCTTACGGGAAAGAAGGTGCTGCTGATCACCGGCGGCGTGAAGTCGTGGTCGGTGGTGGCGGCGCTGCAGGAGGCCGGCATGGAGCTGGTCGGCACCTCCGTCAAGAAGTCCACCAAGGAGGACAAGGAGCGCATCAAGGAGCTGATGGGCCAGGATGCCCACATGATCGACGATATGGCGCCGCGCGAGATGTACAAGATGCTCAAGGACGCCAAAGCGGACATCATGCTGTCCGGCGGCAAGTCGCAGTTCGTCGCGCTGAAGGCCGCGATGCCCTGGCTCGACATCAACCAGGAGCGCGCGCACGCCTATATGGGCTATGTCGGCATGGTCAAGCTGGTCGCCGAGATCGACAAGGCCATCTACAACCCGATGTGGGAGCAGCTGCGTAAGCGGGCGCCCTGGGAGACGGCCAGCAACAATTGGCAGGCCAAGGCGATCGCGCAGGCCAATGCCGAAGCCGCGGCGCTCGCCGCCGATCCGGTCGCAGCGGAAGCTGCGCGACGCGCGAAGAAGATCTGCCACTGCAAGTCGGTTGATCTCGGCACCATCGAGGATGCGATCAAGGCAAACGGCCTGATGGATGTCGCCGGCGTGCGCACGCACACCAATGCCTCGGGTGGCTGCGGCGCCTGCGCCGGGCGGGTCGAGGACATCCTGGCGGAGCAGAAGGCACCGGCCGAGCTGCTGCAGGCGGCGGAGTAGGACGGCGCTCATGGCCAAGGTCACCATTGGAAAGAAGGCCTGTGCGGTCAACCCGCTGAAGATGAGCCAGCCGATCGGCGGCTCGTTCGCCTTCCTCGGCCTGCGCGGTGCGATGCCGCTGCTGCACGGCTCGCAGGGCTGCACCTCGTTCGGTCTGACGCTGTTCGTGCGCCACTTCAAGGAAGCGGTGCCGATGCAGACGACCGCGATGAGCGAGGTCGCGACCGTGCTCGGCGGCTACGAGAACGTCGAGCAGGCGATCCTCAACATCCACAAGCGGCAAAAGCCCGAGATCATCGGCATCTGCTCGACCGGCGTCACCGAGACCAAGGGCGACGATGTCGACGGTTACATCCGGCTGATCCGCGAGAAGCATCCGGAGCTCGCCAATTATCCGCTGGTCTACGTCTCGACGCCGGACTTCAAGGACGCGTTCCAGGACGGTTGGGAGAAGACGGTTGCCAAGATGGTCGAGGTGCTCGTGGACAAGCCGACCTCGACGCGCCGCGATCCGGCGCGGGTCAATGTGCTGCCCGGCTGCCATCTGACACCAGGCGATATCGAGGAGCTGCGCACCATCTTCGAGGATTTCGGGCTGGAGCCATCGTTCCTGCCGGATATTGGCGGCTCGCTCGATGGTCACATCCCCGACGAGTTCACGCCGACCACGATCGGCGGCATCGGGCTGGAAGAGATCGCGGTCATGGGCAGCGCCAGCTGGACGATCGCGATCGGCGCCCAGACGAAGCGCGCGGCGGAGGCGATGCAGGCCAAGACGGGCGTGCCGTACCGGCTGTTCGAGCGGCTTTGCGGCCTGCTGCCGAACGACGAGTTCATGTCCTTCCTGAGCGAGATCTCGGGACGCCCGGTGCCGGCGAAGTACCGCCGCCAGCGCGGCCAGCTCGCGGATGCGATGCTTGACGCGCATTTCCATATCGGTGGCCGCAGGCTCGCCATCGGCGCCGAGCCGGATCTGTTGTTCGACGTCGCCAGCATGCTGCACGACATGGGTGCGGAGATCTCCGTCGCCATCACCACCACGCAGTCGCCGGTGCTCGAGCGGATGCCGTGCGAGGAGGTGCTGATCGGCGATCTCGAGGATCTCGAAAACCTGGCGAAGCAGCGCGACTGCGGGCTGATGATGACGCATTCGCACGGCCGCCAGGCCGCGGCGCGGCTGAAGATTCCGTTCTACCGGATCGGCTTCCCGATGTTCGACCGGCTGGGCGCTGGGCACCTGATGACGGTTGGCTATCGCGGCACCCGCGATCTGGTCTTTGCGCTCGCCAATCTGATCATCGCCGATCGCGAGGACAACCATCAGCCGACACCCGGCACCTGGCTCGATCCCTGGAAAGACTTCCAGGGATCGACCGACCCCGCCGTCGTGGCGCCGCTGCATTGACGCTTGAGGAGAAAGGACCGACGACATGAAAGTCGCATTCGCTACCCAGGATCTGAAACGCGTCGACGCCCATTTCGGCTGGGCCAAGAACATCGCGATCTACGATCTCGATCCCGAGGGATACCGCTTCGTCGAGACGGTCGAGTTCGACGGCGACCTCAAGGAAGACGGCAACGAGGACAAGCTGGCGCCGAAGATCGAGGCGATCAAGGATTGCGCGATCCTCTATGTCGCCGCCATCGGCGGCTCCGGCGCGGCGCGCGTCGTCGCCAACAACATCCATCCGATGAAGGTCGCCCAGCCTGAGCAGATCAGCGATCTTCTGGGCAAGCTGCAGGATGTGCTGAAGGGCAATCCGCCACCATGGCTCCGCAAGGCTCTTGCCAAGGGCCAGGAGCGCACACTCGATTTCGAGGACTGAGGAACCAACATGTCTGATATCGCGGTAGCAGTCGAACCGGTCGCCGCCGAGCAGCGGCCCTTCGTCAAGGAACTGATCAAGGTCTGGCGTGCCCAGGACACCCATGGTGCCTGGGAGGGCAAGAAGGACATCGACCTGCTCGAGCCGTACATCCTGGACAAGGAGAAGCGGCGGGCGCTGCCGATCATCGGCGATCCCGATCCGGAGACGATCTGGCGGCTCGAGCTGTTCTTCAACGCGATTGCATTGTCGATCGAGAAAGCCACCGGCGTGATGATCTCGCCGATGCTGAAGATGAGCCACGAGGGTTTTGGCCGCATGGTGCTGATCGGCGGCCGGCTCATCGTGGTCAACAAGCAGCTGCGCGACGTGCACCGCTTCGGCTTCGACAATCTCGGCAAGCTGGCCGACGAGGGCGACAAGTTTGTCAAGGCCGGCGTCGAGATGATCGAGAAGTTCAAGGACGTCGCGAATTACTGAACGGCAAGGATGAGAGAGATGAGCGACCTGGACACCCTGAAGGCCGAGATCAAGAAGCTGTCGGCGCGCGCCATGGATGCCAAGATGAACCTGCACGACTTGTCGGAGGAGCTGCCCATCAATTGGGACCAGATCCTGCCGACGGCTCAGAAGGCCCATGAGGCGTTCGCCGAGCTGGAGAAGAAGCGGGCCGAGCTGAAGAAGCTCGAGGCCGCGTGAACCCACACGAGGACTCGTCACCATGTCCAATTCAACCCGCGACGGCCGCGACTGGCGGCCGGACTATCTGGTCGCGATCAATCCCGAGAAATGCATCGGCTGCGGCCGCTGCTACAAGGTGTGTGGCCGCGAGGTCATGACCCTCAAGGGTATCAACGACGAGGGCGAGTTCGTCGAGCTCGACGACGATGAGGATGACGAGGTCGAGAAGAAGATCATGGTCATGCACGACACCGGCGCCTGCATCGGCTGCGGCGCCTGCGCCCGGGTCTGCCCGACCAACTGCCAGACCCATTCGCCGGCGGCGTGAGACTGACGAGCGTGCGGCCATGGTGCGGATGGAGGCAAAGTTCACGATCGGCCAGGTGACCCGGCACCGCGTCTACGATCTGCGCGGTGTCGTGTTCGACGTCGACCTGTCGTTCTCCGAGGAGGAGGGCTGGCGGGCGATCACCATGGACAAGCGGCTCGACCGGAAACAGCCGTTCTACTACCTGCTCGCTGAGAGCGGCGACAGCAGCTACATCGCCTACGTGCCGGAGCAGAATCTGGTGGCGGATGTCTCGGGAGAGCCGGTGAAGCATCCTGATATCGGCGAGCTGTTCGACGTCGACGACGGCGGCAGCTACCACTACCGTGGGCGGGTTTTTCAGTAGTTTGGCTCGCTGCCACAACCGTCATTGCGAGAAGCCGCAGGCGACGAAGCAATCCAGAGTCCTCGCGCCGCCCTGGATCGCGTCGCTGTGCTCGCGATGACGGACATTGGGCCGTAGGGTGGGCAAAGGCGCCTGGGTGGTCTCACAATCAGGCGCTTGGTGTATCGCGCCGTGCCCACCGCCCATCTGTGCGTGCGGAACGACCTTGGTGGGCACGCCATCGGACGCCGCTTCGCGTCGCCGCTGGCTTTGCCCACCCTACATTCGTTCCTGCCGATCCACTGCCGCCATACGAGAAGCTCGGTCCATCCACGCGTCATTCCGGGGCATCGCGCAGCGATGAGCCCGGAATCCATAACCACGACCGATTGTTGTTTTCTGAGGTGAGCGCCACGGACATCTCGCACCTCATAACCGGTCGTGGCTATGGATTCCGGGCTCGCGCTGCGCGATGCCCCGGAATGACGGCGGAGGGAGATGGGGCCAATCCGAACGAGGAGGGCCTACTCGATTCCCTGTTCCCGGGCCTTCCACATCGCGGCGATCCGGAAGCGCTCGTTGATCGCGGCGGGGGTGGCGAGGATCTCGGCCTGGGCCGTGGCGAAGGCACCCTCGACGATCGCGGCCTCTTCCTTCGTCAGGGTGATGCGGCCGGCCATGTGGGTGGCGTCGGGTGCGGCCTCCCAGATCTTGCGCCGGTTCGGATGCAGCTTCACCTCGACCAGTTCGAACGCCTCGAGCTCGCCGTCGAGACAGATCGCGAGGCCGATCACCTCGACCTTGCGGCCGTCCTGCGTGGTCTTGACCAGGGTCTTTGCCATGCTCGTACTCCCGTCGTTGCTATCAGCTGGATCACGCCGCCGCGGCCGTATCGTCGAGCTGGCTCCACTCCGCCCACGAGCCGTCATAGACGGCGGCATCGAGGACGCCGAGCCGGTAGAGCGCCAGCGCCAGCATGCAGGAGGTGATGCCGGAGGCGCAGGTGGAGACGATCGGCTTGCCGAGATCGACGCCAGCGTCTGTGAAACGCGCGGCGAGCGCGTCGGGCGCCATCAAGACGCCGGTGTCGGGATCGACCAGATCCGCCCAGGGCAGGTTGATCGCACCGGGAATGTGGCCCTGGCGCTTGAAGGTGAAGACATCAGGCTGCGTGCCGTCGAACTTGCCCGGGCCGCGCGCGTCGATCAGCTGCGCGCCGCTCTGCGCCAGCCGCTGCATATCCGCTAGCGTCGCGACCAGGTTGGGTCGGAAGCTCGCGGTGAAGCTTGCCGGCGCGGGACGCACCGGCGTCATCTCCGCCGGCTTCTTCTCTTTGGTCCATTTGCCGAAGCCGCCGTCGAGCAGGGCGACATTGTCGTGCCCGAACACGCGGAACATCCACCACACGCGTCCTGCGGCCGAGCCGCCGTAGTGGCGGTCATAGACGATGACGCGATCGGCATTGCTGATGCCGAGCAGGCCGACCTTGTGGGCGAAATCCTCGGCCGTCGGCAGCATGTGCGGCAGCGGGCTGGTCTTGTCGGCGACCTGGTCGATATCGAAATGTACCGAGCCGGGCAGGTGCCGGCCGCGATATTGGGTGCGACCATCCAGGTTGGTGCTCGGATGGTGCCAGGTGCAGTCGAGGATCTTGATGTCCGGATCGGACAGGTGTTGCGCCAGCCATTCGGAGCTGACCAGGGTGTCAGAGAAGTCCGTGCTCATGCATGCGCTCGCGATTGTGATGGGGTCAATCTGACTGACGCGCGCGCGTCAGAGCGTTTTCGGCATCGCAAAGCCCGGGCGCGGATGGCTGTCGTAATATTCCGGACGCTCCGGCCAGCCGCCATCGGCGATGATCTTGAATGTCGCCACCGTGACCGGCGCGCCGGGGGAGCACGACACTTCGGTAAACTTGATCTCGCGCTCGCCGGGACCGGCGGAGAAATCGGCGACCGTGGTGCCGTCGGCCTTGCGCGCCCGTGCGAAGCCGGGCGTACCGACGGTAGCCGCAGGCACCGCGGCAGTGACGAAGTTCGGCTGCTCCGCCCCGTCCACCGCGGGTCCGAAGGCGGGCGAGGCGAAGGTGAAGGTCGCGAGCACGCCGCTGCGGTCGACGGCTTTGTCGGCGGTGGTCGGGCGTGCCACCGAGTAGACCGTCAGCGTGCCGCCGTCCAAAGCGGCCTTGATGTCGTCGAGCGAGCTTTCGACGAAGTCCAGTGTCACGTTCATGTCGATCTCCTTACAAAGGCGCGTTTGCAGGAGAAATTTTCAAGTTCTGTGCCAGTCTCTCGCAACAGCGAGAAAGACTGGTGCGGCGGCGGAGTTGCGCGAATCTTGCAACGTGATCTGTCAGCGAGCCGACGGTCGCTCACAGCTCCGCTGACAGCGGCGATGTCGGACATGCGCCAGACATCGATGAGGCCTGACATGACGACCGACGTCGCCTACGCCATCTGCAGCTTCAACGACATCCCGAGCCGCCGCGCCATGGGCTTCCAGCTCATGGTTGTGGCCGAGGACGGCAGCCATCGCCCGTGGCCGATCTTCGTGATTCGCTGGGGCAAGCAGGTGTTCGGCTATCTGAACAAGTGCCCGCACGACAAGGTCAATCTCGACTGGGAGCGCAACCAGTTCCTGGACGGCAACGGCCTGCGCATCCTCTGCGGCAAGCACGGCTCGCTGTTCGAGATCGGCACCGGGATGTGCGTCGACGGCCCGTGCAAGGGCGAAAGCCTGACGCCGGTGGCGCTGACCGTGCTCGACGGCGACATCTGCGTGACCGGCGTGACCCTGGTCGAAGATGATGAGGACGATGAAGAGACCGGCCTGCAGTGTGAGGAAGGCTGAAATCTCACACGAAGTCCCGACGCGAGTGTCGGGACTTCACCTTGCGTGTGAAGGCAAGACGGCGCTCAGACCGGCCGGTTCTCGTTGCGGTTCTTGACGGGCTCCATCTTGGCCAGTGCATCCGCATACGCGATGAACTCGTAGGTCTCGCTGAACTTCTTGGCCGCATCGAGCACGTAGTCGAGCTTGCCGGCGGTGTCGAGCTTCTTGATATCGTTCTTGTCGATGCTCAGGAGATCCATCATCTCCTTCCAGACCGTGGATTCGTCGCAGGGCAGGACATAGAACGTCACGTCGCCCATCTTGATGCGGTACTTCGCCAAGAGGTCTATGTTGTTGCAGAACATGAAGTAGCTGCCATCCGGCTTCAGCAGGTCCTTCAGCACCTCAACCGCGGTTTCGAGATAGGCCAGCGAATGGATGTAACCGACGAGCACCGGAATGGTCGGCTCGCCGTCATTCACGATCGTCAGCACCTGCTCGACCGAGAAATCCGGCGGCCGCTTCTCGTCCGCGACCTGGGTCTGGAACTTCAGCGCGATGTCGCCGCGGAAGCCGAACCGGCCGGGCTTGGTGGTCGGCGCCTTCAGCACGGCGTTCAGCAGCCGTCCTTCCTTGTCGAGCTGCGCGAGCGCCGTGGTCTCGATCGCAACCGTTTTCTCCAATGTCGTCATCAGCAATCCCCTCGCATGGTGTCATGAGCCGTCTCGCCGCACGGCGAGGTCATGAGGCCGTGATGCAAATTGTCTGCCGATGTATGTGGCGCGTTGATTTGCCTGCGCTTTCGTTCGCCTCCTCGGGGCATTGTCGGATTTCCGCCGCGACACCCGGCGAGCCGGTTCGTGGCGGAGCGAAAGCGGCCCTGTCGGAAAGCCGACACGCGTCGGAAACGCCACAGCGACATTGCTGAAAGTCGTGTCATTTCAGCCCATTGCCGCATGGCACGAGACTTGCGAGCCACGTTCGCAACAGTCGAATGGAAAGGCCGGAAGATGATCAACCTGACCGATAGTGCCGTCAATGCGGTTCGCAACGCGATCACGACCTCCGACAAGCCGGTCGACGGCCTCAGGATCATGGTCGAAGCCGGCGGCTGCGCCGGGCTGAAATACAACATGGGTCTCGTCAGCGGCAGCGAGCCGGAGGACACCGTGATCGAGCGCGAGGGCGTGCGCGTGCTCGTCGATCACAAGAGCCTGGAATATCTCGAGGGCACGACGATCGACTTCGTCATCGCGCTGGAAGGCTCCGGCTTCACCTTCGAGAATCCGAACGCGAAGTCGAGCTGCGGCTGCGGCAAGTCGTTTGCTTAAAAGGCCGTTCGCCTGATCCCCTCGCTTGATCATCCAACACGAGAGAACTGACATCATGCTGGTCGAATCCCAGGGCATCGTCGAAGCGCCGGCTCAGATGAGCGAGCGCGAGCGCATCATCCGGGCCGTGATCGAGGAGGTCCGTCCGAACCTGAAACGCGACGGCGGCGATTGCGAGCTCGTCGAGATCGACGGCAACAAGATCATGGTCAAGCTCGCCGGCGCCTGCATCTTCTGCAAGCTCGCCAGCGCGACCTTGGAGGGCATCCAGGCCCGCATGATCGAGAAGCTCGGTGAGTTCGTCCGTCTCGTTCCGGTCGCCGGCGCACCCAAGGCGCGGCATTAAGGAGCGGCCTTGCGTCCGGTCTACCTCGACAACAACGCCACGACGCGCGTCGACCCCGAAGTCGTCGCGGCGATGTTGCCGTTCTTCACGGACCAGTTCGGCAATGCCTCGTCGTCGCATGCCTTCGGCAGCGAGGTCGCGGGCGCCGTCCGCCAGGCGCGCAAGAGCCTGCAGGCGCTGCTGGGCGCCGCTTTCGATCACGAGATCGTCTTCACGTCGGGCGGGACGGAATCCGACAACACCGCGATCCTGTCGGCGCTTGAGACGCAGGAAGGACGGGGCGAGATCGTCACGACGGCAGTCGAGCATCCCGCGATCCTGTCGCTGGTCGAGCATCTCAGGGACAAGCGCGGCATCACGGTGCATCTGATCGGCGTCGATGCTTCCGGCCGGCTCGATCTCGAAGCATACAAGCGCGCGCTCGGGCCGCGGACGGCGATCGCCTCGGTGATGTGGGCCAACAACGAGACCGGCACGCTGAATTCCATTCCGGACCTGGCCAAGCTCGCGCACGACGCGGGCGCGCTGTTCCACACCGACGCCGTCCAGGCCGTCGGCAAGATCGCGATCGACCTGAAATCCGCCGGCGTCGACATGCTGTCGCTGTCCGGACACAAGCTGCACGGGCCCAAGGGCATCGGTGCGCTGTACATCAAGAAGGGCGCGCCGTTCGCGCCGCTGGTGCGCGGTGGTCCGCAGGAGCGCCGCCGGCGCGGCGGCACCGAGAACGTGCCGGCGATCGTCGGCCTCGGCAAGGCGGCGGAGCTGGCAGCAAAACATCTCGCCGACGAGCAGGGCCGGGTGCGCGCGCTGCGCGACCGGCTGGAGCAGGGCATCATCCAGAGCGTCGGTCATTGCACCGTGCTCGGCGATGTCGCGGAGCGGCTGCCGAACACCGCCAACATCGCCTTCCAGGATATCGAGGGCGAACCGATCGTCATGCGCCTGAACCAGGCGGGCATCGCGGCCTCGCTCGGCTCGGCCTGCGCCTCCGGCTTGATGGAGCCTTCGCATGTGCTCAGGGCGATGAACGTGCCCCCGGATCTGCTGCGCGGAGCCGTGCGCTTCTCACTGTCGCGCGACACGACCGACGATGACATCGACCGCGTGCTGCAGGTCCTGCCCGACATCGTCGGCCGGCTGCGCGAGACCTCGCCAGCCTGGCTGCAACATCACCCGTCGAATGCGGCGGACGCCCTTCGTCCCACGGAGCTTACGCAATGAAAGTCATGATCCGCCGCTCGCCGGAAACCGGCCTCTCGATCTACGTCCCGAAGAAGGATCTGGAGGAGCCGATTGTCGAGACCGAGCACGAGACGTTGTGGGGCGGCTGGATCCGCATCGCCAATGGCTGGGTGCTCGAGCTGCCGCAGATGGCCGCCGACACGCGGCTGCCGATCACGATCAATGCGCGCAAGCGCGGTGGAGAAGGGGACGAGTAATGAATGCGCCGCTTCCTCATATCGACATCGTCAAGCAGGCCGACGCCGAGGCGCTGCTGAAGGACGTCGTCGCCAGGCTGAAAGCTGGCAAGGTCGTTCCGTTTCTCGGTCCCGCCGTCTCGGAGCAGTCCGGCGCTGCGGTGCCGATGAACCCGGAGGCGCTGGCCGCGTTCTTCGGCACCAAGGTGGCGCTGCCACGCCGCGCCAAGGGCAATGCCTGGGCCTCGGCGCAGCACATCGAGAGCACGCGCCATCGCTCGACGGTGACGGCGCTGATGGCGGAGGCTTTCGCCGCGCCGGTGGCTCCGACGCCGCTGCAGCAGCATCTGGCGTCGCTGCCGCTGCCGATGATCGTTGACAGCTGGTACGATGGCGCAATGCGCACCGCGTTGGCCGGGCGCGGCGATTGGGGCGAGGTGCAGGGTATCACCCGCGCCCATATCGGCGAGGACCGCTGGTATCGCTTCTACGACGCTGCCGGCGGCGAGAGCGATCGCGAGAAGGCAGGTGGCTGGACCACGCTGCTGTACAAGCCGCATGGCGGCATCACGCCGGCGAAGAACTTCCTGATCACCGACGCGGACTATGTCGAGGTCCTGACCGACATCGACATCCAGACGCCGATTCCCGACACCGTCAAGGATCGCCGCACCGATCGCGGCTTCCTGTTCATCGGCTGCCGCTTCAACGACCAGCTGCTGCGCACCTATGGCCGCCAGGTCATCAAGCGCTCGGGCACCGAGCATCACGTCCTGGTCGAACCGGACTCGCTGTCGAAGAACGAGCTGAAATTCTTCATCGCCGAGCGCCTGACGCCGATCGCGATTCCGCTCGCGCGTGCCACCGAGATCATCATCGGCGGCTGAGCCAGATTTGTCACAACACGAACAGCGCGGCCGCAAGCCGCGCTGTTTTGCTGTGCGCCCTCTGCTCGATCCGAGTCTGTAACGTTTCTAACAACGCACCAAACGAGAAGCTTTCGCATGTTGGCAAGGCGACAGCTGCAATGATTCTGCTAAGGCGTTGATAGTCCGATGAAATGAACGTGTCCGCGGCGTGGCACGCGAGTTGCTGAACTGATCCCAAGGCGGTTTGCGGCTCGCCAGCAACGTAAGGAGCGGACATGGACGCGTCAGTGCAGCACGACCAGGCGACGATACCGGACGGCGACAAGCTGAGCTCGGTGATGCAGACCATCGCGGAACACAAGGGCTGCGGCACCTCGGGCGGCAGCGGCAAGGCGAGCTGCGGCTCGGGCGCCGGCGAGAACGACCTGCCGCCGGAGATCTGGGAAAAGGTGAAGAACCATCCCTGCTACAGCGAGGAAGCGCATCATCATTACGCGCGCATGCATGTCGCCGTGGCGCCCGCCTGCAACATTCAGTGCAATTACTGCAACCGCAAATATGATTGCGCCAACGAGTCGCGTCCGGGCGTCGTCAGCGAGAAGCTCACGCCCGAGCAGGCCGCCAAGAAGGTGCTCGCGGTGGCCTCGACCATTCCGCAGATGACCGTGCTCGGCATCGCCGGCCCCGGCGATCCGCTCGCCAATCCCGAGAAGACCTTCAAGACCTTCGAGCTGATCGCAAAGACGGCGCCGGACATCAAGCTTTGCCTGTCGACCAACGGCCTGGCGCTGCCCGACCATGTCGACACCATCGCCGGCTTCAACGTCGACCACGTCACGATCACCATCAACATGGTCGATCCCGAGATCGGCGCCAAGATCTATCCCTGGGTGTTCTGGAAGCACAAGCGCTACACCGGCGTCGAGGCCGCCAAGCTGCTCACCGACCGGCAGCTGCAGGGCCTGGAGATGCTGACCGAGCGCGGCATCCTCTGCAAGGTCAACTCGGTGATGATCCCCGGCGTCAACGACAAGCACCTCGTCGAGGTCAACAAGGCGGTGAAGTCGCGGGGCGCCTTCCTGCACAACATCATGCCGCTGATCTCCTCGCCGGAGCACGGCACCGTGTTCGGCCTGACTGGCCAGCGCGGCCCGACCGCGCAGGAGCTGAAGGCGCTGCAGGACGCTTGCGAAGGCGAGATGAACATGATGCGGCATTGCCGCCAGTGCCGCGCCGACGCCGTCGGCCTGCTCGGCGAGGACCGCTCCGCGGAGTTCACCACCGACAAGATCATGGCGATGGAGGTGAACTACGACATCGACAGCCGCAAGGCCTATCAGGAGGCGGTCGAGAGCGAGCGTGTCGCCAAGGTTGTCGCCCGCCAGGAGGAGCTCGCCTCGCTCGCCGGCCAGTCCAGCGACATCAAGCTGCTGGTCGCGGTGGCGACCAAGGGCTCGGGCCTGATCAACGAGCATTTCGGCCACGCCAAGGAGTTCCAGGTTTATGAACTCTCGACAACCGGTGCGAAGTTCGTCGGACACCGCCGCGTCGACCTGTACTGCCAGGGCGGCTATGGCGACGAGGACAGCCTTGAGACCGTGATCCGCGCCATCAACGACTGTCACGCGGTGTTCGTGGCCAAGATCGGCGGCTGCCCGAAGAGCGACCTGCAGACCGCCGGCATCGAACCGGTCGACCAGTTCGCCCACGAGTTCATCGAGAAGTCGGCGATCGCCTGGTTCAAGAGCTATCTCGACAAGGTCAACAGCGGCGAGATCGAGCACGTCGTGCGCGGTGACGCCGAGATCCGCCAGGGCGCACTGATCTCCGCCGCTTGACACGTGAACCCGGCGGCGCCCCGCCGCCGCCGGCCTTTTTCGACAGGAGCTCTTTCATGACTTTGAAGATCATTGCTTCGCAGTGCACGAGCTGCTCGGCCTGCGAGCCCGAATGTCCGAACGTGGCGATCTCCGAGAAGAACGGCACCTTCGTGATCGATCCCAAGAAGTGCACCGAGTGCCTCGGTCATTTCGACGAGCCGCAATGCGCGGCGGTCTGCCCGGTCGACAACACCTGCGTCATCGACAACTCGTTCCCGCGCTATCAGCCGCCGGCCTGAGGAGAGCCAGATGAACTTCACCCTCACGCCAGCCGCGCAAAAGTTCATGCGCATGATGCTGCGGGCCGACGGCACCGCCGGCTCCGGCTTCCGCCTCGCGGTGTCGCCGGGCGGCTGCTCGGGCCTCGCCGCCGATATCAGCGTGCTCGCCACGCCGCTTGCCGGGGACGCGGTCGTCGAGCGTGACGGCGTCAAGCTGTTCCTGCCGGCGGAAAGCCGGCTGCTGCTCGACGGCGTCACCATCGACTTCGCCGACACCGCCGCTCAGACCGGCCTCGTGTTCCACGATCCGAAGCAGGTATCGTGCTCCAGCCACGCGCTGAAGGCGCTGCAGGACTAGGACAGCAAATCATGCCGACCGACGCCCGGCCCAGCTCCCAGACTGCCATCGAGGACGCGCTGCTTGCCGACGCGCTGCTCGGTGGCGGCCTGCCGGAGGAGGCCGAGCGTCATCTGTGGCTGGCGGGCCAGAGCTATCATGTCGATGATGTCGCGGAGACGCATCTGAAGCAAGCCGAAGCGCTGGCGCCGGATCATGCCGCGGTCCTGATCGGCTTCTACCGCTTCTATTTCTACAAGGGCCGCCTGACCGACGCGCTGCGCATTGCCAAGCGCTGCCTCGCCAAGGCCGCGGTGGAGAACGACCTGCCGCCGCATTGGCGCGACGTCCGGCCCGAGCACGCCGAGTTCGGCAGCTTCGACCACATGCTGCCGCGCTTCTTCATGTTCACCTTGAAGGGCTACGCCTACCTGCAGATGCGGCTCGGCAATCTCGTCGAGGGGCGGCTTGCGGTGCAGAAGCTGCTCGACCTCGATCCCAGCGACAAGATCGGCGCACGCGTCCTGCTCGAGGTCGTCGACCGGGTGGAGCTCGACGATGAGTGACGACATCGACGAAGCCATCGACTGGCAGGGCAACGAGATCAGCTGCGCGGGCTGCGCGCATGAGCAGCTGAGCGCGGCCGGCCGCTGCAGGATCCGGCACGCCTGCGTGCACGACCGCTACGCGCGGCGCATCGACCGGTTCTTCAACTGGAATCCGGCACTCGCCAACGACTACGTCAAGCATCCGCATTTCGAGGTGCGCGCGATCGCCGCCAAGCACGCCAGCCCGTTCTATTTGCCGCCGCTGCTCGACGATCCCGAGGAAACGGTGCGCTGGAATGCGGCGCGGCGGCTGCCGAAGCGGCTGGTTCTGCGGCTGCGCCATGACCCGCATCGCGAGGTCCGGATCCGCATCGCCACCGTGCTCGATCCCGAAGACCTGATGCCGATGATGATGGACGACGACTATTACGTCCGTCTGGTCGTCGCGCGCCGCATCGTGCCCTCGGTGCTCGGCCGCATGATGGGCGATCCCGAGGCCGAGGTCCGCCGCGTCGTTGCGCGGCGGATTCCAAGCGACTGGCTGCTCGGCATGATCAGCGATCCCGATGCGCGGGTACGGCTGGAGATCGCGGAGCGTCTGGCGCCGGATCTCCTGACGGCCATGCGCAAGGACGCCGACTGGCGCGTCCGCCACGAGGTCGCGAGCCGGATTCCGCTCGGTGAGCTCGCCGAGCTGGTGCGCGACGAGGATCCGCTGGTGCAGGAGATGGCGCGCGGCCGGCTCGACAACCGTTCTGGAGCAGCGATGGAGAAACCGGCATGAGCAACATCGTTCGTGACAGCGAGGTTGTGGAGCTGTCGGCGCCGCCGTATTTCACCTTCGGCGAGAAGGTCAAGGCGAAGCGTACCATCCGCAATGACGGCACCTATGCGGGCAAGGAGATCGGTGAGATCCTCGCGAAGAAGGGCGAGATCGGCTACGTCGTCTCGATCGGCACCTTCCTGCAGCAGTTCTACATCTACGGCGTCGAGTTCCTCGAAAGCGGAAACCGCGTCGGCATGAAACGCAAGGAGCTCGAATCCACCGTCCCCCGCGGGGACGCCGAGGACGAGCTGCCGCTGCCGGGAGCGTACAGATCATGATCGAGCCGCGGATGCCGAAATATCAATGGGGCCAGCGCGTGAAGGCGCTGATCGACCTCGTCAACGACGGCTCGTTCCCGAACGCGCCGGCGGAGGCCAAGCTGGTCGCCGTCGGCGACATGGGCGAGATCGTCCAAGTCGGGACCCACACAGAGGCGAACATGCCGATCTATCTCGTCGAGTTCGGCGAGCAGCTTGTAGTCGGCTGTCTGGAAGAGGAGATCGTCCCGGTCTAGGGGATGAGGATCAGTCATGGTGGCAGCTGCGCTCAAACCCAGCTTCGTGCGGCCCGCGCATCCCAATGAGTTGGATCGCAAGCGGATCGAGCGTGCGCTGCAGTCACGCAAGCGCTACCGCTACGTCGAGCCGACGATTCTGCCGGTCGATGAAGGTTATCAGGTCCGCAGTCCATGTTGCTCGCGCAACATCGACAAGGACGGCGGGGTGATCGACGTGGCTCTGCTGCGTCACGACCCGGCGAAAACGATATGGAAGCTGTTCTGGAGAGATCATGCGCAAGGGATCTGGGAGCTGCACAGCGTGCACCAGCGGTTGACCGCGGCGGTCGACGAGCTGAACGCCGACCCTGAGCGGATCTTCTGGCAGTAACGAGGAGAACGGGTGAGATGGCATTGGCCGAACAGGAGCTGAATGAGATTGCGCAGGTCCTCGAGCAACCGGACGCCAGCCAAGCAGCGTTCGCCGAGTTGCGCCGTCGCTTTCCGAAGCTCGCTTTGACCCGCTGCGATGCCTCGGATGTGACCGAGACGCCTTACCGCAGCTATGCGGCGTTCGACCTGCATCTGCTCGATGCCAGCGACCATTGCGCAGGGGTGACGGACGATCCGGCTAAAGCCACCGGCCTGATCCTGGCCAAACGGAGCTGATCATGAAGCCCTATCTGGTGCATGACGCCGATCGGCAGGAGCAGGAGGAAGCCGAACTGACGCCGGTCGAGGCGGGCTTCATCCCGCTGTCCGATCCGGATATCACGACCGCAGAAATCGCAGCAGTGGATGCCGCATTGCGCTCGCCGCGGCTGTCCTGCGGACCGCTGGTCGAGGAGTTCGAGGCAGCGTTCGCCGCCTATCTCGGACGCAAATATGCCATTGCCGTCCCGAGCGGAACGCTTGGCCTCGTTATGGTTCTGAAGGGCCTGGGGATCGGGTCAGGCGACGAGGTGATCGCGTCGTCCTATTCGTTCCGCGAGGTCGCGCATGCGATCAGCATCGTCGGCGCCAAACCGGTGTTCGTCGATATCGATTATTACTCGGGCACGCTGGCGCCGAGCAAGATCGAGGCGCGGATCACCCCGAAGACCAAGGCCATTCTCGCCGGCAACACCAATGGCCATCCGGCCAAATGGTCGGAGCTGCAGGAGATCGCCAAGGCTCACAACCTGACGCTGCTCGAGGACTCGACCGAGGCGATCGGCTCGAAATACAAGGGCGCGCTGGTCGGCACCTTCGGCGCGGCCTCGGTGTTCGACTTTTCGCAGCCATTCGCCTTGACCTGTGGCGAAGGCGGCATGATCGTAACCGACGACATCGATATCGCGGTTGCCGTGCGGCGCCATCGGCTGCACCGGCTGGATGAGCGTGCCTCGGTGGTGGTCAGCAGCAGCCCGTCGCACCAGGCCGTGATGAGCGATGTCACGGCCGCACTGGGTCTGGCCCAGTTGAAGCGGGTCGACGAGATCCTCGAGCGCCGGCGGCTGATCGAGCAGATCTACTACAGCCAGGTGCAGTCGTTCGAGGGCATCAAGGATCCCTATATCGGCCCTGATGTCACCGAGGTGAACTGGTTCCTGTACCAGGTGCATCTTGGCACGCGCTTCTCCAAGTCGAGCCGCGATTCGATCGTCGAGGATCTCCGGGTCGAGCAGGTCGAGGCCGTCGCCTATTCCAATCCGCTGCATCTGCAGCGGCACTATTTCGACATGGGCTATCGGCGCGGCGACTGTCTCGTCGCCGAGAAGGTCGCCGACCGCGTCGTGGCCCTGCCATTCCATGTCCATCTGACGACCGACCAGATCGCCTTCATCGTCGCGACCATGAAGGACGCCTCGGTCAATGTCGGAGCGGGCGCGGCGATCTACTGACATCAGTTCAACCCAGCAAAGGAGACATTCAATGGCAACTCTGACGGTCATGCCCTCCGGCAAGACGATCGAGGTGGGCGAGGGCACCACCATTCTCGCGGCGCTGCTCGCCGCCGAGGTGGAGATCCCGCACAAATGCGAGGGGCAGGCGAAGTGCGGCTCGTGCCACATCTTCCTGCAGGAGGGACGCAAGGGCGTGTCGAAGGTCAGCAAGCTCGAGAACGAGAAGCTCGACACCATCGTCGGTGTCGGCTCGAAGTCCCGCCTCGCGTGCCAGGCGACGATCCTCGGCACCGAGAACGTCAAGATCGAGCTGCTCGGCTTTTCGTCAGGCTTCTAACAGGAGGATCACATGGACAACATCACGCTTCACGTTCGCTTTGCCCCGGATGGCACGGTTGCCGAGATCAGTGAACGGCCGGCCGCGCTGACGCCGCAGCAATGGTTCAACAAGCTCAGCGAGGCGATCGGCATGAAGGCCTATCAGACCTTCGCCGGCGGCCGCGGTGTCTTCAAGGTTGCCCGCGACGATGTCGAGGCCCTGAAGGCCGCAGCCGCCGCGTGACGGTGCGCTGCAGGCGATCGATGCGAGCGGCGGCATGAGCACCGATATGGTCCAGTTCTTCGTGTCGTATACGGGCGTCAAGCTGCCGTTGCGCCTGGTGACGGCGATCGCACCGGAGCAGCTGTCGAACCGCAACACCTTCATCCGCGGCTATTTCAATGCCGCGGGTGCGCTGACCGGATTCGAGAAGGTCGTTTACGGCGAGATCGAGCTCACCCATCGGTATGATTATCACGCCAACGGGACGTTGCGCCGTGCCGAGATCGTGATGCTCGACGAGGATCCGGTGACGCTCTGTTTCGACGAGACCGGCGCCGCTGTGGCCGGGCAGGACGCCGCGTGAGAGGGGGCATCGTGACCGTCGCCAAGCTGATCGAGGCTCTTGCCAGCATGCCCAAGGACGCTATCGTGCTGATGGACTCCGGCGCCGGATTGTCGCGCGTCGATGCGCTCGAGCTCGTGGACGAGCAGGGGCCCGGCGCACCCGCCGAGGTGATCCTGCAACCGAGCTTGGACGAATAGAGACGGAACGAGTTGGATGGCAGACGCTGGGACTTCGCAGACGGCAGAATCGGAGACCGCGCCGGTGATCACGCCGTATGAGCGGATCGGCGGCGCCGTCGTGGTCGATCGTCTGGTCGAGTCGTTCTATCACCGGATGGATACGCTGCCCGAGGCCAAGACGATCCGGGACATGCACGGCACCAATCTCGGGCCGATCAAGGTCATCCTGAAGCGCTATCTCTCGGAGTGGCTCGGCGGCCCGAAACTGTACTCGCCGGAGAAGGGCCACCCGCGCCTGCGCCAGCGTCACATGGGTTTCCCGATCGGCAGCGCCGAGCGCGATGCGTGGCTGCTGTGCATGCGCGGCGCGCTCGATGAGACCGTGGCCGATGTTCAGGCCCGCCAGGACGTCGACGCCGCCATGACCAAGCTCGCCGACTGGATGCGCAACCAGGCCGGCAACCCGCACGATGCCCGTGCGGCGCGGCCGTGAGATCGCGGCGAACCCCGCCGCATCGTCATTGCCAGGAGCCGGAGGCGACGAAGCGATCCAGAGTCCTCGTGTCGCCCTGGATTGCTTCGCTGCGCTCGCAATGACGGAATGCAATGGCCGGTGGTTCGTAGGGTGGGCAAAGCGAAGCGTGCCCACCGCGACGCTATCCGTTGGTGTTGGATGGTGGGCACGGCGTGCAGCTAGCCGCGCAAACTCATGATCGTCAGTGGCGCCTTTGCCCACCCTACGGACTACGGACACCAACTAATACAACGGCACGCCAAAGAAATTCTCCTCATCGCCGCCCCAGGCGCGGTGCAGGGCCAGTGCGTTCTGCCAATGCTGCATCTCGGTGTCGCTGGCGCTGCGGTGAGTGATCTTGCCGTCCGGCTGCTCGGCGAGCAGAAACGGCTTGCCGTTGCGAATGAAGCGGTTGAGGTCCTTGGTATCGTTTGGCCGCACCACGCAGCGCGGCCGCTCGTCGATCAGGATGGTGGTCGGCAGCATCGCGCTCTCACTCCATCGGCGGTCCCATGTCGTCGTCGGCCTTCTTCTTCTTTTTCTTGTCGGTCTTGGCGAGCGCGTAGGCGCCGGCGTTCTTCAACGTGATCGGCGGCTGGCCCACGACATATTGCGAGATCCAGGCGAGCGTCCGCTCGTGAGCCAGTGAGGTGGCTGCCGCGTCATGGCTGGCACCGTCGTCGTCGAAATCATGCGCGGCGCCGGGATAGGAGAAGGCGCTGACCTCGGGATGATGGGCACGGAACATGCTGACGGCCGTGAACGGCACGACCGGGTCGGCTTCGCCAAAATGCAGCAAGGTGGGGACCTTGCGCTTCGCGCCGGCGGCGTCGACGACGCCGGTGGCGTAGTAGCTGACCGCGCAGGCGAGACCGGACACGCTGTTCGCTGCGCTGTAGGCAAGGCCGCCGCCGGCGCCGTAGCCAACCACCGCGACCTTGCCGCATTCCTTGACGCTATCGACCGTCGACTGGATCTCGGCAAGCAGCGGGGCCACGGGATCCTGCGCGGCCGCCGCGGGAGCACCATCGGCCGCCGCCTCGACAGCCGCCGGCGGCGACAGCTCCGGCGCGATCACGACATAGCCACTCGCCGCGAAAGCATCGGCGACCTTGCGGACCTTGCTGCCGCCGTTGCCGTCGGGCAGCACGACGACGGCGCCTTTCGGTGTGTCGGCCGGATCGGCTCGGAACGCCTCGAACGTATGTCCGTCATTGGCTGTGAGCTTGATGGTGCTCTCTGTCGGCATGTGATGCTCCCGTATCTGCGCGGTCGGCGCGCGTTACAACAAGCCCAGCTCCAGGGCGGTCTCCTCGGACATGCGTGACTTGTCCCACGGCGGCTCGAACACGAGCGTCACCTTCACCGAGGCGACACCGTCGACCGCCTGCACCGCGTTCTCGACCATGCGAACGATCTCGCTCGCGACCGGGCAGCCGGGTGCCGTCAAGGTCATGTCGATCTCGACGGCGCCACCGCCTTCATGCGCAATCCGATAGACCAGGCCGAGGTCGTAGACGTTCACCGGGATCTCCGGGTCATAGACCGTCCGCAGCGCGGCGATCACGCTTTCGGCGGCATCCTGGGAGCCGGTCGCGACGGCGCTCTGGGCCGGGGAAGGAGGGGGCGCGGCGTGCATGCTCATCATGCGTTGGTTCCTCTCATGGTCCTGGTTCGCACCAGGGATAGTCGTTCGAAGTCGTGTCGATATTGCGCTGGCTGTCAGCATGGCTGTGCCTCACCCCGCGCCGAGCCCATCGGCCAGAGCCGCTACGACCGGCCAGCCGACGGCGCCTGATGGATCGAGCCGGCGCAGCGCTGCGAGCATCTCGGCCGCGCTGTCGGGATCGTTCTTGCGTAGATGAATGAAGGCCAGGGCCTTCAGCGTGTAGAGCGCGAAGCGGCCGGCGCCATCCGGCAGCGGATCGTGCGGCGCCCATTGCCGCCAATCGGATGACCAATCGGCCTGGCGCGCCGCCTCGGCGAGGCCGAGCTCGGCGACCGCCTTGGCCTCGTCGAGATGGCCCTGATAGGTGTGGATCTTATAGAGGCAGAAATAGGTCGGCAGCTCCTGCGGTGCGGCGGCCAAGGCCTGGCGAAACAGCCGGTCGGCGCGGGCGTGATCGCGGCGATACGCCGCCACGCCCTGCTGCAGCAGCGCGTCGATCTCCTCGGGAAGATCACCGAAGTTGATCGTGTCGGGTTCGCTGACCAGTTCGAGCATCTGCATTGACCTCGATCAAATCATTGCAAGACGCGGACCGTTTTGCAGTGGTGCAGCAGAGGCCTTGGCGATGACAACGTCGGCGAAAAGCAGGGCAAGATGTTGGATTTTGAACGCCCGTCCCGGCCACATCCTTGTCGTTGTCGCAAAGATGACGCGCCGGCCGCCCTTTCGGCGCTCGAACGGCGCCGCCGCAGTGTTCGGCAGGTCCAAACGACTGGTTCGGAGCTTGCATGATGCTGTGACCAAACCAGCGGGAGTACCAGCGATGGCGATGGCGGCAACTGATATCGAGCGTCTCATCAAGGAGGCGTTCCCGGATGCGGTCGTCGTGATCGAGGACCTGGCTGGTGATGGCGACCATTATTCGGCGCGCGTCACCTCACAGGCTTTCGCGGGGAAGAGCCGGGTGCAGCAGCATCAGATGGTCTATTCGGCGCTGAAGGGTCAGATGGGCGGCGTACTGCATGCGCTGGCGCTCGAGACGTCATTGCCGAAATGATCGCGACACCTCCAGGGACACAAGGATAACATCAATGTCGACATCCGAACGCATTCAGAAGCTGATCGACAGCAACGACATCGTTCTCTTCATGAAGGGCGTGCCGGCGGCGCCGCAATGCGGCTTCTCCGCCGCTGTCGCGCAGATCCTGGCCAAGCTCGACGTGGCCTACGAAAGCGTCAACGTGCTGGCGGATCCCTTCATCCGCGAGGGCATCAAGGAGTTTTCCAACTGGCCGACCATTCCCCAGCTGTATGTCAAGGGCGAGTTCGTCGGCGGTTGCGATATCGTGCGCGAGATGTTCCAGGCCGGTGAACTTGCAACCCTGCTGGCGGACAAGGGCATCAAGGCGTCCGCCTCATGAGCGATACCAGCGTGGTCGCAGCGGACGACGATTTCGAGATTCCGCAGCTCTACAAATATCACGCCTTCGTCTGCCTGACGCAGCGTCCGCCGGGACACCCGCGCGGCAGCTGCGGCGCGCTCGGCGTGCAGCCGCTGTGGGACCATCTGACGAAGACCATCGAGGCGCAGCGGCTGACCGACATCGGTATCACCGCCGCCGGCTGCTTTGGGTTCTGCAGCGCCGGCCCGATGATGGTGGTTTATCCCGACGGCATCTGGTATCGGCCGACCAAGCCGGAGGACATCGACGAGATCGTCGAGTCCCATTTCAAGCAGGGCAAGCGCGTCGACCGCCTGGTGATGGTGCTGAAGCGCTGAAGCTTCGACCGGAGCCGCTCAGCGCGGCTCCGGGCAGGGCGACGCCTCCGGACGCGTACAGCCCTGGACGTCGTCGAGATCATCATCCCGCTGCAGCAGCGACAGCACGGGCTCACGATCGAAACCGGCGCAGCATTGGCCGTCGGCCTCGATCAGTGGACGGCGGATCAGCAGCGGATCTTCCAGCATCAGGTCGATCGCGGCGACGGCCTCAATCGCCTCCGGCTCGATCTCGCCTGATTTGACGCGCGGCGAGGCCGGATTGAACCAGGACCAGACCGGCGTTCCGGCGAAGTAGGCGCGCAGCCGCTCGCCGGTCCAAGGTTCGGTCAGCAGATTCCGCGCGACGACCTCATGGCCGGCGCGCGTCAACATCAGCTTCTGCCGGGCATTGGTGCCGCAGCCCGGCTTCTCATAGAATGTAACGGTGGTCACGTCAGAGCCCGCCGAGCTGGACCAATGGCGCGCCGCCGGCGCGGCCGAGAATGGTGTCGACCTTCTTGCGCACCGACTCGATCGTGAGCGGCTTCACGACCGCCCCGTGCGCGCCGGCCTTCAGCCCTTCGATCGCGATCGCCTCGTCGATCTTGGCCGTCACGATCAGGATCCGTACGCCCTTGAACCTGTCGATGATCTCGCGCACCAGCTCGGGTCCGCGCTGTTTCAGAAACGACACCCCGAGCAGCACCACGTCGGGCGCCAGCCAGTCGACGCCCTTCGCGTAAGCTTCTTCCGGCGTCGCCAGCTCATGAGTCTCGATCTCATCGTGCAGCATGAACTGCAGGGCCGCGCGGGTGATCTCATCGTCATCGATCACGAACACCCGCCGCTGGTCCACCGCTTTTGCCGTCTCAACTCCGATCTGCATCGCATCCTCCTCAAACCTTGGCGCAAGGCTGCGATGAGGATCTAGCAAATCCCGTTCCGGGCCCGACGCCGCTGAAAATCGGCGGTTGTTGTGTCATTTCGGACAGCGCTGCCCTGCGTCCGATCTTGCGAGGCGTTCCGATGTCGGATTTGCAACAACATGCCTCGGCGCGCGGATTGTTCTGCATCTCCTTCTAAACACGACCCTTTTGCCTCTGCGCGGGAGCGTGGCACAGCCGTTGCAAAACTCTGGTCAGGCAATGGTTGAGGGCTGAGTGCACGCTGACGCTTCGGACGAGCGATGCTCTCCTTCCCAACAACCCGTCTGCCGGTTCGGACACATGAGAGGACGCGGTCACGCTCCGCTGGACGCGGGCGCGACAACAGCAATCGGTTGATGGAGAGCAGAATGGCATCACTTCGACAAATCGCATTTTACGGCAAAGGCGGCATCGGCAAATCGACGACGTCGCAGAACACGCTCGCGGCGCTCGCCGAGATGGGTCATCGGATCCTGATCGTCGGCTGCGACCCCAAGGCGGATTCGACCCGCCTGATCCTGCACGCCAAGGCGCAGGACACCATTCTCAGCCTGGCCGCTGCCGCCGGCAGCGTCGAGGACCTCGAGATCGAAGAGGTCATGAAGGTCGGCTATCGCGACATCCGTTGCGTCGAGTCCGGCGGTCCGGAGCCGGGCGTCGGCTGCGCCGGCCGCGGCGTTATCACCTCGATCAACTTCCTGGAAGAGAACGGCGCCTATGAGGACATCGACTACGTGTCCTACGACGTGCTCGGCGACGTGGTGTGCGGCGGCTTCGCGATGCCGATCCGCGAGAACAAGGCGCAGGAGATCTACATCGTGATGTCCGGTGAGATGATGGCGATGTATGCCGCCAACAACATCTCCAAGGGCATTCTGAAGTACGCGAACTCCGGCGGCGTGCGCCTCGGCGGCCTGGTCTGCAACGAGCGCCAGACCGACAAGGAGCTGGAGCTGGCGGAGGCTCTGGCGAAGAAGCTCGGCACCCAGCTGATCTACTTCGTGCCGCGCGACAACATCGTGCAGCACGCCGAGCTGCGCCGCATGACCGTGCTGGAGTATGCGCCCGACTCGGTCCAGGCCGGCCACTACCGCTCGTTGGCGCAGAAGATCCACGTCAACGCCGGCAAGGGCATCATCCCGACCCCGATCACGATGGACGAGCTCGAGGACATGCTGATGGAGCACGGCATCATGAAGGCGGTCGACGAGAGCCAAATCGGAAAGACTGCCGCCGATCTCGCCGCAACGGCTTAAGCAGTCTTGGTACCGGCCTTCCTCCCGTCGGAAGGCCGGTACCTGTTCTTCGAGGATCGCGTTGGCTTTCAGCAAGGGATCGCGCCATGACCATCGCCGTTGTCGACATGTCGAACGCCGTTGCGATCCACCTGCAAACGTCGCTTGCTTTCGAAGACGACAAGCGGCAGCGAGGTCGTGCAATAT
Source organism: Bradyrhizobium sp. HKCCYLS20291 (assembly GCF_051167715.1). Taxonomy (NCBI): domain Bacteria; kingdom Pseudomonadati; phylum Pseudomonadota; class Alphaproteobacteria; order Hyphomicrobiales; family Nitrobacteraceae; genus Bradyrhizobium; species Bradyrhizobium sp. HKCCYLS20291. Next base: position 456,445 of record NZ_JBNPTO010000002.1, on the reverse strand, counting down.
ATCGCTTGCTGACTGGCAATGACCCGGCCGACGCCGTGATCGACAGCGATTTGAGCTTTGACCGTCACGTGGTCGCATCGATCCTGGCTGTGTCAGCCATGGAGCACGGCGCACTGGCGGAGCGGGTGGGGCTTTCGACTGTCGAGTTGATTGCCCTGCTGGCGCAGCTGTTTCCTGCCGCACCGATCGATTCCTCCTGGCTGCCGATCAGCGGCGCCGCTCCCGCGCCTGACGATGACGAGATCGCGATGGTGCGCGATCTGCTTGCCGCGCAGCGCTCGACCGATGGCGGCGTCAGCCGTTGGCTCGCGGCGATGGTCGCGCGGCGCGCGATGGAGCCGAACCATCTCTGGGAGGATCTCGGCCTGCGCGAGCGCTCCGAGCTGTCGCGGCTGCTGATGCGGCACTTTGCGCCCTTGGCCAGCCGCAACACCAGGAACATGCGCTGGAAGCGCTTCTTCTACCGCATGCTGTGCGAGGACGACGGCTTCGTGATGTGCACGACGCCGGTCTGCACCCAATGCAATGATTTTCAGCTCTGCTTCGGCGAGGAGAGCGGCGAGAGCCGCATGGCCGAGCGGCGCCGCGAGGTGGCGCTGCAGGAGGCGGCAAGCGCCGCGATGTGAGGTCGAGGACTGCGACGATGTTGATGGACCCCCAGCCTGGATCGCCGTGCCATTCCGAGAACGGGCGATGTCCCGAAGCGGACACCTGCGACGCTGGCGAGGTGCTGATGCGCCGCTGCGAGGATGCGTTGCGACTGGCCGGCTTGCGCCCCACCCAGCAGCGCCAGCAACTTAGCCGGATTCTGTTCGGCAACGGAAACCGTCACATCACGGCTGACGTGCTCTATGCCGAAGCTGTCGCGACCGGCATGAAGATCTCGCAGGCCACCATCTACAACACGCTCAATCAGTTCGTGGAGCTCGGCCTGCTGCGGCAGATCGGCGTCGACGGCTCCCGGTCGTTCTTCGACACCAACACCACGATCCATCCGCATTTCTTCTATGAGGACGAAGGTGAGCTCGTCGACGTGCCCGGGCATGTCGCGTTCGAGCAACTGCCGGAGCCGCTGCCGGGCTACGGCATGGAGCGGATCGACGTCGTCATCCATCTGCGCCGCAAGCGCCACGCCTGACCTCGCAGGCTGGCGCAGCACCCGCGCATTTCCCCCGCAAGCCGTCCACGTCGATTTCCGACCCTGTTACGAATCCGACAATGCGGGCTCGTCAAGAAAGTGTCGGTAAATCAGTCATTTAAAGTGATGTTTAGCGCTGGCATGGCGGTTGCTGAGTGACTTGCAGGCCGTGACGGAGCGCTGTGCTTCCCCGGTCGACACAGGTTGCGACGGAGCAAGAGAATGCCTGACGTCTTCGGACAGCGCGGGCCCAGGAAGGCCCGGGATGCCGGCTTGACTGAAGGGGGCGCCGTTTCGGGGCCCCGGGTCATCCTCAACGACACCACGCTCCGTGATGGCGAGCAGGCGCCAGGTGTCGCCTTTGCCCTCGGAGAGAAGGTCGCGATCGCGCGCGCGCTGGCGCGGGCTGGCGTCCCCGAGATCGAGGCCGGCACGCCGGCGATGGGCGCCGACGAGATCGCAGCCATTCGCGCGATCGTCGAGGCGGATCTGCCGGCGACCATCATCGGCTGGTGCCGGATGCGCGAGGCCGATGTCGATGCCGCCATCGCGGCCGGCGTCTCGATGGTGAATGTTTCCATTCCGACATCGGACGTGCAGATCGCTGCCAAGCTCGGCGGCGGCCGCAGCGTTGCCCTGGACCTGCTCAAGCGCGTGGTCCGCTATGCACGAAGCCGCGGCCTGGACGTCGCCGTCGGCGGCGAAGATTCGTCGCGCGCCGATGTCGGCTTCCTGGTGGAGGTCATCGCGACGGCGAAATCGCTAGGGGCCAGGCGCTTCCGGGTCGCTGATACGCTGAGCGTGCTCGATCCCGACGCGACGTTTGCGCTCGTCAAGTCGTTGCGCGCGACGACGGATCTGGAGATCGAGTTTCACGGCCATGATGATCTTGGGCTCGCGACCGCCAACACGCTCGCCGCGATCAAGGCCGGCGCGACACATGCGTCGGTCACGGTCATCGGTCTCGGTGAGCGCGCCGGCAATGCGCCGCTGGAGGAGGTCGCGGTCGCCTTGCGGCAGCTCTACCGGCGTGACACCGGCATCGTGCTGGCGGAGCTTGACCATGTCGCCAACGTCGTCGCGGCCGCGGCGGCCCGCGCCATCCCGCTCAACAAGGCGATCGTCGGCGAGCATGTCTTCACCCACGAATCCGGCATTCACGTCGATGGATTGTTGAAGGATCAGCGGACCTACCAGGCGCTCGATCCCGTGCTGTTCGGCCGCTCCAACCGCATCGTGATCGGCAAGCATTCGGGGCTGTCGGCGATCACGTCGCTGCTGTCCGATCTGCGGCTGCCCGCCAGCGCTGATCAGGCGCAGCGGATCCTGGCCCGCGTGCGCAAGCATGCGGTCGCGCATAAGGGGCCGGTGCCGAAGGAGGCGGTCGCCGCCATCTGGCGCGAGGTCTGTGATCACCCGCTCGCGAGCTTTGCCTGACCATGAGCGATATCGCCGAGACCCCCATGAAGCCCATCGCAGCAGAAGCTGCCGTCCCGACGCTGCTCGGCCTGATCCGCGAGGATATCGGTTGCGTCCGCTCGCGTGACCCGGCGGCGCGCAGCGAGGTCGAGACCTTGCTGACCTATCCGGGCATCCACGCCTTGATCTGGCACCGCCTCGCGCACCGGCTCTGGATCCGCGGCTGGCGCTTTCCGGCGCGGCTGTTGTCGTGGCTCGGACGCTTCCTGTCGAATGTCGACATTCATCCGGGCGCGCAGATCGGCCGGCGCTTCTTCATCGACCATGGCGCCTGTGTCGTGATCGGCGAGACCGCCGAGGTCGGCGATGACGTCACGCTCTATCACGGCGTTACCCTCGGCGGCACATCCTGGTCGCCGGGCAAGCGGCATCCGACGCTGGAGAACGGAGTCGTGGTCGGTGCCGGTGCAAAGATCCTTGGACCGATCACCATCGGGCCGCGCACCCGTGTCGGCGCCAACTCCGTCGTGATCCAGAGCACGCCGCCGGATGTCACCGTGGTGGGCATCCCGGCCAAGGTGGTGCGGCCGGAGTTCACCCACCGGCGCACCGTCGGCCGCATCGATCTGGATCATCACCTTATGCCGGATCCGGTCGGCGAGGCGCTGTCTGTGATGCTCGACCGCATCGAGTTCCTCGAAGCCCAGCTCGCCCATGTCCGGCAGAAGGTGCGCCAGGGACCACCGCCGCCGACCCCGACCAGCGGCTGCGAGGTCGATCCGACTCTGACCCAAGGAGCAAAACAATGAGTGCGGCAACCCCGAATGTGCTCGATCAGCTGAAGCAGACATCCGCGGCCGAGGAGTTCTTCAAGCTGCTCGAGGTCGATTACGATCCGAAGGTCCTGAATGTGTGCCGGCTGCACATTCTACGGCGGATGGGCCAGTATCTCATCAGCGAGGACTTCTCCGAGGTTTCCAACGAGGAGATCGCCAGCCGCTGCAAGTCATTCCTGGCGCAGGCCTACCAGGACTTCGTCGTCTCCACGCCACTCGATCAGCGCGTCTTCAAGGTGCTCAAGGAAGCGGTCGCGCCGCCCAAGCCGGCGCCAAAGCCGTTCGTGCCGCTGACGTCCCTCAAGTAACAGCCGAACTCATCAGGACATCTCGAAGCGCCGTCAGCCATCTGGCGGCGCTTCCTCGTTTCGGCGATCGATGCGCCACCTTGCGTCTGTCGCATTCCCGACGCGTGTTGCTTGCGACGTGTCGGACCTCTGCAAGCGTTCGCAGCCAAAAATCAGGTCTCCGCCCCAAGTACCTGAAACCGTGCCGGAATCAGCCGCATCCGAAACTGGTACGGCAATTGCTGTCCTCATCGCAGGCCCACACACCGGAGCGATCGCATGCATATCGTCGTCTGCATCAAGCAGGTCCCGGACTCCGCGCAGATCCGCGTCCACCCGGTGACCAACACCATCATGCGCCAGGGTGTGCCGACCATCATCAATCCCTACGACCTGTTCGCGCTGGAGGCGGCGCTACAGCTGCGCGACAAGTTCGGTGGCGAAGTGACGGTGCTGACGATGGGGCCGCCGTCCGCCGAGGACTCGCTGCGCCGGGCCCTGACCTACGGGGCCGATCGCGCGGTGCTGCTGACCGATCGCTTCTTTGCCGGCGCCGACACGCTGGCCACGACCTACGCGCTGGCAACGGCCATTCGCAAGATCAGCGACACGTTCGGGGCGCCCGACATCGTGTTCACCGGCAAGCAGACCATCGACGGCGACACCGCGCAGGTCGGGCCGGGCATCGCCAAGCGGCTCGGCCTTCTGCAGCTCACCTATGTGGCGAAGATCAATGAGGTCGATCCGGCCGCGCGCACCATTGAAGCCGAGCGCCGCTCGGAAGGTGGTGTGCAGGTGCTGAAGACGAAGCTGCCCTGCCTGGTGACGATGCTCGAGGCGACCAACGAGATCCGCCGCGGCGCCATGGCCGACGCGCTGCGCGCGGCGCGCGCGCAGATCGTGACCTGGAGCGCGAAGGACGCCGGCGTCGAGGACATTTCCAAGTGCGGCCTGAAGGGCTCGCCGACCATCGTGAAGCGCGTGTTCGCGCCGTCGGCTCGCGCCGATAAGGCGGTCTTCGTCGATGTCTCGACGCGACCGCCGGCGGAGGCGCTGATCGAGGAACTGTTCAAGCGCCAGCCGAAGCTCGAAGCCGAGCTCGTCACCTCGGCGCACGGCTTCTGACCCCCGCACGCGACATCGAGCTTCCTTCGGATCAACGGGACGACGACCATGAGCCAGCCCACCAAAGCACCGCCTGCCGCAGCCGGTCGCGCCGCGACCAAGAAGGAGCTGCCGGAGCATTTCAAGGCCTACAAGCACGTCTGGGTGTTCATCGAGCAGGAGCGCGGGCAGGTTCACCCGGTGTCCTGGGAGCTGATGGGCGCCGGCCGTGAGCTTGCCGACAAGCTGAAAGTCGATCTCGCGGCCGTCGTGATCGGACCGCCGGGCGAGGCCGTTCAGCACGCGGCCGCCGAGTCGTTCTGCTATGGCGCGGATCTCGCCTATATCGTGGCCGACGAGGTTCTCACCGACTATCGCAACGAGGCCTACACCAAGGCGCTGACCGATACGGTCAACACCTTCAAGCCGGAGATCCTGCTGCTCGGCGCCACCACGCTCGGGCGCGATCTCGCGGGCTCGGTCGCGACCACGCTGCTGACGGGTCTCACGGCCGACTGCACCGCGCTGGACGTCGATGCCGACGGCTCGCTCGCAGCCACGCGCCCGACCTTCGGCGGCTCGCTGCTGTGCACCATCTACACGCTGAACTACCGGCCGCAGATGGCGACGGTGCGCCCGCGCGTGATGCCGATGCCGGAGCGCGTCGAAAAGCCCGCGACCCGGATCATCGAGCACAAGCTCGGCATGGTCGAGGAGGACATCGTCACCAAGGTGCTGTCGTTCATCCCGGATCGCGACTCCGCCAAGTCCAATCTCGCTTACGCCGACATCGTCGTTGCTGGCGGCCTGGGCTTAGGCTCACCGGAGAACTTCCAGCTCGTCAAGGGTCTCGCGTCGGTGCTCGGCGCCGAGTTCGGCTGCTCGCGGCCGCTGGTGCAGAAGGGCTGGGTCACCTCGGACCGGCAGATCGGCCAGACCGGCAAGACCATCCGTCCCAAGCTCTACATCGCCGCCGGCATCTCCGGCGCGATCCAGCATCGGGTCGGCGTCGAGGGGGCCGACCTGATCGTCGCCATCAACACCGACAAGAACGCGCCGATCTTCGACTTCGCGCATGTCGGCATCGTCACGGACGCGATCCGGCTATTGCCGGCGCTGACCGAGGCCTTCCGCGCACGACTGTCGCCGCATTCGCGCGACCGCATCGCAAGCTAGCCACCAGAGGAGCAGGGCAATGATCGAGGAACGTTTCGACGCGATCGTCGTGGGCGCCGGCATGGCCGGCAATGCGGCCGCGCTGACCATGGCCAAGCGCGGCATGAAGGTGCTGCAGCTCGAGCGGGGCGAGTATTCCGGCTCCAAGAACGTGCAGGGCGCGATCCTCTATGCCGACATGCTGGAGAAGCTGATCCCGGAATTCCGCGAGGAGGCGCCGTTGGAGCGGCACCTGGTCGAGCAGCGGTTCTGGATGCTTGACGACAAGTCGCATGTCGGCCTCCACTACAAGTCGGACGACTTCAACGAGGAGAAGCCGAACCGCTACACCATCATTCGTGCTCAGTTCGACAAATGGTTCTCGTCCAAGGTCAAGGAAGCCGGCGCCACGGTGCTGTGCGAGACGACGGTGACCGAGCTGGCGCAGGACGCCTATGGCAAGGTCATCGGCGTCAAGACGGACCGGCGCGACGGTGAGATCCACGCCGACGTCGTCGTGCTTGCCGAGGGCGTCAACGGCCTGCTCGGTACCCGCGCAGGCCTGCGTGAGCGGCCGAAGCCGGAGAACGTTGCCCTGGCGGTCAAGGAGATGCATTTCCTGCCGCGCGAGACCATCGAGGCCCGCTTCAACCTCAAGGGCGACGAGGGGGCGGTGATCGAGGCCGCCGGCACGATCTCCCGCGGTATGACGGGAATGGGCTTCATCTACTCCAACAAGGAGTGCATCTCGCTCGGCATCGGCTGCCTCGTGTCCGACTTCCAGAAGACCGGCGAGACGCCCTACGGCCTGCTCGAGCGCTTCAAGCAGCATCCGTCGGTGGCGCCGCTGATCGAGGGCTCGGAGGTCAAGGAATATTCGGCGCATCTGATCCCCGAGGGCGGCTACAACGCCATCCCGCAGCTCTGCGGCGACGGCTGGGTCGTGGTCGGTGACGCCGCCCAGCTCAACAATGCCATCCATCGCGAGGGCTCCAACCTCGCCATGACGTCGGGCCGCATCGCGGCCGAGGCGATCTTCCAGGTGAAGTCGCGCCGTGATCCGATGACCAGGGAGAACCTCGCGCTCTACAAGAAGATGCTGGAGGACTCCTTCGTCATCAAGGACCTGAAGAAATACAAGGACATGCCGGCACTGCTGCACAATCAGTCGCAGAATTTCTTCCTGACCTATCCGCAGCTGGTCTCGAAGGCGATGCAGAATTTTGTGCGCGTCGACGGCACCCCGAAGAAGGAGAAGGAGAGCAGCATGCTGCGCTCCTTCGTGAGCGCGAGGTCGTGGACTGGCTTGTTCGGTGACGCCTTCAAGTTTGCCCGGGCGTGGCGCTAGTCAGGGAATGAAGCAAGTAATTGAAGCGAAGGGAGATCGGAGATGAGCACGGATGTCGCGGTGCGGGTCGAGGACAAGCTGTTCTACAATCGCTATCAGGTCGATTCCGGCCGGGCCCATATCAAGGTCCGTCCGCACGCGACGCCGAGCCCGCAGCTGAAGGCGCTGCTCAAGGCCTGTCCGGCGCGCTGCTATGAGCTGAATGATTCCGGCCAGGTCGAGATCACGGTGGATGGCTGCATCGAATGCGGCACCTGCCGTGTCATCGGCGAGGCCAGCGGCGACATCGAGTGGAGCTATCCACGCGGCGGCTATGGCGTGCTGTTCAAGTTCGGCTGAGGCCGGTGACCGGAACGGGCAGGCGATGCCGTGTCGGGTTTGCGACATCGCGCTGCTGCATCCCGCCCATGCTATATCGTATGAGATATAGATCATTGTGTTTGGGCGGCAGCTTTGCTTACATCCGGGTGCAGCAACGGTGCTGCGACCGCACGAGGAGCAGCCTGTGAAGCTGAGCGCAAGAAACGTCCTGCCGGGAACGGTCGTCTCGGTCGCGAAGGGAGCGACCACGGCGCATGTCAGGGTCGAGCTCGCCCCAGGATTGACGGTGTTCTCGGCCATCACCAACGAGGCCGTCGAGGAGCTCGGGCTCGCGGTCGGCGACAAGGTGTCCGCCGTGATCAAGTCGTCGGACGTGATGATCGGGAAATAGCGACCTGCTGCGGGGCGCTCGCGTGGGTCAGCCCGGCGGGCGAGCCGCGCTCAGGTCGAGCCACCACGCGTCCATCGCCGAGTGCGATGGCTGCAGGAGCGTGCCGATGTCCCCGGTGAAGCTCCGCCAGTCCTCGATGCATTTCTGGGGCACCGCGGTCAGCACCGGAATGCCGGAGGTGATCGCGTCGGCCAGCTCGCCGCGCAGGCCGCTGCCCGACGCCTCTTGCTTGGAGAACTTGTTGATGACGATGAGGTCGGCATGAGCGGCGATGGCGCGGTGAACGGCCATGCCGGCTTCGGCCAGGCCGGCCGAATCCAGCTTGCAGGCCGTGGATCCGCGGCCGAGGTCCTGGCAGATCGAGATCGTATCACCATTGCCGAGATCGATGACGTCCATCCCGCTCTTCCGGCCGATCTCGTTCCGTGTATTGCGCTGGACGATGCCGCCGACGCGGACGCCGCGCCGCAGCAGTCCCTGGGCGAAATCGTCGAGCAGAACATCGGCGTCGTCGCCCGGTCCATAGAGGATCGCAGCGAGGCGGGGCGGCTGGAGACCGGATGGATCGGATTGATGATGCGACATCGCAGGGGGGCCTCGGAGGGCTGCAGTGAGTCCGTCCGGCCTGCCAGGCCATGCTGGTCTGGTGATCGAGTGCGGGCAGCCGGCCGCGACTATATCGATGATGCGGCCTGAAGAGAAAGAGGGGATATCGCGTGCCGACGACTGCCAGTCTCCATGACCTCGAGGCCCTGCTCCGTGACGACGTTCCCTATGGGGATCTGACGACGGACGCGCTCGGGATCGGCGCCGAGCCGGGGCAGATGCACTTCGCTGCGCGAGATCAGATGGTCCTGGCGCTGGTCGAGGATGCCGCAGCGCTGATCGAGCTCAGCGGCTGCCGGGTCGAACTGCTCGTGGCCAGCGGAATGGTACTGGAGAAGGGGGCGCCGATCCTACGGGCGCATGGGCCCGCGGCCGCTCTGCTGCGCAGCTGGAAGGTGGCGCAAACGCTGATCGAGATCTGGTCCGGGGTGGCCACCGAGGCCGCGGCGATCGTCCGTGCGGCCCGCGCGGTGACGCCAGGCATTGCCGTCGCCTGCACGCGCAAGAACGTGCCGGGGACGAAGCACTTTGCGGTCGCGGCGGTGAAGGCAGGCGGTGCCGTGATGCATCGCCTTGGACTGTCCGAAACGGTGCTCGTCTTTCCCGAGCATCGGGCGCTTCTTGGGGACGCTTCTCTTGCCGATATCGTCGAGCGCTTGCGGCAGAGCGCGCCGGAGAAACGGCTCGTCATCGAGGTCTCGACCGTCGAGCAGGCCGTGGCGGCCGCGTCGGCCGGCTTCGAGGTCATTCAGGCCGAGAAGTTCGCCCCGGCTGACATCGAGGCGCTGGTCAGGCGGATCGGCGCGATGGCCGCCCTTCGAATGCGGCCGATCGTTGCCGCCGCCGGCGGCGTCAATGTACAGAACGCGGCGGCTTACGCTGCAGCCGGCGCCGACCTGCTGGTCACGTCAGCGCCGTATCAGGCCCGCCCTCGCGACGTCCAGGTCCGGATCGCAAGAGCGTCTGTGCCCTGACCGGCAGCATCTATGGCGCCGGGCGGGCGGCCGGGTGCTTCTGGCGAGCCGCCCGCCACTCCAGGAATTCGCGGAACAGCTTGGGGTCGGACGGCGTGCCACTCGGCCTGGAATCGTTGACCTGGGCGTTCGCTCCGAGCACCTGCGCAGCCGGCATGTTGCGGTCGAGCCAGTCCTGCGCGGTCTTGAATCTGGTCCAGCCCGCGATGGGCGCCAGCGGCGCGACCTCCTGCCATTTGGGATGAAACGGCGGCCGCTGCAGCGCCTGCAGATCGCCGAACAGCGCCTCGACCAGCAGCGACAGCCGGCGATGGCGGTCGCTTCCGGGCTGCCAGTTGTACGAGGCGAGCAGGGCTTCGGCCGCGATCGTATTGACGGGCGCAGATCTGTTCACGAGGTTCGGATAGTCGTCTGCGGAGAGTTGCGCCGGAAGATACTCGTCATGCAAGGTCTTGTCGTATTCGACCGGCACCAGATGCAGATTCGGATCGTTGACCTGGCTGAGCCATTGCAGCGGCTTGCCCTCGACCGCGATGATCGCGTCGATGTCGCCCCGTCGCAGCATGTCGAGCGCCAGCCGCGGCTCGATGTACAGCAGATGCGGTCTGATGCCCAGGCGCTCGAATATGTTGATCGACGTGACGAAAGTGCCGCCATCGGGAAGGTCGACCGCGATGGTCTTGCCGTCGAGGTCGTTCAGGCTGGTGATCGACTTCGGCGCGACCACGTGCATCTCCTCATTGAACAGCTTGGCGACATAGACCAGCTGCTCACGCACGTTGTTGGCGAAATCCTTGCGCTCGAGGAAGGCCAGCGTATCCTTGCGGATGATGCCGGCATCGACGCCGCGCAGCAGCAGGATGTCGGCGACGGATTGTACGGAGCCGCGGCCAATCACGGGCAGTACGCGCAACTCGGCGCCCTTGTCGAGCACCGATGCGAGATCCGCGCCCATGTTCGCATAGGTGCTGCCGAACGAGCCGGTCATCACCGTCACGGTGTTGGCGTTGAGCTGGTTGGCAAGGTCCTTCTTCGCCGTGCCGTAGCGGAAGATCGTCTTGAAGGACTCGCTCACGGTGCCGGGATCGATACCGCTGCGGACCGGACCGAAGCGCTGCCACTTTCCCCCGGTGAACTGCATCATCTGCATCTGCTCGAGCGGCGCATGGTCGTGGACGCTGGTGTTGATGGTGATGCCGGACGTCAGCATCGGCACCTGGAGCCCCTTCAGTGACGAGGCCTGCTTCATGATGTTCTGACGCGACAGGTCGTCGCCGCATTTGCGCAGGACCGCCACCATCGTTTCGGCGACGATGTAGCCGTAGACCGAAAGCCCATTGCTGCGGGACACCTGCGGCAGATAGCGATCCATGAAGGCCGCCCATTCACGGTGCGCCGGCTCGTCCGCGGTCGCCGTATCCTCCTCGTCGGTGAAATAATTGGCCGAGAGAATGCCTTCCGAATTCTGCGCGCCTGCCGTCAGCATCACCGCGGAGACCGAATCCGACACCGAGGTGAGGATATGATCCGGCCGCCAGCCGATCTCGGCAACACGGCGGATGGCCATGACGGCGAATTTGGGGGTCGTGACGTCGAGCAGAATGTCGGCGCCCGAGGCCTTCAGGGTCGCGATCTGCTGGTTGACATTGGCGTCGGTGACCTTGTAGGCGGCCTCCGCCACGACGGGGATCTTGCCGCCAAGGCCGTCCTTGATGCCCTTGATGTAGTCCTTGCCGAAATCGTCGTCCTGATAAAGGATCGCGATCTTGCCCTTGGTGTGGGTCTCGAGCAGGTACTGCGCGAAGATGTGGGCTTCGGTCTGGTAACTCGGCTGAAAGCCCATGGTCCAGGGGAAGTCGCGCGACTGATCCCATTGCGAGGAGCCCGAGGCGACGAACAGCTGCGGAATCTTGTTGACGTTCAGATAGGGGCGGGCGGCGAGGCTGGTGGCGGTGCCCAGGCTGGCGAACATGAAGAGGACGTTGTCCTCCTCGACGAGCTTGCGCGTCATCTCCAAGGTTTTCTGCGGCACGTAGCCGTCATCATAGGAGATGAAGTTGATGCGCCGGCCGTTGATGCCGCCCTCGACGTTGATCTTGTTGAAGTACGCCGCGATCGTCTTGCCGATGACGCCATAGGCGAGCGCAGGTCCGCTATAGGGCATCGTATTGCCGATGCGGATCTCGTTGTCGGCGGCCGAAGCGCCGCGAGCGTGCGCTGTGGCAAGCAGGAGCGCGAGCCCAAGGGCGAGGCATGCGCCCGTCCAGCCGCCGCCGATGCCAGCCGCTCGCGGCCGGAGCTGGCTGTTTCGCGTCCTTGCCGTACAGCCCGAGCCCGCCGCATTGATGCCCTGCATCGTCAATCCTCCCGTCGAAGTCTCTTCATTGAGCGCAGACGATTGATCGCGATCGCCGTTCCTCATTGAAGGCGGCGTGATCGCGTTGGTTCAGGTCGATGTCTTGGTGATGCCGCGCTAGCGGACGGCGGATTGTTGAATGCGTCGGCTTGCTTCCAGCGAGCCTTGCTCGGCGGCCCGAAGATACCAGGCCCTCGCCTTGGCGGCGTCGGGAATCGCACCGAGCAGCCTCAGCTTCGTCAACTCGATCGGATCATAGGTCCGCGCGAGCAGCAGCGAAGCGTCGGCATTTCCTGCGTCGGAGAGCCGGGTGAGAATCAGCCGTGCGCTTGCCACGTCCCCGGCGGCCAGCAGAGCTCGTCCACGTTTCATCAGCGCGTCGACTTCCTCGCGCGGCAAGGGCACGGTGGTGCGGACCGGCACGGCGGCTGGTGCTGGAGCGGGGGTGGCGAGGGCCAGGGCGTTCGAATTGTTCGGAGCCGGTGACGGCGATGACGTTGGCGGCCAGGTTCGCGCGGTGGTGTCGGGGCTGGCAGCCGCGATGATGGCCGAGGTCGCGCTCGGCGTGTCCTCCTGGGCAATCTTCGCTTCGGCCGGGTCGATCTGGGCAAGGCTCTCGAGCACCGCGGTCGGCATCAGTGCAGATTTGCCCTGGGGCGAGCCGGTGTCCTCGAAGTTCACCACGTTGACGACGATCATGGCCACGGACGCGGCAATGCCGATCGCCGCGCCGACCTTGATCAGGCCCCCGAGGCGAAACGACTTGTCATTGTCTTCTGGCGGAAGCGGCATGACGACGGGATCAAGCGTTGGGCTCAACAGGCCGCGGCGAAATTGATCATCGGCCAGATCGTTGACGGCAGGATGCGCCATCAACGCATTTGGCCGGGCGATCAGATGTGAGGGCAACGGGACGGTCTCGGCAAGCGATTCGGAACCATCCGAACCACCATCGCTGTGATGCCGCCGCGGAGCGTATTTGCTGAGCTCCTCGGCGGCCCAAGGCGCCGTCGGCTTGACTGATTGGTTCTGAACTGGAGCACTCATTACTAGCCTCCTGCCTCCCACGATCGAGTCGTGGAAGAGATCGTCAGGGCGTCAGGCGCGCGCAATCCAACCGAGGTTCGCATATTGAAGCGGAGCCGGGAAGCGGCACCAACGCTCCTGCCGATACGGTTTCCTTCCGACATGCGCGTCACCCCTTTTGCGCGTCCTGGTCACAATCGTTCTTCTTACCTTTAAGCTGATCAATGTTCTTGGCGGGAAGGGTGAGTAGGTGAGGCTATTCTATGGAAATTTCCCGGCCGGCTCGCTGACCCGATGCTCGCAGTACGCGAAACCGCTGAGAAAGATGCGCGGCGCGGGAGCGGGAGTTGGAGTGTTTGGATACCATCGCGTCGTTCGTACTGTTGTGTTCGCGTCGCTTTGACGCGACATATGCCGCGTGGCGGGCCTTGGGGCGATACAACCAATGCGCGAAGCGTCCCGGACAAATGCGGCCGGACAAGGCCGGCCGTATTCACAGATCGATCGTTTTTTTCGGCCGACAAGGGCATGGACGCGGCCTTTATCCCTACCGGCAACCGACCGAAGCGTGACCGCCGAATTGACGTCAGCTTCCGGCGATCGGCCAGCTCTCGACGATGCTGAAGCGGCTCGCAGGGCTCGGCTGCCGGAACAGCGCGATCCGGTCGATGACGAGCTTGGCGAGGCCGAGCGCCGCGAAGCGGTCTTGCAGCATCGCGAGAATGGGACGCCGCCGCTCATCGGAAAGCCGACAGGTCAGAGTCATGTGGAAGCGAAAATCGTCCATGACATAGGGATAGCCCCAGCGGTCGAGGTGGTCGCGCTGGCGCGGCGTCAGCAAATCCGGCTTGCGGCGGGCGCGGTCGTCCGCGCTCATGGGGGCCCGGAAGGGCTCGAACGTCTCGACGCAAGCGGCCGCGAGTTGCTGCAGGTCAGGTGATCCTTCGCCGGGGATCACAGCGATGAAGCCGCTGATTGCGTCCACGACGGGACGGATGATCGGCACGGTCTTCCAAGCCGCCGCAAAGGCGGCGCAGGCGGCGCACAGCTCTGCTTCGGTGCTGGCGTCGTTCAGCGGAAACGGCGCCTTCAGCGTGGCATGGAAGCCGTATTTGCGGGCGTCCGCGGTCAGCTCGGCCCAATCCGGCAGCGCATCGACGACCTCGCTCGGAAACGGCCGTTCGCTGCCGGTCCACGCATCGTAGCCGAGCAGATCCGCACCAAACGCGGCCAACGCCATCTCCGGCGCCGGCGCGTAGTAGATCGCATAACGCGGGACGTCGGCCATCGAAGCTACTCCGCCGCCATCGCGCGAGTCGCCGCGCCGTTACCGAGGCGCCCGACCTCCGTGAGATAGACCAGCCGGCCCGCCGCGATCACCGCGACGACGCGCGGACGCATCGGCATGCTGTCGTCGACAAGCACGATGTCTGCACGAGCCCCGGCGGCGAGAGCGCCGCGGTCCGACAAGCCGGCCGCGCGCGCAGGGCCGGCGGATATCAGATTCCAGGCCTGCGCCAAGGGCAATATGCCGTCGGCGGCGAGGCGATAGGCGGCCAGCAGCGGCGCGGGATAGTAGTAGTCGGACGCCAGCACCGAGCACAGGCCCTTGGCGATCATGTCGCTCGCCCTGGTCCAGCCGGTGTGGCTGCCGCCGCGCACGACGTTGGGTGCGCCGAACACGATGGCGTCGCCGCCAGCGGCGGCCTCGCGTGCGGTCTCCTCGTTAACGGGAAACTCCGCGATCTCGACACCCTGTCCGCGGAAGGCGCGGCGCATCTCCGGGCTCTCGTCGTCGTGCGACAGCATGCGGATGCCGGACCGGCGCGCCATGGCGGCGAGACGCGCGACGGAGGCCGGCACGGCATCGGCGCGGGACACGATATCAGCGACGAGACGATCGAACGCCTCGCCGGACAGGCCGGTGCGATCGACCATGCGCTGCCGCTTGTGCGGCTTGTCGAGGCTCGCGACGGTCGAAGCCATATGATCGTTGAAGGCGAACAGGTCGATGCGGCGCGCCGCGAGCAATCGGCTGATTTCGTCCTCGTCGTCGAGATTGAAAGTCTCGTGGCGCAGATGGAAGCGCGTATCGGCGGCAAGCCTCGGCCTGAGGCTTTCGATCGCCTCGAGCAATTGACGCGCATTGCCGGCGCTGCGCAGGCCGGGTTCCCACGACCACGTCGTGGCGTGGAAAACCGTGGTGATGCCGTTGCTGATCGCCTGGCGGTCGCTGTCGACGAGCGCGACGTCGATCGGGAAATCGACGCCGGCGCGCGGCATCATCTGGCGCTCGAACGCATCGCCGTGGATGTCGACGATCCCGGGCAGCACCGTGAGGCCGGATGCATCCAGATCGAGATCTGCGCCTCGCGTCGCGCCATCGAGGCCGGCGATCACGCCGTTCGATATCTGCAGCGATGTGTCGGCAAGGTCGGAGCCGATCAGGCAGCGGCCGGAGAAGATGGAAATGTTGGTCATTGGGCGGCACTTTGCCGCACAAGGCGCCCGCCGTCGAGAGCCGCTTCGTATTTGTCCAGGAACGCGCCGATCTCGAGCCCCCGGAAATCCGGCAGCGCCGCGCGAAGTGCGTCATGGGTCCAATCCCACCAAGCGAGCGTGACGAGGCGCTGTTCGATATCGATCGGGAAGCGCCGCTTGATCACCCGGGCGGGATTGCCGGCGACGATGGTGTAGGGGGGCACGTCCTTGGTGACGACGGCACCCGCCGCCACCACGGCGCCGGTGCCGATGTTGCGCCCCGGCAGCACGATCGCGCCATGGCCGATCCAGACGTCGTGACCGATGTCGACGTGATGCTGCCTGCGCCAGGCGAAGAACTCCGTGTCGTCGGCTTCACCTTCGAAATAGGCGCTGGCGCGGTAGGTGAAGTGGGCCTGGGTCGCACGATGCATCGGATGATTGCCCGGATTGATGCGGGTCATCGCCGCAATCGAGCAGAATTTTCCGATCGTCGTGTAGGTGATCTGGGCGTCGTTGACGACATAGGAGTAGTCGCCAATCGTCACCTCGTGAAGAATGCTGCGGGCTCCGACCTCGCAATAGGCGCCGAGGCGCGTCTCGTGGAGTTTTGCGCTGGCATCGACGGTGGGTGCAATGGAAAGCGATTTGCCGGCCATGTCTGGTTCTATTCCTTTGGAAATCGACAACAAGGTCTAAGGTGCTCGTCATGACAGTTGCGTGACACGATGATGACGGCGCTGCCGCCGATGTGGATGAGGGAGCCGGCGTAAGCGGACTGTCATATAACTGTTGAGTCCAGACGCTAGCGATGGGGCAGAGCGAGGCGTCTGGAGAATTTCATGCTGGTGGTCAATGGTCTGACGTGCCGTTTCGGCGCGAAAGCCGCGGTCGACAATGCGTCCTTTTCGGTGGCGCCCGGCAGCTTCGTCGGCGTGATCGGACGCTCGGGCGCCGGAAAATCGACCCTGCTGCGCTCGATCAACCGGCTCAGCCCGATCAGCTCCGGAAAAGTTCTGTTCAAGGATCTCGACGTGACGGCGCTGCGCGGCCGCGAGCTGCGGCAGTGGCGCGCGCGGTCGGCGATGATCTTCCAGCAGTTCAACCTGGTCGGCCGGCTCGATGTTCTCACCAACGTTCTGATGGGCCGGCTTGCCGAGGTTCCGTCGTGGCGCTCGCTGGCGCAGCTGTGGCCGGCGGAGGATGTTGCCATGGCGTTGTCCGCGCTCGAGCAGTTCGACATGGCGTCGCTGGCCGCGCAACGTGCCGATCAATTGTCGGGAGGACAGCAGCAGCGTGTCGCGATCGCCCGCGCATTGGTGCAGAACCCCGAGATCATCCTGGCCGACGAGCCGATCGCCTCGCTCGATCCGCGCAACACCCGGATCGTGATGGACGCACTGCTGCGCATCAACAAGCATTTCGGAATCACGGTGGTCTGCAACCTGCATTCGCTCGATCTGGCGCGCAGCTATTGCGATCGCTTGATCGGCATGGCCGCTGGACGCGTGGTCTTCGACGATTTGCCCGCCGCGCTGACGGCGCAGATCGCGCGCGAGCTCTACGATCTCGAGGCCGACGACGTCATGGATAGCGTCCGGCCCGTGCCACCCGTAACCGTTCCGGCTTTCGGCGAAGCCGCCGTGGCCTGAGGCGTGAGTCACGCTGATTTCAGCCGTCGCATCTCGCGGCGGCCCAACCGTACGACAGCAACAAGAGGATTTGCCATGATCAATCGTCGCGTCATCCTGGCGGGCGTTGCCGCGCTTGCCTTCGCCGGTTCGGCCTCGGCCGAGGATTGGAAGACGAAATATCCGGAGCTGACCTTCGCGGTCATCCCGGCCGAGAACGCCTCCGGCGTCACCGAGCGCTGGACGCCGTTCGTCAACTACCTGTCCAAGGAGCTCGGCACCAAGGTGACGCTCCGCATCGCCAACGACTATGCGGCCGTGATCGAAGGTCAGCGCGCCGGCAACATCCACATCGCGAGCTACGGCTCAGCCTCGTTCGCCCGTGCGCGCCTGACCGGCGTCAAGATCGATGCCTTCGCCAACGACATCAACGCCGACGGCAGCACCGGCTATTATTCGGTGTTCTTCGTTAAGACAGCCAGCCCGTACCAGAAGGTCGAAGACCTCAAGGGCAAGAATCTCGGTCTGGTCGATCCGAACTCGACCTCCGGCAACAACGTGCCGCGCTTCGAACTCAACAAGATGGGTGTGACCGATGCCGAGACCTATTTCAGCAAGGTGGTGTTCGCCGGCAGCCACGAGAACGCCGTCCTCGCTCTCGCCCAGGGCACCGTCGACGTCGCAGCCAACCAATGGACCAGCGACAACGACTCGACGCTGGCGCAGATGCTCACCAAGGGCATGCTGAAGAACGCCGACGGCTCGCCGATGAAGAAGGAAGACTTCCGCATCATTCACAAGTCGGCGCCGATCATCAACGGCCCCTATGCCTATAATTCGGATCTGCCCGCGGATCTGAAGGCGGCGATCGCCAAAGCGTTCTTCGATGCCCCGACCAAGGACAAGGCTGCGTTCGACCGTCTCTCCGACGGCCAGAAGAAGGGGTTCCATCCGGCCACGACGAAGGACTGGGATGGCACGATTGACCTGATCAAGTTCGTCGACAGCCTGCGCAAGAAGGCGTCCTGATCCGAACTGCCTGCGACGGTGAGCCGGGCCTGTAAAGGCCCCGCTCTTGTCGTGCGGCAAACCGAGTCGTCTTGAAGCAAGGACAGCAAAGGCCCGATGACGGTCGCCGTTTCCATCCTTCCGAGCCAGCAGCTTGCGGCTCTGAACGACGCCTATCGCCGGGCGGTCGCGCGACGCCGCCTGCGGTTTGCGGTCTCGATGGCGGCGTTTCTCGCCGTTCTCCTCGTTGCCGCCGTCGGCGCCGAGGTCAATCTGGCGACGCTCTTCACGTATTTCGGCAACTTCGTCAGCTATTTCGACCGCCTCTTCACGCTCGATGACGGTCACCGCGTCTGGACCAATTTTCCCGAATGGTTCTGGGGCTTCAGGAAGTGGATCAAGCTGCTCGGTGAGACGCTCTTGATCAGCTATGTCGGCACGCTCGCGGGCATGCTGCTCGCGTTTTGTCTCAACTTCCTTGCGGCCGAGAACACCTCGCCGGCGCCGTGGGTCCGGTTCACGGTCCGCCGGCTGCTCGAATTCGCGCGCACGGTTCCCGGCATCGTGTTCGCGCTGATCTTCGTCATTGCCTTTGGCCTCGGGCCGCTCCCCGGTGTGCTCGCGATCGCTCTCCATTCCAGCGGCGCGCTCGGCAAGCTGTTCTCCGAGGTGGTCGAGAACGCGGACATGAAGCCGGTCGAGGGTATCAGAGCCACCGGCGCGAGCTGGCTGTCGTGCATGCGCTTCGCGGTGCTGCCGCAGGTGATCGCCGGTTTCTCCAGCTACACGCTGCTGCGCTTTGAAATCAACGTCCGCGAGGCGTCCGTGATGGGCTTCGTCGGCGCCGGCGGTATCGGCCAGGAGCTCGTGGTGGCAATCCGCAAGTTCTATTATTCCGATGTCAGCGCCATCCTCGTGATGATCGTGGTGACGGTGTTCCTGATCGACATCGGCACCGGCTGGCTCCGCGGCCGGCTGTTCGGCGCGGAGGTGCGGACATGAGCCTCCCGGATACGCCGGATCAGGTGCAGCTTCGTGAGCGCTATCCGCAGGTCTTCAATCGGCCGATGTCGGCGCGGCTGGCGACGCCACTGGTGCTGCTGCTCGCGCTTGCAGTGTTCGTCTTCGGCCTCGTGGACCTGGAGTTCTCGCCGTCGCGCATTCTGGCGGGTCTGAGCCAGCTCGGCTGGATCGCACGCCTGATGCTGCCGCCAGATCCCGGCGCGTCGCTGCCGACCTATCTCAAGGCGCTCGGCGAGACGCTGTCGATTGCAGTGCTCGGCACCACGCTTGCGGCCTGCGTCGCGTTTCCGGTCAGCCTTCTTGCGGCGCGAAACGTGATTCCATCAGCAATCTTCCGGTTTCCCGTGCGCCGGCTGTTCGACACCATCCGCGGCGTTGACACGCTGATTTGGGCGCTGGTCTGGATTAATGTCGTCGGACTCGGGCCGTTCGCCGGCGTGCTCGCGATCGCGGTGTCCGATTTCGGTGCGCTCGGCAAGCTGTTCTCGGAGGCGATGGAGAGCGCCGATCGCAAGCAGGTTGAAGGCGTGCGCGCCGCAGGCGGCAATGCGCTGCATGAGATCCGCTTCGGCCTGCTGCCGCAGGTGCTCCCTGTGATTGCCGGCCAGGTGCTCTACTTCATCGAATCCAATACGCGCTCGGCGACCATCATCGGCATCGTCGGCGCCGGAGGCATCGGTCTGCAGCTTGCGGAGCAGATCCGCGTGCTCGAATGGCAGAAGGTGTCGTTCCTGATCCTGATGATCCTGGTGGCCGTGGCGGCGATCGACTGGATCTCGAACAAGCTTCGCTTTGCCATCATTGGGCGCCGCGCCGTGGCCTGAGGCGGACTAGCCTTCCACCTCGAAGGTCACGCGCTCGGCCGCGAAGCGCGAGCGTTTGCTGATGAGCGGCGTGCCGTCGGCATCGACGTCTGTGCTGTCGACCACCAGGACCGGTCGTCCGAGCGCAAGCTCGAGCCGCGCGCCATCGCTCGCATCCGCGATGGCCGCCGTGATGCGGGTCGAGCCGCGGCGATAATCGCGGATGCCGTAATGCGCCAGCAGCGCGGTCATCGAGCGGGTCGCGGCGAACACCTGTCCCGCATCCGGAAACCGCTCGGCCGATAGCCACGACGTGCTGACGCAGATCGGCGTCTTGTCGGCAAAGCGCAGCGCGTCGATGCGCACGAGTGGCGTGCCGGTCTTCAATCCCAGGAGGCGCGCGAGCTCGCGCGTGGCGGGCTCCTCGGAGGCTGCGATCAGCTGTCCCCGCGGCTCGCGGCCGCCCGCGCCCACGATCTCCGAGAATCGGGTGCGCGAGCGCAGCGGATAGGACAAGCGAGGGGCTTCCACGTAAGTGCCGCTACCGCGCTCCGCGCGCACCAGCCCGCGCTCTGCCAGCGTCGCCAGCGCACGCCGCACGGTGTGGCGGTTGACCCGGTAGGTCTCCGCGATCTCCGTCTCGCCGGGCAGGCGCGTCCCGGCGGCGAAGCGGCCATCGGCAATGTCGCGCTCGATGCCGTCGGCGACCCGGCGCCACAGGGCGACGCCCGAATCGGCGTTCTGCATGCTCAATCGCAGCTCCTCGCGCGGATCGTGGAAATCACGGCCATGTCATCAAACAGTCATGGCGCTCTCTTATCAAGTTGTCTATTATCATAGACAACTTCAGCCGGGCAAGGTCGAGGATGGTGATGAGCGGCGAGATCGCGATGCGCGAGAGGCGGCGGGAGGCGATGCGGGTGCTGGCGCATGTGCAGGCAGCCGACATTGCGACGCGGATGAACGATGTCGCTGTCCCGCCGCATCAGGATCTGCGAACGCCCGAAAATGGTCTGGTCATGCTGCGCGGCCGGGTCGGTGGCGACGGTGCGCCGTTCAATCTCGGCGAGGCGACTGTCTCGCGTGCCGCCGTCCGGCTCGCGAGCGGCGAGGTTGGGTTCGGCTACGTGCTCGGACGCGATGGCGACAAGGCGCATCTGATCGCGCTGTGCGACGCGCTGCTGCAGTCACCTGAACATGCCGAGGCGATCGAGACCGAGGTCGTGGCTCCCCTGCGGGCGCAGATGCAGGCGGGGTGGAAGCGAACCGCCGCGGAAGCTGCGGCGACACGCGTGGATTTCTACACGATGGTGCGGGGAGAAGGGTGATGGCAGCGGCGAACGTCGATCTGCAGCCGGGGTTCGCCGACAAGGTGCTGTCGGCGCAATCGACCTTTCGCACTGTGATGGAGGCGATGGCGCGGCCGGGGCAGGTGATGCCGGTCGCCGATGAGGTCGGTCGTCCTCCGTCGATGATGGCCGGCGTCGCGGCGATTGCGCTGACCTTGCTGGACCAGGACACACCGCTCTGGCTCGATCCGGCTTTCGCCAGCGCGCCTGATGTCGGTGCCTGGCTGCGGTTTCACACCGGTGCGCCGATCGTGGACCGGCAGGATGCGGCCAGCTTCGCGTTGATCGCGGAGTCGGCCATGCTGCCGGATCTCTCCTCGTTTGCGTTGGGCACGCCCGAATATCCAGACCGGTCGACGACCTTGATTCTGCAGGTGCCGAGTCTGTCCCGAGGCCGGACCTTTCATCTGCGTGGTCCAGGGATCAGTCGCACGACATCGCTCACAGTGATACTCGAGCCTGCCGACCTGTTCGACCGGCTGTCGATCAACGAGCAGCTGTTTCCGCGCGGCATCGACGTGATCCTAGTCGACGACCGTTCACTGGTCGCAATTCCGCGCACCACCCGACTCGCATCTGCAGGAGCCTGACGCATGTATGTGGCCGTCAAAGGTGGTGAGCGCGCGATCGAGAACGCGCATCGGCTGCTGGCGCATGCGCGCCGTGGCGCGCGCGACGTGCCTGAGCTGTCGCTGCCGCAGATTTCCGAGCAGCTCGGGCTCGCGGTCGATCGCGTCATGAGCGAGGGCTCGCTGTATGACCGCGAGCTGGCGGCGCTGGCGATCAAGCAGGCGCGGGGCGATCTCATCGAGGCGATCTTCCTGGTGCGCGCCTTCCGCGCGACCCTGCCGCGATTCGGCGCCACCGAGCCGGTCGATACCGGTGCAATGCGGGTGCAGCGGCGTGTTTCCTCGACCTTCAAGGACATTCCAGGCGGCCAGGTGCTGGGACCGACGTTCGACTACACGCACCGGCTGCTCGACCCCAGCTTGGCTGCGGGTGGTGATCCGGAAGCGCCGAGTCTCGCGGCAACCTCCGACGCCCCGATGCCGCGTGTCACCGACATCCTCGGCCAGGACGGACTGATCGAGCCGTCGCCCGCAGAGGAGGCCGACGCGCCGGTCGGCGATCTCACGCGCGATCCCTTGACCTTTCCTGCAGGGCGCGATCTGCGGCTGCAGAATCTCGCGCGCGGCGACGAGGGTTTTCTGCTTGCGCTGGGATATTCGACCCAGCGCGGCTACGGCCGCAACCATCCGTTCGCCGGCGAGATCCGCTTCGGCGAGGTCGAGGTCGAGTTCTTCGCCGAGGAGATCGGCTTTGCGGTGCCGCTCGGATCGGTCGAACTGACCGAGTGCCAGATGGTCAATCAGTTCAAGGGCTCGGCGACCGAGCCGCCATGTTTTACACGTGGCTATGGCCTTGCGTTCGGCCAGAGCGAGCGCAAGACGATGTCGATGGCGCTGGTCGACCGCGCGCTGCGCGCACGCGAGCTCGGCGAGGATGTGATCGCGCCGGCGCAGGACGAGGAGTTCGTGATGTCGCACTCCGACAATGTGCAGGCCACGGGCTTCGTCGAGCATCTGAAGCTGCCGCATTATGTCGACTTCCAGTCCGAGCTCGGCCTGCTGCGCAAGCTGCGACAGGAATTTGCCGACGCCAACGCCGCTCCCGCGCTGAAGGAGGCTGCGGAATGAACGCGCCGACCTACAACTTCGCCTATCTCGACGAGCAGACCAAGCGGATGATTCGCCGCGCGATCCTCAAGGCGATCGCAATTCCCGGCTATCAGGTGCCGTTCGCGAGCCGCGAGATGCCGATGCCCTATGGCTGGGGCACCGGTGGCGTGCAGGTCACCGCAGCCATTCTCGGCCCGGACGATGTGCTCAAGGTGATCGACCAGGGCTCCGACGACACCACCAACGCGATCTCGATCCGCAAGTTCTTCGCCAAGACCGCCGGCGTCGCCACGACGACGTCGACCGAACAGGCGAGCGTGATCCAGACCCGCCACCGCATCCCGGAGGCGCCGCTGCGCGAGGGACAGGTGCTTGTCTATCAGGTGCCGATCCCCGAGCCGCTGCGGTTTCTCGAGCCGCGCGAGACCGAGACGCGGCGCATGCATGCACTGGCCGAGTATGGGCTGATGCACGTCAAGCTGTACGAGGACATCGCGCGCTTCGGCCACATCGCGACCTCCTACGCCTATCCGGTGAAGGTCAATGCGCGCTACGTGATGGATCCGTCGCCGACGCCGAAATTCGACAATCCGAAGATGGACAATTGCCCGGCGCTGCAGCTGTTCGGCGCCGGGCGCGAGAAGCGCATCTACGCCATCCCGCCGTATACGTCGGTGGTCTCGCTGGACTTCGAGGATCATCCGTTCACGCGCTACAAGTTCGATGCGCCCTGTGCGCTGTGCGGCGCGGAGGACTCCTATCTCGACGAGATCGTGACCGACGACAAGGGCAGCCGCATGTTCGTCTGCTCCGACACGGACTATTGCGAAGGCCGGCAGGCGGCCGGACATCGCGGCACGGAGAACGCAGCCCCGCACAAGGAAGCCGCCCATGGTTGAGGTGACCCGTGCCACCGATCAGCCGCTGCTGGTCGCCGAAGGCCTGACGAAGAGCTATGGCCGGCTGTCGGCCTGCCGCGACGTGTCGTTCGTGCTCTATCCGGGCGAGGTGCTCGCCATCGTCGGCGAATCCGGGTCGGGCAAGTCGACGCTGCTGCAGATGCTGTCGGCGCAGCTCACGCCGAGCGGCGGCCACGTGTCTTATCGGATGCGTGACGGCGTGCTGCGCGATCTCGCGCAGCTTGGCGAGGCTGAGCGGCGCTTCCTGTTCCGGACCGACTGGGGCTACGTGCATCAGGACCCGTCGCAGGGCTTGCGCATGGCGGTGTCCGCCGGCGCCAATGTCGGCGAGCGGCTAATGGCCGTCGGCTGGAACAACTACGGCCGCATCCGGCAGACGGCCTCGTCCTGGCTCACGCGGGTCGAGATCGATGTCGGCCGCATCGACGATGCGCCGCGGACCTATTCCGGCGGCATGCGGCAGCGGCTGCAGATCGCGCGCAACCTGGTGACGGAGCCGCGGCTGGTGTTCATGGATGAGCCGACCGGCGGGCTCGACGTGTCGGTGCAGGCCCGCCTGCTCGACCTGATGCGCAGCCTCGTCAACGAGCTCGGCCTCGCCGCGATCGTGGTCACGCATGATCTGGCCGTGGCGCGGCTGTTGTCGCACCGTGTGATGGTCATGAAGGAGGGGCGGGTGATCGAGACCGGCCTCACCGACCAGGTGCTCGACGATCCACGCGAGCCCTACACCCAGCTCCTCGTATCCTCGATCCTGCCGCCATGAGCCTCATGCAATGACCGTGATGATCGATATCGAAAATGCCGAGAAGACCTTCACCATGCACCTGCAGGGCGGCATCTTGCTGCCCGTGGTGCGCGGCGTGTCGTTCCAGGTCAGGGCCGGGGAATGCGTCGTGCTGGCGGGACCTTCGGGCGCGGGCAAGTCGTCGATCCTGAAGATGATCTTCGGCAACTACCGCTGCGATGGCGGCCGCGTCGGCGTCCGTCATGATGGTGAGATCACCAACATCGCGGGAGCCGAGCCGCGGCTGGTGCTCAACGCGCGGCGGCAGACGATTGGCTATGTCAGCCAGTTCCTGCGGGCCGTGCCGCGGGTGCCGGCGCTCGACGTCGTCGCCGAGCCGCTGCTCGCGGCCGGCGTGTCGCGGGACGAGGCGCGCGCGCGTGCCGGCGCGCTGCTCGCCCGGCTCAACATTCCGGAGCGGCTGTGGTCGCTGCCGCCGTCGACGTTTTCCGGCGGCGAGCAGCAGCGCGTCAACATCGCCCGTGGCTTCATCTCGGAGCTCCCGATCCTGCTGCTGGATGAGCCGACGGCCTCGCTTGATGCAGCGAACCGGGCCGTCGTGGTCGATCTGATCGCGGCGAAGAAGCAGGCCGGCGTCGCGATGCTGGCGATCGTGCATGATGATGATATCAGGATCGCGATCGCTGACCGCATCGTCGACGTGACGACATTCGCAGCCGCGGCGTAGAGGGCAGAACAGCAGATGGATGCCAACATGTCTGAAACCGTGATAGGCAACGCCCGGCTGGTCCTCGCGGATCGCGTGATCGAGCGGGGCTGGGTGGCGATGGTCGGAGGGCGGGTCGCAGAAGTTGGCGAAGGCGCGAGCCCGGCCGGCAGTCTCGATGCCGAGGGCGATCTGCTGATGCCCGGCCTCGTCGAACTGCACACCGATCACCTCGAAGCCCACTTCGTGCCGCGGCCGAAGGTCTATTGGGATCCGGTCGCGGCCGTGATCTCCTATGACGGCCAGCTCGCCACGGCAGGCATCACCACCGTGCTGGATTCGCTGCGGGTCTGGAGCGAGGAGGGCGCCGAAGGCGTCGACGGCCAGGCCAATGTGCTCGCGGACGCGATCGGGCGGGCGCGCGACGCGCGTCTGCTGCGCGCCGATCACTTCCTGCATCTGCGCTGCGAGGTGCCGATGCCGACGGTGGTCGATGAAGCGACGCAGTTGGCGGGCCGTCCGGATGTCCGTCTGATGTCGCTGATGGATCACACGCCGGGCCAGCGCCAGTTCCGTGACGAAGGCAAGCTGCGCGACTATTACCGCGGCAAGAGCGGCGGCAAGACCGATGCGGAGCTCGATGTCATGTTCGCGCGCCGCTTCGCCTATCAGCAGACCTATGCGGCGGCCAACATGCGCGAGATCGTCGCGCTCGCCAAGACGCACGACGTGCCGCTCGCCAGCCATGACGACACCACCGACGAGAATGTCGCCGACGCGATCAAGGATGGCATCGCGGTGGCGGAGTTTCCGACCACCATCGAAGCGGCGCGGGGCCTGCACGACGCGGGCATCAGCATCCTGATGGGCGCGCCCAACGTCGTGCGCGGCGGCTCGCATTCCGGAAACATCGCGGCTGTGGACCTCGCGCGCGAGGGCTTGCTCGACATTCTGTCGTCGGACTATGTGCCGTCGAGCCTGCTGATGGGCGCACTGCAATTGCCGCAGCGCGTCCCGGCGATCGACCTCGCCGCGGCGGTTCGGACCGTCACCAAGGCACCGGCGGAAGCGGTCGGGCTGCGCGACCGCGGCGAAATCGCCGCCGGCAAGCGCGCGGACCTCATTCGGGTTCACGTGGCCGGCGACGTCGCGGTGGTGCGCAGCGTCTGGCGGGAAGGATTGCGGGTCGCATGACCGACATCCCGGCTTCATCGACTGGCTCCGAATCACTTGGCTCCGATCGGCTCGGCCCCGGCCGTCTCGTGCTCGTGGTCGGGCCCAGTGGCGCCGGCAAGGATACGCTGCTCAACGTTGCGCGCCGTGAATGCGTGGGTGACGATCGCATCGTCTTTCCACGGCGGATCGTCACCCGCGAGGCCTCGGCGTTCGAAGACAATCTCGAGATGACGGCATCGGCTTTTCGCGAGGCTCTCGAGACCGGCCAGTTCGCTCTGCATTGGGAGGCCCACGGGCACGACTATGGCGTGCCGCGGACGATCAATGACGACATTCTCGCAGGACGCACGGTGGTCGTGAACGTGTCGCGGACGGCTATCCCGGCGGCGCGGCGCGACTACGCGCATGTGGTCGTCGTTTCCATCACGGCGCCGGCGGAGGTCCTTGCCGAGCGGCTCGGCAAGCGGCATCGCGCGAGCGATGGCGACATCGGCGAGCGTCTGCAGCGCTCCGTCTCGGACGAGACGGTTGCCGCGGACGTGACGATCGTCAATGTCGGCGATCCCGCGGCACACGGGCGCCGGCTGGTCGACGTGATCAGAGGGCGGACCGATGCGATGCCGACCAGAGCCACAGGAGCAAGCGGCGATGTCGATCATCACCACGATTGAGCAGCTCGAGGCGATCTATGGTGAGACGGGGCTCGCATCGACGGCGAAAGTCGCCGATCGGGTGACGCCGCATTATCGGATCATGATCGAGGCGTCGCCGTTCGTGGCGCTTGCGACGTCAGGACCGGAAGGTCTGGATTGTTCGCCGCGCGGCGATCTTCCGGGCTTCGTCCGCATTCACGACGACAAGACGTTGATGATGCCCGATCGCCGCGGCAACAACCGCATCGACTCGCTGCGCAACATCGTGCGCGATCCCCGGATCGGCCTGCTGTTCCTGATTCCTGGATCGGGCAACACGCTGCGTGTCAACGGACGAGGCCATCTCTCGGCTGCTCCCGACCTGCTGGAGTCATTCCGCATGGAAGGCAAGCTGCCGCGCTCGGTGATCGTCATGACGGTGGACGAAATCTATTTCCAGTGCGCGCGCGCGATCGTGCGCGCCGATCTCTGGAATCCCGAGAAGCGAATCGACCCGCGGCAGTTGCCGACGCCGGGACAGATCCTGGCAGCAATGACCGACGGTATCGACGGCGCGCAGTATGACCGCGAATGGCCGGAGCGCGCACGTAAGACGATGTGGTGAGCGGGCCCGGCAATGGCCGGGAGCCATCTCGTTGCTCGCCGTCAGGCCGCGACATCGAGCAGGCGCGATGATCCTCTGATCAGAACCTTGCGCCCCATTTTGGTGATCTCTGCAATTCCATCGCTGATGCTGGCCAGTTCCAGCGCAGCGAGTTGATTGACGATCATGCCATTCAGCCGGCGGCGCTCGCGGGCGGGAATGCGAAGCGCCTTCAGCGTTTCCCATTGGTCCGGCGTGAGCTCGTGTTCGATTTCCGCGTTCATGCTGCCTCGAATGTTGGACGTTTGGCATTCGTCTTAGAAAGTCCGCGTGACGAAGATGCGACCTTCATGCATCCGTAGTGATACGGCGCTTGATTACGCCCGTTCCGCCGACGGATTAATTCAAATTTGAATGATCTCCTGCGCGCTGCTGCAATGCAGCTGATCCTGTTGTTAGCGGTGAACGGTCGCGCCTCGTTAAGAGAACATTAAGGCAGATCGACAGGGCTTACCGGTAACGAGGCCGTCACATCGGTGTGTCGGACGACGCCATAGATTCGTTCGAATCAGCCGGCGCGCAGCACGGATCATCGAACGCGTTGAAATGGCTTGCTCTTGCAGTATTCGTCGGTGTCGCACTTGCGCGCTGCTGGCGCAATCCGGACGATTCAGACCGGCGAGTTCAGCTTCAGCCCGATCATGCCGACGCTCCGGTCGAACGTGTCGACCATCTGCATGTTTTGCGCGACGTACGGATCACAGATCAGCCGGGTGCGGTCCGAGATCTTCGCGGGGCCACCGCTGCCGATGGGGTGAGTGACCGAGCTACCGCTCATCCATCATCGTGAAGACCGCTCCGGTCAGCGTCGCGCCGACTGCAAAGGACAGCGTCAAGGCGGCCACGATGATCGTGAGGGTCATGCTCGGTTCGACGCTGTGCGCAATGAGCTGCGAGATCCCGAATGCGTCCAGGTGGGTCAGTGCGAAGGCGAAGCCGAGACCGAGCGCCGTGCCCATGAACGTATGACAGGCAAGCTCGATCAGGATCGCCGGGGTGATCCGCGTGCGGCGCTTTTTGGGCGGCATGGTCGGTGTCCTCCGCTTTCGCCTGAGAACGCGTGACCGTATCGGCGGTTCCGGCCGGGCCGCGGGCGGCCGCCAAGCGGATTGCCAAACGGCGGCGGGAGCGGCTACGGACATGAGGTCGCCGTCGTGCCCGGATGTGGCACCGTTCGGGCCAAGCCATGAGGCGGCCGAACGGGACGGCACTGGTCCAACAGGGAGGACAAAGACCATGACAAACGCCATTCGTTTCCACAAAACCGGTGGTCCCGAGGTGCTCGTCTGGGAGGAGGTCAGCGTCGGCAAGCCTGGTCCAGGCGAAGCCCGTATCCGGCACACCGCCGTCGGTCTCAATTTCGTCGACATCTACAATCGTTCCGGCCTCTATCCTGTCCAGCTGCCGAGCGGATTGGGCAGCGAGGGTGCCGGCGTGATCGAGGAGTTGGGGGAAGGAGTCTCGGATCTCAAGGTCGGCGACCGCGTCGCCTACGGTTCATCACCGCTCGGCGCCTATTCCGAAGCGCGTCTGATCCCGGCGGCCCAGCTGCTCAAGCTTCCCGACGAGATCGACGACAAGACGGCGGCGGCGATGATGCTGAAGGGCCTGACCGTCCAATACCTGATCCGGCAGACCTATCGGGTGAAAGCCAGCGACACCATTCTGCTGCATGCGGCGGCCGGCGGCGTTGGTCTGATCCTGAGCCAGTGGGCCAAGCATCTGGGAGCTACCGTCATCGGCACCGTCTCCAGCGACGACAAGGCGCAGCAGGCCAAGGCCCATGGCTGTGAGCACACCATCATCTATTCGCGCGAGGATTTCGTCGCGCGCGTCGGCGAGATCACCGGGGGCAAGAAGGTGCCTGTGGTCTACGATTCCGTCGGCAAGGATACGTTCCTGAAGTCGCTCGACTGCCTGGCGCCGCTCGGCTACGCGGTGCTGTTCGGTCAGTCCTCGGGTACGGTCGATCCGCTGAATCTCGGGCTGCTGGCGCAGAAGGGTTCGCTGTTCGTGACCCGGCCGACCCTGTTCACCTATGCGGCCAAGCGCGAGAGCCTTGTTGCGATGGCGAACGAGCTGTTCGACGTCGTCAGGTCGGGCGCCGTGAAGATCGAAGTCAACCAGACCTATCCGCTCAAGGACGCCGCCAAGGCCCACGCCGACTTGGCCGGCCGCAAGACCACCGGTTCGACCGTTTTTCTGGTCTGATCTGGTTTGACGATCAGTCGGCGGACCGGCTCTACAGCGGCCCGCCGGTCCTCGGCTCGCACCGGCAGCGTCCCGCGCGATTTCCGCTAGACTTGCTCGTGCTTGCGCAGATCGCGTTCATGATCGAACCGCGCGGCCTGCAGGTCGGCGTCGATGCCGACCAGCTCCGGAACCGCCGCTTCGGACATGATGTCCGCGGTGATGTCCTCGACAGAGTGGTCGAGGATCTCATGGATGAAGCTGATGTTCGAAAACTCCCCCGACGCCACGCGTGCAATCACGTCGCGCCGGGTCATTTCGGGGTCGACCACGGCCTCCCGTCCCCGACGGCCGTAGTCGATCATCACGACGAAGTACTGCATGCACCGCCAGCTCGGGTGAGTCGTCACTACCGCGGCATTATTTCTGAAAAACAGAAAAATGTCAATGGTGATGTTCACCGGTGCGGGGGCAGGAACGGAGGTCGCCCTCCGTCCTGCTTTATTTGCTGGCAGCTCGTGCCGCCCGGGCGCGGGCCGCCGACTTGCTCCGCATCCGCTGGATCTGGCCGCGCGGCAGGGTGACGAAGATCTCCCCGATCCAGTCCAGCTTGACCCCCACGATCGGCTTGGCGTTGAAGCTCTTGAGGTTGACCAGGGACGACGACTTGCCGCGCTCGATCGTCTTCAGATAGCGCTCGCCCGACTTGAGCCGCACCACCGCTTCCTCGCCGTAGAAGCTCGACAGCGGGTGCCGCTGGTCCCGGTAGACCACGATCACGTCGCCGTTTTCATATTTCGGCAGCATCGAATCGCCCGAGACCTCGAAGGCGATGGTCTCTTCCGAAATCGGGAAGGGCAGGGCGACCTCTCCCAGGCCCTCGAGCGGCACCTGCTCGTATTCCGGCTCGATGACGGAGCCTGCGCCAACCCGCCCCATGATCGGAACCGAGTTCAGCTCGAGGTAATCCGTGATCAGGGGAATTTCGGCGGCCTTGATCAGCCGTTGCCCCCCGAGAATCTCGGAGACGGCCCCCGGGCGCACCCCCATGGCGCGGGCCAGGCCGCCTTTGGTCTTCCCCGGCTTCTCCAGGGCACGCTCGATCATGGCGACGTCCAACATGACTTCATTTCTCCGTTGCGAATCTGATGAAGCACTATATCTTTCCGATAATCAGAACTCAAGCTTGACTTTTCGTTCGGAATATCGGAAATTGAGCCGGTCGGGAAGAGGAGCGCGCCAAGGCGCGGCCGTCCCGGCGCTCCCCGATGCAGACGAAGAGGCGAGAATGCAGTCCACCGATTGGCCAGAGCGACATTCACTGATGTTGCGAGAGCTTCATGCCAAGGGATTGTCCTATGCGGAGATCGCGCGGGCCCTGAATACCGAATTCGGCACCGCCTACACCCGGAATGCGACGCTCGGCCGCGGCAAGCGGTTGGGGCTGGCGGCGCCGGGCGGCCCGAAAGCCGCGCGCGGACCGGATCTCCGGCCGGCACCTGCCTTCATGGGATCCGGCCGCCGACGCCGGGTCAGAGACCAAAAGGAGACGGACGGCAGGCGGATTCCGGTTTCGGCTCCCGAGCTGCCGGCCCCGGTGCGGCTTCGCTGTGTCGGCATCAGTCCCCGGCTGCTGTCGCTGGATCAGCTCGAGCCCGGCGACTGCCGCTATCCCTACGGCGGAGACCGCGACGACGATCCCATCACCTTCTGCGGCCATCCGCGCCGGCCCGGCTCGAGCTATTGCAGCCCGCATTTCCACCTGACTCGCAATCCGGAGGTCATCGCCGACCGCCCGATGCGGCCATTGATCTTGCGGCTCGTTGCCGCGGCGTAGCCGGCAGGCACCGCCGACCAGACCCGATCTCAACCCGCATGCCGGAGGACAAAAATGGCGCGACCCAAACGCAGCAAGTCGATTCGCATCTCGAAGAGCCATGACCGCAGGGCTCATGATCTGCCGCCGCATGCCGATGTGGTCGCCGTCGAAATCGACGATCCCCTCGCGCTCGAACCGGGCGAGAAGATCGTCGCGCTTCGATCCGTGCGCAACGACCCGCTTGGACGGCTGCACGCGCACAAGCAGCTGGATGATGCGCAATATCGCGCCGGCCGCGCCTTCCAGTCCGACTGGGAGCGCGCCGAGCGAGGGCCCCAGGCGATCGATCCCTCGCGTGATCACGTGGATGGTGCCCAGGGCCGGGAGCTTCTCACCGAAGGCCAGCGTCAGGCCATGGTCAGGCTGAACCGGGCCGAGCGCGAGCTCGGCGCAGATGGGGCGGCGATCGTGCACGACATCCTGGTGCATGGTCTCACGATGGAGCTGGTCGGGCACAAGCGAGGTCTGGCCAGCCAGCGTTGGAATGACTATTTCGCGCGCCGCTTCAAGGAATGCCTGGATCGGCTGGCCGTGGTCTACGGCTTTTCGAACGGACGACCCGCTGGGTCGTATCGGGAGGCGACGCGTCCGACCCGCCGGATCGATCCCTGGCCTTAACCAGCGGGAGGGGCGCTCGCGAACCGATCGCGTTTCGCGGGCGCCCGCACTTCTCTTGGGATCAAGGATGCGGCGTCACGGCATAGGTGGTGCTATAGGGCTCGACCCGCAGCGAGGCGTGGGCGAGCAGGGCAATCTTGGCCGAAGGCGCCATCTGCAGCTCGCCGTTCGGTCCGCGATGGACGTTGTATTGCCACGCCGTCAGGTCGCCCTTCTGCGCCAGCGCATGCGCGATGGCGCCCGCGTCGGTGCCGCCGATCGTCTTCAGCTCGTCAGCGCTCAGGCCGATCACGATCTCGTCCTTGACGGTGACGACCTTGAACAGCGACGTCTTGGTATCGTCGGCCATGCCGGAGGAGGCGGTAACAGTCAGCATGGCAATGGCTCCGAACAATCGCGCGAGCTTGGCAGTCATCGAATATCCTCTTGGCCGGGTGGCCGTCATGGTCATGAACGTGCAAGGCATTGGTTTCCAATGAGGGGCAGTTGGTTCGCGAAAAATCGGTGAGATCTGGATTGAACCCGACAGTGTGGACGTGCGTCTAAGCACGTTCGGGGGCGGATGGAAATTTGCTGCGCGCAACCGGGTTGAATTGCCGGTTGACGCAGATCAAGCTGCATCTCGCGTCGTGTTGTAATTTGGAAATGAGCGAAGAGACGGGGGATCACATGTCCTGCGAACATTATCTGTTTGGTTCGACCGGCCGGAAGATCGCACTCACAGCCATGGCGATGCTGATCATGACGGCGAGCGAGCCGACCACGGTGCTCGCCCGGTCGTCTGGACCAGCCGGCAAACAGCTGCTCACGACCGGTACGTCCGGCGATGCGACTGATCTCAGCGCCCGCCGGCGCTATCGTCGTCACTACCGCGGCAATCCTGCCGCCGGTCTCGCGATCATGGGCGCGATGATCGGAACCATCGGCGCGATCGCCGCGCATCAGCACGATGACGACTATTACTATGCCGGTCCCGGCTACTACGCCCAACCGGGATATTATGGACCGCCGCCGGTGTACTACGCGCCGCGTCCATATTACGGCCACCCGTACTACGGCCACCCCTATTATAGGCCGCGGGTCCACTACTATCATCCGTATTGAGACAAGGCCGGGCGGCAGCGCTTTAGCGCTGCCGCCTCACCTGCAAGCCGACAGAGGGCAGGCGTCAGAAGCCGCCGGCGCTGAAGCGCAGCGGCTGGACGATGTCGTACGCCGCTTTGCTCAGCGGCACGGCGTAATCGACCGTCAGCGGCCCGAATGGCGAGGCCCAGGTCATCCCGACGCCGACCGATGATCGCAGGACGTTCCTGTTGGCCACCTGGACGTTCTGGGTCGGCCCCCGATAGCCGAACACGGTGCCGGCGTCGACGAAGGCCGATGCGCGCAACCCGTATTCCTGGGGCAGTCCAGGGATGTTGCTCTGCAGCTCCGCGGTCGTGGCCCAATAGTAGCTGCCGCCGACATTGTCCATGGTCGATCCCGGCGTCACATCACGCGGCCCAAAGCCGCCGGGGGCGAAGCCGCGCACCATGGTCGGACCGCCGAAGAAGCTGTTCAGCAGCGGCGCCTGCTTGCCGCCCCAGCCCGTGACGTAGCCGCCCTGGGCGCGAACCATTCCCGTCAGGTCGCTGTTGATCGACCGGTAATAGCGGACATCTCCGGTCGTACGTAGAAACCGCACGTCACCGCCGAGTCCTGCAAGATCCTGGCTGAGTTGGGAACGAATGCCGCTGGTCGGAAGCTTGTTGTTGTCGAGCGTGCTGGTGGTGACGGTGGTGCCGAGCTGCGACACCAATTGCCGTCCGGCGGCTGCGGCTTGCCGGACGGGCAAGGACACCGTGGCCGGGTTGACGCCGGGAGACAGGACGACGTTCTGGTCGAACAGCGAATAGCGCCACAGCATGGCGGTCTGCTCGCTCACGGGCATGCCGAGCGTGACTGCGCCACCGTAGGTATTGCTGCCGAACGACTGGAACGCGGTCGCAGTGCTCTGGCGGCCGAACAGCTCGAATCCCGGTGTGGTGCGGCCTAGCGCGAAGGGCGAGGTGAACGCGAGGGTGGCGCCGCGGGCGAACTGACCATAGGTGAACGTGGCCTGCGCCGTGTTGCCGGTGCCGAGCACGTTGCGATCGCCGATCTTGACTTCCGCCAGCAGGCCGTCGGTGCTGGAATAGCCGCCGGACACATTGAAGTCGCCCGTCGGCTGGTCGACCACTTCCACATCCAGCACCACGCGATCCCGCGTCGAGCCCTGCCGTTGCGAGATCTTGACGGTCTTGAAGTAGTTGAGATTGCGCAGGCGTCGTTCGGCGCGGTCGACGAGCGACTTGTTGTAGGCGTCGCCCTCGGCGAAGTCGAATTCGCGGCGCACCACGTCGTCGTGTGTATGCGTGTTGCCGTGGATATCGATGCGCTCCACGTAGCTCCGCCGGCCCTGGTCGATCTGGAAGCGGATATCGGCGAGACGTGCCGGCGCATTGCGCAGGATGACCGGCTCGACCTGCGCGAACGGAAAGCCGATCTTGCCGAGCTCGGCCGTCAGCCCTTCGGTGGTCTTCGTCAGCTTGCCGTCGTCGAACGTCTCACCGTCCTGCGCCAGCAGCAGAGGGCGCAGGCGCTCGCAGGCGAGATCCGGCACGTTGCACGACAGCTCGATCTTGCCGAAGCGATAGAGCGGGCCTTCATCGATCGCGAAGGTGACGTCGAACCCGCTGTTGGCCCGGTCGTAGTCGACATTGACGCTGGTCACTTCGGCGTCGGCATAGCCGTGATCGCGGTAGTACTGCCGGATCTGCTCGCGATCGGCGTTGATCCGGTCGGGATCGTAGACATCGCCTCCGGTGAAGAAGCTCAGCGCGTGCGTTGCCGATGTCTTGATCACGGCGCGCAATTGCCGTGCGCCATAGGCATGATTGCCGACGAAGCTGATGGTCCTGACCGGGGTCTTCTTGCCCTCGGTGATCGTGAACACGAGGTCGACGCGATCATTGCCGCGGTCGATGATCTCGGGCACCACCCGGACGTCGTCGCGTCCGACGCGATGATAGGCCTCGATGATGCGGGTGACGTCACCCTGGACCGTTGCGCGTTGCAAGCCGGCCCGCGGCTTCGACAGGACGGCGGTGGTGAGGTCGGCGTCCTTCACCTTCTTGTTACCTTCGAAGGCAACCCGGTCGAGCACCTTTGCTTCGGAGACCCGCACGACGACCCGTCCGTTGCCGCGATCGACGTGAACGTCGTCGAACAATCCGGTCGCGACCAGCCCCTTCAGCGCTGCGTCGATGGCGGCCGCATCGTAGAGGCCGCGTGCGTCAGCGTGGAAGTAGGCGCGCACCGTAT
Source organism: Bradyrhizobium sp. HKCCYLS20291 (assembly GCF_051167715.1). NCBI lineage: Bacteria > Pseudomonadati > Pseudomonadota > Alphaproteobacteria > Hyphomicrobiales > Nitrobacteraceae > Bradyrhizobium > Bradyrhizobium sp. HKCCYLS20291. The sequence continues at coordinate 420,635 of NZ_JBNPTO010000002.1, read as the reverse complement.
CGGAATCGATCCGCTTGTTTCCCTGCACGACAATCGAATCTGCCGCGCTGGCAGCTGAGATCGACATCACGGCCAGTGCCGCAACAAGCGGCATGGTGCGCCGGACTCTGACGGAGCCGCGTCCGCCTGTGCTCCGGGCGCTCATCACGGGATGTCCCTGCATGCTCGTCATCGCCGCGATGCAAGTTCGGGTGCGCGGCCAAATCATGTCTTGGCCGTGGTGCGTTGTTGGCCCGCGATCACATTTGCGATGACGGCAGCCGCTGGAATGCATGTTCGTCGCAGTTTCGACGCAGACGCGATCCAAACGCTGGATGCCTTTGCTCGTGCGGTCCTGTCGCCGAGCCTGATGTGGCGTGTGTCAATGGGAGCAGACCATGCGAGTGATCGCGCTGGCCCTCATCGCCTGTACTTTCCTGCAATCCGTCGTCGCGGCGGCGCCCGTTCCGGAGATCGATCCGCAGACGTCGCTCGCCGTGGTCCAGCAATGGATCTACAACTATCGGACCAAGCCTGACTACGCGCATGTGCCTGCGGCGGTCCGCGTCATGTTCCACTCTCAGACGTTCAAGGAGCCGGAGAACGCGGGCATCTATCTCGGCTTCATCGCAGGGGCCATCGGCTCCAACCCCGCCAAGGCAGAGCAGCTCGTAACCAGCTTCTTCCCCGTTCCTCCCGAGGAGGAGTGGGTGATCGTGCGCGCGATCGCCTATTCGGGAGTGCCGGACTGGCGCAACCTCATGCGCAAGGTGGCGCCGAAGATGCCGGGCCGTCGCGTCATGATCGAGGGCTATCTCAGCGGCACGCAGCAGACGCTGATGGAGATTCCTCTCGAGGAAACCAAGCCCGGTATGATGGACAAGCTGCGCGGTGCGATGACGCAGAACCCGTTCAAGAAGGAAGAGCGCAAGCTCGATACCCGGCTGAGCTACGCGACCCACCAGGATCTGCTCGACATTCTCTGGGGCTACTACTTCGCGACGGGCTCGCACGTGCCGATCCAGCGCATCGTGCAGATGCTGCCGTGGTCCAAGAGCCGCGACACGGTCGACAAGCTGACGATCGGCAGCATGGCGCGCTACACGCTCGCCAGCTATTCGGTGCGCGACGCCGGCCTGCGCGACTATCTGCGCAGCGAACTGGCGCGGCAGACCGGTCCGGTCAAGGCGCCGCTGGCCGAGGTCGTCGAGGCCGCCGACACGGTACAGCTCGGCGCGGTGCGCAAGGACGCCGTCGCCGCGGTCGAGGAACTCAAGATCAAGGGCTCCGACGCACGCCGCAACATGGACTTCTGGGGGCAACTCGGGGTGGGGGCTCTGGCGCTCGGCTGCGTCTCGGCGGCTGCCCTCGGCCAGGTCGCCGTTGGAATTCCCTGCGTGATCGGCGGCTCCGCCTCGCAGGGTCTGCTGTCGTTCTGGGAAAAGCAGCAATGAGAACTGGACGGCCCGAAGTCCGGACGGATCGACGTTGAAATGGCGTCGCGCAAGGCCTGGATCTATCGTGCGGCCGATATGATTTTCGTCGGAGTGCACACTTAATAGTTGTGTGCGGGGCCTTGCTCTCGACGATAGGTGGAAACTTGCGGCACAGGCCGGGCTTGGCGGGCGTCGTGATGAAAAATCAGGACAGGCTGGCTTTGGCGATCGCGGGATAGACCGGTTCGCGGTGAACTTCCGCGCCGGACTCGTCGACCACCACGATCGATAGTCTGCGATCCGTGATGCGCGGATCGTGACGAAGCCGCCGGGCGAGATCCCGGCTATGCTCGATCGCTCCGGCGCGGGTCGCGAACTCGAGACCGGTGCGGTCTCGGGTCGGAACGCCGTCCTTCATGTCGAAATAATACGTTCGCATGGTCTTCCTGCAGCCACTTTGTCGCGGGAATGGGACTGCGGAGCCCTCACGAAATCCGCAACCCATCGTCCTCCCGGGCAAAGTATAGAAGACCTCTAATGTGGAGGACAAGCTTACCTCCACCGTAATCCGCTCTGGTGTTCGCCAATCGACCATTTTCGCTGGCTTCGGTAGCCAGAAACTGCCAGAAAGCTCAAATTGTGCCGCCAAAATCGACCGACTGGTCAGTTTGGCTTGCTGCAGGAGTTGTTCGCTGGCATACTTTCAACCTCGTCGGGTTCCGCGCGGTCGATTTCCAGGCGGGCCATTCGGAGGATCAGGGTCGCTGTCGTCAAACCGAGGCTCTCGGCCTCGATCGCTGCAGTATCAACCTTGCGCGCAAGGCCTTCACGTTTGCTAAGGACTGGCATTACCGTTTCCTGTCAAAGGTGCGAGATGAAGAATTCCACATTCATCGCGGAGCTGCACACCAAGCTCGGAGCCCCATCGAGCGATGCGGTGGAAAGCCTTCGGCTGTTGAAGGCTTTCCTGCAGCTGGCGCCCGGCCAGCGTGTTGAAGTGATCGAATTGGTTGAGCGGCTGACGTCAGAGCGCTCATCGGAAACCGACCGTCCCCTGTCCTGACGTCATCCTTTCTCTTTGCTCGCCGCCACCGGCTGCGTTGCGATCGCGTAGATCGCATCATCCAGAGCCTCCGATTCGTGCAGCGTCCCGGCTGGCAGCAGGATCTTGTCTCCGGCGCTGCAGATGCGTTCGCCGCCCTCCCACCTGAAGGTCAGCCGTCCCCGGATCACCACGAGAATTTCGTCGACGGGATGCGTGTGAAAGGAATGAACCTTTCCGGCCGCGTCGTGCTGCAGTTCGATGCAGCCCTGCCGCGGCAGCAGTGCGAGGATATCGGGATCGATCGTGAATTCGGTCTTCGTTCCGGCGATGATCTGGGTCATGCGGCCTGCTCCTTGTCTTCGATCGAAGGCGGCTTGGTCTGCGCGAGCTTGTGGAAAGGACACGCCGGCGGCGGCTGGTTTTCGTCGTAGAGGAAGTACTGCTTGTACTCGCGCCCTTCCGGGTTGCCGTAGCGCCCGAGCAGGGGTGACGGCGTCGTCGTATCGAATGGCACCAGCCGCTTGCGCACTTCGCCGAACGACTTGGCGGCGGCCTGGTCGGTGCCGAGAATCTTCTCGAACACCCAGCGGGGCTGAAACGTGAGCATGAAGGCGCTCGAGCGCCGGCTCTGCCGCATCACATGCGCCGGCGTGCTGCAGACGACGAAGATCGGCTCGCCGGCAAACGAGAACTCCCACATCGGATCGTCGACGGCCTGCGGGATCTCTTCGGGCCAGGGCTTCCCGTCGATCCGCGCCAGATGATCGAGGAGCCGCCAGAACTTCTTGTAGTACGCATCGAGAGTCTGCACCGGACGCGGGCGCGTGAACAGCACGAGGGACGTGTTCGGTCCATGCGAGCGACATTCCGATACGAAGAGAGCAAGCTGCTTGCCGAGAGTGTCGACGTCGAGGGGATCCAGGAACAGATAGCGGAGCTGGTCGTGGCGATAGCCGGCCACGCCGAATATGCAGGGGAAAGGGCGCGCATCGCTGCTCATCTGAGCTTCGAATTCCGAAAACAGAACGCTCTGCCAGCTGCTGACCTGATAGCTGGCGCGGACCTCGTCCTTTCTCAAATACAAACGCGACATACTGACCCTCTCTGTTCTTTTTATGCTTGCTTACCCAGTATCAATTTTCGCCGCATCATCAGCGGGCCGAGAATTCCCGGCAGCGACATCAGCAACAGGATTGCGATCAAGGTGGCGTAGCCTGCGTCGTTCGCAACGGCATGCAGCTTCGTGTCCGGTCCGGTATGAAGACCGCTGGCGGCCACCATGGCGAAAGCGATCACCGGCTGCGCGAGCCCGGCGAAGATGCCGGCGGACGTCGTGTTGATCGATGCGCCGACGCCGATCCGTTCCGCCGTGTAGAGATGCTTGGTGCATTTCAGGATCAGGGGCACGGTGCCTCCGGCCACCAGCCCGAGCACCGCAAACACCACGCCGACATAGAGCAGCCCGAAGGTGTGAGCGATCGCCGGCATCAGCATCGCGACCAGCAGCATTCGCAGCAGGCTGATACGTATCAACGCTGTATCCAGCGATCGGGTTCGATCGGCCGCATGGCCGAGGAAGATCGATCCGACTGCATTGCCGACCATGAATGCGAGCAGCGGACCGCCGGCGGCGGACGGCGAGATGCCGAAATAGTGCGACACCATCGGAATCCCCCAGACGCCAGCCAGCGTGGTGACGACGGCAAAATGCGACGCGAAGCTCATCGCGCAGCCCCAATTCGCGGCTGAACCGAGCGCGAGCCAGCTCGCCTGCAGCACGCTCGTCAGGGTCTTTGCGTTGTGGTTGGCCGGTGTGGCTCTCAATGCGACGGCCGCGCAACCAAGATTGGCGAGGCCGACGCATGCGATGACGATGAAGCAGGCGCGCCAGCCAAAGCCGCTGACCGCGGCCGCGAGCGGGGTGGTGGCGACCACGCCGCCGGCGTAGCCCGACACCTGGGAGATGCCGGACATCAGTCCGAAGCGCTCGTCGGAGAAGCTCTGCGCGACCAGCTTCAGCAGCGCGGTGAAGACCAGCGCGTCGCCGCAGGCGACGATCAGCCGCGCGATGAATACGGTGGGCAGGGTGGGCGCCAGCGCGAAAGCGAAGCTGCCGATCACCGACGCGGCCATGCTGCAGAGGACGACGCGCTTGACGCCATAGCGGTCGACCAGCAGGCCGGCGGGAATCTGCATCAACGTGTAGCCCCAGAAATAGCTGGAGGCGAGCATCGCGACGCCCGAGGCATCGGTGCCGAAGTCGCGCATGAAGCTGAGGCCGACCGTCTGCGGCGACATCCGCTGCAGGAAAGCGATCGCATAAGCGAAGGCAACCGCCGACCATGCGACATAGGCGCGGTCCGCAAGCCTGATCGATGGAGCAGAGACGGCCTGTTGTCCGAGCACCGCCATCATGCCCTCGCGTAGCCGATCGAGAACAGCGCGTCGGCCGAGTTCGGGATGATGCGCGACATGGCTTGCTCTACGAGGGAGGCCGTGCCGCGATAGTCCTGCCGAATGTGCTCGATGTGTCCGTAGGCACCGCGCATGATCATGCCGGGAACCTCGAGCGATTTGCCCGGATAGAGCCGGGCGCACATCTCGACGCCCGCGGCCTGCAGTTCGGGATCAGCGGCGTCGTCGAGCAGCGACGGCGCAACCTTCTCGCAGATCCTGGCGTTGGCAGCCCACACGATCGGATTGCGCGTCCGCCAGCCATAGAGGATGGCCTCGCTGTGCGGGGTCGAGCCGGGATGCTTGAGAATCTGCGAGGTAAAGAACCCATACAGGCCACGCCCCTGGTGTGCCGGCAGCACCTCCGTTCCACTCCGGTAAATGGCCATTCGCTGTGCGACGGTCATCACGCGGTAGACGGAAAAGGCGATCAGCCCGGTGTGATCGTAGACCAGAACGAGACTGAATCTGCCGTCGAATGGCGACGACGCGGCGGTCCAATGCGGCTCGGTTGCTTTCCAGTTAACCGCAATGATCGCATTCATCGCGTCCATGATCGGTTGCCGATCGGACACTTCGATGAGCGACGCATCGTGGAAGCCATAGACGCCGTAGTCGTCCCAGGGGGAGGCGATCGTCGGGTATCGACCATCCAGGTTGAACGCCATGGCACAACTCCAGCTCTGCAACTCAGGCTATACAAGCGCGCGTCCGATGGCTTAAAGGACAATATGCCCTCGAATTCTGCCAAGCCGCGGCGGTCCGCGCTGCGTCCGGACGGGGCCGAAAGGCGGCTCGCGATCCTGGCCTTTCCCGGCGTCACGCTGCTCGACGTGTCCGGGCCAGCCCAGGTTTTTGCCGAGCTTGCCGAGATCGAGCTGCCGGCCCCTGGATACGCGCTGAGCTATGTCTCCGAGCAGGGTGGCCTGGTGCCGACCGATGTCGGCCTGATGATCGATACGGCGCCGCTCGAAGCGGTCGACCCGCAAGGGGTCGATACGCTGCTGATTCCGGGCGGCCCCGGGATCTGGAAGGTACGGCAGGACGAGACCGTGATGCGGTGGATCTCGCAGGTGCTGCCTGGTGCCCGGCGGATTGCATCGGTCTGCCTCGGCGCATTTGCGCTGGCCTGGGCCGGGGCGCTAGAAGGCAAGCGCGCTGCGACACATTGGCGCTATTGTCCGCGCCTGCAAGACAGCTTTCCCAACGTCAAGGTCGAGCCGGACGCCATCTTCGTTCAGGATGGGCGCGTCTGGTCGTCGGCTGGTGTCAGCGCCGGGATCGATCTCGCGCTGGCGATGATCGAGGAGGATTTCGGCCACACCATCGCACTCGACGTCGCGCGCCGGCTGGTGGTCTTCCTCAAGCGTCCCGGAGGGCAGAGCCAATTCTCGACGGTGCTGGCTGCGCAGGCCTCCGACGTCGAAGGTCGGTTCAGCTCGCTGCATGCCTGGATCATCGAGAACATCGCGAGCGATCTGCGGGTCGAGACGCTGGCCGCACGCGCCGGCATGTCGCCGCGCACATTTGCCCGCACCTATGTCAGCCGCACCGGGATGACGCCTGCGCAGGGTGTCGAGGCGCTGCGTGTCGAGACGGCACGGCTGCTGCTGGAGGGCCGTCAGGTCGGAAGTGTCGTCGAGGTCGCGCAGAGAGCCGGCTTCGGCGACGACGAGCGCATGCGCCGCGCCTTCCTGCGGCATCTCGGTGTGTCGCCCTCGGAATACCGTCGCCGCTTTTCAAGCTGAGCCGTGCTGTTCAGCTGAGCCTTGCTTTTCGAGGTGAGCCTTGGAGCCGTCAGCGCCGACGCCCGTCAGCGTCGGCTGGGCTCGCCGCTTTGCATTCGGGTTAATCGCATCAGCGACGATGCGGCCGGAGCGGCCGTGCCGTGTGCGATCGATCGAAGGCTTCAGTAAAATGCTGTGTGTATTAAATCGAAAAATTGAATCACATCCGCATTGCGGAGCAGCGGGGAGAGGCCATGACCAACATCGTACCCTTTCGCCGAAGGGCCGTGTCCGATCCTTCGCTGATGAACTCCAACGGCAGACTTGCGGCCGCGGCAACCGGCCGCCCCGGCGCCGCTCGGGTAAGGCCACCTGACGGTCAGGACGATATTCGCAGGACGATCATTCTGCTCGATCTCGCCCTGCAGCATGCGCGTGAGATCTTCGGCCTGGTTCAAGGCGAGCAGGAGCGGCGGATCTATGATCGCCATCTCGCATCCATCGAGCTGTCGCTGCGGATTGCGCGGGAGCGCGCCGCACTGTGAAGCCCCTCCATGAGCCGCGACCGCAAATCGACCGGGACGCGGCACGGCAGATGTGGTAGTTGGGTCCGTGTGTGGAGGACGCTACAATGACCCAAACCAAGCTGGAAGTGCCCGCCGAACTGCGCGATCTTGCCGAGAAGACCATTGCGCAGGCGGAAAGAGCCTTCGAAATGTTCTTCGACGCGGCCGGAAAATCGATCACCTCTGTTCCGGGTCCCGCCGCGGACATGTCGAAGCAGGCGCTGACGCTCACCGAGCAGAACATAAGGACCGCTTTCGAACACGCGCGCAAGCTCGTTCACGCCACCGAGCTCGAGGAGGCCATGCGGATCCAGTCAGAATTCCTGCGCAGCCAGTTCACGAACGCCGGCGAGCACATGAAGACCATCACCGCCGGGATCATGGCCGCGGCAACCAAGGCCACCGAGCCCAAATCCTAAGGTCTCAACCCCGGTCCCGGCCATTGCTTGCATCGGCGATGGCCGGTGATCGGCGGCGCGATGCCGCCGATCGAAAAACGTTACTTGCGAAGTGAGGCGATATAGGCCGCGATGTCGGCCGCCTCGAGCCGGTTCAATGGAAAGCTCGGCATCTTCGGATGCGGATCGAGCAGGAAGAACGCGACCTTCTCCGGAGTGAAATCCGACTTCTGCGCGATCTGAGCGAAGGACGGAACGTCGGCGCTGGCCTGCTTCTGCGTTCCTTCGACCAGATGGCAGGATGCGCACCAGCGGCGCGCCAGGTCAGCGCCGTGATCGGCATCGGCGGCCCAGACCGGGCCGGCCGCCGTCGTGAAGAGGGCAGCCATCAGAACTCTCATTGCGTAGACGCGCATACAGACACTCCCCGGTCGCGTGTGATTCACCAGTGCTCGTTGTCAGGCCGCGCCGAAGAAACCCGGTCTCGAGCCGGCTCGCCGGTCGTTCGCCGGCGGGAAGACGCGCGCGGAGTAGCGTTTCGCAGCCAGATCGGAAACGCTCTGTCAGATCAGTTGCAGCAGGATTTGGGAAAATGCGAGAGATCAATCCGGCTGAGAAGCGTCCTGATCAGCGCAGTTAGGCGGCCGATGACAGATGGCAAGGGCGAGGCGGCGGCCGTCGTCAGTTCCTGGGCAGCGTAGGACATGTCCGACCCCCTCTGTCGCTCAGCATCTCTCCCGTCCACCTGTTGACGAGGTGCAGGCGACCGCATGAAGGACATGCGACGGCTTCGTACGAATAGGCGTCGTCGGCCACCAGCGGCCCGACCACGCCGATCTGCACGTTTGACCCCGTCTGGGAGCAGCGAAATACGAGAGTTTCCATCTGATAAGTATGACAAATCCCGGCGCGGGCGCCTTGATCTGTCTCAACAGGTGGAAAGCCGGGACCTGATGGTGGCGCCGGAGCGCCAACCCGGGAGTGCGTCAGGTCAATCCATGCGACGTCGCCTTGGACATGCTCATCCGCTCGGCGACATTGGCCGCGGGGACGGAACCGGACTGCGCTGCGCGCAGCGCGGCATCGATCTTCGATTTCACGCGCCGTGCGGCAAGGGCGGCTAGCCTGGTCTGAGTCCGACCGGTCTTGACCTGATCGCCGAACTCGTACCGCCATTCCCAAATGTCCGGTTCAGCAGTCGCGACGACCGTATATTGGACACCTCGGTGGATCACGGAACCCCCCTTTAACTCTTCCACTCCAAGTCAACGTCTAACCATCGTACAATCAATCCGGGTAACTACGGGACTGGAACAATTGACAGCCGTACGAAGGTGAATTGGTTAACACCCAAACACGGGAAATGTTCCGAGGAGCGTCACGTTTCGTGTGCACGTTTTACGTGCACACACGCACGACGTGAACGGTAAGAGCAGCAGGTTCCAGGCGATAACCAGGTCGGACAGCGCAGCAGGAATCTGCAACAACGTTTCTGATCCTCGACGGGGCCCAAATTGACAGCGGATGATCGAAAGCCTGCGAATGCTGATGGCGTGGGAGTTGGAACCCGCGATGGAAAACGCGACTTGCGCATCGATGCGTGCCGGGGGCTCGCGCTGTGGTTCATCTTCGTGGATCATGTTCCGGACAATTCGCTCGCCTGGCTGACACTGCGCAACTACGGCTTCAGCGACACCTCGGAAGTGTTCGTCTTCATCTCCGGCTACACGTGCATGCTTGCCTATGGCGGAGGCTTGCCGGAGCGGGGGTGGGCCACCACTATCGTGCGCGCGATGCGCCGCGCATGGGAAATCTATGCGGCCTTTCTGGTGCTCCTGCTCGCCTACGCGGCATTGGTGTGGGTCATCGGAGAGGGAACGCGATTCATCGACGAGACCAACACCGGGTTCTTCTTTCGCGAGCCCGGTCCCACGCTCTTGCATGTCGCGATGCTGCAATTCGCGCCGGTCAATACCGACATTCTGCTCACGTTTGCGATCCTCCACATCTGCTTCCCCATCGTGCTGTGGATGATGATGAGTAGTCCGACCGTGACGCTGTCGGCATCGTTCGTACTGTACATGATGGTGCAGCTGTTCAGCTGGCAGGTGCCGGCATGGCCGAGCGGCGAACTCTACTTCAATCCGTTTGCCTGGCAGTTCCTGTTCGTGATCGGCGCCTGGTACGCCTATGTCGGCTCGGCAAGGCTGCGCCCCTTGCTGGACTCACGGGCGCTGCTGATCCTGGCTCTCGCCTTTCTGGCGTTCGGTCTGTTCATGGCCCTGAGCTGGGAGTTCAAGTCGTTGGAAAGCCTGATTCCCTCCGGCGTCATGGGCATGATCTATCCAATCTACAAGAGCCACCTGGCGCCGGTGCGACTGCTGCATTTCCTGTCGCTCGCCTTCGTCGTGTCGCGACTGGTGCCGCTCGAGTGGCACGGTCGGATCAGGCCCGTGATGGCTGCGATGATCAGGTGCGGGGAAAATTCGCTGTCGATGTACTGTCTCGGCGTGCTGCTGGCGTTCATCGGGCAGGTCGTCCTGACGGACGTCTCCAGCGGCTTCGCCATGCAGGTGCTGGTCAGCGCCGCCGGGATCCTCCTCATGGTCATCGCTGCGACGCTGCTGACGTGGGAATCCAAGCTCGACCGGCGCGGGCCGCGGCTATTCTGATCGAGCGCGAAGTCAGCGCCGCCGCGCCACCGCAACACCGAACAGGAATGCCACGAACAGGCTCGCCAGCGGCGCCTCGCGCGTGATGGCGCTCAGGGTCGACAGGGCAGTGCCCGGGCGCCGCGCGTCTCGTGCGACCTCGCTCAGCCGGTCAACGGCTGCACTGAGCGTGCCCATCACCTCGCCAAGAGAGCGGGACACGTCGGTCGCGGTGTCGAGTGCGCGCTCGGCCACGCCCGGCTGCGGAGGAGTTTCGAACGTTTCGCTGCTCACTTTGGTTGCCTTCTCGACGCTCATCGGCCGGGTTGAGAGACTGTCATCGGTCCGATCGGGGGGGTGGACACGGTCGTCCGTCGCGATCCAGAAATGCGGGCTGAGGTGATTGGTTCCGTCTATTCCTGACGTCTCTTGAAACCGGTGGATCGAGCGGGAAACCGGCATCGGCCGCACACGCGGGCGAGCTAAGCTCCTTCTGCCCAATGAAAGGACCAGACCGTGGCCCCTGCAGACAACGCCTCGCCTCACCGCATCGCCATCCTCGGCGCCCCGATCGATCTCGGCGCGTCCGTGCGGGGTACGCTGATGGGACCGGCCGCACTGCGAACGGCGGGCCTCGTGACGCTGCTGGAGAGCCTCGGGCTCGAGGTCACCGACTATGGCGATCTCGGCATCAGCGACATGGCGGACCTCGACGACGAGCCGCCGACCCGGGCGAAGCACTACCGTCAGATCCAGCGCTGGTCCCGGGTGCTGGCGCGCCGGAGCCATCAGCTGGCGCAGACCGGCGCGATCCCGGTATTTCTGGGCGGAGATCATTCACTGTCGATGGGTTCCGTGAACGGCGTCGCACGGCATTGGCACGAGCAGGGACGCGACCTGTTCGTGCTCTGGCTCGATGCCCATGCGGACTACAACACGCCCGAGACGACGCTGACGGCGAACATGCACGGCATGTCGGCGGCGTTTCTCTGTGGTGAGCCAGGCCTCGACGGGCTGCTCGGTGACGAGATGCGGGCGAGCCTTCCGCCGGAGCAGCTCGAGCTGTTCGGCATCCGCTCGATCGACAGGGCGGAGAAGGAGCTGTTGCGTCTGCGGCGCATCAGCATAGCGGACATGCGGGCGATCGACGAGTTCGGCGTCGGGGTGCTGATGCGGCGGATTCTCGACAAGGTCCGCGCACGCAACGGAGTCCTGCATGTCAGCTTCGACGTCGACTTTCTCGATCCCGAGGTCGCGCCGGGCGTCGGCACCACCGTCCCGGGCGGAGCGACCTATCGCGAGGCGCATCTCATCATGGAGCTGCTGCACGATTCCGGCCTGGTCCGCTCGGTCGACATCGTCGAGCTCAATCCCTTCCTCGACGAGCGTGGCAAGACGGCGCGGGTCGCGGTCGAACTGATCGGCAGCCTGTTCGGCCAGCAGATCACCGACCGGCCGACGCCGAGCAATGCGATCGCCTGAGCAACAACGCTCGAAAAGGCGCAGTCCATAGGAGCCTCGGCGAAGCGGAGCGGATGCCCTGCCATCGCCTGCAGGACATCCGCCGCGTCGGGCTCAGTAACGCGCGTCGTACATCTGGGACTCGACGAAGCCGAGCAGGTCGTTCGGCGCGGGCCCCGAGGCGAGCCCATTCTGATAGGCGACCCCTGCGACCGCCGCGCCGATCAGCGCGGACACTTCGCGGATGCGCGGGAGCGCGGGATACAGGCTGCCCTGCTCGAGATCGGCGCCGGTGACGCAATTTGCGAGCGTGTGGGCCGCGGCCATGAACATCTCGTCCGTCACGAGCCGCGCACCGCTGGCGATTGCGCCGAGCCCGACGCCCGGGAAGATGTAGGAGTTGTTGCCCTGGCGCGGCACGAAGGTCTTGCCTTCGAGCTTGACCGGATCATACGGGCTGCCGCAGGCGAACAAGGCGCGTCCCTGGGTGTAGCGATAGGCGGCCTCCGCCGAACACTCCGCCTTGGACGTCGGGTTCGACAGTGCGAAGATGATCGGGCGCTCGTTGAGCTCGGCCATCGTCTGCAGCACGTCGGGAGTGAAGGCACCTCCGACCGCCGCCACGCCGATGATCGCGGTCGGCTTGAGCGTCTTGATCGCGGTCAGGAAGTCTCCGATCGGCGACTGCTCATGCGCATAGCGCAGCTTGTGGCCGTGCAGATTCTCGCGGCCCTTGATGACGAGCCCGCGCGAGTCCGTCAGCCAGTTGCGCCGCAGCGCCTCGGCTTCGGACAGGCCTTCCGCCATCATGGCCGAGACGACGAGATCGGCGATGCCGGTGGCGGCCTCGCCGGCGCCGAGGAACAGCACCCGCTGGTCGCGAAGCTTGCCGCCGGTGATACGCAGCGCCGAGAACAGGCCCGCCAGCGCCACGGCCGCCGTGCCCTGGATGTCGTCGTTGAAGACGCAGGTGTCGTCCCGATATTTGTGCAGCAGCTTGAAGGCGGCGTGGTTCGCAAAGTCCTCGAACTGGATCAGCACACCCGGAAAGGCCGCGCGCGCCGCCGTCATGAACTCGTCGACGAACTCGTCATAGGCCGCGCCCGTGATGCGCTTCTGGCGCAACCCGATGTAGTAGGGGTCCTGGAGGAACTCCTCGTTGTTGGTCCCGACATCCAGCATCACCGGCAGGCACTGCTCCGGATGAATGCCGGCGCAAGCCGAGTAGAGCGAGAGCTTGCCGACGGGAATGCCCATGCCGTTGGCACCGAGATCGCCAAGGCCGAGGATGCGCTCGCCATCGGTGACCACGATGAGCTTCGCCCGATACGGCCAGTTGGCCAGGATCTCCGCGATCCGGCCGCGATCATTGGCGGAGATGAACAGGCCGCGCGGCCGCTGGAAGATCAGCCCGTATTTCTGACAGGCGAGACCGACGGTCGGTGTGTAGATCAGAGGCTGGATCTCGTCGATGTTGTCGCACACCACCCGGAAAAACAGCGCTTCGTTGCGATCGTGCAGCGCATTGAGCGCCACGTACTTCTCGAGATCGCCGGGGAGGCTGCGCAGGTTGACGAGAATCCGCTCCGCCTGCGCCTGCATCGACATCACGCCCGCAGGAAGAAAGCCGCGCAGACCGAGCGCATCGCGCTCCTGCTCGGTGAACCCGGTCCCCTTGTTCAACAGTGGATCACGGAGCAGCGCAAGTCCGCGCGGGGAGTAGGTGGGGAGCGTCGGTGCGCTCATACGTTGCGGTTGGGTCAAGGCGGCAGTCTCCGAGGTCCTTTTCGAGCCTCGCCATGCCGGAGCCGGTCTGCGTTGATCGGCGTCAATTGGGGCAGCGTGGCGGGACCGGTCTGTTACCACACTTTCCGCGCCGCATTGCACCAATGACGTTGTGCAACTGCGTTGGATGTACGCGAATCGACGTTGTGGTTGGAGGCTAGGCGCGCCCTGTGACGAACGACCACAGCAGCGCCAGGACGGCCACCGCCATGACCGCGGTGCCGACCCAACCCAGGGCGATCAGCCAGGAGCGGGCGCGGAAACGGCCCATCAGTTCGGCGTTCGATACGATCACCATCATCATCGCCATGATCGGGACCGCGACGATGCCGTTGCGCACGGCGCTCCACACCAGCATGTGGATCGAATCGATGCCGGTGAAGCCGAGGCCGAAGCCGATGAGGGTGGCTGCAGCGATGATGCTGTAGAAGCCGACGGCCTCGTCGGGCTTGGCTTCCAACGTCGCATGCCAGCCGAAGATCTCGGCAACGCCATAGGCGGCGGAGCCCGCCAGCACGGGAATGGCCAGCATGCCGGTACCGATGATGCCGAGGGCAAACAGCAGGAAGGTGAAGTCCCCTGCGAGCGGACGCAGCGCGTCGGCCGCCTGCGCCGCCGAATCGATATGCGTGACGCCATTGGCGTGCAGAACGGTGGCCGTCGTCAGGATGATGAAGAAGGCGATCGCGTTCGAGAAGATCATGCCGATCGTCGTGTCGATCCTCATCCGCCGCAGCTCCGGATGAGTCTTCTTCGACAGCTCGCGGAGCGGACGGTCCACCTTGCCCTGGTTCATCTCCTCGACCTCCTGGGAGGCCTGCCAGAAGAACAGATAGGGACTGATCGTGGTGCCCAGCACGGCGACCACCGTCAGCAGGTAATCCGGATCGGTGGACGGAGACGGCCAGACCGCCGCCAGCAGCGCGGTGCCCCAGGGCACTTTGACCATCAGCGCCGTGGCCACGTAGGCGAACAGCGACAGCGTGAGCACCTTGATGACCGGCGCGTAGCGTCGGTAGGGCAGGAACACCTGCAGCAGCGTGGACGCCGCCGCGAAGATCAGCGCGTGTTCGTGGTTGAGCCCGCCGATCACCAACGACAGCGACTCCGCCATCGCGGCGATGTCGGCCGCGATGTTGAACGTATTGGCGCCGACGAGCAGGGCCACGAGGACGAGAACGATCCAACGCGGCGCCAGCGAGGTGATGTTGGCGGCCAGTCCCTTGCCGGTGACGCGGCCGATCCGCGCGCTGACGAGCTGGATGGCGATCATGAACGGGGTGGTGAGAAACACCGTCCACAGCAGCCCGTAGCCGAACTGCGCGCCGGCCTGAGAGTAGGTCGCGATGCCCGATGGGTCGTCATCGGCGGCGCCGGTCACCAGACCCGGGCCGAGTAGCCTGAATACGCTCCAGGTGGATCGCTTCGGCTTGTTCGGCTCGGACGCAACGATCATGGTCATGTCAGAACTTCCCCGGGAGCGCAGTGCATGTCTCTCGAAGTCGCACGGCCTCTTTTTGTTCCCGCTGTGGGAACCGGAGGTGAGGACCTGCGTTTGCAAGCTTCGGTGCATCAGGGAGTGGGGGCAGGCTTGCCGGATCAACGGCGATCAACCGAGGATCAGGGACACGGCTCGGCCGAACGCGAAAGGCTGTTTTCCGGCGGCAGCGAGCTCGCCGGACTGATGCTGCAGTTCAACTGGGGTGGCACCTCGATCGGGCCGCCGGAGCGTTGGCCGCAGAGCCTGAAGACGGCCGTCAGGATCATGCTGACCTCGCAGCAGCCGATCTGGATCGGCTGGGGAAAAGAGCTCATCTACCTCTACAACGACGCCTACAAACCGATCATCGGCGGCAAGCATCCCTGGGCGCTCGGACGTCCGACCTCCGTCGTCTGGCACGAGATTTGGGAGGACATCGGTCCGCTGCTGGCCAAGGCGAGCGGCGGCGACCAGGGCACCTATGTCGAGGCGCAGCTCCTGATCATGGAGCGCAACGGGTTTCCCGAGGAGACGTACTACACGTTCTCCTATAGCCCGATTCCGGACGATGACGGCTCTCCAGGTGGCATCTTCTGCGCCAACACCGATGACACGCAGCGCGTCATCAGCGAGCGCCAACTGTCGCTGCTGCGTGAGCTCGCCAATGCGGCAGCTGAGGCCCGTAGCCTCGACCAGGCCTGCGCGCGCTGTGCCCAAGCCCTGGCCCAGGAGCCGCGCGATCTTCCGTTCGTGATGATCTACATGAGCCACGAGAATGGCGCCAATGCGCAGCTCGCCGCACTCACTGGCATCGACGAGACTCATCCCGCGGTACAGCACCGCCTGCCGATCGGGCCGGAGGCGACCTGGCCGCTCGCTGAAGCGCTGCGGCTGCAGGCGCCGGTCGTGGTGCGCGATCTTCGCCAGACGTTCGGCGTGGACTTCCCGAGTGGCGGCTGGCGACAGCCGCCACAACAGGCGGTGGTGATTCCGATTGTCATGTCCGGCGAGACCGGCGACAGCGGCTTCGTGATTGCCGGGCTGAATCCGTTCCGCCTTTACGATGAGAGCTACGCCCGCTTCCTGAGCCTCGTGGCTGGCCAGATCGCCGCTGCCGCCAGCAATGGCACCGCGTACGAGGCGGAACGGCGACGCGCCGAGGCGCTGGCGGAAATCGATCGCGCCAAGACGACGTTCTTCTCGAACATCAGTCATGAGTTTCGCACGCCGCTGACGTTGATGTTGAGCCCGCTCGAAGACATGCTCGCGCGTTCGGATGCCCAGCTCGGCGCGGCCGAGCAGGCCGAGCTCAACGTCATCCATCGCAACGGCATCCGTCTCCTGAAGCTGGTGAACACGCTGCTTGATTTTTCCAGGATCGAGGCCGGTCGCATGACCGCGAGCTTCGAGCCGGTCGATCTCGTGGCCCTGACGTCCGAGCTCGTGTCCAATTTCAGGTCCGCGACCGACCGCGCCGGGCTGCGCCTTGCCATCGATGCGGAGCCTCTTCCCGAGCCCGTGCATGTCGATCGCGACATGTGGGAGAAGATCGTTCTCAACCTCGTCTCCAACGCCTTCAAGTTCACCTTCGAGGGCGAAATCGCCGTTACCGTCGGATTGGCCGCGGACGGGCAGCATGCAGAGATCGCGGTTCGTGACACCGGCACCGGCATTCCGCCCGATGAGCTGCCGCATCTGTTCGAGCGTTTTCGTCGGGTCGAGGGGGCGCGGGGCCGCTCCTACGAGGGCAGCGGCATCGGCCTTGCGCTGGTCCAGGAGCTGGTGAAGCTGCATGGCGGCGAGATCATCGCCGAAAGCGAGCTTGGACGCGGCTCCGTCTTCACGGTGCGAATGCCGCTCGGCACGGCGCATCTGCCGCAGCGGCAGCTCGGGTCGTCGCGGACGCAGGTCACGACCAACATGCGGGCGCAAGCCTATCTCGACGAGGCTCTGGGCTGGCTGAACGGAGGCCGGCCGCCCGAGCTGCCGAATGCGTCGTCGCCCGACGATCTGGGACTGCGGACCCTGATCGCGGCCGGTCGGGACCGGGTGGTGCTCGCGGACGACAATCCGGACATGCGCGACTACGTGCGTCGCCTGCTCGGTCAGGACTACGAGGTGGAGGCGGTCGCCGATGGCTCGGCGGCCCTGGACGCCGTGCGCCGCCGCCGCCCTGATCTTGTCCTGACCGACGTGATGATGCCGGAGCTGGACGGGTTCGGGCTGCTGCGGACCCTGCGCAGCGATCCGCAGCTACGTGACATCCCGGTGGTGATGTTGTCCGCGCGGGCTGGCGAGGAGGCAAAGGTCGAGGGGCTCGACGCCGGCGCCAACGACTACCTCAGCAAGCCGTTCAGCGCGCGCGAGCTGCTCGCGCGTGTCCGGGTCAACATCGATCTCGCGCGGGTGCGGCGTGAGGCCGAGACCACGTTGCGCGAGCTCAACGAGCGGCTCGAGCTCCAGGTCTCCGAGCGCACCGCAGAGCTGCAGGCCAAGGAGGCGCGGCTTCGAACGGTGTTCGAGGCGAGCTATACGTTCCAGGCGCTGCTGTCCAGCGATGGCGCGCTGCTCGATGCCAATGCGACGTCGCTCGAGGCCATCGCCGCGCCGTTGAACGAGGTCGCCGGGCAGCCGTTCTGGGAGACGCCCTGGTTCACGGGCACGCCGGGCATGCCCGACGTGATCCGCTCGCTGGTGGAGATCGTCGCGCAAGGTGACGTGGCGCGCCGGGAAATTCAGCTCGACCTGCCGGTCGGGGGCTTGCGCTGGTTCGACTTCCAGATGCGCCCCGTGCGTGACGAGAACGGCCAGGTCGCGGCGATCGTCCCCGAGGCGATCGAGCTGACGGAGCGGCGCCAGGCTGAGGAGGCGTTCCGGCAGGCGCAGAAGATGGAGGCGATCGGCCAGCTCACGGGCGGGGTCGCGCACGACTTCAACAATCTCCTGACCGTGATCCGATCCTCGGCGGACCTGCTGCGCCGGCGTCAATTGCCGCCGGAGCGCATGCGCCGCTACGTGGATGCCATTTCCGATACGGCGGACCGGGCTGCCAAGCTGACGGGACAGCTGCTGGCGTTCGCCCGCCGCACGCCGATGGAGCGGCAGGTGTTCGATGTGGCGAGACATGTCGAGCAGATCGCGGAGATGCTGCAGACCGTGCTCGGCGCACCGGCCGTGATCGAGCTCGACCTGCGCGCCCGGCCGCTGCCGGTGGACGCCGACGTCAATCAGTTCGATACCGCACTGGTGAACCTCGTCGCAAATGCGCGGGACGCGATGAGTGGCCGCGGCGTACTGACCATTCGCGGTGACCTCGTGCGGCAGGATGGGCCGACCGGACAGGTGCAATTCGTCTCGATCGCCGTCAGCGACACCGGCTGTGGCATTCCTCCGGAGCAGCTCGGCCGGATCTTCGAGCCGTTCTTCACGACCAAGGGAGTCGGCCGCGGCACCGGCTTGGGCTTGTCGCAGGTCTATGGCTTCGTGCATCAGTCGGGTGGCCAGGTGCTGGCCGACAGCGAGGTCGGCCGGGGAACGACGCTGACCTTGCTGCTGCCGCTCACCGGCAAGCCGCTCGGGCCGCATGAGCGGACGGAGCGCAGTCCGGACCTGCTCGCTGCGCGATGGAACGTGCTGGTCGTCGAGGACAACCCGGAGATCGGCGAGTTTTCGACGCAGCTGCTCGAGGACCTCGGCTACAGGACCGCGCTGGCGCGTAGTGGTCACGACGCGCTGCGCATGATCGAGGCCAATCCGGCGGGGTTCGATCTCGTGCTCAGCGACGTCGTGATGCCCGGCATGGATGGCGTCACGCTCGGTCTGGAGATTCGCCGGCGGCTGCCCTCGATTCCGATCGTGCTCAACAGCGGCTACAGCGACATCCTGGCCGACGGCGATCGCCATGGGTTCAGCCTGATCCACAAGCCCTACTCGGTCGACGAGCTGTCGCGCGTGCTGCGTCAGGTCATGGCCGCGCGCCCTGTGGGTCCGGAACAGGCCCCCACCGGATAACCGTCCGTTCGGCTGTGCCCTGCAAGCCGTGCAAGAGTCCTCACCGGCTCTTGAAGCGGCGCCTCGACCCGGCATAATTCATCCGCTGGGGGACGTCAGATGGCGGTTGAGCAATGGTTGCGGGGGCGTGCGCGGACGTTGCGGCTGGTGTTCGCCGTGATGGCTTGCGCGGCGATGGTCGCGAGCGGCCGCGCGCTAGCAAAGGACGCGAAAGGCGCACCAGACGACGAAGCGGACGATGCATCATCGGACGCGCCCAACGTCTACATCGATTTTCGCACGAACTATGCCTACGTGCCCGGCGGCGGGCTGTCGACGGGCCTCGGTGAGAGTTCCCTGTTCGGCACCCTGTCGCAGATCGCGACGTTGCGGAAGCTGCTCGACCGGCCGCCGCTCCCCGGACTGCCGCAGCTGTCGGCGCCGACCAACCAGGGCGTCGGGGTCGATGTCCCGCTCACCTTCGATCTCGGCGACTCGCTGTCGCTCTACGGCGGCTTCACCGGCAGCGCATCCTACAACGGTCTGTCCGGCTGGTCGGACGTCGCCGTCACGAGCTGGTTTCTCGGTTTTCAGGCCGACGTCTATCAGCAGAATGGCGGCGCGCTTCCGACCGTCACGCTGCAGTCGACCGTGACGCGCGCGGTGCCGTCCTCGCCGCTCGCGACCACCTCGTTCAACACCGTCGTCGAGGCGAAGTACGCGCTCGACCCGGACGAAACGCGGGGCTGGCTCGCCGGCGTCCAGTACACGCATATCGACGTCGACGCCTCGCTGGCACGGGTCGGCGACACCACGGCCGGCTATGTCGGCGGCTTCTATCAGTGGGACAACAACTGGAAGGTCTCGGCGCGGGTCGGGCTCCAGTCGTTCGGCGGCGCGCAGCTGCTCGCGATCACGCCGATCGCATCCTATACCCAGCCGCTGATCCGGTTCGATCTTGATCGCATGGACGATGACGACAACCGGCTGTTCGGCGTCACGGCGCAGATTGCCTGGGCGCCCAAGCCGGTCTATCAGCTCACGGTGAGGACGCCGCTCTACGCGATCAAGAACTGACCGGCGCGGCACTGGGCATGTTCTCGGCTCAGCGCATGCTGACGAACTTGCCCCACAGGCCGGCGAGCACCGCGCTCGTCATCATGTAGTGCGGCTTGTCGCAGAACAGGCTGCCATAGTGGCAGACATCGCTGCCGACGGAGCCGAGCTGATGCTGCCCGGCGGCGTAAAACAGCGCGGACAGGACAGCAAGAGCGATCGCGACGACATACATCGATACATCTCCTTCTGCTGTTGGCCCGACGGGCAGTTCGCGATGCGCTCACGCTTCGCTAGCTCACCGCGCTTGACACGTCGGGCAAATCAGGTGCATTTTGCCACCATCGAAAAAATCATAGAGCCCGCGCCGGACATCCGGCAGCGGGCTTTTTGTTTGCGAGGGGCCGAAACCCGCTGTGCGGTTACTGAAACCGTAAGGTTCAATCGCCGGCTTTCGATCAAATTTGACACGTCGGGCAAATCACCGGCATAGTGTCATTGTCTGATTTTCAGAAATAACTGGCGGTGAGCCCGAAGGCGTCTGCCCTCGCAAGCTTCGCCGTAACCTGCTTGCTTCGCCGCGCGCAACGCGCTGTTACGACAACATTGACGGCGGTTCCTAACGGGCTGTCCTGGTCGATCAGGCACGCAAGAACGCGACTGAAGTTGGAGATATTGGCCGGCCGGCGCGAACCGGCCGGTCCGCGGGCGTGGCGACCGTCGCTGCGCCTGCTGCGGCCCCTCGTGAGCAGAGGGATAGGGTTCGCGCCCGAAACGATCGCGCTCCGGCTGCGATCTGCCGCGCTTTTTTGCACGCAGGGGAGACGACGATGACCGCCTATTTGATCGTGCTCGCCCTGATAGGTCTCGTGATGATCGCAGCCGCCGATGCGATCTCGTGACGACCTCCATCACCCTAGACATCAGCAATCCCCGGGAACGGCCCATGTCGAAAACCATCACCGAGCTGCGTGCCGATTTTCAGCATTTGCGGCGCTGGCGCAAGAGCGTGGAACAAGCCCAGAGCTATACATTCAAGGCCGTGATCACGGTGATTGCGACCGGTCTCGTCGGAGCGATCTGGCTCGGCGTCAAAGTCGTGCTCGGCAGGTAGACCATGCCAAGCCGGGACTTGCAACGG
This sequence comes from Bradyrhizobium sp. HKCCYLS20291, assembly GCF_051167715.1. Classification (NCBI taxonomy): domain Bacteria; kingdom Pseudomonadati; phylum Pseudomonadota; class Alphaproteobacteria; order Hyphomicrobiales; family Nitrobacteraceae; genus Bradyrhizobium; species Bradyrhizobium sp. HKCCYLS20291. The sequence continues at coordinate 399,466 of NZ_JBNPTO010000002.1, read as the reverse complement.
AAACGCTGCTTCCGCATCAGGGAGGTCGATGCGTGCGAGCCGGATGTCCTCGAAACCCTGAAGGACCTTCATGAGCGCTCGTTTCTCGGTCATGCGCCGCTGCCGAATTTCGAGGTCGGACAGTGGTGGACGACGACGGAGATGGGGCGGCCGATTGCCTTTGCCGGCATGATCCCATCGATCATGGGCATCGGAGTGGGATATCTCTCGAGAGTAGGCGTCGTTCCCGACGTGCGTGGCAGCGGTCTGCAGCGCCGAATGATGCGGGCGATCGAGCGGCGCGCGCGACGATCCGGACTTTGCTGCATCGTGTCCGACACCACGGGCAATGTCGCCTCGGCGAACAACTTCATCCGCTGCGGATATGTGTTGTTCCAGCCGGCGCAGCCCTGGGCGTGGCCGACCTCGCTGTACTGGCGCAAGCTGATCCAGCCGTAATCGCGCGATCCGGGCCGTTTGCACTGCAGCAGGCGCGGAAATTCGGCGGGCTTTTTTCGCGGGCATGATTGAGCTAACGATAGGGGATTCGGCGCCGCTGCAAAGCACTCCGGATCACGAAGGAGCGATCGCTCGCGACGATCGACGTAAAGGGGAAGGACGTTCCGGATGCCGGCTGAGGTCGCGCTGCCAGACCGCGGACCACGGGCGGCCGATGCGCCGGCCGCCTTGTCCGGTCTTCTGGTCATCGATTTTACGCGCGTCGTCGCCGGGCCGGCCTGCACGCAGACGTTGGCGGATTTCGGCGCCGACGTGATCAAGATCGAACAGCCCGGCAAGGGCGACGATACCCGCGCATACGAGCATGCCGAACGCGGCGGCGAGAGCGCGGCCTTCCTGAGTCTGAACCGCAACAAGCAGGGGATGGTGCTGGATCTCGCCGTTCCCCAGGCCAGAGAGGTCGCGCGGGCGCTGATCGCGAAGGCCGATGTGGTGGTCGAGAACTTCTCCTCGTCGGTGATGGAGAAGTTTGGTCTGGACTATCAGAGTGTCGCCGCCACCAATCCTGGGCTGATCTACTGCTCGATCTCGGCCTATGGCCGGACGGGACCGTTCGCATGGCGATCGGGCTTCGATCCGATCACGCAGGCAGAAAGCGGGTTCATGTCGCTCAATGGTTTCGCTGATGGGCCGCCGGTGCGGACAGGTCCGCCCATCGTCGACCTCGCAACCGGCATGTCCGCTTGCAACGCCATCCTGTTGGCGCTCGCCGCCAGGCATCGGCTCGGTCGTGGGCAGCACGTCGAAGTGGCCCTGTTCGACGTGGCGCTGGCCATGACTGGCTTCTTCGGAACGGCTTATCTGATGAACGGGGTGAACCCGACCCGGACCGGGAATTCCCCCAACGACTCGCCGACAGTCGGCGTGTTCGAAGCTGCGGACGGGCCGCTCTATGTCGCCTGTGCCAACGACCGGCTCTATCACCGGCTGGTGACGGAGGTGTTTGCTCGTCCGGATCTTCTGATCGATGCCCGCTTTGCCACGCGCAAGGCGCGATGGACCAACCGTGCCAAGCTGCGCGCGATGATCGCCGAGATTTTTGCAGCTGAACCGATGGACGTCTGGATCAGCCGAATGAATCAGGCCGGCGTTCCCGTCGGTCGCGTTCGGACGGTCGAGCAGGCCTTCAATGCCCCAGAGGTCCGCGCGCGCGACCGCATTTGTCGCCTTCCGCACCCGACGGCGACCTCGATCCCCAACATCGAGCCGGCGATCTCCATGCAATTGACGCCAACGGTCGAGCCGAGCGCTGCGCCGCGCCTGGGTGAGCATACGTTCGCCGTCCTGCGCGACAAATTAGGATACACCGAGCAAGCGATCGATACCCTGCGCCAAGCCGGCGTCTTTGGCAAAAGCGCAGGCTCGGCATGAACCTTGTCGGCACATCCGTCGTGACGGGCGCCGAATCGGACGCCGCGCCGCTCGCAACCGGCCTCAGCTGGCTTTCGCCATGTCGTCGTCCTCGGGCGAGTTCAAGTACATGCCGGACATGGTGTCGACCCAGCACAGATGATCATGAACCTTCTTGACGCCCGATACATTCTCGGCGGCGACCACCGCAGCCTGCCTTGATCGCTCTTCGGTGATGACGCCACTCAGATGAACGATGCCGTCTTTCACGATGACCGAGAGGCCGAACGGGCACCAGTCGGCCTTCTCCAGACTATCGATGACGCGATTGCGGATGTGGTCGTCGTCGGCGGTCGGATCCGGAACCTGCCGGCCGAGGCTGGCCACGGCCTGCAAGAGATTGGCGCGTGACACGATCCCCACCACCTGATCGCCCTTCACCACCGGCAATCGTTTGACGTGGTTCTTCTCCATCAGCTCTACGATTTCCGCCAAGGCGGCGTCTTCCGTGATCGTCAGGGGCGCCTTCGTCATCACTTCCGACACTCTGCGTCCGTGCTCGTGAACGAAGTCGGCAGCTGATTTGCCGGGCCCGAGAATGAAGCGGAGCCAGCGTCCGCGCTGCCGGCCCGTGCCGATTTCGGTCCGGCGGATGAAGTCTCCTTCCGATACGACGCCAACGAGCTTGCCGTTCGCCTCCACCACGGGAAGGCCGCTGACATGCCGTTGAAGCATGATGTTGGCCGCGTCGACGATGGACGTATCCGGAGTGACGGTGATGACGGGGCGAGTCATGATCTGATGGGCGCGCATGGCGTACTCCAATGTCAGGGCTTATTTAAAGATAATCCGTCGTCGCGGTCGTAAATTGACGCAGGTCAAAAGGGCGCCTGCCTTGTCATTGATGCAGCTCAAGGTTCCCGCCTGAGGTGGTGGTATGTAACATCTCCAAATCAGCGAGAGGAGGGGTGCCATGTCCGAGCTCTCCGGGGCAAAGGCTCTAGCCGCCGAAACGGCCGAACTGTCGGAACGTGTTGCGCTGTCCAACAAGCATGCGCTCGAGTTGCTGGTCGGTTCTCAGCAGATCATTCTGGAGGAGATCTTGTTCGCCAGCAACGAGGCGCTGGATCGCGTTCGAACGGAAACTCATCTTCTCGCGGAATTCACATCCAAGCTGGCCGGTGTGCATTCCGTCAAGGGAATCCAGACGATGGCCGAAGAATGCGGGCGGCATCAGATTGACTTTGTCAGGCGGGATTGCGACCGGCTTTTCAAGCATGGTCAGCGCCTCATTGAGGCGAGCGTAAATCTCGTGGGGCAACGGTGGCGAAACTGAAGAACGCAGGTGGTGCGCGGCCGGCTCGGCGCAGCCGCGACGCCAAGAAGGACGTTGTCGTCAACGATGTTGTCGTCCAAGGCGGCGACGCGATTTCCAAAGATGAGATGCCTCCGTCGAAGATGCCGGATCAGCTCGCGATGCCCGAAGCGAGGCCGATTTCGCTAGACGCGGGCACCGATGGCCGCGAATTCAGCCGTGAGGATCATGAGCTGGACAAGGCATTCAGCGCGGTTCTGGCGCGGATGACCGGCGGAATCTCGCCGGCGGCGCTGTCGATGGCGTATCTCGATTGGGCATGTCATCTGGCGGCTGCGCCGCAGCGTCAAATCGATGTTGCGCACCAGGCATTTCAGGCCTTGAGGAAGATCGCTGAGCGTTCAGTGCATTTTGCCGATCCGAACCGTCAACCATGGGACCTGATCAAGCCCCAGCCGACGGATCGCCGCTTTTCAAAGCCGCAATGGGCCACGCAGCCGTTCAACCTGTTCGCCCAGGCTTTCCTGCTCGGGGAAGATTGGTGGCACAAGGCGACCACCGGCGTGCGCGGCGTCGACCCTGCCAACGAGGCCGTCGTCGACTTTTCCATTCGTCAGCTGCTCGACACGTTCGCGCCGTCGAACTTCGCGGCGACCAACCCTGAGGTGATCGAAAAGTCGCTTCGGAGCGGCGGGGAAAATCTCGTTTTCGGCTGGCAGAACTGGCTCAGCGACCTCATGCAGGTTTTGCAGCCCGGCGGATCCTCGCGCGGCACGCCGGACTTCGTCGTCGGAGAGACGGTCGCCACCGCGCCCGGCAAGATCGTGTTTCGCAACAAATTGATCGAACTGATCCAGTACGCGCCGACGACGGAGATGGTGCGGCCCGAACCCGTCCTGATCGTGCCGGCCTGGATCATGAAGTACTACATCCTGGATCTGTCGCCGCACAATTCGCTGGTTAAGCACCTTACGGATCAGGGGTTCACGGTTTTCATGATCTCCTGGCGGAATCCAGGAGCGGAAGATCGCAACCTCGCGTTCGACGATTATCGCTCGTTTGGCGTCATGTCCGCCTTGGACGTTATCGGGAGGATCGTGCCGAATGTGCCGATCCATGCTGCGGGCTATTGCCTTGGAGGGACGCTTCTGTCGATTACGGCGGCCGCCATGGCGCGGGACGGGGATGATCGTCTGAAGACGATCACGCTGTTCGCGGCTCAGACCGATTTCACGGAAGCTGGCGAGCTGACGCTCTTCATCAACGAAAGCCAGGTTGCGTTCCTTGAAGACATGATGTGGGAGCGAGGCTATCTCGACACCACTCAGATGGCTGGAGCATTTCAGCTGTTGCGCTCCAACGACCTGATCTGGTCGCGGGTTTCGCGCGACTATCTGCTCGGCGAGCGAGCGAATCCGAGCGACCTGATGGCCTGGAACGCAGACGCGACCCGCCTGCCATATCGGATGCATTCGGAATACCTGCGTAAGCTGTTCTTGAACAATGATCTTGCCGAGGGCCGCTATCAGGTCGAGGGCAAGCCGGTGGCTCTGTCGGACATTCACACGCCAATGTTCGTGGTCGGGACGGTGCGCGACCACGTCGCGCCCTGGCGGTCGACCTACAAGATCCACTACGAGGTCGATGCGGACGTGACATTCGTGCTGGCGAGCGGCGGGCATAATGCGGGCATCGTGGCTCCGCCGGATGAGCCCGGACATTCACATCAGGTGCGGACCAAGGCCGCCGATGCGCCATATCTCGGGCCGGACGAGTGGCAGAAGACCTCCCCTCGGATCGACGAATCGTGGTGGCCGACCTGGTTCAGCTGGCTAGGCCAGCATTCAGGAGTGCCGGGCCAGCCGCCGCAGGTCGGAATCGAGGGCTCGACCGACCTTGGCTGCGCGCCGGGAGACTATGTGCACACGTGAAAGCGCGCCGCCGCCGCTCTCGCGATTTCACCCATCGGAGTTCAATTTCGCAGCCCGAGCAAGGCTAGGCTCCGACGCAAAGTCTGTTCTGGGCTCCCCGAGGCGTCGACTTGCAGCCAATCCAGGGCGCCGAGGTCGTAGCCTTCCTGCCCCTCGGCGACGGTGGTTGTCGCATCGGAGGCGTCGTTGACCCGATGGTGGATCCGCTCCTTCCGGATGCGCAGGTCTGCGACGAGAAAGAGCCCGGAGAACGGAACGTTCAATCGCTTCGCGAGCGCCTGGATATCGGTTCGCTCGTTCTGCTTCGCAAACACGGCGTCGACGATGACCGTGACCCCTTGGGCCAGTAAGCGGGCAGCCCGGTTCATCAACTCGCGATAAACCTCCGCGCTCGCCTCAGCCGTATAGGCCGCTTTCGGTAGGCGATCGGTTTGCGCGACGCCAGCCAATTGCTTGCGCAGAACGTCGCTGCGCAGAACGATTGCGCCGGGCGGCGGTATCGTCAGTGGCGCAAGCGCCCGTGCCAAAGCGGACTTCCCGGTTCCCGAGAGGCCGCCAATCGCGATCATCAGTGGTGGCGCCGGTGAAATCAGCCTGCGCGCCAAATGAAAGTATCTGTTGGCGGTATCGAATATTTCGGAGCGATCGGCTTCAGAGTGATCAGCTTGGTCGCGGTCGAGTTTCGCCAGAAAAACCTGGGCCCGGATGGCTGCGCGAATGGCCATGAAAAGCGGCAATGCGGCCAGGCCCTCCATCTCGTCAGGCGATGAAACGAAGACATAGGAGTTCAGAAGCTGATTGGCCGCGGCAGACTGCTCAAAATGAAGCAGGTCCATCAGCGGAAAAGCGAGGTCATAGAGGACGTCGATGATGGCGATCCGGTCGTCGAATTCGATGGCATCGAACAGTACCGGCTTGTCGTCGACCATGACGATGTTTGCCAAATGGAGATCGCCATGGCAGCGCCGGACGTACCCCGCGTCAGCACGTTGCTGAAGCAGCGGTTTCAGCCGTGCGAGGGTTGAACGGCAAGCAAGTTCGAGCTCATCGATTTCCGTCACGTCAAATCGGCGGCTGGCTCTGAAGCTCGTGATGAACGCGTCAATCCACCGCGGGATTGAATCGATCCACGTGCTGGACGCAAATCGAATCGCGAGCTGGTGTGACGTGGCGATGGTGTCGGCCAGCAACGACGCCGTGTCGGCGCTGATCTGATGGTCTCTTGCTAGATGATCAAGCGTCTGACTGTCATCGAAGCGACGCATCTCAACGGCATACTCAATAGCTGTGCCGGTCCCATCGATAGCGAGCTTTCCGTCCGAGGTCTTGGTGATTGCAGCTACTCTACGGTAGATATCCGGCGCAAACGGACGATTGATCTCGATCTCCTTCGTGCACGCCGCCTTTCGCAGCGAGAGCGTCGAATAGTCGAGAAAGGGCAACCGAATCGCCCGCTTGATCTTCAGCGCGCGGTCGCCGAGCAGGAAAACGGACGCGGCGTGCGTGTCGATGCGGCGAACCCCGGGATGAAGGTTCGTATCGCTCAAGAACGAGAACACGAGGTCCTGATCGGATGGAGACACCATGGGCGCTGTTGCGCTCCGAATCGTTCAATTGTCTGGGACGAGGACGGCCGCTCCGAGTATGTCACCCGCGCGCAAGCGAGCAAGAACGGCGTTCGCATCGGAGAGCGGATAAGCGGTCGTATGAGGCCGGATTTGAGCCTCCCGGGCAACGCGCAGGAAGTCGAGGCCATCCTGCCTCGTCAGGTTGGCAACGGACATCACATGGCGCTCTCCCCAGAGAAGAGAATATGGAAAACTGGGGATGTCGCTCATGTGGATGCCCGCGCACACGACCCGCCCGCCCTTGCGAACGGCCCGAAGCGCCGCTGGAACGAGCTCGCCGGCAGCGGCATAGATGATGGCTGCATCGAGAGCTACGTCAGGCAGATGGTCTGATCCGCCGGCCCATGTGGCGCCCAGCTGCTGGGCAAGAGCCTGTGCCTCAAGGTCCCCGTTTCGGGTGAAGGCATAGATCTGCCGCCCTTGCCGGCGGGCGACCTGGGCAACGATGTGACCGGCTGCGCCGAAGCCATAAATGCCAAGCCGTTGTGCTTCGCCCGTCATGACCAGGGATCTCCAGCCGATCAGGCCGGCACACAGCAACGGCGCGGCGGTCACGTCATCGATCGGGCCCTCGAGCGGAAATGCGTAGCGCGCATCCGCGATCGCGTAGGTCGCATAGCCGCCGTGGCGCGTGTAACCGGTAAACGTAGGCTCGTCGCACAGATTCTCCATGCCATGCTGGCAGAACGTGCAGTGCCCGCAGGTGTGGCCCAGCCAGGGAATGCCGACCCGGTCGCCCAGCCTGTGTGTCGTCACGGCAAGTCCGATTCGATCGATGTGGCCGACGATCTCGTGTCCGGGAATGATGGGGTAGGGGATGTCGGGAAGCTCGCCATCGCACAGATGCAGATCGGTACGGCACACACCGCATGCGCTGACCCTGACGCGAATCTCGGCAGGACCCGGCTCGGGGTCCGCGAGATGGCTGGACTGGAGGGGGGTGCCCGGCTTTTGCAGCACCATCGCGCGCATGACGAGCCTCCTTGTGGGCCACGTTTGGCGGGATAGATCATGCTGCACCTTGCGCCTTTGATGTCGGTCAAGGCTCACGGCGCGTTGAACGGCGATCAACGCCTCGGCGGCAGCCGCAGGCAGGTATCGAGGAACGCGTCCGTCACAATCATCTCGTCCTGGGCTGATACGTCGCGCTGGACCGCCGGTGGTTTGAAACTAGACTGATGTATTGGAAACTGCCGGCTTCTGCGCTCAACATTGGATATCGAGATGTCGACCTACCGCTTGCGGAACCTGCTGTTGCCTCGCTCGATCGCCCTGGTCGGAGGAAGTCCGCGGCCGAACTCGGTTGGAAGGGCCATCCTCGACAACATCATCAAGGCAGGCTTCCAAGGTCAAGTCGGTCTGATCAATTCTCGCTATCGTGAGATCGCCGGCGTCAAGTCGGTGGGCAGCATCGATGAGCTGCCGTTCGTACCGGAATTGGTGGTCATCACGACGCCACCTTCCTCCATTCCGGGCCTGATCGACCGCGCAGGCAGCTTGGGAACGGCCGCCGCGCTGATCATCACTTCGGGGCTCGGGCACGGCCCCGATTCTCTTGCTGACCAGGTCGAGAGGGCCGCGCAGAAGTTCGGCATGCGCCTGGTCGGTCCAAACTGTCTCGGCATCATGATGCCTTCGATCAAGCTCAATGCGAGCTTCTCCGCTCACATGCCGATTGCAGGGAGTTTGGCGCTGATCTCGCAATCCGGTGCGATCGCCGCGGGAATGGTGGATTGGGCAGCTCAGCGCGGCGTTGGATTTTCGGGCATCGTCTCGATCGGTGACCAATTGGACGTCGATCTTGGTGATCTTCTGGATCATTTCGCGATGGACGGTGGGACGCGCGCAATCCTGCTTTATATCGAAGCCGTCAAGGACGCCCGCAAGTTCATGTCCGCGGCGCGAGCGGCGGCAAGGGTGAAGCCTGTCGTCGTCGTGAAGTCGGGCCGGGGCGCCGCGGGAGCGAGAGCAGCCGCGACGCATACGGGCGCATTGGCGGGGGCAGATGCTGTCTACGATGCAGCCTTTCGGCGTGCCGGTGTCTTGCGGGTTTCAGACCTGCGCGAGCTGTTCGACTGCGCCGAGACCTTGGGGCGGGTGGAATCGCCCACAGGCAAGCGCCTTGCCATTCTGACCAACGGCGGCGGAATAGGTGTGCTCGCCGTCGATCGGCTGGTTGAGCTCGGCGGGGTCGCCGCGACGCTCTCTCCCGCCGTTCACGACAAGCTCGACGCCGTGCTGCCGGTTACCTGGTCTGGATCGAATCCGGTCGACATCGTCGGGGATGCAGATGCAGGACGCTACACGGCGTCACTCGAGGCACTGCTTGCAGATCAGGCCAACGATGCAATTCTCGTGATGAACGTTCAGACCGCGATTGCGTCGGCGAGCGAGATTGCCATCGCGGTCACGGACTTCGTCAGCAACTACCGCAAGCAGCATCGGCGCTGGGCCAAGCCGGTGCTGGCGGCATGGGTCGGTGCTGAGCAGCCGGTCATTGAAACATTGAGCGGCGCGGGAATTCCGAACTATCCCACGGAGGATGACGCCGTCCGAGGTTTCATGCATCTCGTCCGCCATCGCGAAGTGGTGGAGTCGCTTGCCGCAGTGCCCCCGGCCATGCCGAGCTCCTTTGCGCCGCATGTTGACGTCGCCCGCGGCATCGTTACGGCCGCTCTGGCTGACGGAAGAACTTGGCTTGATCCCGTCGAAATCAGCCGCCTCCTGGAAGCTTATGATATCGCGATGGTGCCGACATTCGCGGCGTCTTCGATCGACGAAGCCGTCGGCTATGCGAATCAATTGTTTGCTCAGGGCGCCACGGTGGTGCTCAAGATCCTGTCTCGCGACATCATTCATAAATCCGACGTCGGCGGCGTCGTTCTCAACCTGACCACGGCCGAGGCTGTTCGCAACGCGGCGAACGAGATCATGGCGCGCGCAAGAGCTGTGCGGCCTGAGGCGCGGATATCCGGCGTGATCGTACAAGCCATGGTCGTGCGGGCCAAAGCGCGCGAGTTGATCATGGGCATTGCCGATGATCCGACTTTTGGCACGGTGGTCGTCTTCGGGCGCGGTGGTACTGCGGTGGAGATCATCAACGACAAGGCGCTCGGCCTACCGCCGTTCGACCTGCACTTGGCGCGCAATCTGATCGAGCGCACGCGTGTCTCGCGCCTGTTGCGGGCCTATCGGGATGTCCCCGCCGTCAAGCCTGACGCGGTCGCGATGGTTCTCGTCAAGCTCGCGCAGCTCGCGGCGGACGTTCCCGAGATTCGCGAACTCGACATCAACCCGTTGCTTGCCGACGAAAGCGGCGTCTTGGCTGTCGATGCGCGTGTCGCCGTCGGCAGGGTACCGCCGAAATTCAAGGGGTCCGGTCCGTCAAACTTCGCCGTGCGGCCTTATCCGAGCCAGTGGGAACGGCACCTCCAGGTCAAGGATGGCTGGCGCATTCTTGCCCGACCGATCCGACCGGAAGACGAGCCGATCATCCATGAGTTCCTCAAGCACGTGACCGCCGAGGATCTCCGCCTGCGCTTCTTCGCGCCCATGAAGGAGTTCACGCATGAATTCATCGCACGCCTGACGCAGCTCGATTATGCACGCGCAATGGCTTTCGTCGCGCTTGATGAGGCGACGAACGAATTGGTCGGAGTCGTCAGGATCCATTCCGATTCGATCTATGAGAGCGGCGAATACGCAATCCTGCTGCGGTCGGATCTGAAGGGACGAGGGCTCGGTTGGGCCTTGATGCAGCTGATCATCGAATATGCAAAGGCCGAAGGCCTGAAGATGATCTCTGGCGACGTTCTGCAGGAGAACGTCGTCATGCTGGAGATGTGCCGGAATCTCGGCTTCGAGGTCAAGACCGACCCGGCCGAGCGGGATCTGTGCAATGTCAAGCTGACGCTCTGAAGCGTCATCTCCAGGCCTGCTGGTCCGAAATCACGTTGCGGAGGCGTCGCCGGTCGAGGGCCCTGTGGCCTCGCCATCGGACGCGCCGTGCGATCGGAGCGTCCTGACGAGCATCGTCAGCATCGGAATGATGAGCAAGGGAAGCAGGCTGAGGAGAGGGTGGTTAACTGCGCTCGAGATCTTCGTCTGCAGGGATCGTGCTTCTAATTGCAGCGCATCCATCGAGGCGGAGTGCATCTCGTTGGCCAGCTCAAGTTCACGGCCGGACGGTGCACGTGCGGCAATGATGAGCAGGATTGCCGAGATCAGGAAATTGCAGGCCCCCAGCGCGGCAGCGGCCAAGACGGCGGATGTGATCTGGACCAATGCGAGATAGGCGGCCAGTTCGAGCATCAGGAGACCGAAGACCGCGATCAGGGCCGCAAACGCGCGGAGACCCGCGCCGGCGAGCAGGTGCCGGAGCCTGATGTCGGCGATGACACGGTCGGTGCGCCAGAGCAGGCGCAGGTGTTTGAGGGCGTTTTCCGTATCCACTCAAGTTCTCCGGAGAAGGAGGCCTAGGGCCAAGCCGACCGCGAGCGCACATGCTGTCGCCGCGATCGGACGTGTTCTGATCAATCGCTCCAAGTGAATGTCGGCGCCGCGTAGATCGGCGCGAAGGCTTTCGATGAGCGCAGCGACGGGCTTGGCAATCGCGTCTGCGTGCTCACTCTCGGGATCTCTGAACGGCCCGCCCAGCGCACGCAGTTCTTGCATCAGTTCGTCCAGCTCTTTGGTGAGGCGCGCGGAAAGGGTGGTCATGCTTTATCCTGTCGCTAGAATAACTCTAGGACGAAGCCCGGCCACCGGCTTGATTTCGCTCAATTGGCGGCGCGAAGCCTGTTGAGGCATATCAAGGTTGGCCGCTCGGTGGGATCTAGGAACTGCCTTGTTGCTCGGTGAGGGAGACATCCTATTGCGTGTTCATCCAAAATTGACCGCCGAAGCGATGGGCGACGTTCTGGAGCTTCGTCCGAGCGGACCCTGGGTATGCCGCGACGTGGCGGAACTGGAGAGCCTGACCAGCATTGCCCAGGTCACCGTCAACAACGCAAGAGCGGTCAAGCTCGATCTTGGGGCCATCAGCGAGATTGATACGGTCGGAGCTTGGCTGCTCGAAAAGCTGGGCCGCCGCGCGGCAGCTGCCGGCCGCTCTGTCGAGATCACCGGGGTCGCAGAAAATTACCTTGGATTGATCGAAGAGGTCCGGCAGGTCAACCGACACGAGACCCAGTCACGGCCGACGCCGAACCCGGTCGTGGCCAAGCTCACCGATCTCGGGCGCTCCACGTTGGATGCAGCAGGCGACTTCACAGTGTTCCTCGACATGCTAGCGGCGCTCGCGTTTGCCTTGGTGCGGACACTGCGCCGTCCCAGGTCGCTGCGGGTGACATCGCTCGTCTACCAGATGTACCGGATCGGTTGGCAGGCCATTCCGATCGTCGTGTTGATCACGTTTCTGATCGGCGCGATCATCGCTCAACAGGGGATCTTTCACTTTCGACGCTTTGGCGCCGAGTCCTACGTTGTCGACATGGTCGGCATTCTCGTGCTGCGCGAGCTCGGCGTCCTGATCGTTGCGATCATGGTCGCGGGCCGATCAGGAAGCGCTTACACGGCCGAGCTCGGGTCGATGAAGATGCGGGAGGAGATCGACGCTCTGGTCACGATGGGTCTGAATCCGGTCGAGGTGCTGATCCTGCCCCGTATCGTGGCGTTGATCCTGACGCTGCCGGTGCTGGCCTTCATCGGCTCGATGGCGGCGCTATATGGGGGAGGGCTCGTTGCCCAACTGTATGGCGGCATGGGCCCGGCGATCTTCATTGCGCGATTGCACGAAGCGATTTCGGTTACCCATTTCGAGGTCGGAATGCTCAAGGCGCCGTTCATGGCCCTCGTGATCGGTATTGTCGCCTGCAGCGAAGGCCTCCGGGTCAAGGGCAGTGCCGAGTCGTTGGGGCAGCAGACGACGACATCCGTCGTGAAATCGATCTTCCTCGTGATCGTCCTGGATGGTCTGTTCGCCGTGTTCTTCGCATCCATTGGAATGTAGCAATGGCGGATCTCGACGTGTCCAGTGCGATCCGCGTCACCGATCTCATCGTCGGCTTTGGCCAGCAGGTCGTTTTGAACAAATTGTCGCTGGACGTCCGGCGGGGTGAGATTCTGGGCTTGGTGGGGGCATCCGGCGGCGGAAAGTCGGTCTTGATGCGGACCATCATCGGACTTATCCCACGACGCGGCGGGACGATCGAAGTGATGGGAATACCTCTCGGGGGGGCAGAGGAACGCGCCACGCAGGATGTAGCGACCCGCTGGGGCATCCTGTTTCAGCAGGGCGCGCTGTTTTCGTCGCTCACGGTCAAGCAGAACGTGCAGTTTCCCCTGCGTGAGAATCTGCAGATGTCGCAGAGCTTGATGGATGAGATTGCAATCGCCAAGCTCGAAATGGTTGGACTGCGTGCCGAGGACGGCGAGAAATTTCCTGCCGAGCTATCGGGCGGAATGACCAAACGTGCCGCACTGGCGCGCGCACTGGCGCTTGATCCGGCGATCGTGTTTCTCGATGAGCCGACATCGGGCCTCGACCCGATCTCGGCGGGTGATTTCGATGCCCTGATCAAGACGCTGCAGAAGACGCTTGGATTGACCGTATTCATGGTGACGCACGACCTGGCGAGCCTCAACACCGTCTGCGATCGCGTTGCGGCCCTCGCCGACGGCAGGATCGTCGCGATTGGTCCGATAAGCGATCTGCTCCGATCAGAACATCCCTGGGTCAAGGCCTATTTTCACGGCAAGCGATCTCAGATGCTGCAACCGAAAGCGAGTTGAAGATGGAAACGCGTGCGCCATTTGCTGTGATTGGCGGCTTCGTCCTGGCGGCCATCGTCGCGATCTTCGGCTTCGTGTATTGGCTGAACAACACCGGAGGACTTGGGCCACGCACGACGTATCACGTGCGGTTCGAAGGATCCGTGCCGGGGCTGCTGGTTGGGGCTGCTGTTCTCTTCAACGGAATCCGCGTGGGCGAGGTGACTGAGCTCGGTTTGGCACCGGACGATCCGCGCCGGGTCAACGCAACGATCTCCGTGGCGTCGACCACACCGGTCCGAACCGACACCAGGGTTGGACTCGAGTTTCAGGGACTGACGGGCGTGCCGGTGATCGCGCTGGAAGGCGGCTCGTCGACGGCAACGGCGGCGGCCGGCTCGACGTTGACCGCCGAGCCGGGTGCGGGCCAGAGCATGACGCAGGCCGCACGCGACGCCTTGCGGCGCGTCGATGCCGTCCTGGCGGAGAATGCTGGGCCTCTGAAAGATACGATCGCCAACCTCAAGACGTTTTCGGAGGGGCTTGCGCGAAATACCGGGAAGCTGGACGGGATTGTGTCGGGCCTCGAGAAAATGACGGGCGGCGGCGCTCCGGCGCAGAAGACCACTTACGACCTGGCGGCGCCTCGGGACCTTGGTCCGATCAGCAAGACTCTCAAGGGACAACTCGCCATTCCAGAGCCGACGGCCGTGGCGATGTTGCAGACGCAGCGTATACTGTTTTCACCAGCCAAGGACTATCCCGGGTTTGGCGACGTCCTATGGGCGGACAGCATTCCGAAGCTGCTGCAGACACGTCTGATCGACACGTTCGAGAATTACGACGTCGCACACGCGCCATTGAGGGCGACGGACCTCGGCCAGCCCGATTTTCAGTTGCTGATCGATGTTCGGCGGTTTCGCATCAACACTGAGACGGCTGCGGTGGCGGACATTGGCCTGTCGGCTCGTCTGGTGGACAAGAGCGGCAAGGTCATCGCTTCGCGCTTGTTTGACGCGAGCGAGCCGCTCTCGCGGCTCCAACCTGCTGAAGCCGTGACCGCCTTCGACGCAGCTTTCGGCCAGATTGCCAAATCGATTCTGGCGTGGACGATACAGGCGCTCTAAATCGAAAGCCCTAACGGCAAGCCGATCTATTCCAGGCTCTTGAGATACGACAGCAGGTCATTGATCTGAGGCGGTTGCAGCTCGAATTGCGGCATGGCCGGATGGCCGGTCACGATTCCTTCGGCCAGGGCTTCGCCCAACGTTTCGATCGGATAAAGCAAGTGCAGCGTTCGGAACGGCGGCGCTGGCTTGAATGCACTTTCCCCAGTCCGGCCAATGGCATGGCAGCGCGCGCAATGAGCCTTGGCGAAAGCTCGTCCCCGCTGCTCCGGCGTCGACGCCGCATGCGACGGCAAGATCCAGCAGGAGATCAAGAGAAGAACGCAGAAGGCAGACCGCTGCATGCATTACGTCCATAGCACAGGGCATTTTCTGCCACGATAGAGCCCCGATCCTGCACTCATTTGACTTGAATCAACTGGAACTCAGAGCATCCGGTAGAATGCGGCTATCTTCCTTGCGTGTGGCCCAGCGGAGCCCTTTATGAAGACGTCTCTGGTTGCAGTCGATTTCCATGGGCAGGGCTGCGCGGATTGTGCCGTGAGGGGATTCAGCGTTTGCGCGTCACTCGACCAGATTGAGATGCGCGAGTTCGAGCAGCTGAGCCGCCGCGTCAACTTCGCCACCTGCGAGACGGTCTTCGCTCAGGAGGATATGTCGTCTTGCTTTTACAATCTTCTCGATGGTGTCATGCGGCTCTATAAGCTCCTACCCGACGGCCGCAGGCAAATCGTGGGCTTTCTGCTGCCGGGCGATTTCGTGGGAATGACCATCGAAGAGCGGCACGGGTTTTCGGCCGACGCAATCGGTCCGGTGACCGTCTGCCAGTTCGCGAAGGGACCGTTCGGCCGTTTCGCCGAGGATAAGCCGAACCTGCTGCGGCGGATGAACGAATTGGCCGTTCAAGAGCTGAACCAAGCGCGTGATCACATGGTGCTGCTCGGGCGCCGGTCGGCTGAGGAAAAGGTTGCGACGTTTCTCGTCGGGTGGAGGGACCGGCTGGTCGAGCTTCGTGGCCCCTCTAACATTGTACCGTTGCCCATGAGCCGGCAGGATATTGCAGATTATCTCGGCCTCACCATTGAGACGGTCAGCCGGACGTTCACGAAGCTCGAGCGGGAAGGAATCATTGCCATCCTTCCTGGTGGCGTATCGCTTCGGGACTCGGCGCGCGCAGAGGCGCTAGCTGCGGCCTGATTTTCAACCGCGTTCTTCTACCCCGCGGCTTTGCATTGATTTGGGTCAAAGACCCGCGTTCGGTGGTTGGGGAACAATGTCTCAAACTCAAAGAGGGGGAGAGACATGCCTTTCGACGCCATGATGGTCAGCTTTGCGGTCGTAGCTGTTTTCGTCGCGTTTGCAGGGGTCCTGTTGTGGGCTGATTCGCAGACCAAGCAGCGGAGCTGAAGCCGGGATTCCTTTGCGGTGCTGAATGGGCGCGTCATTCTCCGGCTGGAGAACCGCGGTCGGGCACGGTTATCCGCACTGCAAATTCTTGCCTCGTTCGTGCCTCGGTGGCTTTGATGCCCCCGGGGCATAGCGATTTGTGATACCCGCATTTGATCTTCGGCGCATTTTCCTGGACAAACTGTTGATCTGCCGTATTCCGGAGCCGAGTGGAAATCCGGGGATGGGCGGTCGCGAGCCGAAGGATCGTGTTTGCTGGTGCCTGCAGGCGTGCCCGGGATCCTTGGCACCTTTTGCGACCAGCACCAGCTCACGACATCTCCTTCGGTCGGCGAATAGGGGCGGCTGGGGAGATGCGGTGTGACTGACGAGAAGAAGGCGAACAGCCGATCGTCCAGCAGCGGCAAGCTGACGGTGCTGCGCCAGCACCCGATGTTTCGCGAGCTCGAGCCGGAGGCGCTCGACCAGCTCTGCCGCTACGCCAAGCCGACCTCGCTCAAGCGCGGGGCAACTATCTTCTCGAAAGGCGATGCCGGCTTGAGCCTCTACGCGGTGATCAGCGGGACCGTCAAAATCAGCGTGTCGTCCCCCGACGGCCGCAACGCGATTCTCAACCTCATCAGCGCAGGTGAGATCTTCGGCGAAGTCGCCCTGCTTGATGGGCGCGAACGAACCGCCGATGCGACGGCGAACACGAGCTGCGAAATACTGGTCATCGACCGTCGCGAGTTTCTGCCCTTCGTCAAGAGCCAGCCCGTTCTCGCGATGAAGTTCATCGAGCTGCTCTGTGATCGGCTGCGCTGGACCAGCGATCAGGTCGAGCAGGTCATTCTGCAGGATCTTCCGCGACGGTTGGCCAGCGCTCTGCTGGGTTTGACCGAGAAGCGGAAGCTGGATCCCGCCAGCCGCACCATCGCCATCACGCAGCAGGAGATCAGCGAGATGGTGGGCATGACGCGCGAGAGCATCAACAAGCAGTTGCGCGCCTGGGCCGGGCGAGACTGGGTGAGACTCGAACACGGCGCGATTGTCCTGCTCAATCCCGAGCCGTTGCGCGGATTGGTGGAGGCGGACGAGGACGAGGATGATTAGGGCGATCCGACCGCGTTGACGGCTCGCCCCCATTCAATGTCCGTCGCCAAGAATGCCGCTCACGGCATGATCAGCGAAAAGCCGAGCGGCAGGCACGATACGCCGGCATGAACCGGGCGGGCCATTATCAGTTGCGCGAGCATATCGAGAAGCCGTCGGACCTTCGGCGGCGTCTGGTTGGCAAGTGGGACAAGCTCATATGCAAATTGAGCCTGTAACCAGCCGCGACCGCTAAGCGATGTCCTGGATTCGCTTGATCATGTCCTGATACTTCGGACCATACTTGTCCCAGACCGGCTTGACGGCCTTCTGGAATGGCGCCTTGTCGGCAATGTCGATGATCTCGCAGCCGGCCGCCTTGGCTTTTTCCATGGCCTCGCGTTCATAGGCCTTCCATAGCTCCCGCTCTTCCATCTGAGCCTCGCGCGCAAACTTCCTGATCATTGCCTGGTCATCGTTCGAAAGGTTCGCCCAAGCCCGCTTCGAGAACACGAGCACTTCCGGAATGACAAGATGCTGGGTCAATGAGTAGTATTTGGCAGCCGTATAGTGATTGCTGAATACGTAGCTCGGTAGGTTGTTCTCGGCTCCGTCGATCACGCCGGTCTGCAGCGCGCTGAACACCTGATCATACCCCATCGCCACGCCGTTGCCGCCGAGCGCGTTCATCATGTCGATGAAGATCGGATTGCCGATCACGCGGATCTTGAGGCCTTTGACGTCCTCGACCGTTCTGATCGGCTTCTTGGTGTTGTAGATGCTGCGCGCGCCGGAGTTCATCCAGCACAGCGCCACGAGAGTTGCGCTTGGATGGGCGCTGACGCGGTCGAGCAGATCCTGCCCGATCGGACCGTCCATCATCTTTTCGGAATGCGCGATGCTCTTGAACAGGAATGGCATGTTGACGACGTTGACGTCGTCGACGATGGGACCGAGTGCGCCGGCGCTGACGCGCAACATCTGAATCGCTCCGATCTGGGTCTGTTCGATGGTTTCCTTCTCGGCGCCAAGCTGGGCGGAGGGATAGATCTGGATCGTCAGTCGGCCGTTGGTCGCGGCAGCGAGCTTCTTGCCAAGGCTTTCGGTCGCTGCGACCGTCGGATAGCCGGGCGGCTGTACATCCGATGCCTTGAACACGGACTTCGATTGCGCAAAAGCAGCCGAGAACGGTGGCAGTGCCGCGGCGCCAGCAGTCCCTACAGTGAGTCTGATGAAATCGCGTCGCTTCATGTCGTGTCTCCCACGGACTTTTGCCTGATCGTCGATCCCGCGGTCGGATGCTGCGGCTTCGTTGCTAGGTTGGTTGATCGAAGTAGTCCGGATTGAGCGTTTGGATGGCCGAGATGTCGTCGAGCAGTCTTTCCAGGTGCCTTGCCATGGCTGCACGCGCTCCGTCCGGATTGCGTTGTTCGATTGCCGCCACGATCGGCTCGTGCTCAGCGATCACTTCCGACATCCGTCCGATTTGAGGCAAAGTGAGGCGGCGATAGCGGTCAACGTGAACCTTCACTTGCAAGATGAGCTTCCATATCCCAGGATAGCCGGCAACTTCAGCGATCCCGGCATGAAACGACTCATCCGCCTGGTGAAAGGCCTCGCGATCCTTCGCAGCGCATGCCTCGCGCTGACGTTGCAGCGTCGCGTGCAGGTTCAGGAGTTGGCTCGTGGTTGCTTGCTCCGCCGCCATTCGTGCGGTGGTCTCTTCCAGGGATTTGCGGATGATGATCGTCTCCGGGAGCGCCGCAACCGGAATGCGGGCCACGAAAATTCCGGACTGAGGGAAGATTTCGACCAATCCTTCATCGGAAAGCTTCAGAATGGCTTCGCGAACCGGCGTCCTGCTGACACCATAGGCCGTTGCGATCTGCGCTTCGGAAATCGGCTCGCCCGGGCGCCGCACCAAGGATACCAACTCAGCCCTGAGATCAGCGTAGATGCGCGACGCCGCCGTCGCGCCACGCGGCCGACCGTTGCGGCGTATTCGCGCCACCACGGGCCGGGGCGCCGGGGCCAACTTCCTTGGAGCACGACCAGGCATGAGCGTATCCTCGGTTGATATATTAATATATTAATATGGGTTGGCAACAAATATTCCTAGTTTCCCGAAGGGTGATCATGGTGCGCCGCAAAGTTCGTGCGTGAGGTCGCCTGAGGCGGGATGGGCGTTCAAGAGCTGCACGTCATCCCTTCTGCTTGTGGCGTGGTTCCGACGAGCATTCCGGATCTGCAACGCGATCCTCCGCGAGTGCAGCGTGAATGCTCTCGGATGACGAGAGCTTTGATGTTAGCGTTACGGAATGAATCAGCAGACTCGTATCAAAGTTCGCCATTCCACCTGTCCGCACGATTGTCCGTCGGCGTGTGCGCTGGACGTCGAGGTCATCGATGACAAAGCGATCGGTCGGGTGCGCGGCTCGAAACGGCAGACCTACACGGCGGGTGTCGTCTGCGCCAAGGTGGCGCGATATGCGGAGCGCATTCACCACCCAGATCGCCTGATGCATCCGATGCGCCGCGTGGGCTACAAGGGCTCGGGGCAGTTCGAACGCATCTCCTGGGACGACGCGCTGGACACGATTGCCGAGCGATTCTTGCAGGCCGAGCGCGACTTCTCCGCTCAATCGGTCTGGCCCTACTACTACGCCGGAACGATGGGGCTCGTGATGCGGGACGGCATCAACCGCCTCACCCATGTGAAAAAGTACTCGCGTTTCTATTCCACGATCTGCGCCAATGTTGCGCGGATTGGCTTTGCCATTGGCACGGGAAAGATCGCCGGCGTCGATCCGCGCGAGATGGCGCTCTCGGATCTGGTGGTGATCTGGGGAACCAATCCCGTGAACACCCAGGTCAACGTCATGACCCATGCCGCGCGTGCGCGAAAGGAAAGGGGGGCCAAGATCGCGGCGGTGGACATCTACGACAACGAGACGATGAAGCAGGCCGACGTCAAGATCATTCTGCGTCCCGGCACTGATGGCGCATTCGCCTGCGGCGTCATGCACGTGCTGTTTCGCGATGGCTTTGCCGATCGTGCCTACATGGCAAAGTACACGGATTGTCCAGACCAGCTCGAGGCGCATCTGGAGGCACGGACACCGGAATGGGCATCGCAGATCTGCGGAGTGCCGGTCGCCGACATCGTGGACTTTGCCCGGCTCGTCGGGGAGACTAAGCGAACCTTCTTCCGCCTCGGCTATGGTTTCACACGCAGCCGAAACGGTGCGACGCAGATGCACGCGGCCTCCTGCATTCCGGCCGTGACCGGCGCTTGGCAATACGAAGGAGGCGGGGCATTCTTCAACAATGCGGCGCTTTGGCATTTCGACGAATCGATCATCGAGGGCCATGACGCGATCGACCACTCCACGCGGTTCCTCGATCAATCCAAGATCGGACGCATCCTGACGGGAGATCAGGAGGCTCTGTACGGAGGCCCGCCGGTCAAGGCGATGTTGATCCAGAACACCAACCCGATGACGGTCGCGCCGGAGCAGGATCTCGTTCGTCAGGGATTCGCACGCGAAGATCTGTTTGTTGCCGTCCATGAGCAGTTCATGACCGAGACGGCACGCATGGCCGACATCGTGCTGCCGGCGACGATGTTCATGGAGCACGACGACCTCTATTACGGCGGCGGTCATCAGCACATTTCGGTTGGACCGAAATTGATCGATCCTCCGGGCGAATGCCGCTCAAACCATGAGGTGCTGCAAGGCTTGGCGCGCCGGTTGGGGGCAGTTCATCCCGGCTTCGAGATGACGCCGCGGGATCTGATCGACGCCACTCTGAGAAAGAGCGGCCACGGCGACATCGCCGGCCTCGAGGCGGATGTCTGGCGCGACCTGCAGCCGGATTTCCGCACCTCGCACTATCTCGACGGCTTCGCGCACAAGGACGGCAAATTCCATTTCAGGGCCGATTGGGCTCATCCTCCGTTCGGCCGCGTGATGGGCAATCCCGAGCGGATGCCGTCGCTGCCGGACCACTGGGCCGTGACCGAGGAAACGGATGAGCAGCATCCGTTTCGGCTGGCGACCAGCCCGGCACGTTCGTTCCTCAATACATCCTTCAACGAAACGCCCTCGTCCCAACAGCGGGAGAGGGTGCCTTCGGTCATGATCCATCCGCTCGACGCGGCGGTGCTCGGGATCGAGGACGGAGATGAGGTTGCGCTCGGCAACGAGCGGGGACAGACCTCGCTGACAGCCCGGCTCTTCGAAGGGGTCCGGCGGGGCGTGCTGATTGCCGAATCGATTCATCCAAATGCCGCACATATCGGTGGTCGCGGCATCAACTCCCTCACCGCTGCCGACACCGTTGCGCCGATCGGCGGCGCCGCCTTCCACGACAACAAGGTCTGGTTGCGCAAGGCGGCTGGTTAGGTTCCGCGCGGTCTTTTCAAAAAACACCTCAGTCAAAAACGGTTGCGAGCCGTGTCGGTAATTAGACACAGCTCACAAACTCGTGTTCACGCAGCCGTCCTTGCGCGCGAATTGTTCTTGAGCAATGCTCAAAATACATATATTGATTTGAGCGTTGCTCAAGAAAGGAAACACCACCATGCACACGCTCAGCTTTCACGGTTCGCAGTTCTTCGACGCCGATGTCCGCACGCCCTTGAGGGCTTTGGTCCGCAAGGTGTCGCAATTCCTCACAGCCCCGGTGGAGCGCATCGCCAATGCGTGTGATGTCGCAGGTCTGCTTGCGGCGCGACGATCAAGACAGCCTGCCGGCCGGGGATTGTTTCGGGCCGCCGGCCGGGAGGGCCACCGGAGCCGTCGTGGCGGGATGTTCGGCTGCTTTCACTACCTCAGCGATCTGAGCTGACGTCGGTCAAAACTCCTGCTCACGCACAAGGAAGCGGTCACCATGTCGTCACGTCATTTGATGTTCGTCCGACGGCGTTCGCGGTGGATAAGCTTTTTGCATACGACCTTCGCGATATCGTTCGTGCTGGTCGGCGGCGGCATCGTTGCGCTGCCGTTCGACTGGTCACTGCGGGGTGGACTTGCAACGGCGCTTGTCGCGCTGGTGTGGTCGTCCCTCACCTTGGCCGACACCATTGCGCTGGTATCGCAAAATCCGCTGCGAGCGGCGGGTCATGCAAACCGGTCCGGTCGTCGCGCTTGAGAGGGCTCTCGCGGCCGAGCGCAGTCCATTTTCAGCACCAATTCGACAAATCACGATCCTAGCGGCAGAGCCGCCGCGACACACCAGGAAATGACCATGATCAAGCAGTTGATGTCGTCGCGCCGTTTTGCTCCGCTGTTCTGCGCTCAATTCGCCTCCGCGCTGAACGACAACGTTCTGAAGAACGCGCTTGTCATCATGCTGCTCTACGGCGCTGCGGCCGCGCACGGTGATGCGCTGGTCACCATGGCCGGGGCTGTTTTCATCTTCCCGTTCTTCCTGCTCTCCGGGCTCGGTGGCGAGTTGGCCGACCGATACGTCAAGGGCGTCGTCGCGCGCAGACTGAAGTTCGCGGAAATCTTCGCGGCAGGATTTGCGGCGCTCGGCTTCTTCATGCATTCGATCCCGCTGCTGTTCGTCGCGCTGGGCTTGTTCGGCGTCATCGCTGCACTGTTCGGTCCGGTGAAATACGCCATGCTGCCGGACCAACTGACCGTCGGCGAACTCGCCACGGGCAATGCGCTCGTCGAGGGCGCGACCTTCATGGCCATTCTCATCGGCACGATCGCCGGTGGCCAACTCGTCTCCGGCTCCTCGCATATGGGATGGGTCGCTCTCGCAGTGATCGGGCTCGCGGTGATCTCCTGGGCTTCGGCGTCGCGCATTCCGCACACAGCGCCGTCAGCACCGGATCTGCGCATCACGGCCAACCCCTGGACCTCGACGTCGCACCTTCTCAAATCGCTCCACGCTGCGCCGCGGCTGTGGGACGGCATGGTGATCGTGTCGTGGTTCTGGCTGGTCGGCGCCGTCGTGCTGTCGCTGCTGCCGGCCCTGGTCAAGGATGTTGTCGGCGGGACCGAAGGCGTCGTCACGCTGTGCCTTGCTGTGTTCGCGATCGGCATCGCCATCGGCTCGCTGTTTGCGGCGCATCTCAGCCATGTCAGACCGAATCTTGCCCTGGTGCCGATCGGCGCGATCGTCATGGGCGTGCTCGGCCTCGACCTGGCGTGGACGATCGCCACGACCGAGTCCGCGCAGGGCGTTGCGCCACTCGCCTTCGTCGGCACCTGGGCCGGTGCACGCATGCTGATCGATTTCGCCCTGTTTGCCTTCGGCGGCGGGTTGTTCGTGGTTCCGGCATTTGCAGCCGTGCAGGCCTGGTCGGAGCCGACCGAGCGGGCTCGTGTCATCGCCGCCGGCAATGTGCTGCAGGCCGCCTTCATGGTGGTGGGCTCGCTCGGCGTTGCAGGCCTGCAGGCGGCCGGTGTCGCGATCGCATGGATCTTCTTCGGACTGGCGCTGGCGAGCTTCGGCGCGGTGTGGTTCGTGCTCAACAAATGGGGCCGGGAGGGCGTGCGCGACTTCGGCGCGATGCTGTTCCGCGCGCTGTTCCGCACGGAAGTGCGCGGTCTCGAAAACCTGCCGCCAGCCGGCACCCGCATGCTGATCGCGCCAAACCATGTCAGCCTGATCGACGGCCCGCTGCTGCACGCGGTGCTGCCCATCGATGCGACCTTCGCAGTCGACACCGGCATCTCCAAGGCCTGGTGGGCGAAGATCTTCCTCAAGCTGGTGCGTCACATCACGATCGACCCGACCAAGCCGCTCGGCGCCCGCGATCTCATCAAGCTCGTCGCCAGCCAGGAGCCGGTGGTGATCTTCCCGGAGGGCCGAATCACCGTGTCGGGTTCGCTGATGAAGGTCTATGACGGCACCGCGATGATCGCCGACAAGGCCGATGCCGTGGTGGTGCCCGTGCGCATCGAGGGCGCGCAGCGCTCGCATCTCAGCTATCTCAAGGACGGCCAGATCAAGCGCTCGTGGTTTCCCAAGGTGACCGTGACGATCCTGCCGCCGGTGAAGCTTGCCGTCGATGCGGCGCTGAAGGGCAAGACCCGCCGCAACGCCGCCGGTGCAGCGCTTCAGGATGTCATGATCGAAGCCATGGTCAAGAACGCCATGCTCGACCGCACGCTGTTCGAGGCGCTGGCCCATGCCCATCGCGACCATGACACCGGCAAGGTCATGATCGAGGATCCGCTCGGCACCAAGCTGACCTATCGCAAGCTTCTGCTCGGCTCCCAGGTGTTGTCGCGCAAGCTCGAGCAGGGGACGATGGTCGGCGAGAATATCGGAGTGCTGCTGCCGAACTCCGCCGGTGTCGCCGTCGTCTTCATGGCGCTGCAGTCGATCGGTCGGGTCCCGGCGATGCTGAATTTCTCCGCCGGTCCGGTGAACGTTCTGGCGGCGATGAAGGCGGCGCAGGTCACGACCGTCCTGACGTCGCGCGCTTTCATCGAGAAGGGCAAGCTCGACAAGCTGATCGCTGCGATCGAAGGGCAGGCCCGTCTGGTCTATCTCGAGGACGTCAAGGCGTCCGTCAGCCTTGCCGACAAGATCAAGGGCGTGCTCGACGGCACCAAGCCGCGCGTCGCTCGCAACGCCGATCACCCGGCCGTGATCCTGTTCACGTCGGGGTCCGAGGGGACGCCGAAGGGGGTCGTCCTGTCTCATCGCAATATTCTGGCGAATGCCGCGCAAGCGCTGGCCAGGGTCGATGCCAACGCTAACGATCTTGTGTTCAATGTTTTGCCGGTGTTCCACTCCTTCGGCCTCACTGGCGGCATGATGATGCCCATGTTGGCGGGCATCCCGATCTACATGTACCCGTCGCCGCTGCATTACCGGATCGTGCCCGAGCTGATCTACCAGACCGGTGCCACGATCCTGTTCGGCACCGATACGTTCCTGACCGGCTACGCGCGATCGGCCCATGCCTATGACTTCCGGACGCTGCGGCTGGTGATCGCCGGCGCCGAGCCGGTCAAGGATCGGACGCGTCAGATCTACATGGAGCGCTATGGCATCCGCGTGCTCGAAGGCTACGGCGTGACGGAGACCGCGCCGGTGCTGGCGATGAACACGCCGATGGCCAACCGCGTCGGCACTGTCGGCCGCCTCTCGCCGCTGATGGAGTATCGGCTCGAAACGGTGCCGGGCATCGAGGAGGGCGGCCGGCTCTCGGTCCGCGGCCCCAACGTCATGCTCGGTTACGTCAGGGCGGAGAATCCCGGCGTGCTCGAAGCGCTGCCGGACGGCTGGCACGACACGGGCGACATCGTCACCATCGACACTCAGGGCTTCATCACGATCAAGGGCCGCGCCAAGCGCTTCGCCAAGATCGCGGGTGAGATGGTGTCGCTGACGGTGGTCGAGCAGATCGCCGCGACGCTGTGGCCGCAGGCGGCATCGGTGGCCGTGTCGATCCCCGATCAGCGCAAGGGAGAACGCATCGTGTTGATCACGACGCAGAAGGACGCCGAGCGCTCGGCAATGCAGCGCCAGGCCAAGGCGCAGGGCGCGCCGGAACTTGCGGTACCTGCCGTCGTGATGGTGGTCGACAAGATCCCGCTGCTCGGCTCGGGCAAGACCGATTATGTCGGTGCCAAGGCCCTCGCCGAGGATGCCGCCAAGACGACCGCTCCGGATCGCGATGCGGAGGAGCGGGAAGTCGCGTGATGGCATCGCTGCGCCGGCGTCCTCAACAGCATGGCCCCCGCAACGCGGGGGTCGTCCTGCTGCATGGCATCGCCGGCCGCTCGCTGATGCTGCGTCCGCTCGAAAGGCGGCTGCAGCGCGCGGGGTTTGCGACACTCAATCTGCACTACGAGAGCCGCAAGAAGCCGCTCGAGGATCTTGCGGAGGATATTCGCCCGGCAGTCGCCGACTTCGCTGCCGGGCTCGACGGTCCGCTCCATTTCGTGACCCATTCGATGGGCGGGCTATTGGCGCGGGTCTACATGGCTCGGCATCGTCCGGCGCGGCTCGGTCGCGTCGTCATGATCGGCACCCCCAATGGCGGGAGCGAAATCGCCGACCGGCTGCAGAATGTCGGGCTCTATCGCGCCTATTTCGGGCCCGCAGGCCTGCAATTGGTGACGACGAAGAACCTCACGCTCGCGTCGCTGCCGCCGGCTGACTATGAAATCGGCGTGATTGCCGGCAGCCGTTTCCTCGATCCCATTTCCGGGTTGTTCCTGCTGCCGTCACCCAATGACGGGCGCGTTTCGGTCGAAAGCTGCAAGCTCGCCGAGATGGCGGATCATACCACGATCAAGGCCTCGCATATGAGCCTTCTGGTGCATCCGACGTCGTTCCGGCAGACGATCGCATTTCTGCGCCACGGCCAGTTCGAGCCGGTGCGTCCTCCGCTACTCCGCGGCGTGATCGCCGAGATCGGCCGCCGCGCGGCCGGCTGACGCAAGTTTTCCTTGCCCGCCGCGGCTATCCCGTCACAATCTCGCAATTCACGAATAGGCAAGGGTGGCGATGACCGACAACAGCGTATTGATCGACAAGCGCGGGCAGGCGCTCTGGATCACCATCAACCGGCCTGAGAAGCGCAATGCCCTTAATGGCGACGTCATCGCGGGGATATCGCGCGGCTATCGACAGGCTCACGACGATCCGGCGGTGCGCGTGATCGTGCTGACGGGGGCGGGAGACAAGGCGTTCTGCGCCGGCGCCGATCTGCAGAACTCGGGTGCCGCCTTTGCGATGGATTTCTCGCGCCCCAATGTCGACTACGCCGATCTGCTCCGGCTGTCGCAGAATGCCACCAAGCCAGCGATTGCGCGGGTCGGCGGCGTCTGCATGGCCGGTGGCATGGGCCTGTTGTGCATGACCGATATGGCGGTCGCCGCGGACCACGTTGTTTTCGGCCTGCCTGAGGTGAAGGTCGGCGTGTTCCCGATGCAGGTGCTGAGCCTGCTGCAGAGCATCGCCCCGCCGCGGCTCGTCAACGAATGGGCCCTCACCGGGGAGCCGTTCGACGCGAACGCCGCGCAGGCTGCCGGACTTCTCAACCACGTCGTTCCGGCAGCCGAGCTCGACGCCAAGGTCGATTGGCTGATCGGCCGCATCATCGACAAGTCGCCGACCGCCATCCGCCGCGGCAAATACGCGATGCGCGCCATCGCCTCGATGTCGTTCGACGAGGCGATCGCCTATCTCGAAAGCCAGATCGCGCTGCTTGCGATGACTGAAGATGCCAAGGAAGGTCTGAAGGCGTTCGCCGAGAAGCGCAAGCCGGTGTGGCCGGGCAAGTAGCCGGATCAGGACTTTGGAGGGAGGCGCATTGGCTGGCGCGCGCCGTACATCAGGCTGCGCCATAGCCATTCGACCGGGCCGAACTGAAACAGCCGCAGCCAGCACCAGCTAGCGATCACCTGGACCACGTAGACGACGATGCCGACGGCGAGCGCGAGCGAGACGCTGAGGCGGCCGAACAGGCCGAAGCCGTAGAACACGAGGCTGAAGACGAAGGATTGCATCAGGTAGTTGGTGAACGCCATCCGCCCGACAGGGGCCGCCCAGCCGAGCAGTCGGACGCCCCATGCGGTATTCGCTGCAGCGAGGATCAGCGCGGCGTAGGCAATCGCCAGACTGACCGTCGCCAGCGAGGGGCCGGCGTCGATCGCGACAGCAAGCGCGGCCAGCGCCGTCAGCAGCAACATGGCGCGATGACGGGATGCATCGCGCAGGACGCCGGAGCGCCAGATGATGATGCCGGCGAGAAAAAGCCCGAGCGTGCGCGGAAAGATCCAGAGATGCAGCGGCGCGATGGCGCCGATCTCCGATAGTCGGAAGGCGAGGATCTGAGGGAAGCTGTCGCTGGCATAGATGCGATTGGCATCGGCCACATGCTGCGTCATCCAGGCCGAACTCGGCAGCGGCAGCACGTTGACCAGCCATCCGGTGAAGTACAGGCCGAGCAACGCGAGGCTGGACGCGATCACGAGCCAATTCGGTGCAAACAGGAACGGCAGCACGATCAGTCCGGCGAGCGCATATTCGGTCAGGATGTCGCCGTTCCACAGCAGCGTCAGATGCACGAGGCCGATTGCGAGCAGGACGAGCAATCGCCGGAGCAGCAGGGCGACACGGCGGTGCGCCGCGATCCGCTCGAACTGCATCGCCAGCCCGATTCCGAACAGCAGCGAGAACAGCGCGAAGGCCTTCATGGAGACGGCCCGTGCGAGACCATCTTCAATCGCGCGATTGAAGGGCGAGTCGCCGATGATGGCCCACAGCAGCCCGGTCATGTCGGGCGATAAGGATCCGGCAAAGAAGGTCGTGCCCCACTCATGTGGTCTCGATGCCGGCAGAAACTGGCCGAAGATCGAGACCCGGAACTCGAACACGACGTTGATCGCCATGACGCCGAACAGGGCGAGGCCGCGCAGGATGTCGATGGCCGGCAGCCGCTCGCCACGAGAGGCGGGGGCCGGCAGATCGTCAGAACTGATCGGAAAGATCATGCGGATGAGAACTCATCAGCGGGAGAAGAGGCGGCTTCGACGTTCATAAGCAGGCGGCACCAGGGCTTGCCTGCACGTCGGTGATGGCTCCTTCGCCATTCGCCTGCCAGTTCACGTGAATCGTCTGAACACACACGGGATTGCCCCACCGGTAGGTGTGCGCATTGGCGGTCTCGGACGTTCGGCATGGAGCATGGATATCCCCAAGCCGGACCACGATCTTCCCGTCGCGGACGCATTCGGGGAAGGGTTCAAATCCCTGCTTTAGCAGCGTTGATTTCAAGGCGGCCGCGGGTGTTCCCGGTGGGAATTCCGTCTGAAGATGAGCGGTGAGCCGTTGTCCACTCTCCACCCATTTGCCCCAGGAGTCCGCAACGTCGTGCTCGAACATCGGAGGTGGCCGCGTGTTCATGAAGAGGGGCGAGGTGAGCATCGCCAGAAACAGCTGCCCCGCCAGCGGATTCATGATGAAGACGACGGCCAGCCCGGTGGCGAGCAAGGCGGCACTGACGATGCATCCCCGCAGTGTCCATCGCAGCCAGCGAGGGATCATGCGCTTCGTTTCTGCCTTTGTCCTCATCATGCGAACATGGACGTTAGCTGTGAGCAGCGTCATGCGCAACCATCGCTGTGCTTCGTATTTTCCAGCTGGAGGCATCTTTGTTGCTGCGGACAATGGCAGTTGGCGCTAGCGTTGTGAGATGACGCAGAATGGGCCAATTGCAACCGACGGCCTCACCATCCGGCCGATGCGTGCCGACGAGCTTGGTTTGGCCATCGACTGGGCGGCGGCCGAGGGCTGGAATCCGGGCCTGTCCGATGCGGCCTGCTTCGCCACTGTCGATCCTCACGGCTTTCTCATCGCCGAACGAGACGGTGCGCCGGTCGCAACCGTGTCCTGCGTGAACTATGACGACCACTTTGCCTTTCTCGGCTTCTACATCGTGCGTCCGGACATGCGCGGGTGCGGCTACGGCCTGCGGCTCTGGGATGCGGCGATGGCGCATGCGGGATCGCGCATCGTCGGTCTCGACGGCGTGGTCGCGCAGCAGGACAATTATCGCAAGTCCGGCTTCAACTACGCTTATGCCAACATCCGCTATGGCGGCCGTGCTGCGGCGCTGCCGGCCGCGGCCGAGCCCGATCTCGTCGCCCTGGCGGATCTGCCTATCGCCGAGATCGAGGCATCGGACGCGACCGTGTTTCCGGCGCCGCGACGCGCGTTCCTGCAGGCCTGGATCGGCACGCCCGGCCATGTCGGCCTGGCTTTGGTGAGAGGCGGTGAACTGGTGGCTTGGGGCGTGATCCGTCCCTGTCGCAGCGGCTACAAGATCGGCCCGCTGGTGGCGGATCGCCGCGCCGATGCCGAGGCCGTTATTGCTGCGTTGTGTGGCGCGATCGGCGATGGCGAAATTTTCCTCGACGTGCCGGCGATCAATCCGGACGCGGTGGCGCTCGCCGAAGGTCTCGGCCTCAAGCCCGTGTTCGAGACGGCGCGCATGTACACCGGACCGATCCCGCCGCGGCGCACCGAACGCGTGTTCGGCGTCACGACCTTCGAGCTCGGCTAGACTAGATCAGCGCTTGAGCGGCCGCGCAAAGCTCAGTTCGTGGCCGTCGGGATCGGTGAGGTGGAAATAGCGCTCGCCCCATTCGGCGTCGCGCGGCGTAGTCGTGGGTGAGAAGCCGGCGTCCAGCGCCTTGGCGTAGACGGCGTCGACATCCGCGACGTGGAAGATGATGCGGCCCCACCAGCTCCATTGCTTGTCCTGGGGCATCGCGATCAGGTTGAGAAAGCTCTCGCCGACGCGGAAGGTCGTGAACGGCGACTCCGCGCCGCCATAGGGGATGTCGTCGAAGCCAAGCGCGCGATAGAAGGCGACCGCACGCGCCATGTCGTGGGTGGCGATGGTGATCGCGCTGATGCTCTCGATCGTCATGGAAACGCTCCGGACCGGAATGGACACCGCGGACCAGAGAAGCGCAGCTCACCGGTATCACGCAAGAGCCGACAGGCAGTTTAGCGCCACCGACGCCGGCCCATCGTTGCTCCCAGCGCAAAGAAGATTGCGGCCCCGAGCGCAACCGTCGCAGCGCGGGCGACATCGCCGGGCAGGAGCACGGCCTGCCGGGCGGCGCCCTGGCTGAAGGATCCGCGGGTGCGGTGCAAGCGCGTCACCGGCCTGTCGAGGTTGTCGGTGCGGTCGGGGACCAGCGGCACATCGGTTTGCTGCCCCGCGATCGCCTTGGCGGCCAGATAGCGGTCGAGCACGGCGGGTGCGACGGCGTTGCCGAGGATGGTGAGCAGCGTCGGCCAGCCGATCCAATATTCACGGAAGCCACCATCGGCGACGCGGTAGACCGCGTCGGCAATCACTTCCGGCTCGACCGGCCGCCCCATCGGTCGTGGCGTATGTGCGAGGTGCGCGCGCGCCCAGTCGAATTGCGGCGTGTTCACGGCCGGCAGATCGACCATGCATAGCGTGATGTGCGAGCGCTCGTGCATCAGCTCGCCGCGCAACGAATCGGTGAAGCCGCGGATGGCGTGCTTGGCGCCGCAATAGGCTGCCTGCAGTGGGATGCCGCGATAGGCGAGCGCCGAGCCGATCTGGATGATACGGCCTTTGCCGCGCTGGCGCATCGAGCGCAGCGCCGCCATCGTGCCGTGCACGAAGCCGAGATAGGTCACCTCGGTGACGCGGCGGAATTCGTCGGGCGTGATGTCGGCGACGGTCGAGAACACCGTCTCCATCGCATCGTTGATCCAGATGTCGACCGGACCCAGCCGCTGCTCGAGCCGCTCGGCCGCGTCGAACAGCGCCTGCGCGTCGGCGACATCCACCGCCTCATACTCGGCATGAGCAAAGCGTTCCTGCAACTCCTGCTGCAAGTCGCGCAGCGCCTCCTCGTCGCGGGCGATCAGGCCAACGCGGTCGCCGGCGTCCGCAAAGCGTTTCGCCATGGCGCGGCCGACGCCGGCGGACGCGCCGGTGATGATGATGGTGCGGGCTGGTCTGCGAGGCATGTCCGGTTTCTCCACGCGCCCCGTCGTACAAACGTGCAGCCCGCGGCAATGTTTCGGCCGGGCCCAACCGCGCCGATGAAACCTTGGTAGGCTCTCTTAGGGGAGATCAGCCTTGCTCCGCCGGTCAACGCCGGCAGAGGGATCCGGGTGATGCGGGCTCGTCGGTCCGCGGACCGAGGGAGCCGCAGAGTGTCGAAAGGTCGCTCGGGCTTCGCTGCTCAGCCCGCATTGGCCTTGAGTCCGGCCGCCTCGATGCCTGCGATGGCGCAGATCTCGTCATTGTCGGAGGTATCGCCGGAGACGCCGACGGCGCCGAGCAAAGTGGTGCCATCCTTGATCAGCACGCCGCCGGGCACCGGAACCATGCGGCCCTGTGCCAGCGTATTCACGGCGTCGATGAAATAGGCCTGCTCCTGGGCACGCTGGAACAGCGCGCGGGAGCCGAGGCCGAGCGCCAGCGCGCCATAGGCCTTGCCATGCGCAACCTCGGCCCGCATCAGGCTGGTGCCGTCCTGCGCAGCGGCCGCCTTCAGGCAGCCGCGGTCGTCGAGCACCATCACGGCGAGCGGCTTCAGCTTCTGCTCGATGCCCTTGGCCAGCGTGGCGTCGAGGATCTTACGGGCGGTGTCGAGCGTGAGGTCGGTCATGTTGGTGTCCTTTGTGATCTGGAATTGAAGGTTGGCTCTATCGGCCGTCATTGCGAGCGAAGCGAAGCAATCCAGGGGCCAAGCAAGAAACCCTGGATTGCTTCGTCGCGGAGCCTGTCATCGGGCCGCGCTTTGCGCGGACCCGTTGGCTCCTCGCGATGACGAACATTGCGATCGCGTTCCGCGGCTGCCTACGCATGAACTACGCGCTCGGCTTCGCTCGCTCCAGGCTGATCGCCAGGAGCTGCGCGGCGTGAAGGGCGCCACGGTGGGCCCCGTCCCGGATCTGGTGACGGCAGGAGGTGCCGTCGGCGACAATGAAGGTGGCGCTGTCCGCCTTGCGCACGGCCGGCAGCAGCGAGGCTTCGGCCATTTGCATGGACACTTCGTAGGTCTCGGCGCCATAGCCGAAGGCGCCGGCCATGCCGCAGCAGGAGGATTCGATCGTTTCCACCTCCAGCTCCGGAATGAGACGCAGCACCTGTTCGACCGGCTTGAAGGCGGCGAAGGATTTCTGGTGGCAATGCCCGTGCAGCAGCGCCTTGCCGGGGAGTGGGGCGAGCGGGAGCGCGAGCCGGCCGCTTTCCGCCTCGCGTGCCAAAAATTCCTCCAGCAGCAGTGCGTGCGCGCTGATCGTCTTTGCCGGGGCGTCGTTGCGCAGCGACAGCAGCTCGTCGCGCAGCGTCAGCAAACAGCTCGGCTCTAGCCCAATGATCGGAACGCCACGTGATGCAAACGGCGCGTAGGTCTCGACCAGACGCTGCAGCTCGGATTTGGCTTCGTCCACCAGACCCGCGGACAGGAACGTCCGACCGCAGCAAAGCGCGCGGCCGCCATCGGCGGGGCGGGGCAGGTAGACGCGGTAGCCGCCGGCGATCAGGACGCGTAACGCGGCGTCGAGATTCTCGCGCTCGTAGACGCGGTTAAAGGTGTCGCCGAACAGCACCACCTCGCGGCCATCCTCAGGACCGAACGCTTCGGCATCGAGGCGGAAGGTGTCGCGTCGAAAAACCGGCAGCTTGCGTTTGGCGCTGATGCCGGCAACACCCTCCATTAGCGCCCGCAACGGCGCGACGTGATTGCGCAAGTTCACGAGAGGCGCAAAGCGGGCGGCCAGGTCGGCATAGCGCGGCAGATAGGCGACGAGCCGGTCGCGCAGGGTGAGGCCGTGCGTTTGAGTTCGTGCCGCCAATACCTCGATCTTCATCTTCGCCATGTCGACGCCGGTCGGACACTCGCGGCGGCAGGCCTTGCAGGAGACGCACAGCTTCAGCGTCTCCATCATCTCGTCGGATGAGAGGGCGCCGGAGCCCAACTGGCCTGAGATCGCCAGCCGCAGCGTGTTGGCGCGGCCGCGCGTGACATCCTTCTCGTCACGGGTAGCGCGATAGGAAGGGCACATCACGCCGCCGTCGAGCTTGCGGCAGGCGCCGTTGTTGTTGCACATCTCGACCGCGCCCTGGAAGCCGCCGGCGGCGCCGGGATAGGCCGACCAGTCGAGCACGGGCTTGATGTCGTCGACGCGATAGTCCGGCGGATACCGGAACAGCGACCGGTCGTCCATCTTGGGCGGATCGACGATGCGGCCGGGGTTGAGGATGTTGTGCGGGTCGAAGCGCTGCTTCACTTCCCTGAAGTCGGCGACGATGCGGCTGCCGAACATCTGCTCGTGGAATTCCGAGCGCACGATGCCGTCGCCGTGCTCGCCGGAATGCGAGCCCTTGTATTCGCGGACCATCGCGAAGGCCTCCTCGGCGATCGCGCGCATCGCCTTGACGTCCTTCTCCAGCTTCAGGTTCAGCACCGGACGAACGTGCAGGCAGCCTTCGGAGGCGTGCGCATACATCGTGCCGCGGGTGCCGTGTTTGGCGAAGACTTCATTGAGGCGGGCGGTGTAGTCGGCGAGGTGCGGCAGCGGTACGGCGCAATCCTCGACGAACGACACCGGCTTGCCGGCCTCCTTCATCGACATCATCACGTTGAGCCCCGCGGCGCGGAAGTCGGCGACGGCGGTCTGCAGCGCAGGCTCCGTGATCTCGACCACGCCGCCCCATTTGCGCGGCTCATTGCTCCAAGAGAAGCCGAGATCGCCCATCAGTTCGGAGAGCTGCCTCAGCTTGGCGAGGTTCTCGTCTTTGGTCTCCTCGGCGAACTCCACCACCAGGATCGCGTCGGGATCGCCGCGCACGGCGGCCGCGATCACCGGCTGAAACATCGCGATGTCCCGGCCGAGCCCGATCATGGTGCGGTCGACCAGCTCGACCGCAATCGGCTTCAGCTTGACGAGGTGCTGGGCTGCGTCCATCGCCTGATAGAAGCTGCCGAAATGGCAGACGCCGAGCACCTTGGTGCGGATCAGCGGCCATAGCTTCAGCTCGATCTTGGTGGAGAAGGCGAGGGTGCCCTCCGAGCCGACTAGCAGGTGGGCGAGGTTGTTGGCAGCGTTGCGCGGCGTCAGCGCGTCGAGATTGTAGCCGCCGACGCGGCGCTGCACCTTGGGAAACTTGTCGGCGATCTCGGCGGCCTCGCGTTGGCCCAGTGCCAGCATGTCGCGGAACAGCGCGCGGGCCTCATCCGGCGCATTGACGTCATTCAGATCGCGCGGCACTTCGCCGAAATGCGCCAGCGTGCCGTCGGCGAGCGCGGCGTCGATCGCGATGGTGTTGTCGCGCATCGTGCCGTAGCGCAGCGAGCGGCCACCGCAGGAATTGTTCCCGGCCATGCCGCCGATCGTCGCCCGCGAGGCGGTGGAGACGTCGACCGGAAACCACAGGCCATGCTTCTTCAGCTGGCGGTTGAGGTCGTCCAGCACGATGCCGGGCTCGACCACGCAGGTCCGGCCCGCGACGTCGAGCGAGACGATGCGGTTGAGGTGCTTGGAGAAGTCGACGACGATGCCCTCGTTGACCGTCTGGCCGCATTGCGAGGTACCGCCGCCACGTGGGGTGACGATGCGGCCGTCGTCGCGGGCGATGGCCAGCGCGCGCAGCGCCTCGTCCATGGTGCGCGGCACGATCACGCCGGCAGGGATGACCTGGTAGAAGCTGGCATCGGTGGCGTAGCGGCCGCGGTTGAAGGCGTCGAAGAAGACATCGCCCTTGATCTCGGCGCGGAGCTTCTGTTCGAGGCTGGACGGACCGGCTTTGACGTGCGGCATGATGATCTCTGGGGCGGCCCTGGTCGTGTCGCAGTTCCACGGGCCTCGACCCGATGTCAATCATTTAAGATGTAGCGTCAACCGGATTGCATGCAATTTTGTCCGGCTGCCCTCGACCTTAGTCTACCCCGGCCGGCTTTGCGCCGGCGAATGTCGCGCCGCCCTGGGCTTCTGCGAAGTACGCGATCGCGGCCGCACCCTTGTTGCGGAGGTGCAGGAACAGGATGTCCGACAGCTCACTGCCGGCGCGCCGGCGCAGCGCATCCAGGATCTGCTCGTGCTCGCGCATGGCCTCGCTCCAGCGTTCGCGCTTGTGGGCCAAATTGGCCGAGAAGCGCACTCGGCGGATGCGTCCTGCGAGGCTCTCATAGGTCGCTTGAAGCGTCGCGTTGGCCGCAGCCTCAACGATCGCGCGATGGATGAGCTGGTTCACGCGGAAGTAGTTCTGCATGTCCTGCCGCATGTAAAATCCGTACATATCATGATGAAGCTGCTCGACTTTTTCGATCGCTTCATCCGAAATCTTCTCGCAGGCGAGGCGCCCGGCGAGGCCTTCGAGGCCGCCCATCAGGTCGAACAGCTCGCGGATGTCGGCCGCGCTCAAGGGGCGGACGCGGGCACCGCGGTTGGGCAGCAGTTCGACGATACCCTCGGCGGCCAGGACCTTGAGAGCCTCGCGCAACGGGGTGCGTGAGACGCCGAGCATCTCGCACAATTGCCGCTCGGACAGCCGGCCGCCATCGGCGACGTGGCCCTCGACAATGTAGTGGCGCAACCGGGCGAGGATCTCGTCATGCAACGAGGTCTCGTCGCGCGCCGAGGGCGGGCGAACGCCGGGATCTGCCACGGAGTGGGTCTCGATGTCGGGAATCGTGGAACTCATATGATGCGATTGTAGCGGGTGATACCAATTGGGTCGACCTCATATATGAATGCAATTTTGTCTTGTGTAATAGTAATTTTGAATGCAATTATCGGTGTCTTGATGCCGTCTATCCGGAGTTCTGCCGTGACCCGCCACCAAGGTCGTCATTTCCTGCACATTCCGGGTCCCAGTCCGGTCCCCGAGCGCGTGCTGCGGGCGATGGATATGCCCGTGATCGATCACCGCAGCGCCGAATTCGCCGAACTCGGCAAGGCCGTGCTCAGCGGCTCACGGACGATCTTCAAGACGACGAGCCCGGTGATCATCTATCCGTCCTCGGGGACCGGTGCGTGGGAGGCTGCGATCGTCAATACGCTGGCGCCGGGCGACAAGGTGCTGATGGTCGAGACCGGCCATTTCGCCACGCTGTGGCGGCAGATGGCGGCACGGTGGGGCATCGAGGTCGACTTCATCTCCGGCGACTGG
This sequence comes from Bradyrhizobium sp. HKCCYLS20291, assembly GCF_051167715.1. Lineage (NCBI taxonomy): Bacteria > Pseudomonadati > Pseudomonadota > Alphaproteobacteria > Hyphomicrobiales > Nitrobacteraceae > Bradyrhizobium > Bradyrhizobium sp. HKCCYLS20291. Next base: position 362,711 of record NZ_JBNPTO010000002.1, on the reverse strand, counting down.
CGCCGCGGCGTCGATCCGGCCGTGATCGAGGAGAAGCTCACGGCCGACGCGGCGCATCAGCTCAAGGCCGTCATGGTCGTGCACAACGAGACCTCGACCGGTGCGACCAGCCGGATCGCTGAGGTCCGCGCCGCTATGGATCGCGCCCGGCATCCGGCGCTGCTGATGGTCGACACGATTTCGGGGCTGGCGTCGGCCGACTTCCGCTTCGACGAGTGGAAGGTCGACGTCGCCGTGTCCTGCTCGCAGAAGGGCTTCATGCTGCCGCCGGGGCTCGGCTTCAACGCCATCTCGGACAAGGCCCGTGCGGTCGCCAAGACCAACAAGATGCCGCGGTCATTCTGGGATTGGGAGGACATGCTGAAGCTGAACGCGAACGGCTTCTTCCCGTACACACCGGCGACGAACCTGCTTTACGGCCTGCGTGAAGCAATTGCGATGCTGCTCGAAGAGGGGCTGGACCAGGTTTTCGGACGCCACCAGAAGCTCGCGGCGGCGACCCGCGCCGCCGTCGCGCATTGGGGCCTGGAGGTGCTGTGCCAGGAGCCGAGGGACTACTCGCCGGTGCTGACGGCTGTGCTGATGCCGCCCGGGCACGACGCCGATGCGTTCCGTCAGGTCGTGCTCGACAATTACAACATGTCGCTCGGCTCGGGCCTTTCCAAGGTCGCAGGCAAGGTGTTCCGCATCGGCCATCTCGGCGAGTGCAATGCGCTGACCCTGATGGCGGCGCTGAGTGGTGTCGAGATGGGGCTGCGCGTCGCCGGCGTGCCGCATCGGGCGGGCGGTGCGGATGCAGCGATGGAAGTTCTGGAGCAACCCTTGCCCGGTAATACGCCACGGCATCTCGCGATGGTGAAATGAGGCCGATCGGGTGCAACTGCTGCGACGGTCCGATCATGCCGCACTGCACAGGAGTGGGAGTTTTGTGTGCATCCGAAAGATGTCAGCCCGAAGCGATCGGTGCTCGCGTCTTCTTTGTTGACGCCAGCGGTCTGGCGGGAGAAAAGCGCGACGAACGCGTGGGATGCCACGTCCGCGCACCAACCAAATGACCGGGGATGGACGCCAATGACTGTGCACACAGGACGGCATTTTCTTCAAATTCCGGGGCCGACCAACGTGCCCGACCGCGTGCTGCGCGCGATGGACATGCCGACGCTGGACCATCGCGGTCCCGAGTTCGCCGAGCTCGGATTCGCCGTGCTGGCGGCGTCGCAGCGGATCTTCCGCACCAAGCAGCCGGTGATCATCTATCCGTCGTCCGGCACCGGCGCATGGGAAGCGGCGATCGTGAACACGCTCGTTCCCGGTGACAAGGTGCTGATGGCCGAGACCGGTCAGTTCGCGGTGCTGTGGAAGGGCATCGCCGACAAGTTCAAGCTCGATGTCGACTTCGTCGCCGGCGACTGGCGCCATGGCGCCGACATCGCCGCGATCGAGCAGCGGCTGGTCGATGACAAGGCGCACAAGATCAAGGCCGTCTGCGTCGTGCACAACGAGACCTCGACCGGCTGCCTCACGCCGCCGCTCGAAGTGCGCAAGGCGCTCGACCGCGCCGGCCATCCGGCACTGTTGATGGTCGACACCATCTCCGGCCTCGGCTCGATGGAGTATGAGCACGACGCCTGGGGCATCGACGTGTCCGTTGCCGGTTCGCAGAAGGGCCTGATGTTGCCGCCGGGCCTCGGCTTCAACGCCGTCTCGGAGAAGGCGCTCGCCGTCGCCAAGGCCAATCCCGGCATGCGCTCCTACTGGGACTGGCAGGAGATCATCACCTTCAACAAGCTCGGCACGTTCCCGTATACGCCGGCCTGCAATCACCTGATGGGCCTCAACGAGGCGCTGAAGATGCTGGAGGAGGAGGGCCACGAGAACGTGTTCGCGCGCCATCGCCGTCACAGCCTCGCGACGCGCGCCGCCGTCAAGGCGTGGGGCCTGGACACGCAGTGCCAGGATCCGCAGGCGCACTCGCCGGCGCTGACCGGCGTCGTCATGCCCGAGGGTCACGATGCCGATCAGTTCCGCAAGACGGTGCTGGAGAACTTCGACATGTCGCTCGGCACCGGCCTGAACAAGATCAAGGGCAAGGTGTTCCGCATCGGCCATATCGGTCACTTCAACGACCTGATGCTGATGGGCACGCTCTCAGGCGTCGAGATGGGCCTTGCGCTCGCTGGCGTGCCGCATCGCGCCGGTGGCGTGCTCGCGGCGATGGACGTCCTCAAGGCGCGCGAGGCGGCGCCGATTCCGAAGGTGGCCTGATGACCGCACCTGTGACCGGCTCCGACGATCTGATCCATGCCGTCGACGACGGCATCGCCAAGATCACCTTCAACCGGCCACAGGCGCGCAACGCGATGACTTTCGCGATGTACGACCAGATGGCCTCGATCTGCGAGGCCATCAACGCCGACCGGTCGATCAAGGCGCTGATCCTGACTGGTGCCGGCGACAAGGCCTTCGCCTCCGGCACCGACATCTCCCAGTTCCGCGCCTTCAAGACCGCGCAGGACGCGCTCGACTACGAGGCGCGCATCGACCGCGTGCTCGGCACGCTGGAAATGTGCCGCGTGCCGGTGATCGCAGCCATCGCGGGCGCCTGCACCGGCGGCGGCGCCGGCATCGCCGCCTGCTGCGACATCCGCATCGGCACCGAAACCACCCGCATGGGCTTTCCGATCGCCCGCACCCTCGGCAACTGCCTGTCGATGTCCAACATCTCGCGGGTGGTGTCGCTGATCGGACCGGCGCGCACCAAGGATCTCATCTTCAAGGCGCGGCTGGTCGAGGCGCCGGAGGCGCTCGCGCTCGGGCTGCTCAACGAGATCGTGCCCGACGTCGACACCCTGCAGTCGCGTGCATTGGAGACCGCGAAGCTGGTCGCCTCGCATGCGCCGATCACGCTCGAAGTGACCAAGGAGGCGGTGCGCCGCATCCGCCGCACGCTGTCGCGAGACGAGGGCGAGGACCTGATCCTGCGCGCCTATATGAGCGAGGATTTCCGCGAGGGCATGGACGCTTTCCTCAACAAGCGGACGCCGAACTGGAAGGGCAAGTAGTCCGATGCTGCTCTTGCGACCTTATGTCGACGCCATGAGGCTGCATCTTGCTTGTTTTCTTGAAGTGATCACAATAAGGCGGCAGTATCCTGGTAGGATACAAGCAGGCGCTTGGAACGGGGAAGAAAACACGTGCGCAACCTGATCAAGATCGCGGCCACCACGGTGGCCCTTTTCGCAGCCGCGCCGGCCCTTGCCGGCTGGGAGCCGACCAAGCCGGTCGAGATCGTCGTCGCTGCCGGCGCCGGTGGTGCGTCCGATCAGATGGCGCGGATGATGCAGGCCGCGATCCAGAAGAACAACCTGTTGAAGCAGCCGGTTGTGGTCTCGCTGAAGGGCGGTGCATCGGGTGCCGAAGCGCTGATGTACATGAAGTCCAGCGACGGCGATCCGAACAAGATCCTGATCGCCTATTCGCTGATCTACATGCTGCCGCTGTCGGCCAAGCTGCCTTTCGACTGGAAAGAACTGTCGCCGATCGCCGTGATCGCGCTCGATCAGTTCGTGCTGTGGGACAACGTCAACGGTCCGAAGACCGTGAAGGAGTTCATCGAGGCCGCCAAGGCGTCGAGTTCGCCGTTCAAGATGGGTGGCACCGGCTCGAAGCGCGAGGACCACGTGCTCACGGTGTTCATGGAGAAGAAGACCGGCGCCAAGTTCTCCTATCTGCCCTACAAGTCGGGCGGCGAGGCCGCGACCCAGCTGGTTGGCGGCCACACCGAATCCAACGTCAACAATCCGTCAGAGAATCTCGAAGTCTGGCGCGCCGGCCAGGTCCGCCCGCTGTGCGTGTTCGACAAGGAGCGCATCTCCTACACCGCCAAGGTGACGGAGACGCAGTCCTGGAACGACATCCCGACCTGCAAGGAGCAGGGGCTCGACGTGCAGTATCTGATGCTGCGCGGCATGTTCCTGCCGGGCAAGGTGACCCAGGAGCAGCAGGAGTTCTATGTCGACCTGTTCAGCAAGCTGGTGCAGACGGCTGAATACAAGGACTACATGGAGAAGCAGGCGCTGAAGCCGATCTTCCTCACCGGCAAGGACATGCTGCAGTTCCTCGAAGAGGACGGCTTGCTCAACAAGCAGCTGATGACGGAAGCCGGCTTCGTCGCCAAATAGGCCGGGCGAGGCGAGGGGATTAGGGAAGGTCGATGTCCAACGCTGAGCTCGAGATCGCCGTCGACGATCCGACCGCGCCGGAGGAGAATTCTCCGGCGGTCACCTCCAGCCGGGCCGTCGACGTCGCGGTATCGCTGCTGCTGCTTGCGCTGGCCGTCGTGCTCGCCTGGGACAATTGGCGGACCGGCGCGTCCTGGGATTCGACCGGTCCGGAGCCTGGCTACTTCCCGTTCTATCTCTCGGTGATCCTCGGCGGCGCCAGCCTCTACGGCATCGGCGCGGCGTATCTGTCGCGCAAGGAGGCAGTCGAGACCTTTGTGACGCGGGCGCAACTGCGCCGCGTCATGGCGGTGTTCGTGCCGACGCTGCTGTTCTGCATCGCCATGCAGTTTCTCGGCATCTACGTCGCGAGCTTCCTGCTGATCGCCGGCTTCATGCGCATCGTCGGCAAGATCGCGATCTGGAAATCGCTGCTCACGGCGATCCTCTTCAGCGCCGTGATGTTCGTGACCTTCGATATCGTGTTCGACGTGCTCATGCCCAAGGGACCGCTCGAAGCGGCGTTCGGGTACTGACACCAGTCTCTCCTCCGTCATTGCGAGGAGCGAAGCGACGAAGCAATCCAGGGCAGCGCGTTCGAAACTGGATTGCTTCGCTTCGCTCGCAATGACGTGGAAACAGTTGGATTGTAATTATGGAAGCCTTGGGTCTGCTGCTGCACGGGTTCGCGGTTCTCCTGACCTGGAAGACGCTGGCGCTGATGATGGTCGGGCTGGTGCTCGGCGTGTTCGTCGGCGTCTTGCCCGGACTGGGCGGCCCCAACGGTGTCGCCATCCTGCTGCCGCTGACCTTTTCGATGGATCCGACCTCGGCCATCGTGATGCTGTCCTGCATCTACTGGGGCGCACTGTTCGGCGGCGCCATCACCTCGATCCTGTTCAACATCCCAGGCGAGGCGTGGTCGGTCGCAACCACCTTCGACGGCTATCCGATGGCGCAGCAGGGCAAGGCGGCGGAAGCGCTGACGGCGGCGTTCACGTCGTCCTTCATCGGTTCGCTGGTCGCGGTGTTGCTGATCACCTTCCTGGCGCCATGGATATCGTCCTTTGCGCTGAAGTTCGGCCCGCCGGAGTTCTTCGCCGTCTATCTGCTCACCTTCTGCTCCTTCGTCGGTCTCGGACGCGAGGACAAGCACAAGACCGTCATTGCGATGTCGCTTGGCCTGCTGCTCGCCGGCGTCGGCATGGACACCGTGTCCGGACAGTTGCGGATGACGTTCGGCTCGACCGATCTGCTCCGCGGCATCAACTTCCTGGTTGCCGTCATCGGCCTGTTCGGCATCAGTGAGATCCTGCTGACCATGGAGGAGCGCCTCGCGCTGCGCGGCCACGCCGCGTCGATCTCGCTGCGCACGGTGCTCGCGGTCTGGAAGGACTTGCCGAAATACTGGATGACCTTGCTGCGCTCGTCGGCGATCGGCTGCTGGCTCGGCATCACGCCGGGCGGCGCGATCGCGGCCTCCTTCATGGGCTACAATCTCGCCAAGCGGTTCTCGAAAAATCCTGACAGTTTTGGCAAGGGCCGCATCGAGGGCGTGTTCGCGCCGGAGACCGCGGCGCATGCCTCGGGCACCGCGGCGCTGCTGCCGATGCTGGCGCTCGGCATTCCCGGATCCGGCACGGCGGCGATCCTGCTCGGCGGCCTGATGGTGTGGGGCCTCAATCCCGGACCGCTGCTGTTCGTGGAGCACAAGGATTTCGTCTGGGGCCTGATCGCTTCGATGTATCTCGGCAACGTCGTCGGCCTCGTGCTGGTGCTCTCCACCGTCCCGATCTTCGCCTCGATCCTGCGTGTGCCGTTCGCGGCGGTTGCGCCGATGATCGTGGTGTCCTGCGCGATCGGTGCCTACGCGATCCAGAACGCGATGTTCGACGTCTGGCTGATGCTCGGCTTCGGCGTCGTCGGCTACGTCTTCAAGAAGATCAGGATTCCGTTGGCGCCGTTCACCCTGGCGCTGGTGCTCGGCAGCCGCGCCGAGGACGCCTTCCGGCAGTCGATGATCATCTCCGGCGGCAACATGAAGGTGTTCTGGGCGAACGGCCTGGTCGGCACCATCACGACGCTGGCAATCGTGCTGCTGTTCTGGCCGCTGATCGATCGGCTGGTGGCGAGTTTCGGCAAATCAAACGCGCCGGCGGCGAAGGCAGAGGCGTAAGAGGAGATGCTGCGGTGTCTCGGACCGCATGGTTCGAGATGCCGTTGAAGCGATTCCCAGCCGGACTGTGGCACCGCCGCCACGCTTTTCAGACCGTCTTTGGCTGCAACGGACCGTTGTTCGAAACGCTTCCGCGCTTCTCCAGAGGTTGTGTCTTTGCGATGACAGCATTTTAGGCAGCGCGGTGGTAGGCTTCATTCATGGGCAGACGTTGTGCTGCTCACGCGCGGTGCCTGATCTCTGGTCATCGCGCCCTGATGTTTCCTCCCGAGACGATCACCTCGCCCGGCGCGCTTGCGTCGGGCTTTTTTTTGTTGCGGAGAGATGGATCAGGCCCGCTCGCCACTTGGTAGGTCGATCGGCTCTACGCTCGAAAAGGAAAAGCCTCCGTCCGGACTGTCCGAGACGAAGGCTTCGAGCAGATTTTATATGAGAAGAGACGCGCGCTTCAGAACACTCTTAGTTGGCCTTCTCGACGACCGGCATGTCGTACCAGTCGGAGTCGTTGTCGAGCATCGTCTCGTCGAACGGAAGAGCGCCGGGATGGCTCAGAGCGGCCGCGTTGACGTCGCGCACGATGTCCATCGCCGTCAGAAAATCGTTCAATTCCGTCGCGCTCATGAAGCCTACTCCTCACACACGCACGGGCCCTGAGGTCCGCGCCAACTGATGAAAAGAGATTAGCGCTGTCTTGCCTTGGCCTCAATCCCGCCCAGGTCGAAGTTCCATCGTGGTGACATCTGGGCCACAGCGGCGGGATGCCGCGGCGTCGTCATATTGCAACTGCTCACACGACGCGATGCAGCCGGAGATCGGCGATCTCGCCGTCGGTGAAGCCGAACTCCGACAGGATCTCCTCGGTCTGCTCGCCGAACTCCGGCGGCCGCGCCGCCATCCGGCTCGGCGTGCGGGACAAGGTGAAGGGCTGCGCGACCAGCGTGATGTCGCGACCATCATCGTTGGGCACTGGCTGCGCCATGCCGAGATGCTTCACCTGGGGATCCTGGAACATTTGATCGATCGCGTAGATCGGCCCGCAGGGCACGCCGGCGGCGTTCAGCTCCGCGACCCACTGCTCACTGGATTTCGCCAGCGTGCGCGCGCTGATCTCGGCATTCAACGCGTCGCGGTTCTTCGAGCGCGCCGGTGCGGTCGCGTAGTCCGGATGGTCGATCCATTCGGGTGCGCCGAGCGTCTGGCACAGCCGTTCCCAGATGCGGCCGCCGGTCGCGGCGATGTTGATGTAGCCGTCGGAGGTCCTGAACACGCCGGTCGGGATGCTGGTCGGATGGTTGTTGCCGGCTTGAGGCGCGACGTCCTTCTCCATCAGCCAGCGCGCGGCCTGGAAGTCGAGCATGAAGATCTGCGCCTGCAGCAGCGAGGTCTGGACCCATTGGCCTTCGCCGGAGACCTCGCGCTCGAGCAGCGCGGTGAGGATGCCCATCGCGCAGGACAGGCCGGCGGAGAGGTCGGCGATCGGGATGCCGGCGCGCATCGGGCCTTCGCCGGGCGCGCCGGTGATCGACATCAGTCCGCCCATGCCCTGCGCGATCTGGTCGAAGCCCGGCCGCTTGGCATAGGGGCCGTCCTGGCCGAAGCCGGAGATGCTGCCATAGACGATGCGCGGATTGACCTTGCGCACGGCCTCGTAGTCGATGCCGAGCTTGGTCTTCACGTCCGGGCGATAGTTCTCGATGACGACGTCGGCCTGTTTGGCAAGCCGCATGAACACCTCGACCCCCCGGGAGTCTTTCAGGTTGAGCGCCATCGCGCGCTTGTTGCGATGCAGGTTCTGGAAGTCGGCACCGCGGCGCGGACCGCCGAGCGCCTCGCCGCCATCCTCCATGACAGCGTCGATCTTGATGACATTGGCGCCCCAGTCAGCGAACTGACGCGCGCAGGTCGGGCCGGCGCGCACCCGCGTCAGATCGAGCACCGTGAAGCGGGACAGGGCTTTGGACGCGCGCGGGAAGGCCATGCGGATGAACTCCGAGGAAGCTGACATGGCTGTATAGGAGAGGGCGCGTGAAGCGACAATTGCGCATGGGCGGTGCCGGCCGCGCCGCTCATGCCGCCGCTGCAAGGCTTGGCCGCGCTGGAACCGGACTCAGCGTTCGTCGGCGATCACCTTGCCGTCGTTGGGCAGCGTGCCCGGCGCGACCAACTCGACCTGGCCGCCGAGTTTGGCAACGCTGCGCAGGCTGGCGTTCAGCGCCTCGGAAAGGCTGTCCGACGGCGAGGCGCATTCGGCCTTCAAGGTCATGGCGTCCGTCTCGCCCGCGCGGGTGACGACCAGGCGGAGGCGGCCGAGCTCGGGATGGCGCTTGCCGATTTCGGCGACCTGCTCGGGGCGCACGAACATGCCCTTGACCTTGGTGGTCTGGTCGGCGCGGCCCATCCAGCCCTTGATGCGCATGTTGGTCCGGCCGCACGGGCTGACGCCGGGCTGGGCGGCGGTGAGGTCGCCGAGCGCCAGGCGAATCCAGGGATGGTGGGGATCGAGCGAGGTGACGACGATCTCGCCGACATCGCCGGGCGCAACCGGATCGCCGGTGCCAGGGCGGACGATTTCGAAGATCAGATCCTCGTTCACGACCATGCCGTCGCGTGCGCTCGTCTCATAGGCGATGATGCCGAGGTCGGCGGTGCCGAACGCCTGATAGGCATCGATGCCGCGTGCCTTGATCTCTGCCTGTAGCGACGGCGGGAATGCGGCGCCCGACACCAGCGCGCGCTTGAGCGAGGAGACGTCGCGGCTGGCGCTGGCGGCGCCGTCGAGCAGGATCTTCAGGAAGTCGGGCGTGCCGCTGTAGCCGATCGGGCGATAGGCGTCGATCAGCTCGAACTGCGCCTCGGTATTTCCGGGCCCCGCGGGGATCACCGCGCAGCCGAGCGCGCGCGCCGAGGCGTCGAAGATGAAGCCGCCGGGCGTCAGATGGTAGCTGAAGGTGTTGAGGACGACGTCGCCGGGGCGGAAGCCCGAGGCGAACAGGGCGCGTGCGCCGCGCCAGGGATCGTTGTGCGCAGCCTCTGCCTCGAAAATCGGTCCGGGGGAGGTGAACAGCCGCGAGAACGCGCCGGGCGATTGCGCGACGAAGCCGCCGAATGGCGGCGCGGCCTTGTGCAGGGCCGGGAGCTCGGACTTTCGCAGGACCGGCAGCTGCACCAGCGCAGCGCGGGTTGTGATGGCACCGGGGTCGATGCCCTTGAGACGCTCGGCATAAGCGGGCGCCTTCGTGGCCGCACGCAGCACGTCGGGCAGGCGGCGGAACAGATCCTGCTCGCGCGCGGCGGGATCGCGGGTCTCGAGGGCGTCGTAGTGGGGCATCGTACCCAGTCCTTGAATCTTGCGGTCGTCATGCCCGGGCTTGTCCCGGGCATCCACGTCGTTCATCGTTGCGGCTCGCGCATGGATGGCCGGGTCAAGCCCCGGCCATGACGGGGAGAGAGTTCGGCTACAGCCACCGCTTCCGCCGCTTGAAGCTCTTCAGGTTCTTGAAGCTCTTGCGCTGGTCGCCGGCGCCGCCGAGGTAGAATTCCTTGACGTCCTCATTGTCGCGCAGGCTGTCCGCGGTGCCGTCGAGCACCACCTTGCCTTGCTCCATGATGTAGCCGTGGCTGGCCACCGACAGCGCCGCGCGCGCGTTCTGCTCGACGAGAAGAATGGTGACGCCGAGATCCCTGTTGATCTCCTTGATGATCGCGAACACTTCCTTCACGAGCAGCGGCGACAGGCCCATCGACGGCTCGTCCATCAGGATCATCTTCGGCCGCGCCATCAGCGCACGCCCGATCGCCAGCATCTGCTGCTCGCCGCCGGAGAGATAGCCGGCGAGGCCGGTGCGCTCCTTCAGCCGCGGGAAATAGTTGAACACCATCTCGATGTCGCTGTTGACCTCGCGGTCGCTGCGCGTGAACGCGCCGAGCTTGAGGTTTTCGAGCGAGGTCATGTCGGCGACGATGCGGCGGCCCTCCATGACCTGGAAGATGCCGCGGCGGACGATCTTCTCCGGATCGATGCCGTCGATCCGCGCGCCGTCAAACATGATCTCGCCGCGCGTGACCTCGCCATCCTCGGTCTTGAGCAGGCCGGAGATTGCCTTCAACGTCGTCGACTTGCCGGCGCCATTGGCGCCGAGCAGCGCGACGATCGCGCCCTTGGGCACATCGAGGCTGAGCCCGCGCAGCACCAGGATGACGTCATCATAGACGACCTCGATGTTGCGCACAGAGAGCAGCGGGGCGGCTGTCGCGCTGGCTGCGCCGGCTCGCGGAGTGTCGAGTGTCTCGGTCATTGTAGCTGTCCACTGCTGTCGTCCTCCGCGAAGGCGGGGGACCCAGTATTCCAGAGACGCCGATGCTCGATCGAGAGGCCGCGGCGTACTGGATCCCCCGCTTTCGCGGGGGATGACGATCGTGTATGGCGGCTGCCGAGGTTACTCAGCCGCCGCTCGCTAGCTTACCAACCCGCCCATTCGGCCTTGCGCGGCAGCTCGATGGTCTTGACCTTCTCGAGCTTGATCACGCCCTTCGCCATGAGGTCGTTGAGGTCGCCATCGGTCGGACCCGAGACGCGGGCGCGATAGAGGTCGACCTTCAAGGTGCCGCGGTGATCCTTCTCGGTCCAGGTCGAGGGGCTGCAGACGCCTTCCATACCGGCCGGCACCCAGTCCTTCTTCTGGTGGAAGCCCTTGGCGACGTTCTCGCCGGTGGCACCACCATTCTTCGCCGCCCAGTCAAGTGCTTCCTTCATGTAGAGCGAGGAGCAGACTGCGGCCACGTAGTGCACCGGGCGATAGATCTTGCCGGTGGGGTCGGACATCTTCGAGATCTCCTGCACCGTCTTCATGCCCGGCGCATCGCCGCCCCAGGCGACCGAGGTGCGCAGCGGGAAGATCACGCCATCGGCGGCGTCACCCGCGGTCTTGGCGGCGTTCTCGTCCATGCCCCAGACGTTGGCGAGGAACTGGATGTCGACGCCGGCATTCTTGCAGGCCTTCATCACCGAGATGTTGGAGGCCGCGGTGTTGCCGAGATAGGCGTAGTTGGCGCCGGAGCTCTTCAGGCTCAGGCACTGCGCGCTGTAGTCGCCCGGCGCCAGCGCGAACACCAGCGGCGGCAGCACCTCGAAGCCGAGCTCGGTGGCGAGCGCTTCGCCCGCGGCCTTCGGCGCGTTGGGGTAGGGATGGTTGGCGCCCATGTGGACGAACTTCGGCTTGCCCGGCTTGCCCTTGGCCTTCCAATCCTCAGCCGCCCAGGTCAGCTCGGCGCGCAGCGCGTCCGAGTAGCTCGGGCCGTAGAAGAAGTTGTAGGGCGCGGGCTTGGCCTTGCCGCTGGTGCCTTCCGGATCGGTCAGCGCGGCGGCGTAGGAGCCGGACATGTCCGGGATCTTGTCGTTGGCGAGGAAGCCGGTCAGCGCCTCGGTGTCGGCGGTGCCCCAGCCCATGATTGCCGCGACCTTGTTGTCCGGCGCCGACCACTTCTTGTACAGCGCGATCGCCTTCGGCACCTGGTAGCCATAGTCGTTGCTGTCGACCGCGAGCTGCTTGCCGCCGACGCCGCCATTCTTGTTGATCCAGGCGAAGGTGTCGACCACGGCCTGGCCGTAGGGCGTGCCGACGTCCGACGTGCCGCCGGAGAGATCCTGCAGATGGCCGATCGCGATCTGCTGCGCCTGGGCCGAGGTGGCGAAGGCGCCTGCGAGCAGCGCCAGCGCCGCCGAGCCGAGCCATGATTTCATCGTCATAGTGCTTCCTCCTGTGGTGGTCTGGGCCGGATTGTCGCCGGTCCCTGTTGGTTGGAATCAATGTGAGAACGGATAGAGCTTCCAGTACGTCTTGATCTGTCGCCAGCGATGCGCCAACCCATCCGGCTCGAACATCAAGAAGCCGATGATGATCAGGCCGATCGCGATCTCGCGCAGGAAGGTGATGTTGTTGTTGAGCGCGAGTGCCTTGTCGATGGCGCCGCCCTTGAGATGATGGCTAAGCCATTCCATCGATTCCGGCAGCAGCACGACGAAGGCGGTTCCCATCAAGGTGCCCATGACCGAACCGGTGCCGCCGATGATGATCATGGCCAGGAACAGGATCGAACGCTCGATGCCGAAACCTTCCTGCGAGACCACCAGCTGGTAGTGCGCATAAAGCGCGCCAGCGATTCCTGCGAAGAATGCGGCGAGGCCGAACGACAGCGTGCGGTACTTGGTCAGGTTGATGCCCATGATCTCGGCTGAGAGATAATGGTCGCGGATTGCGATCAGCGCGCGGCCGTCGCGGGTGTGCATCAAGTTGGTGACCAGGAGGTAGCAGACCAGCACGTAAGCGAGCACCACGTAGAAATATTGCCGGTCGCCGCGCAACGTGTAGCCGAAGATCGAGAATGGATTGGCGGAGGCCGGCACCGAGCCGCCGGAGAACCACTCCGCGCGCGAGAAGAAGTCGAGCAGGATGTATTGCGCGGCGAGCGTGGCGATGACGAGATAGAGCCCCTTCAGCCGGGCCGCCGGAATGCCGAACACGAGGCCGACCAGCGCCGTGACCACGCCGGCCAGCGGGATCGCGAAGAACACCGGGATGGCATAGGCGTTGTTGAGATAGGCCGAGGTGAAGGCGCCGAGCAGGAAGAAGCCGGCTTGGCCGATCGAGATCTGGCCGGTGAAACCGACCAGGATGTTCAGTCCGAGGGCGGCAATCGAGAAGATGCCGATCTGGATCGCGATCGACAACCAGAATTCCGTGAACACCTGCGGCGCGAAGCAAAGCAGGATCACGCCGGCAATCGCGAAGTTGCGGCTGGTTCTGGTCGGGAAGATCGTGGTGTCGGCCGCATAGGAGGTGCGGAAGTCACCGGCGGGAATGGTGGAACGTGCGACCATGGTTCAGATCCGCTCGATGTCTTTGGTGCCGAACAGGCCATAAGGTTTGATCATCAGGATGATGATCAGCACGTAGAACGGTGCGATCTCGTACAGATTGCCCCAGTGCAGATACTCGCTGTCGACATATTGTGCGATGTTCTCCAGCAGGCCGATGATGATGCCGCCGAGCACGGCACCGCCGACCGAGTCGAGACCGCCGAGGATCGCCGCCGGAAACACCTTGATGCCGTAGGCCGACAGGCCCGAGGAGACGCCGTTGACCACGGCAACGACGACGCCGGCCACGGCCGACACCGTCGCCGAGATCGCCCATGCCATCGCGAACACGCTCTTCACGGAGATGCCGAGCGATTGCGCGACCTGCTGGTTGAAGGCGGTGGCGCGCATCGCGAGACCGTATTTCGATGCTTTGAAGAACCAGGCCATGCCGAGCATCATCAGCACCGACACCACCAAGCTCATGACGTAGACGGTCTGGATCTGCAGCCCGAAGATGTCGACCGCCTTGCTGGCGAACACCGGCGGGAACGGCTGCGGGTTGACGCCGTAGATCCATTTCAGCGCCGCCTGGAACACGGTCGACAGGCCGATCGTCACCATGATGACGGAAATGATCGGCTCGCCGATCATCGGCCTGAGGATCACCACCTGCACCGCGATGCCGAATGCGAACATGAAGATCAGCGTCAGCGGCATGCCGGCCCAGAACGGCACCTGGAATTTGGTGAGCATCGTCCAGCACACCCAGGCGCCGATTAGCAGCAGCTCGCCTTGGGCGAAGTTGACGACCTGGGTGGCCTTGTAGATCAGCACGAACGACATCGCGACCACGCCATAGAGCGTGCCGACAACGAGGCCGTTGACCAGGAGCTGGATGAGGAAGGCGGTGTTCATGGTGTGGGCACGCTGTACCCCTCTCCCCTTGTGGGAGAGGGTGGCTGCGCGCAGCGCAGCCGGGTGAGGGGTTCTCTCCGCGGGCGAGCCAGGGGAGAGAGACCCCTCACCCGACCGCGTCCGCGTTGACCGGCGGAGATGCCCTCTCCCACAAGGGGAGAGGGCGCAGCCATGCGCAGCGCGGCTTGCTGGAGCATCCGCATCACTCCGCCGCCTCCGCCACGGCACCGTGCCCACCCAGATCGACCACCTTCAGCGTGGTGCGGATGCGTTGGGTGGTGCCGTCCTGGAAACGGATGACGGTGTCGACGGGGATGGCCGGCTTGCCGCCGTAGATGCCGTCGATGATATCGGCGTACTTCTCGTTGATCACGCTACGTCGCACTTTGCGGGTGCGGGTCAGCTCGCCGTCATCGGCGTCGAGTTCCTTGTAGAGCAGCAGGAAGCGGGCGATGCGCTGGGCCGGCGGCAGATGCGTGTTGACGGTCTCGACTTCCTTCTGCAGCAGCGCATAGACCTCGTTGCGCGAGGCAAGATCGGAATAGGTGGTGAACGCGATGCGGTTCTTCTCGGCCCATTTCGAGATGATTGAGTAGCGGATGCAGATCATCGCCGCGAGATGTTCGCGGCCGGCGCCGAGCACGACTGCCTCGGCGATATAGGGCGAGAATTTCAGCTTGTTCTCGATATATTGCGGCGAGAAGCGCTCGCCGCGCGCGGTCTCGGCGAGGTCCTTGATGCGGTCGATGACGACGAGCTGCTTGGCGTCGTTGAAATAGCCGGCATCGCCCGAATGCATCCAGCCGTCCTTGATGTCGGCCGTCGAGGCCTCCGGATTCTTGTAGTAGCCTAAGAACATGTTGGGATGGCGCACCAGGATCTCGCCGATGCCCTGGCTGTCGGGCTGCTCGATCTTGATCTCGATGTCGGCAGCCATCGGGACGCCGGTCGTATCGGGGTCGACCTTGTCGTCCGGATGCAGCGTGTAGGCGCCTAGCAGCTCGGTCTGGCCGTACAGCGTCCGCAGCGGCACGCCCATGGCGCGGAAGAACTTGAAGGTGTCGGGCCCGAGCGCCGCACCACCGGTTGCGGCCGAGCGCAGCCGGGTGAAGCCGAGCCGGTCGCGCAGCGCCCGGAACAGCAGCATGTTGGCAAAACTGGAATGCTGGCCTTTTTCGAGTGCGGCGAGGCCGCTCGACATGCCCATGTGATAGAGCCGCTGCTTCAGCGGCGAGGCATCCATGACAGCGGCACGGACGTCGGCGGCGATCTGCTCCCAGACGCGCGGCGCGAACAGCACGAACGTCGGCGCGATCTCGCGAAAATCGTTCATCATCGTATCCGGCTCTTCGACGAAGTTGACCTTCATCCGGCAGAGCAGACCTTTGCCGAGCACGTAGACCTGTTCCATGATCCACGGCAGCGGCAGCACCGAGACGTATTCGTCGTCCGGTCCCTTTGGATCGAACGCGAGATAGGTGGCGCAGTGCTTGAGCACGCGCCCGGCCGAGAGCATCGCGAGCTTGGGATGCGACGTGGTGCCCGAGGTGGTGCAGAGGATGGCAACGTCATCGCCGACCGTCGCATCGACCATGCGGTCGTAGAGATCGGGCTCGCGCGCCGCGCGGGCGCGGCCGAGTTCGGCGAGCTTGTCGGCGGGCATCAGCCTGATATCGTCGTATTTCCGCATGCCGCGCGGATCGGAGTAGACGATGTGCTTCAGCGCCGGCACCCGCTCGGCGAGGTTCAGCAGCTTGTCGACCTGCTCCTCGTCCTCGGCGAACACGAGTCGCGCCTCGCCGTAGTTCAGGAGATAGGCCGCTTCGTCGTCGAGCACGTCGCGATACAGGCCGAGGCTATGGCCCCGGATCGCATGCGTCGCGATCTCGGCGGCGACCCAGTCCGGCCGGTTGTCACCGATGATGCCGACGACGTCGTCCTTGCCGAGTCCGAGTTCGGTCATGCCCAGGGCGAAATCGCGCACACGGGCCTGGTAGTCCGCCCAGCTGTAGGTGCGCCAGAGACCGAGATCCTTCTCGCGCAGCGCTATCTCCGTGCCGTGCTCTTTCGCATTGAGCCGCAGCAGCTTCGGATAGGTGTCGGCCTGCTTGACGCGATCAGCATAGTCCATCATGCGGCGTCCTCCGCGATGGACGGCGCCTCGTCTGGATCGACCAGCAGCTCGTCCTCCTCGCCGAGATACGCGCGCTTGACATGCGGATCGGCGAGCACGGCTGCGGGATCGCCCTCCGCGATCTTGCGGCCGAAATCGAGCACCATGACGCTATGGGAGATGTCCATGACGACGCCCATGTCGTGCTCGATCATCACGACCGTCATGCCGTATTCTTCGTTCAGATCGACGATGTAGCGGGCCATGTCCTCCTTCTCCTCGAAGTTCATGCCGGCCATCGGCTCGTCGAGGAGAATGAGATGCGGCTCCAGCGCCATAGCGCGCGCCAGCTCGACGCGCTTGCGCAGGCCGTAGGAGAGGGTGCCGGCCGGTGCCTTGCGCACCGACTGCAGGTCGAGGAAGTCGATGATCTGCTCGACCTTCTCGCGATGCTTCAGCTCCTCGCGCCGCGCACCCGTGAGCCAGTACAGCGAGCCGGTGAGGAAGTTGTTCTTCAGGAGATGGTGCCGCCCGACCATGATGTTGTCGAGCACGCTCATGTGGTGGAACAGCGCGAGGTTCTGGAAGGTGCGGCCGATGCCGATATTGGCGCGCGCATTCGGCGGCATGCCGGTGATGTCGCGGCCGCGGTGGAACAGGCGGCCCTCGGTCGGCTTGTAGCGGCCGGAGATGCAGTTGACGATCGAGGTCTTGCCCGCGCCGTTGGGTCCGATGATCGAGAACAGCTCGCCCTCGCGAACGCCGAAGCTGACGTCGGTCAGGGCTCGCACCCCACCGAAACGCAACGAAACTCCGCGCGCTTCCAACGTATAGTCCAAGTCGTCCTCCCGAACGGTGTTTTAGGCGCTTGGCGCGCTCTTCAGGCATCGTGTCGCGCGACGTTCGTTCGTCGCTTTGGCTGCGATCCTATCCCGGGGGCAGGTTCCGCGCCATCCGACGAATGACGGGCCGCCCGGGCGGGCGCATTTTGCCGCATCTCGAAGCGCCCAGCGTTGTCCGCAGCGGGATTCGGGCGCCGATTGCGGTGGTCCTCGATAGGGGAAAGCGCTATCAGGAACTGTCTTGCGCCTGACATTTCCCAGGCAAAATTCACCACCGGATTGTTGCGATGCAATATCGTCGCCGCAAGAGTCGAAGTGACGAGATGACGGCTTGATCTCTCCCGATACCCTGCTGCGCATCGCGCCCTGGTCGCGCCATTTGAAGCCCGATGAAATCGATACGGCGTCGGCCGGCGTCGTCGAGCGATCCTACGCGGCCAACGAGCACATCTTCCTGCGCGGCGACCAGTTCGATTACTGGACCGGGATCGTCACTGGTCTTGCGCGCATGAGCACCGTCTCGCGCGGCGGCAAGGCGACGACCTTCGCTGGCATGTCGGCGGGCGCCTGGTTCGGCGAGGGCAGCGTGCTGAAGAACGAGCCGCGCCGCTACGACGTGGTGGCGCTACGCGCCACCCGCGTTGCGCTGATGGAGCGGCCGACCTTCATGTGGCTGTTCGAGAACAGCGTCGGTTTCAACCGCTTCCTCGTCACCCAGCTCAACGAGCGCCTCGGCCAGTTCATCGGCCTGGTGGAGGTCGGCCGCACGCTGGACGCCACCGCGCGGCTCGCCCGCAGCATCGCCTCGCTGTTCAATCCGATCCTCTATCCCAACACGACCCGCCACCTCGAGATCACCCAGGAGGAGATCGGGGCGCTGTCGGGCCTGTCGCGACAAAACGCCAACCAATGTCTCAAGGCGCTGGAACGCGAGGGCCTGCTCCGGGTGGAGTATGGCGGCGTGACGGTCCTCGACCTCGACCGCCTGCGCTGCTACGGGGACTAGATCAGACCCCGCGCCGGACGCTCACTCCGGCGCGCCGGCGGGCGATTTCCAGTGCGCTTGACCCACGGCCTCGGCTATGGACTGCTCACTTGGAATGGAGGTCCGGAAGGGCAGCGACGGTGTTGGAGTGAAGATGGCGAGGCAGGACTGCAGAGGCCGGGTGGCGCTGATCACGGGCGTGACCGGGCAGGACGGTGCCTATTTGGCCGAATACCTGCTCGGCCTCGGTTATACGGTGCACGGCATCAAGCGGCGATCATCGTCCTTCAACACAGCGCGGATCGATCACCTCTACCAGGACCCTCACGAAGGCGACGTGCCGTTCCTGCTGCACTATGGCGACATGACCGATTCCACCAACCTGATCCGGCTGGTGCAGCAGATTCGCCCCGACGAGATCTACAACCTCGCCGCCCAGAGCCATGTCGGCGTCAGCTTCGAGAGCCCGGAATATACCGCCAATGCGGATGCCCTCGGCGTCCTGCGGCTGTTGGAAGCCATTCGCATTCTCGGGATGGAGAAGCAGACGCGCTTCTACCAGGCCTCGACCTCGGAGCTCTATGGCCTGGTCCAGGAAATCCCACAGCGGGAAACCACCCCATTCTATCCGCGCTCGCCCTATGGCTGCGCCAAGCTCTACGGCTACTGGATCACGGTGAACTATCGTGAGGCCTATGGGATGTTCGCCTGCAACGGCATCCTGTTCAACCATGAGAGTCCGATCCGCGGCGAGACCTTCGTCACGCGCAAGATCACCCGCGGCGTCGCCCGGATCGAGACCGGCCTGGAAGAGACGATCTATCTCGGCAATCTCGAGGCCAAGCGCGACTGGGGCCATGCCCGCGACTATGTCGAGGGCATGCATCGCATCCTCCAGGCCGATACGCCGGACGATTTCGTGCTGGCGACCGGCGAGACGCATTCGGTGCGCGAGCTGGTCGAGCTCGCATTTGCCGAGGTCGATCGCCGCATCGAATGGCGGGGCGAGGGGGTCGAGGAGACCGGCATCGATTGCAAGTCCGGCAAGGCGGTGGTGCGGATCGATCCGACCTATTTCCGGCCCACCGAGGTCGACCTCCTGATCGGCGATTGCAGCAAGGCGCGCGACAAGCTCGGTTGGACACCGAAGACGAGCTTCGCGCAGCTGGTGAGGGAAATGGTCTCGAGCGATCTGAGTGCCGCGCGGCAGGAGGCTGCCCATGGCAGCGCCGTTTGAGCTTGCGGGCAAACGTGTCTTCGTGGCTGGCCATCGCGGGATGGTCGGCAGTGCGCTGGCGCGGCGGCTGGCAAACGAGGGCGTCGAGCTTCTGACGGTGCCGCGCAGCGAGGTCGACCTGCGCGACCAGGCTGCGGTGTTCGCGTGGTTTGCGCAGGCCAGGCCGCAGGTGGTTTTCCTGGCGGCCGCCAAGGTCGGCGGCATCGTCGCCAACAATACGCTGCGCGCCGAGTTCATCTACGACAACATTGCGATCGCCACCAACGTCATCCACGCCGCGCATGTGAACGGTGTCGAGAAGCTGATGTTTCTCGGCTCCTCCTGCATCTATCCGAAGCTCGCCGCGCAGCCGCTGCGCGAGGACGCGATGCTGACCGGCCCTCTCGAACCGACCAACGAGCCCTATGCGATCGCCAAGATCGCGGGCATCAAGATGGTCGAGGCTTATCGCAGCCAGTATGGGGCCGATTTCATCAACGTCATGCCGACCAATCTGTACGGTCCCGGCGACAACTATCATCCCGAATACAGCCACGTCGTCGCGGCGCTGATCCGTCGCTTCCACGAGGCGAAGCTCTCGGATGCGCCTGATGTCGTGGTGTGGGGCACCGGCACGCCGCGGCGCGAGTTTCTCTACGTCGACGACATGGCGGATGCCTGCGTGCATCTGATGAAGACCTATTCGCATGACGAACTGGTCAACATCGGCACCGGCGAGGACATCACGATCGCCGATTTCGCTCGTGTGGTGGCCGAAGCCGTCGGCTATCAGGGCCGCATCAGCTTCGATCCCTCGCGGCCCGACGGTACGCCGCGCAAGCTGCTCGACGTCTCGCGGCTCGCCAGGCTCGGCTGGCGCGCGACGACGTCGCTGGAGGACGGCATCGCGCGCGCGTATCAAGCATTCCTGAAGGAGACGGGCCAGGCCGCTGAGCCCTCCGCCGTCGTCCCGGCCTCGAGCCGGGACCCATAGCCACCGAACGTCGCGGGACGCGCGGTACGGGCCGCCTGCCCATTTCGGAAATCACGCGGTATGGGTCCCGGGCCAAGCCCGGGGTCAAGCCCGGACGACACCGTTAGTTGGGTGAAACGCGTGGCGCCTTCACGCCCAGCGCCGTCGCCATGGCCGAGATCAGCGGCTTCATGAAATACGCCTCGCCTGCCGGCGTGATCGACGGCGACAGCCCGTGCGCCGCCAACTCATCGGTGACCACCGGACCCACCGACGCGATCGGCGTGCGCGCCAGGCCCTGGCGCAGCCGATTCTCCACGCCATGCGCCTTGGCGACATCGAACAATCGCCGCGGCTGTCCCGAGCTGGTCAGCGCGATCGCATCGACCTTGCCGGCGGTCATCTCGTCGATGGCGGTGAGGATGTTGGCGTCGGCCGCCTTGGCGTCGTAGGCGTAGGGCAGCACGGGATCGACGTCGGCGCCGGTGGCGCTGATGGCATCGATCAGCGCCGAATGGTCCTTGTCGGGATAAAGCTG
Source organism: Bradyrhizobium sp. HKCCYLS20291 (assembly GCF_051167715.1). Taxonomy (NCBI): domain Bacteria; kingdom Pseudomonadati; phylum Pseudomonadota; class Alphaproteobacteria; order Hyphomicrobiales; family Nitrobacteraceae; genus Bradyrhizobium; species Bradyrhizobium sp. HKCCYLS20291. The sequence goes on along the minus strand of NZ_JBNPTO010000002.1, from coordinate 341,874 downwards.
CAGGCCGAGCCGATGGCCCTTGAGATCGTGCTTTGCCAGCAGTTCGGCGACCCCCTCGGAGGTCGGCTTCTCGGTCGTGACCTGCGCCTCCAGCCCGAGCTCTCGCAGGGCGCGCCCCGGCTTGGGCCCACGGGTGAATCTGCGTGCCTTGCCCAGCGCAGCAATGAACTCCGCTTCCACCCCGATTCGGCGCACCACGGTCATCAGCCGCCGCAACCCCTCGCCGGTCATCAGCACGAGGTCATCGAACGGCCGGTCGATGCAGCGGCGGATCCAGGCCTCGACCGGGGCCGGGTCCGGCGCGTCCTGGATCGTGAACATCGGACATTGCAGCACGTCCGCGCCCTGCTCGGCGAGCAGCCGCGAGAACTGGGCCTCCTCGCGGGTTTCCAGGATCAGAATGCGGTTGCCGGTCAGCCTGTCAGCCATGGTCGTGCTCGAAGCTCGAGGGGGGATGTTTTGTTCATCCTGCCTGTACGCCGAGCGTTGGCGCAAGCCTGCGGACGGTGATAGAGCAGGGCCCGAACGGGCGACAAGCCTGCCGCATCATTCTCACTTCATCCTGCCCGGTGACGTTATCGCCATGTCCAACCACCAGTACGTCCTGACCCTGTCCTGCCCGGATCGTCCCGGGATCGTCTCCGCCGTTTCGACCTTCCTCGCCCACAATGGTCAGAACATTCTCGATGCCCAGCAGTTCGGCGACTTCGAGACGGGTCACTTCTTCATGCGCGTGGTGTTCACGGCGGCCGATCTTGCTGTCAACCTGCCGGCGCTGCAGACCGGCTTCGCGGCGATTGCCGAGCGCTTTGCGATGGACTGGCAGATGCGCGACCGCGCCGGCCAGCGCCGGGTGATGCTGCTGGTGTCGAAATTCGACCACTGCCTGGTCGACATCCTCTATCGCTGGCGCACCCGCGACCTCTCGATGATCCCGACCGCGATCGTCTCCAACCATCCGCGCGAGACCTATGCCGGACTCGATTTCGGCGACATTCCGTTCCACCACATGCCGGTGACCAGGGACACCAAGCGCGACCAGGAGCAGGCCATCCTGAAGCTGGTCGCTGACACCCAGACCGACCTCGTGGTGCTCGCCCGTTACATGCAGATCCTGTCGGACGAGATGTCGGCCGGCCTGTCAGGGCGCTGCATCAACATCCACCACTCTTTCCTGCCTGGCTTCAAGGGCGCAAAGCCCTATCACCAGGCGTATGAGCGCGGCGTCAAGCTGATCGGTGCCACGGCGCATTACGTCACCAGCGATCTCGACGAAGGTCCGATCATCGACCAGGACGTCGAGCGGATCAGCCATCGCGACACGCCCGAGGATCTCGTGCGCAAGGGCCGCGACATCGAGCGCCGCGTGCTGGCGCGGGCGATCCGCTATCACCTCGAGGACCGCGTCATCCTCAACGGCCGCAAGACGGTCGTGTTCATGGATTGATCGAAGCGGGGACGGAAATCGCGGGCGGCCCAGCCGAAATCACGGATCGCGGGCGTGGCGTCGAACGCCATGTCCTGGGTCATCCGCAGCCCCATCGCGACATTGGCCTCGGGGTACAGCGGCGCGATGAGCGGAAACAGCCGGCGCCAGACCGCGCCGGGAACGGACGGCATCCGCCTGTGCAGGCCGAGCCCGTCGAAGATCCGGCCGATCATCTCCCGGTAGGTCACCGTCTCACCGCCGCCGACCGCGTAGGTCCGGTTGGCCGCCGCGGGGGTGGCAGCCGCGGCCATCATGCCAGCGGCGAGGTCACCGGCGTGGATCGGCTGCCTCAGCCCGGTGCCGCCACCGACCAGCGGCATGACGCGGAAACGCCGGATCAGGCGCGCCAGCGGCGTGACGTTGCGGTCCTGCCCTTCGCAGTAGATCAGGGTCGGCCGCAGGATGGTCCAGCCGACACCGAGCCGTTCGCAGGTCTGGATGATGCTTTGCTCGGCATTGATCAGCGAGTGCCAGCCCGCCCGTTCGGAGGCGATCTCGCTGTCCTTCTTGGTCAGCACGCTGGTCGAGCTCAGGACCACGACACGGTCCGCGCCGGCCGCAAGCAGGTGCGGCAGCGCCGGCGCCAGCGACGTCGCATGCGTTGCGCAATACAGCGTCCCGGCCGCAGGAAGACGGAGAGATTCGGGATCATTCATGTCGCCGCCGAGATGGTCGACGTCGGCACGTCCATGCTCTGACCGGCCAACGTTCAAGGGACGTTCGCCGCGGGCCACGAGGTGGTCGAGCAGATAGGTGCCGACCAGGCCGCTGCCGCCGATCACGATGCTTTCAGGTCGATTGATCTTTCTGTCCACGCCAGTCTGTCCGGCCGCTTCTACCGGGAGGGGAGAAGACATGACGTGGGCGGATGTTCCTAACGCGGCTCAATCGGGTTGAAATAGAGGAGATCCACTGTGGGATCGCTCACCGTCAACGGCCCGAGCCGGCCGCCTGCGCGCCGGCGTTGGACTGCGTCTCCTTGTCGCGTTCGGCGGCCGGCAACTGCCGCAGCCGCTCGCGCTCCTGCATGAATCGATCGTATTCGACGGTGCCCGGCCGAGGCGGAGCGCCAGGGGGCAGACCGCCGGCCCATTGCGGCATCAAGTCGCCCATTCCGGCGCCGACCTTTTCATTGATCGACGAGCAGCCGGACAGGAGCGGGGCGGCCAAGGCCGAAACCAGCGCGAAGACAAGGACAGTATGCAATCGGCCGGACATGGGCTCGTGACCTTTCGCGCTACGGGCGACCCGCGGCTCGGACCCTAATGACTTGCGCGCGAATGGCAAAATTGGGCCGCCCCAGATTGGAAGTATCATTTTACCTCAATGGCCTGTGGTACGTTTCGGAAACCGATCGTCCACGAAGCCTCCAATGATCGCCATTGACAATAACGTGCCGAGTCCGCAGCGATGCACCCGCGATATCGTGAACGAGATCGCACAGGTGAGACAACAATGGCCGGGGGCTTTCGGCCCTGAATCGACCAGGGAGGTAGTTTCAATGTTCGTGCGAAACAAGACACTGACGCTGGCCGCCAGTGCGGCCTTGGCCGCGGCTGCGCTCGCGTCCGGTGCGGCGCGCGCCGAAGACGTGTTCAAGATCGGCCTGATCGTGCCGATGACCGGCGGTCAGGCATCGACCGGCAAGCAGATCGACAACGCGATCAAGCTCTACATGCAGCAGAACGGCGACACTGTCGCCGGCAAGAAGATCCAGGTCATCCTCAAGGATGATGCCGCGCTGCCCGACAACACCAAGCGGCTGGCGCAGGAACTGATCGTCAACGACAAGGTCAACGTGATCGCCGGCTTCGGCGTCACTCCGGCCGCGTTCGCCGCCGCGCCGCTCGCGACCCAGGGCAAGGTCCCGGAGGTCGTGATGGCTGCCGGCACCTCGATCATTACCGAGAAGTCGCCCTACATCGTGCGCACCAGCTTCACCCTGCCGCAGTCCTCGACCATCATCGGCGACTGGGCGGTCAAGAACGGCATCAAGAAGGTCGCGACGCTGACCTCCGACTATGCGCCGGGCAATGACGCGCTGGCCTCGTTCAAGGAGCATTTCACCGCCGGCGGCGGCGAGATCGTCGAGGAGGTCAAGGTTCCGCTGGCCAATCCGGATTTCGCGCCGTTCCTGCAGCGCATGAAGGACGCCAAGCCGGACGCGATGTTCGTGTTCGTGCCGGCCGGCCAGGGCGGCAACTTCATGAAGCAGTATGCCGAGCGCGGGCTCGACAAGAGTGGCATCAAGGTGATCGGACCGGGCGACGTGACCGATGACGATCTGCTCAACGACATGGGCGACGCCGTGCTCGGGGCCGTGACGGCCCACATGTACTCGGCAGCGCATCCGTCGGCCAAGAACAAGGAGTTCGTCGCGGCCTACAAGAAGGCGTTCAACAGCCGTCCGGGCTTCATGGCCGTCGGCGGCTATGACGGCATCCACCTGATCTACGAGTCCATCAAGAAGGCCGGCGGCAAGACCGATGGCGACTCGCTACTCGCGGCGATGAAGGGCATGGCCTGGGAAAGCCCGCGCGGCCCGATCTCGATCGATCCGGAAACCCGCGACATCGTGCAGAACATCTACATCCGCAAGGTCGAGAAGGTCGACGGCGAACTCTACAACGTCGAGTTCCAGACCTTCGAGGCCGTCAAGGATCCGGGCAAGGCCAAGAAGTAACACCTCTTTCTCGCGTCATGGCCGGGCTTGTTCCGGCCATCCACGTCGTTCTCTTAGGAAAGCGCAACGTGGATGCCCGGGACAAGCCCGGGCATGACGGAGTTTGGAACTCCTTGCCCATCTCTCTTCTCTGGTCGCGTGATTCATGACCGCTATCCTCACCAACCTGTTCGACGGCGTCGCCTATGGCATGCTGCTGTTCGTGCTGGCCTGCGGTCTTGCCGTGACGCTTGGCCTGATGAACTTCGTCAATCTCGCCCACGGCGCCTTCGCGATGGCCGGCGGTTACGCCTGCGCCGTGCTCGTCAACCGGATGGGCTGGCCGTTCTTCGCGGCCCTGCCGCTCGCCTTCGTCGCGAGCGCCATCATCGGCGCCGTGCTCGAGCGCACGCTGTATCAGCATCTCTACACCCGCAGCCATCTCGATCAGGTGCTGTTCTCGATCGGGCTCGTCTTCATGTCGGTCGCGGCGGTCGACTACGTGATGGGATCCTCGCGCATCTTCATCAAGTTGCCGGACGTGCTGCAGGGCCAGTTCGACATCTTCGGCGTCGGCGTCGGCCGCTACCGGCTCATGATCATCGCGATCTGTGGTCTGCTCACGGTGGGGCTGCAGCTGGTGCTCTCCAAGACGCGGTTCGGCAGCCGGCTGCGCGCGGCAGTTGACGACCCGCGTGCGGCGAGCGGTCTCGGCATCAACGTGCCGCAGGTGTTCGCCTTCACTTTCGCTTTCGGGTGCGGCCTCGCCGGCCTCGGCGGCGCGCTGAGCGCGGAGATCCTCGGCCTCGATCCGTATTTCCCGCTGAAATTCATGATCTACTTTTTGATCGTGGTCACAGTCGGCGGCTCATCCTCGATCACCGGCCCGTTCCTCGCCTCGTTGCTGCTCGGCATCGGCGACGTCGCCGGCAAGTACTACGTGCCGAAGCTCGGCCCGTTCGTCATCTACACCATCATGATCGTGATCCTGATCTGGCGCCCGAACGGCCTGTTCGGTCGCACGGCGACGCGATGAGGATCGCATGACGACGAACGCACAAACCGAGGTCGGCTTCCACGCCAGGCAGCATGGCCGCTGGCACTGGAGCGAGTTCGCCTTCTGGATCGTCGTGCTGGCGGTGGGATTCGCGTTTCCCTCGCGCTACCTGATCATGACCGAGATCCTGCGGCTGGCGCTGTTCGCGCTGTCGCTCGACCTGATCCTCGGTTACGCCGGCATCGTTTCGCTCGGCCACGCCGCCTTCTTCGGCGTCGGCGCCTACTGCGCCGGCCTGTTGTCGGTGCATGGGATCATCAACGAGCCGGTGCTGGCGCTGATCGTGGCCGGCCTTGCCGCGACGGTGCTCGGTTTTGCGACCAGCTTCCTGGTGATCCGCGGCGTCGACCTGACGCGACTGATGGTGACGCTCGGCATCGCGCTGCTGATGGAGGCGCTCGCGGAGCGCTTCTCCAACATCACCGGCGGCACCGACGGCCTGCAGGGCATCGACATTCAGCCGATCTTCGGATTGTTCGCCTTCGACATGTTCGGCAGGACCGGCTTCTTCTATGCGTTGGCGGTGCTGTTCGTGCTGTTCCTGCTGGCCCGGATCATCGTGCATTCGCCGTTCGGCCTGTCGCTGCGCGCGATCAAGAACAATCCGCTGCGTGCGTCGGCCATCGGCATTCCCGTCAACAAGCGCCTGATCGCGATCTACACGGTCGCGGCGTTCTACGCCGGCATTGCCGGGGCGCTGTTCACACAGACCACGGCGCTGGCCTCGCTCGACGTGTTCTCCTTCGAGCGCTCCGCTGACCTCGTGCTGATGCTCGTGATCGGCGGCTCCGGCTATCTCTATGGCGGCCTGATCGGCGCGGCCGTGTTCCGGATGCTGCAGGAGCTGTTCCAGTGGATCACGCCGCAATACTGGATGTTCTGGATCGGCCTCGTGCTCGTCGTCATCGTGCTGGTTGGCCGCCATCGCATCCACGGCTATGCGCTGTGGCTGCCCAATTTGATCCTTCGGCAGATCGCCGGCCGCAAGGCCGCGGTGGCCCTCACTGATAATGAGGCGCCATGACCTACGCATTGGAAACCCGCGGCCTCGACAAGCATTTCGGCGGCCTTCACGTCACCCGCGACCTGTCGCTCAAGATCGCGCCCGGCGCGCGCCATGCGCTGATCGGGCCGAACGGCGCCGGCAAGACCACCGTGATCAATCAGCTCACCGGCGTGCTGGAGCCGAGCGCGGGGCGCATCCTGCTGGAAGGCCAGGACATCACCGATCTGCCGGTACACCAGCGCGTCTTGCGCGGGCTGTCGCGGACCTTCCAGATCAATCAGCTCTACCCAGACCTGACGCCGCTGGAGACGATCGGCCTCGCGGTTTCGGAGCGGCTCGGCGGCGGTGGCAATTGGTGGCGGCGCATGGGGACGCGCGACGACATCAATGCCGAGATTGCCGAGACCTTGGAACGCTTCCGCCTGCTCGACGTGATGAACGACCGCACCTCGACCTTGCCCTATGGCAAGCAGCGTCTGCTCGAGATCGCGGTCGCGATTGCTGCCAAGCCCCGAGTGCTGCTGCTCGACGAGCCCGCCGCCGGCGTGCCCGAGGGCGAGCGCAAGGACATTCTCGCCGCCGTCGCCGCGCTGCCGCGCGACGTCACGGTGCTGCTGATCGAGCACGATATGGATCTGGTCTTTTCCTTCGCCGACCGCATCTCGGTTCTGGTTTCCGGCGCGCTGCTGGTCGAGGGGGCGCCGGACGAGGTCGCGCGCGATCCGCAGGTCAAGGCGGTCTATCTCGGCGAGGCCGCGTGATGACCGATCTGCTCAGCATCGAGAATCTCCGCGCCGGCTACGGCCAGGCCGTCGTGTTGCCGAACATGTCGCTGAAGCTGCCGGAAGGCCAGGTTCTGGCGCTGCTCGGCCGCAACGGCACCGGCAAGACCACGCTGATCAACTCCATCGTCGGCGTCACCCGGCGCTTCTCCGGCACGATTGCGCTGGGCGGCACCGACATCACGAGCCTTCGCGCCGACCAGCGCGCCCGCGCCGGCATCGGCTGGGTGCCGCAGGAGCGCAACATCTTCCGCTCGCTGACGGTTGAGGAGAACATGACCGCAGTGGCGCAGCCGGGGCCGTGGACGGTCGAGCGTGTCTACCAGATGTTTCCGCGCCTCAAGGAGCGCCGCAACAATTTCGGCAACCAGCTGTCGGGCGGCGAGCAGCAGATGCTGGCGATCGGCCGGGCGCTCACCCTGAACCCCAAGGTGCTGCTGCTGGACGAGCCGACCGAGGGGCTTGCGCCGATCATCGTCGAAGAACTGCTGGCGGCCATTGGCACCATCAGCCGCGCCGGTGGGCTGTGCTCGATCATCGTCGAGCAGCATGCGCAGAAGCTGCTCACGCTGGCCGATCGGGTTGTGATCCTGGAGCGCGGCGCCATCGTACACGACGCGCCGTCCAGCGCCCTGAAGGCCGATCCCGCCCCGCTGGAGCGGCATCTCGGGGTCGCCAGCGCCGCGGCGCATTGATCCGTCGACGGGCTTGAACGACCGTCAAGTCAGCGTCATCTTCGGTTGTGGCGGTCGGGATGTTCGCGCCATCAGCTGCGGAGCTGGCGGAACGGTCCGCCGGTACCGTGTGGTGTGGTCGAGGCCGGTATGCAGGATTCGGCTGTTGGCGGGATGTCGGCTGGTCGATCTCGCTCTCTGACCCCGCCTGATCTGGAGAGGGTTTTGATGGTTCACCTCAGGAATTCCCCGGGGCGAAACAGGTCGGTGAGCCCATGCGAATGAGTAGCGCCCGCGTACGCCACGCCCCGTTCTAGACTCGATAGAATTGTATACCGGCCGGATACGGGGTAGGGGATGGATCCAGTCCATCACGCTTTGCCCGGGTGACCAGCCGGGACAGATCGCTGCCGGTCCAACAACCATATCCAACGAATCGACGCCTTCCAAGGAGTGAGCATATGCAACGCACCAAGCCCCCATTCCGCGCCGACGAGGTCGGCAGCCTGCTGCGCCCACAGAAGATCAAAGAGGCCCGCGCCAAGCTCGAGAAGGGCGAGATCTCGGCTGACGAGCTCAGCAAGATCGAGGACATGGAGATCGAGAAGGTCGTGCATCGCCAGGCCTCGACCGGCCTGAAGCTCGCGACCGACGGCGAGTTCCGCCGCTCCTGGTGGCATTTCGACTTCCTGGCCAAGCTGACCGGCTGCGAGCTGTTCCACCCGGACGCCGGCATCCAGTTCACGGGCGTGCAGACCCGTCACGATGCCGTGCGCGTGATCGACAAGCTGGACTTCCCGGACAACCACCCGATGCTCGACCACTTCCGCTTCCTCAAGAAGCACGCCGACACCGCGCATGTGACCGCGAAGATGACCATCCCATCGCCGGCAGTGCTGCACTTCCGCGGCGGCCGCAAGTCGATCTCCAAGGACATCTATCCCGATCTCGACGCCTTCTATGAGGATCTCGGCAAGACCTACCGCAAGGCCGTGAAGGCGTTCTATGACGCCGGCTGCCGCTATCTGCAGTTCGACGACACCGTGTGGGCCTATTTGTGCTCGCAGGAGGAGCTCAAGAAGGCGCGCGAGCGTGGCGACAATCCGGACGGCCTGCAGCAGATCTATTCGCGCATCATCAACTACGCGATCGCCGATCGTCCCGCCGACATGACCATCACCACCCACGTCTGCCGCGGCAATTTCCGGTCGACCTGGATCTCCTCCGGCGGCTACGAGCCGGTCGCCGAGACCATGCTCGCCAACACCAACTATGACGGCTACTTCCTGGAGTACGACAGCGAGCGTGCCGGCGGCTTCGAGCCGCTGCGCTTCCTGCCGAAGGGCAACAAGGTCGTCGTCGTCGGTCTCGTCACCTCGAAGGTCGGCGAGCTCGAGAAAAAGGACGACATCAAGCGCCGCATGGAAGAGGCCTCGAAGTTCGCGCCGCTCGATCAGCTCGCGCTGTCGCCGCAGTGCGGCTTCGCCTCGACCGAGGAAGGCAACATCCTGTCCGAGGAAGAGCAGTGGGCCAAGCTGCGCCTCTGCGTCGAGCTCGCCGAGGAGATCTGGGGCAAGTAATCGGCAGGAGAGTGCGTGCGCACCTGACCGTCAGGCGCGCACGTATCGCTCGATCAGCTATGAGACAGCGGGGCCGGAGCGATCCGCCCCGTTTGTTGTTTTTGCAGCAGTGCGCGGCGGATCAGCCGCTGCGCGGGCGCCTCGAAATGGCGATAGGTCAGGTGCGCGGCGGTCAGCGTGAGCGCGAGGAAGGCGAGCCAGAACAGCGCATCGTGATAGGGGATCGGCCGCCGCAACGCGGCGAACACCAGCATGATCGCGAGCTGGATCGGGAAGTGCAGCAGGTAGCACGCATAGGTCATGTTGCCGGTCGCCTCCAGCAGACGTTCGACGCGTCGTGGCAGGGGCAGCGGGCCTGAGCAGCAGAACACCAGCAGCGGCGTGCAGATCAGCGTGAGCGGCGCAGCGATCGGCGCGATCGCGAGGCCAGCCAGCCAGAGCGATAAGGGCAGCGCGACCGCCGCGCATCCGGCCGACAATTCCAGCTTCAGCCGATGCGGATGATCGGCGAGGGCCTGCATGGCCATGGCTACCAATCCGCCCGTATAGAAATACACCACGCATCGTCCGATCAGCGTGCCGCTCGCGGCGGCCACGAGGATGACGATCACGTTGACCAGCGGTGAGGCTCTCAGGTAGCGCAGCGTCAGGAAGAACGCCGCATAGACCAGCACCTCGACCGAAACCGACCAGACCGGTCCATTGAAGCTGAGCCCACTGGACGGCAGCCATTCGCTCGCCAGGAACAGCTGCAGCCCGAAGTGGAAGGCGTCGTTGGTCTGGTAGACGAAGAAGAAACCATGATTGGCGAAATAGATCGCCTGCAATGCGGTGACGAGCAGCAGGGTCGCCAGGTGCAGCGGGTACAGCCGCGACAGCCGGTAGACGAAGAAGGTCCAGCTATCGATCGCACGGGTGGCGATGACCGAGCCGTACTTCCAGAAGAAGATGAGGCCGGAGATGCACCAGAACACCGCGACGCCGGTCTCACCGGCCTCGTAGAACGGAAACAGGACAGCATAGAACGGCAGCCCGCTCCGGGCGAAATCGACCGGCATGTCGGAGACACACGCGAAGTGCTGATAGTGCCAGAGCAGCACCGACATCGCCGCGATGAAGCGCAGCGCTTCCAGACCAAGCAGCTTGTGAGGCTCCGATGGTGTTTGCACGATCATGCGAGGCTTCCGCACCCTCGCCTTGAGGGGGCCGTCGCACTCTAGTCCGAGCGGGGTGAAGGATTGTTTTCGTCCCGGAGCCGCGTCGGTCCCGGGATGTCGGCCTTCAGTTCGCCCGGGACCATGTCGAAGACCGGCAGATCATCCCGCCGAAGGCGCAGCCGGAGGTCGTCAAGGTGCCGCCCGACAGCGTCATCGTGGCATCATAGGTCTTGCCGTCGTCCGGATTGTTATAGCTGCCGGCCCAGGCGTTGGGTCCGGTCGATTTCATCCTGTCGAACAGCCGCTGGCCGACCTTGGCCGGCGTGTCGGTGCCTTCCTTGATCCAGACCAGCGTGCCGCAGACGGCGCCGCCGCAGGGCGCGAACTTCACCTTCGATGCACCGCTCTCGCGCAGCCAGACGCCGTTGACGTCATCGGCAAGCGCCGGGCCGGCGGCGAGCGCGATGGCGAGTCCAAGTCCGAGAACGAAGCGAGCAATCATGTGAACCTCCCTGCAGCTTTCGGGACTGGCACGTTGCCGGCTGATCTTGTCAGCGCAGCGGCACGTCGACAGCTCAACGTGCCGTCCCTGTTGCCGATTACGATAGCAGGATTCTCTCGCCGCGCATCCGCGCCGAGCTACTTCGCTGCCAGATAGACCTCGCCGAGCAGCGAGGAGTTGGACCACGGCACCTGCTTGTTCCTGGTGGTGGAGACAACTTCGGCGCGCACCCGTGTCAGCATCTGCTGCACCTCGAGTCCGGGCGTGCCGATGTGGCGCGACAAAGCCGCCGAGAACGGGCTGTTGTTGCCTTCGCCGTCCAGGGCCACTTTTCCAGGCGCCGTCGCGAACGCGATCAGCGTGCCGGCGCCCGAGGTCGCGCCCGTGCCGAGCGACGACGGCGCGGCAAGACCGCCGGCGCTGATGCTTCGGCTCGCCGTGGCGCCGGCGGGCTCCGGCGGCGCGAACGGATTGTTGCGGCAGGCGTCGAGGATCAGGATGTTGGTGCGGACCTGGTCATCGAGTCCGGCCAGGATCTGGTCCATGTCGACCATCGCCGCCGTGACATTGCTCCCCGATGCAAATTCGATGTCGGTCGGGACGAGATAGTTGCGGCCGTCGATCTGCACGCCATGCCCGGCATAATAGACCACGGCGACCTGTGCGCGCGCCGCCTCGCGCAGGAAGTCACGCGTCCTGGCCTGCATCGCGGCGCGATCGAGATCGACGCCCTCGGCCACGGTGAAGCCGATGTCGCGCAGGCTTTTGGCGATCGCCTTGGCGTCGCGCGGCGGATTGGGCAGCGCCTGCACATGCGTGTAGGCGCCGTTGCCGATCACCAGCGCCATGCGCTGGCCGCTTGCGACTGCCGGCTCTGCCGCGGCGGGCGCAGTGCTCGGCCCGTCCGCCAACCGCTGCGATTGCGCGGGCGGCTCCGACAATAGCGACAGCCGCACCTTGGCGGTGGCATGGTTCGCCTTGCTGCCGGCGTCGGACGCGGTGGGCTTCAGCGCCGCGGCGTAGTCGGCCTTGGCGGCGTCGATCTCGCCCTTCGCTTCGTAGGCCAGCGCGCGATGCACATGCGCCGAGATGATCACGCTGCCGGGCGGCGTCATGACGTTCACCGGCGGGGTCTGCGCCAGCCGGACCGCCTCGGTGGCGTCGGCGATGGCGCGATCGAAATTTCCCTTGGCGCGCCAGATCACGCTGCGATTGATCAGCGGCGAGGCCAGCGCCGGGTCGAGTCGGATCGCCTCGTTGATGTCGGTGAGCGCGCCGTCGAGATCGCCGGTCGCCTCCTTGGAGATACCGCGATTCTGCCAGGACAGCGCGGACGTCGGCGTGAGCCTGATCGCCTCAGCGTAGTCTGCGATCGCCTTCGTGTAGTCGCCGATGCCGCGATAGGCATTGCCACGGTTGTGGAAGAGGGTGCCGCTGGGCGGGCCGCTCTTGATTGCGTCGTTGAAGTCGGCGGTCGCGATCTCGTACTCGCCCTTGTCGTAGTAGGCCGAGCCGCGCAAATTGTAGATCGCCTGCGCCGGCTGCAGCCGCAGCGCCTCGGTTGCATCCGCGATCACATGGGCATAGTCGCCCTTCTTGTTCCAGCCGACGGCGCGCCAGAAATAGATCGTTGCGAGTTGGCCGCCGGAAAACACCTTCAGCGCAATGATCTTGGTGCAGGCCGCGATCATCTGGTCAGCGGGCGTGGTCTCGGTGGTGCAGAGCGGGCCGAGCTGGGAGCGGGACTGGGCGAATGCCGGGGGAGCAGCGAGGGTGGCCAACAGCGGGAGAAGCAGCAGGAGCGAGCGGCGCATCAGCACGGACCGTGAGGCAAAAGGGTAGGGGACAACTGTTCGTTTTGTTGTTGCCCACGACGCCACGGTTCAACGGTGTTCGCGTCCTGCGCAGCCGCGCGGGCTTACCTGCGGCCTCGATGCAGCGATGGTACCGAGCTCTGCCCTGAGGCCGCTGCATTAAGGCTTTTGCGCGCGGCGGGGCCGCACTTCGACGAAATCGGCTGCGATCTGCACGTCGAAGCGGGAGAGGAAGCTCATGCCCAGCAGTCCGTCGATACCGTTGCCGTAATCCTTGCGGCTGTCATCCTGAACCGCGACGGGAATGCCGGTCGCCTGCAGCGAGTTGAGCTTGACCTTGTCGGCCCGCGACAGCCGCGCTTTGGTTTCGCCATTGGCCGTGTTCAGCGTGATGTCGCTGCCGCCGCTCAACGGCAGCTTGGCGCGCTCGGCGAAGGCGGAGCGGACCGACACGTAGCTCGCGCCGGTGTCCAGGATGAACGATCCCTTGACGCCGTTGATCTCTGCTTTGACCACAACCACGTTCTTTTGGCCGCGCAGCGGAAAGCGCTCCTGACGGGCGTCGGTCGACGCCGCACAATTGCCCTGGCGTTCGTAGTCCGCGATGATGCGCTGGGTCTGGCTGGTATCGCGGGCGCGCGGATCGAACGACACCCATAGGCTGATCGGCGAGACCGCCTCGCAGTAGCGCTTCAGGGCTACGTAGGACTCGGACATCTGGGTGAAGACGCGGCTCGCCACCCTGGCCTTGTCCGGCGACAGCTCGATCGTGTCGGAGTAATCGGCAAGCGCGCGCTGATGATCGCCCGCACCGGCAAGCGCCGTGGCGCGCAAATAATGGGCATCCCGATTCGAGGGGGCCCGACGGACGTATTCGTCGGCGACCTCGACCGCCTTGGGATAGTCGGTCAGCTTGATGTAGGTGTCGGCCGCGCGGTGCAGGGCGGAAAGCGGGGCGCCGCAGTCCTTGACGAAGCGGAACAGGCCGTCCGCGGCCTGGCGGCGATAGCCGAGCTTGTCGAGCATCAGCGCGAGGTCGCCGACGCTCTTCTGGTCACACGGCTCGCGCTTCAGTTCCTGCAGCCGCAGCCACACGAACGGGTCGCGGGCCGCCTGCAGCGGCAGCGCGCCCAGCCGCTCGTAGACGCCGGCAAACACCTCGTCCGGATTTTCATCGAGGTAGCCCGCGGCCGCTTGTCCCAGCATGGCGGCAAGCAGCAGCGCGCCCACGGACAGCGTGGCTCCCGGATACCTCGACATGTTCACCCCAGCATTGATCCCGCGGGAACTCTATCGCCTCGAAGAGTGGCGGAGCAAGGTACCACCCGGGCGCTTTGCATGGTGGGCAGATCATGCTAAAGGGTTGGGCCAGCGGGCGGCTGCCCACCCATATTTCCCACCGACTTTCTCCACCGACTTGGCCGAATGAAGAACGATCAGCTGCTTGCCCAGATCACGGAGTTCTGCCGCCAGTCGGACATGGCGGAATCGACGTTCGGCCGCAGGGCCGTGAACGACGGCAAGCTCGTGCAGCGGCTGCGCGAGGACAAGCGCATCACCATCGACACGCTGGACCGCATCCAGGCCTATATCGCGGCGTCGACTGGGACGCTGCCGCCGCCACGCCTCGACGTCGTGCCGGAGAAGCGCGATCCCAAGAGCAATTTCCGCTTCTTCGAGAACCGCCAGAAATATCTCCTGTTCGTGCACACCTGCAGCGAGAAGCGGGTGGTGGCCGAGCGCGTCGGGCTCGAACTCGCCAGCATCCATCCGCGGCCGCCGGCGCTGCGGCTGTTCGACGCCGGCGTCGGCGACGGCACGGTGCTGTCGAAGGTGCTGCGGACCATGCACGGCCGTTTTCCGCACATCCCGTTCTACGTCGCCGGCAAGGAATTGAGTCTCGAGGACGTTCGTCTGACGCTTGAGAAGGTGCCGGACCGGCTGTTCGAGCATCCAGCTTCGGTGTTCGTGTTCACCAACATGAACTATGCCGAGGCGCCGTGGCTGACGCCGGCATCGCCCTCGGTCGCGGCGTCGATGATCTGGCACGAAGTCGTGCTGCAGGGCGATTCGTCCGGCGATTTCGAGGCCCAGATCGCGGCGCTGAAGCCGTTCCTGGAGCAGAACTGGCGCGCCAACGTTTCGCAGCGGACCGGCATGCCGGTGTATGAGCGGCCGATCGCACTGGTGCTCTACCGCGAGGACCACCGCTTCCTGCTCGACAACATCATTCCGCGGGCGGGGCGGGTCGAGGCCAATTTCGACCTGATCATCGCCTCGCAGCCTTACCGCGCCCGCTCCTCGGTGAATTTCCGCGCCAAGCGCATCATCGCACCGCTGGCGCGGGCGCTGAAACCGGGCGGGCGGCTGATCGGAATCCACTCCCACGGCCAGGATCCGGGCCTCGAAATCATCCAGGCGGTGTGGCCCGGAGAAAATCCTTTCTCGGTCAGCCGGCATGAGCTATTGCGCGCCGTCAAGTACGAGCTGGGGTCCAGTGGGCGAGACTTAAATTTTAACGCCTATGCGGACAATCGCTCGATTTTCAGGTATGAGATGGAGGCTCTGCCCAACGAGGTCACCGGTGCGATCGGAACCTCGACGGCCTTTGCAGCCTGGAACGCGGCGGTGTATGTCGCGCAGATCGAGGAAGACCGCCTGACGGAGGTCGCCCACTCGTCTCGTGCGCTCGACGCCGCCAGAGAGGTTCTGCGAAAGCACAACGGGCTGTGGTTCTACGACGAGTCCTACGTCATCTCGCGGCGTCGCGACTGACATCCTTTGGGATCACTGGGATCAATACGAACGACCGCCGTGGGCGGCAAAGAAGGGATTGCTTGATGCGCGCGTCTTATCTGTTCACCTCGGAATCGGTGTCCGAGGGTCATCCGGACAAGGTCTGCGACCGTATTTCGGACGAGATCGTCGACCTGTTCTACCGCGAAGGACCGAAGGCCGGCATCGACCCCTGGCAGATCCGCGCCGCCTGCGAGACGCTCGCCACCACCAACAAGGTCGTGATCGCCGGTGAGACCCGTGGGCCCGCTTCGGTCACCAACGAGCACATCGAGCACGTCGTCCGCCAGGCCATCAAGGATATCGGCTACGAGCAGGCCGGCTTCCACTGGAAGACCTGCGACATCGAGATCCTGCTGCATCCGCAGTCCGCCGACATCGCGCAGGGCGTCGACGCGTTGCAGCCGGGTGAGCGCAAGGAAGAGGGCGCAGGCGATCAGGGCATCATGTTCGGTTACGCCACCAACGAGACCCCGGACCTGATGCCGGCGCCGATCTTCTACGCCCACAAGATCCTGCGTCTGATTTCGGAAGCCCGTCACTCGGGTGTTGAGAAGGTGCTCGGTCCGGACTCCAAGAGCCAGGTCACCGTGCAGTATGAGAATGGCAAGCCGGTCGGCGTCCGCGAGATCGTGGTGTCGCACCAGCATCTGGTCGAGGACATGACCTCTGAGCAGGTGCGCGAGCGTGTCGAGCCCTACGTGCGCAAGGCGCTGCCGGAGGGCTGGATCAGCCCCAAGACGATCTGGCACATCAATCCGACCGGCAAGTTCTTCATCGGCGGTCCCGACGGCGACGCTGGCCTCACCGGCCGCAAGATCATCGTCGACACCTATGGTGGTGCGGCCCCGCATGGCGGCGGCGCCTTCTCCGGCAAGGATCCGACCAAGGTCGATCGCTCCGCCGCCTATGCCGCGCGCTACGTCGCCAAGAACATCGTCGCCGCCGGTCTTGCCGACCGCTGCACGCTGCAGCTTGCCTATGCGATCGGCGTGGCGCGGCCGCTGTCGATCTACATCGACACCCACGGCACCGGTAAGGTCTCCGAGGACAAGCTCGAGAAGGTCGCGGCCGAGGTGATGGATCTCACCCCGCGCGGCATCCGCAGCCACCTCGACCTCAACCGTCCGATCTACGCGCGCACCTCGTCCTACGGCCATTTCGGCCGCACGCCTGACAATGAGGGCGGCTTCTCCTGGGAGAAGACCGACCTCGCCGAGGCGTTCAAGCGCGCGGTGTAGTTGCTTGTTACCTCTCCCCGCAGGGGAGAGGTCGGATTGCATCGATCGATGCAATCCGGGTGAGGGGACAGGTCCAACAATTCGCACCACTCGTGCGGCGGCCCCTCACCCCGACCCTCTCTCCGCAAGGACGGGGAGAGGGAGCTGGACTGCGCCTCGACGCGTCTATTTTCGTTTCGTCACGACCAGTTCGAATTTCATACGACCAGGAACCCCCCATGACCGCCAAGCCAGGTTTTACCGACTACATCGTCAAGGACATTTCGCTCGCCGAGTTCGGCCGCAAGGAGCTCTCGCTTGCCGAGACCGAGATGCCCGGCCTGATGGCGACGCGCGAGGAGTATGGTCCGAAGCAGCCGCTGAAGGGCGCGCGCATCGCCGGCTCCCTGCACATGACCATTCAGACCGGCGTGCTGATCGAGACGCTGAAGGCGCTCGGCGCCGACATCCGCTGGGTCTCCTGTAACATCTACTCGACCCAGGACCATGCGGCCGCCGCGATCGCCGCCGCCGGCATTCCGGTGTTCGCCGTCAAGGGCGAGACGCTGGTCGACTACTGGGACTACACCGCGAAACTGTTCGACTGGCACGGCGGCGGCCATCCCAACATGATCCTCGATGACGGCGGCGATGCCACCATGTACGTCCATCTCGGCCTGCGCGCCGAGAACGGCGACACGGCGTTCCTCGACAAGCCTGGTTCGGAAGAAGAGGAAGTGTTCTTCGCGCTCTTGAAGAAGCAGCTCAAGGAGAAGCCGAAGGGCTACTTCGCGGAGATCGCCAAGTCGATCAAGGGCGTCTCGGAAGAGACCACGACGGGCGTGCATCGTCTGTACGACATGCAGAAGGCCGGTACCTTGCTGTGGCCGGCGATCAACGTAAACGACAGCGTCACCAAGTCGAAGTTCGACAACCTCTATGGCTGCCGCGAGTCGCTGGTCGACGGCATCCGCCGCGGCACCGACGTGATGATGTCGGGCAAGGTCGCCATGGTTGCCGGCTTCGGCGACGTCGGCAAGGGCTCGGCGGCCTCGCTGCGCCAGGCCGGCTGCCGCGTGATGGTCTCCGAGATCGATCCGATCTGCGCGCTGCAGGCGGCGATGGAGGGCTATGAGGTGGTGACGATGGAGGATGCCGCGCCGCGCGCCGACATCTTCGTGACCGCCACCGGCAACAAGGACATCATCACCATCGAGCACATGCGCGCGATGAAGGATCGCGCCATCGTCTGCAACATCGGCCACTTCGACAACGAGATCCAGGTCGCTTCGCTGAAGAACCTGAAGTGGACCAACATCAAGCCGCAGGTCGACGAGATCACCTTCGCCGACGGCAAGCGCATGATCCTCTTGTCCGAAGGCCGCCTCGTGAACCTCGGCAATGCGATGGGCCACCCGTCCTTCGTGATGTCGGCGTCGTTCACCAACCAGACCTTGGCGCAGATCGAGCTCTACGCCAACAACAAGGACGGCAAGTACAAGAAGGAAGTCTACGTGCTCCCGAAGTCGCTCGACGAGAAGGTGGCGATGCTGCATCTCGCCAAGATCGGCGTGAACCTCACCAAGCTGCGTCCCGACCAGGCCTCCTACATCGGCGTCAAGCCGGAAGGCCCGTTCAAGTCGGACCACTATCGTTACTGATAGCTGACACAAAGCGCGGCGGAGACAGCAAAGGCCGGGGCATCGCCCCGGCCTTTTTTGCTTTGCTCTTGTAGGGTGGGCAAAGCGCCTTCTTGCTCGGTCCATCATCACGCGATAGCGGAAGCGTGCCCACCGCGGTCTAGCAGTTCGCGCGGGACGGTGGGCACGGCGCACGCTTGATCTGCGAATGACGTGATGGCGTCCTCTGCGCCTTTGCCCACCCTACGGCAGCGCCGATTGCGGCGATCACCCCGTCCGCCGCGACGCCAGCGCCGAGGCGCGCACGGCCTTGGCGCGCTTGGCCGCATGATGCTCCGACCGCGCCGCCATCCGCTTGTGCTTCTTCGTCTCCGCCGCGGCGACCTTCACCGCCGGCGTGCGATGCTTGCTGTATTCCTCGCCGTCGACCGGGCCGACATGCGGCGGGTCGCGGTCGAGATAGGGCCGGCCGACGCCAAAACTCTTGCCGTTGGCGTCGACCCATTTCCACAGCTGCTCGGTCGCCACCCAGCGCTGCGCGCGCGTGGCGCCGTTGACGCTGACGATGTCGGCCGCGAGCCCGTGGCCATAGCCGCCGCGCAGGCTGCCGCCATGATAGGAGCGGTTGCTGGCGGCCTTCAGGCCGCTGGCGATCTCCTGGCGAAAATCGTCGCGGAAGCCGCTGGTGATCCCCGGCGCGAGCCCGGCGGCCTCGGCGGCATGCAGCGTATGGAACAGCTTCATCTTGAAGCTGCGGTCCATGCCGCCGATGACGTACTCCATCATCGTCCGGCCGACGCGCTCGGCGGCCTTAGGATCCTTCCAGGTGAAGTCGTTGTCGACCAGCTTGGTGAAGCTGCGCGTCACCTTCACCATCCGGCCCTTGCGCTTGATGGTGACGGCGCGGCGCTCGGTCTCGCGGATCTTGTCGAGCTTCGGCGCGCGCTCATACAGCGCCCACAGATAACGGTCGACGCAGACGTCGATGTCGGGACACTCATCGAGGATCTCGATGCGGTCGGCGCTCGCGACGGTTGGCGCTGGCGGCTCGGCGGCTGCGGCCGGCGCGTCGGCCGGCAGCGCCGCGGATGGATTGATCGATGCCGTGGTGAGGGCCGTGTCCGACGCGAGCGGCTGCGCGGTCGAAGGCTCTGTCGTCGTCGAGGCCGTCACCTCGGCGACCACGGGCGTCGTCGCAGCTTCGGGTTCGGCGGCCGCCGCAGGCCAGGCCATCAGGCAACCCGAGAGGACAAACGATCGGCACAACGCACGCGTGGTGAACTGCTGCGAGCTCATCATCCGGCCTCCCAAAATCCGAGCTCCTGCGGACAGGAGCGGTCAGGCATCCGATACCTGCGATTGTTCGGCGCTTGGCGGCGGGGCGCAATAACGCAGCAGCCGTCGCCGGCAGCTTTTGAGCGAAGTGTGGCTTGTACGCAACGATCGGGAGTTCCATACGGCGCGCTGCGAACCGCCGTTCAGCGCACGCCTGCGGTGCCTTCGTCGCGCCTTCGCGCTGCTCGGTTGCCGGAGTCCGCGGCGCGGCCTAGTCTGGGCGACCGGTTCATGGAGCTGATGTCATGAGCACCATCGAGATCATCGTCGGCGGCACGCGGCTGATCCGGGACTACGCATCGGATGACGCGATCTGGTCGCTGCCCGAGGAGAAGCGCGAGCGCCAGGCGCTGGCGGACGCGCAGCGCGACCTCGCCATCGGCGCCGATCGTCTGGCGCAGACGCCCTACGCCGTGCGCGGCTGAGCGTCCTCAGCGATCGACGAGGCTGGAGGCCGTGCGAGGGCTCCGCCGCAGCAGCTTGCGCCCGGTGAGCATGGCGCGGACAAGATTTTCACGCTGCATCCGGCCGACCAGCATGACTCCGGCGACATGCAGCACGACCAGCGGGATCAGGAGATACGATGTCATTTCGTGGGTGTCCTCCACCCACCAGATGCCGAAGAAGCGCACAGTGACCTGCATCGCGCCGGTCACCGCCGAGATGATCAGGAGCAGCAGCAGCGCGAGCTGCATCGCCGTGCCCGCGGGGTTGAGGCCGAGATAGCGTCCGGTCCTGCCGCGCCGCAGATTCCAGA
This sequence comes from Bradyrhizobium sp. HKCCYLS20291, assembly GCF_051167715.1. Taxonomy (NCBI): domain Bacteria; kingdom Pseudomonadati; phylum Pseudomonadota; class Alphaproteobacteria; order Hyphomicrobiales; family Nitrobacteraceae; genus Bradyrhizobium; species Bradyrhizobium sp. HKCCYLS20291. Next base: position 321,403 of record NZ_JBNPTO010000002.1, on the reverse strand, counting down.
GATAGGCGGGCGTCGCGCGCAGCCGCGCGCGCAGGCTGCGGAAGCGCGAATGGCGCGTGCCGATCAGGCCCCAGATCAGGCGGAACGCGAGCAGTCCGAGAATGGCGTAGCCCGCCGTCCGATGCAGGCCGTCATTGACGTTCGGTGTGAGCCAGGCGACAAGCACCAGCGCGGCCAGCAGCCAGTGCCACAGGCGCAACGGAAGGTCCCAGACCTGCACGGTCTCGGCAGGGCTGGGGTCCTTCAGGTCGGCTCTGGGGGCTGTGCCGTGCATGAGCATCACGACGCGGCGTGCAGCGGTGCGGCACGCCACGCGCCAACTACTTAGCGATGGTGTGCTTCAGGCTGAGGTCTTCCGGGCTATAGAACAGCTCATACAGCTTGCCGCCCTTGACGCCGTAGACCTCGTAGCAGCTGCCCTCGACCTTCGAGCGGCGCACCTCGTAGCCCGCATCCTTCGCCTTGGCTTCCGCCTCGGCCGCCGGCTTCCACTGCGCCTTGTCGAGCTTGGTGCAGGTCTTGTAGCCGTCGGCCAGAGCCGGCGAGATGGCGAAGCCGGCGAGTGCGGCGCCGAGCAGGGCGGCGGTGGTCAGTCTCATCAATCCCTCCAATGAGCAAATTCAAACACGATGCATCGTGGGATCAGTGGAGACGGCATGGGGCCGAATGTGTCAACGGAGCGGCGGCTGGAATTGCTCTTAGAGGGTTTCCAGATTGGTTCTCAGGCTGTGAAACATGCGCTGTGGCAACGGTCCTGGCGTCCGCGACGTTACGTCTCGCCTATCAATTGAAGCCCAGAGCTAGCCGCCAAGTCGCTTCGAATTCGGAAGCCGAGATCTCGCGCGCGGAAAATCCGCTGAGATCATTGATCTCCGAAACCGTCGGAATCACGCCCTCCGGCATCATGTCGCGCCAGTTCGCCTGGGCGTAGCTGCAGGTCTCAAAACCACCGTCGGGATATTTCCTGATCCATCGGATCGGATAGCGATCACGATCGAGTTCGCCATAGCACTCGATCTCGATGTCGTCCTCCCGGGGATTGACCGTGTGCATGTAGCTGTCAGGTGACCCGACCGAAGGCGGCGGTGGCAAGTTGCGCATGTCGTTCACGAAGTCGATTGCGGATTGTTGACTACCCGCTGTCGCGATCCAGCTCACATCGTGCTCCGTCAACCCGAGCGCCGCGAGAACCTCGGCGAGCAGGTCAGCAACGCCATGGGTGGCAAGCACGGCGCCATCGATGAAAGCCGTCGGTCCCGACGCGCCGAAATGCTCGATCTCGTGGCGCAGCTCCATGAGAAGAACCGTGCGCCCCGAGCCGAGCCTGAGGAACACGCCTGACGCATCGCCAAGCCCGCCCTCCTGCCACGTCTCCAAGGTCCAGCCATGGCTCGCCGCGAGCTCGGCGAGCCGCCGCGACAGCGTCACGATGGCGATGGCACAATCGACGTTCGGAAAGCGATAGCCGAAGATCTGTTCGGCGTGGGTCATGGCGGCGACACGCTCTGGTCCGCTGCTGCGAGCGCCGCGCGGTCGAACGTGATCACCGTGATGCTCTCCTCGTCGGCGACGGCGAACCGCAGGCCGGTGCGGTCGAACGCCATCGGTGGCGGCTTGGCGCCTTCATCCCTGTTGATGATGCTGCTGATCTGCAGGCCGGTTTTCAAGGCGCTCCAGCTATGGACAATCTCGCCAGTCGACAGATCGATCAGCTTGGGGTGCCGATAGAGCGACAGCAGGTGGCGGTCTCCGACGGCGAAGATCGTTCCTGCGGGCTCGCCGAGTTGCACCGTCAGCAGGCAGGTTTGGCGCGCGACATCGTACACGGCGAGCCCGCAGGGACGCAGGCGGGGGTCGATCTCCTCTTCGATCTCGTCCTGTCCAGGCTCCGCCGAGGCCGCGACCACCATGCAGTCCTCGTCCAGCCAGCATGCCGAGCTCTCCTGGACGAGATTGGGATTGAATGGACGGGGAAGCGCCGCGCCTGTGTCGAGATGGCGCGGATCGGCGAGTGCCCGGGTGATGTCGAACCAGGTGACCTCATCCAGCGGATGCCAGACCCAGCCGGCGCTGAGCAGCCGTGTGCCGCTCGGGCTGGCCGCCAGTCGCGAGTGGAAGAAGTCGGCAGGCTCGCGCTCCAGCGCTGACGTCAGCAAGCGCCCGCTTTCGGCTTCCTCCAGCTCGAGGCGGCAATAGTCTTTTGGGCAGTGGGCAAGGAGAGTGCGACCATCTGGGTCGTCGAACAGCGCTAATGGGAAGTCGTAAGTTTCGGCAAAATAATAGCTTCGATTGATCTCACGCAGGACGCGACCTTGATCGAATAGCAGGCCCTTGGTCCCGAGCTTCTCATAAATCACGGCGAACCGGCCATCGGGCGACGCAGTCGCGGCGTCGAAACGATAGGGATAGCGGACGTTGCTCGGCCGCTCCGTCCCATCCAGCGCAAACGCCCGTCCGCCGCCGACCCAGTCGATCAGCTCGTCGCCGCGCCAGCACAGCGAGGCGACTTTCTTGGCGGGGAAGCTGATTTGCGTGAACGGTGGCGGGCGTTCCGCGGGCATCGGTGCGACCTATTCCTTTCGCGCGAACACGGTGACGCGACCGAGTAGACTAGGTATGCGCTCTGGCGCGTCGATCCGCAGGCAATGCTCCTGAACCGTCACATCCGGAAAGTCGGCCATCACCTCCGTCGCAACGCAGCTCATCGATTCCTGGTCATCCTCGGAGATCTCGCCGTCGAAGACACAGAAGATGTCGATGTTGCCGTCACTCAGGGCATATCGGACCTCCCGCAGTGACGCCGACACCTCGCCGAGAAGGGCGCGGTTCACCGAAACAAGAATGGACGATCTCTCGAGCAAGGCCGGACTCCAACTCCGCAAGGTGCCTGAAGGGCTTGATGATCGATACTGCGAGCCATTCTAACAGAACCAGCGCGGGCATCGTCAACGCTGCAGGGTGGTTGCTGGACGACGCCGCCGATCTCGGTCAGGATGTTCGGCATGATCTTGCATGTTCACATCGCAGGCGCGGCCTTCGGCCGCCGAATTACCGACCCGGCCTGATCCGTCGGGCCGGGCGCGTTTGCCTGCGACTTGAGCTGTGAACATCTCCGGCACCCGAGGCGGTGCCGCATGCGAGGTCTTTCGATGTCTCCGAACCAACCCACGCTGCACCTCATGTGCGGCAAGATCGCTGCCGGCAAATCGACGCTGACGGCCGAGCTTGGCCGGCGGCCGGCCACCGTCGTGGTGGCCGAGGACGACTGGCTGGCGCAGCTCTATCCGGGCGAGCAGACGACCCTTGCCGATTACGTCCGCAATTCGTCACGGCTGCGCGCGGTCATGGGCCCGCATGTGGTGGCGCTGCTGCGCGTCGGCGTCTCGGTCGTGCTCGACTTCCCGGCCAACACGCTGGCGAGCCGCGCCTGGATGCGCGGCCTGTTCGAAGCGGCCGGTGTGCCGCATCAGCTGCACCACCTCGACGTGCCCGACGACGTCTGCAAGGCGCGGTTGCGGGCGCGCAATGAAGCGGGCCGTCATGCGTTCAATGTGACGGATGAAGAGTTCGACCTGTTCACGTCATACTTCGTAGCGCCGACGCCTGCGGAAGGATTCGACCTGGTGGTACATCGACCCTGACATTGCAGGTGAGGCAACGGGATCTTTCCGCCCGTCATTCCGGGGCATTCGCAGGTCCGCGCAGCGGATCTGCGAATGAGCCCGGAATCCATAACCACAGGCAGACGCGAGAGGACGAGATCGTCGTGGAGAAGCCGTCGCCTCCCCTCAACAGTCGTGGTTATGGATTCCGGGCTCGCGCTCCAGTGCGAAGCCGCCGCGATGCGTCGACTTCGCACTTCCGCGCGCCCCGGAATGACGGCGGAGAACATCATCGGAAACTGACGCACAGCGACTTTTTTTCCAGCCGCAGCACGCCGCTCCTAATCGCTTCCCAACCCAATCCTGAACCGCCTATTCTGTCGCCCCTTGTTGTCCACCTTGAGAATACGCACGCGCCGCGCCTTTGCGGTCGAGATCAGATGCGTCCCGCCGCAGGCCTGGCGATCCAAGGCTTCGATGTCGACGATGCGGATCAGGCCGTTGGCCTGGCGTGGCGGGGCGACGGATTTGGCGCGGAACAGGCCGGCGGTCGCCTGTGCGTCGTCGTAGGGCATGTCGAAGGCACGCACCGGGCGGTCGTCGGAGATCGCGGCATTGACCGCGTCTTCCACCGCGCGCAGCTGCTCCGGTGCGACTTTCGGCAGATCGAAATCGACGCTGAATTCGTCGCTGTCCGTCATGCGCACGCCGGTCAGCAGCGCGCCGTCGAACAGCGTGTAGACGGCGCTGTTGACGAGATGCGCGACGGTGTGCTGCTCGCACATCCGCTGGCGGAACGCCGGATCGACGCGCAGCGTGATCGCGCCCGTCGGCACGGCGTCGTCGCCGAACAGGTGCCACAGGCCGGCCGCGGTCGGCTCGAAGCCGATGACGTCACGGACGACGCCATTCCATGCGAGGCTGCCGCGATCCGGCAGCTGCCCGCCGCCGCCGGGATAGAATGGCGATTGCGCCAGCAGCACCGCGCCGGGCCGTGTCTCGAGCGCGGCGACTTCGAGGTCCAGCACGTCCGGATGATCAACGGCGAAGGGGCGGGGCGGCAAATCGGTCATGCGGCATACTCCGATGAATCGTCGTCCTGGCAAGCGAAGCGAGGCCCGGGTGTATCGAGACGATGCGATAGATCCCGCATGGCGCTGCGCTGCTGCGGGCTGCGAATGCTCATGGAATCGGTCGCGGCTTGTCGGCTGCGGTCCAGCCGAGCGGCAACGGCTCACCGCGCCCGTCTGGCTTTGGAAATGCTGCACCATGGGCGAACAGACCCGTCGCGCCCTTGAAGCCGATGATGTACCAGATCTCGATCAGATAGTCCTGGGTGCGCTCACGGTCTTCGGTCGCCAGCATGTCGACCTTATCGAGCGCCTCCTTCAGAAATCCCTCGATCTTGCGGGCCGGAATGGGCCCGGCTGCCATGGCGAGCACGGCGTCGATGACCGCATTGACGGCGGCGGTTGCCGTCGCCTCGTCAGCTGGCGTTTCTGCGCCGGTGTAGCCGAGCGGCGGATAGTCATGCGGCTGGAATTTTCGTTCAGCCCTGAGGCGTTGCAGGTGATCCCGGGCCTGCGGCGTGAGTTGCACGACCTCGGTCGAAGCTGCGGGAAACAGCCGATAATACTGGAACAGCCCGAACCCGACGATCGCCAGCAGCACGGTGCCGAGAATGCAGGCTGCAATGATCAGGATCCGCATGCTCTGGCCTAAGCCCCATTGCCCCACAAGATATAAGCAGGTCAGGTCTTGCCGTCATTCCGGAGCCGTCGTCAATCCGCAGACGGGGAATGGGGCGACCACATCGGCCTCACCGGCATGGCGCCACGCTGAACCAGGCCATGCGGAACGCGCCGTCGCCGAGCCGCAGGCACACGGTGTCGCCGGGCTGCAGCCGTTCGTACAGCGCCTGCGTCACATGCGCGTCGCTCGCCGTCGCCAACGGTCCCCAGGGCTCCAGCGTGACCTGATGCATCGCGAGCCGGCTGTGGCCGAGATGCTTGGCCAGCACGCGGCTGCGCAGCAGCGCCGGGGCCGAGCGGTCGAGCGCGGTGTTGAACTGCCCGAGCGCGCCGAACGCATAGGCGCCGACGAAGACAGAAGCCAGCAACAGCCGCCAGCCGCGCCGGCGCAGCTGGGTCTCGAATCGTGCGGCCACGATCAGGAAGACGAGGGCGACCGCGATCGCGAAGGCCGTCAGCGGCAGCCAGCTGACGAGATTGACGTCGGACAGCGTGCGCGCGGCGAGCGTACCGGCCGCCAGGATGCAGCCGGTGCCGAGATTGGCGCCGTAGCCGGAGCCCAGCCCGATGCGGAACCGGCCCGGGAAGCGCAGGGTCAGGATCAGTGCGAGCAGCGGCAGCACGGTCACGACCGCGATCAGCTGTCCCGCCGGAAAGCTCGGGAAGAGCGACCAGGCCGCAAGACCGATCGAAACGACGGTGAAGCCCAAGGCGAGGCGCTGCGCTTGCGCGCTCCCGCGATCCCGGCTTTCGGTGCCGGGCGGTTCCTGCTGCGGGGTGGGGGCGTTCATCACATCGTCCGTCCAAATCGTCCGTCCAGGAATGACCGTCTCGATACAGCAGCAGGGTTGATCGAATGCGAACGCCTTCGATTTGACAGCGCCGGGCAGGGTTGCGACTGTCCGTGCCGAGACGCAAGACGCTCGCTTCAGGGAACGCCAGGACCAACTCATGTCAACAGAGCATGTCGACGTGCTGATCGTCGGCGCCGGACTGTCCGGCATTGCCGCCGCCTATCATCTGCAGCACAAATGCCCGGGCAAGCGGTTCGCGATCCTGGAAGGGCGCGGCGCCATCGGCGGCACCTGGGATCTGTTCCGCTATCCCGGCATCCGCTCCGACAGCGACATGTACACGCTCGGCTACTCCTTCAAGCCGTGGACCGATCCGAAGGCGATCGCCGACGGGCCGCAGATCCTGAAATACGTCCGTGATACCGCGACCGATAACGGGATCGATCGGCACATCCGCTTCAACCATCGCGTTGTCAGGGCGTCCTGGTCGAGCAGCGACGCGCGCTGGACGGTCGAGGCCGAGCGGCAGACGGAGCAGGGCACCGAGGCCGTGCTGATGACCTGCGGCTTCCTGTTCATGTGCTCGGGCTATTATCGCTACGAGAAGGGCTATCTGCCGGACTTCAAGGGCATGGCTGATTTCAAGGGCCGCATCGTGCATCCGCAGGCCTGGCCTGAGGATCTCGACTACAACGGCAAGCGCGTCGTCGTGATCGGCTCCGGCGCCACGGCGGTGACGCTGGTGCCCGCGATGGCCAAGACGGCGGCGCATGTCACGATGCTGCAGCGTTCGCCGACCTATGTGGTGTCGCGCCCGGCGCAGGATGCGCTGGCCAACAAGCTGCGCCAGCATCTGCCCGCCAGCCTCGCCTATCATCTGATCCGCTGGCGCAACGTGCTGTTCGGGATGTATTTCTTCCAGCTCAGCCGGCGGAAGCCGGAGCGAGTCAAGCAGCTCATCCTCGGCGGCGTGCGCGCCGCGCTCGGCGCCGACTACGACGTCGCCACGCATTTCACGCCGCGCTACGATCCGTGGGATCAGCGGCTGTGCCTGGTGCCGGACGGCGATCTGTTCAAGACCATCCGCGAGCAGCGCGCGTCGGTGGTGACGGCCGGGATCGAGACCTTCACCGAGCGCGGCCTGCGCCTGTCCGATGGCCGCGAGCTCGAGGCGGATGTCGTGGTCACCGCCACCGGGCTGGTGCTGCAGGTGCTCGGCGGCATCGAGGTGGTCGTCGACGGCCGCATTGTCGATTTCGCCAAGACGCTCAACTACAAGGGCATGATGTATTCCGACGTGCCGAACCTCGCCGCCACGCTCGGCTACACCAACGCCTCCTGGACGCTGAAATGCGACCTCACCTGCGAATATGTCTGCCGTCTGCTCAACTACATGGACCGGCACGGCTACCGCCAATGCATGCCGCACAATGACGACACCACCGTCGCGCCGCTGCCGTCGCTCAGCTTCAGCTCCGGCTATGTGCAGCGGTCGATCGCCGATCTGCCCAAGCAAGGCTCGAAGCGGCCATGGCGGCTGTACCAGAACTACGCCCTCGACATCGTCTCGCTGCGCTTCGGCAAGGTCGATGATGGCGTGATGCGGTATTCGTGATCCAAACGTCCGTATCGGTACATCTGCCCGACTAACGCTTCACTGCTGCACTTTCTCCCACTTTCTCTCCTCACCCTGAGGGTCAAAAGCCGAGGGCACACCGACCATGAACACGTTGATCGCGTGTTCTTAGAGAGCAACCTCATGGAGAACTGGGAAAGCGATCGAACCTCGCCGCGGGCGCGACGGCCGTGACTGCGCCCTCGCCCCTTGTGGGAGAGGGCATGCATGGCAGCGCAACGATCTCGGTCGGGTGAGGGGTCTGTCTCAACGAGTTGCGCTCGCGGAGAGAACCCCTCACCCAACGGAGCCTGCGGATCAGCCGGCGATGCCCTCTCCCACAAGGGGCGAGGGCACTGTATCGCACAGCGGTGCGGAGGTTGGTTCGAACGAAAGCATCAAAAGACCAGAGATCGTAAAGCGAGAAGAGAGTCCGGCGCGAAACCGGAGCTGCGCGTGAACTATTGGCAGTGTGTTCAAGGAGAGTGGCAACAGGTCGGGCTCCGTTGGGGCGCCCTCAGCCTCATGTCACCGCTCCGCCGCCCCCTCCCGCAGCGGGGCGCGGCTGAGGTCGTTGGCGGCGGCGATGGCCTTTTGCATGAGGCGGGTCAGCTCGCTAGCCTCGGCCTTCGTGAGACCCCGCACCATCAGCCGCTGTGCGGCTTCGACTGCCGGCGTGATCGCGTCCAGCGTTCGGCGGCCATCGTCGGTGATGGTGAGCTCGCGCGACCGGCGGTCGCGGGCGCTGGCCTGCCGGATCACGAGGCCCTTCTGCGCGAGACGGTCGATCACACCGGTGATGGTGGTGCGGTCGTAGGCGATCAGGCCGGCGAGCGTGATCTGGTCGATCGCCGGGTTGGCCGCGATCGCCGCCAGGGCCGCGTATTGCACCGGCGTCAGGTCGAAGCCGGCGGCCTCGACCTCGCTCAGGAACACCGCCACCGCGATCTGCTGAAACCGGCGCGCCAAGTGCCCGGGCATGTCCTGCATCTCGGCCAAACCGAATCTCCCTCTGCTTGCTTGACAAGCATACTGATGATCAGTATACTGATCAATAGAGAACAACGCGGGAGGGCGGTCACGTGCAATTTCATCTCAACGGATTCCAGCCGGGCGACCCCGAAATCTTCGACGCCACCGAGCGCGTGGCGAGCCAGGGCGCGGCGGGCCCGCTGCCGGCCGAGGTCGACGTCCTGATCGTCGGCTGCGGCCCCGCCGGCCTCAACCTTGCCGCCCAGCTCTCCGCTTTCCCCGATGTCACCACCTGCATCGTCGAGCAGAAGCCGGGCCGGCTGCTGCTCGGCCAGGCCGACGGCATCGCCTGCCGCACCATGGAAATGTTCAACGCCTACGGCTTTGCCGAGAAGGTGCTGAGGGAAGCCTGCTGGATCAACGAGACCACGTTCTGGAAGCCGGATGAAGCCAACACCGCACAGATCGCGCGCAGCGGCCGCGTGCAGGACGTCGAGGACGGCCTGTCGGAGATGCCGCATGTCGTGCTCAACCAGGCCCGCGTGCACGACTTCTTCCTCGATGTGATGCGCCGTTCGGCGAGCAAGCTCGAGCCGCACTACGCGCGCCGGCTGCGCGACCTGCAGATCGATGCGGCCGCCGGCGCGGACGCGCATGGCGTGACCGTCAGCTTCGATCGCATCGATCCGGAGCATGAAGGCCAGGTCGAGACCATCAGAGCGCGCTACGTCGTCGGCTGCGACGGCGCCCGCAGCATGGTGCGCAAGGCGATCGGCCGCGAGCTGCACGGCGATTCGGCGAACCACGCCTGGGGCGTGATGGACGTGCTCGCCGTCACCGATTTTCCCGACATCCGGTTCAAGTCGCTGATCCAGTCCGCCGGGGATGGCAGTCTGCTGGTGATCCCGCGCGAGGGCGGCTACCTCGTCCGGCTCTATGTCGAGCTCGCCAAGCTCGAAGTCGGCGAGCGCGTCGCCGGCCGCAACATCACCGTCGAGGAGGTGATCGCCAAGGCGAAGCGGATTCTCGCGCCGTATACGCTCGAGGTGAAGGAGGTCGCGTGGTGGTCGGTCTACGAGATCGGCCAGCGCATCACCGACAAGTTCGACGACGTGCCCGAGGCCGAGGTCGCCACGCGGCTGCCGCGCGTGTTCATCGCCGGCGACGCCTGCCATACCCACAGCCCGAAGGCGGGGCAGGGCATGAACGTATCGATGCAGGACACGTTCAATCTCGGCTGGAAGCTCGCCGCGGTGCTCGGCAAGCGCTGCGCGCCGGAGCTGTTGCACAGCTACTCGGCCGAGCGCAAGGCGATCGCGCAGGAGCTGATCGATTTCGATCGCGAATGGTCCGGGATTCTCGCTTCCGCGGCCAAGCAGGGCGGCGGCGATGCAGCCAAGACGCAGGACTACTTCGTGCGCCACGGCCGCTACACCGCGGGCACCGCGACCCACTATCGGCCCTCCGTGCTGACCGGCGACGACACGTTCCAGCCGCTCGCCACCGGCCTCGTCATCGGCAAGCGCTTCCATTCGGCGCCCGTCATTCGTCTGGGCGACGCCAAGCCGGTGCAGCTCGGCCACGTCGTCCAAGCCGACGGCCGCTTCCGCCTCTTTGCCTTCGCCGGCGCCGAGGATCCGGCCGCGCCTCGGTCCGCCATTCGTCACCTGTGCGAATTTCTCAGCAAGGATGCGGCCTCGCCGCTGCGGCGCTACACGCCCGCCAGCGCCGACATCGACTCCGTGATCGACCTGCGTGCCGTGTTCCAGCAGGACCATCGCGCGCTCGCGCTCGAGACCATGCCGGCGCTGCTGCTGCCGCAGAAGGGCCGGTACGGCCTGATCGACTACGAGAAGATGTTCTGCCCCGATCTGAAGAGCGGCCAGGACATCTTTGCGATGCGCGGCATCGATCGTGCAGCCGGGTGCCTCGTGATCGTGCGACCCGACCAGTATGTCGGCGACGTGATGCCGCTCGACGATGTCAGGCGTCTGGCGGCCTATTTCGACGGCTTCCTGCTGCCGGCGGCGTGAGCGTCGAACGTAAACGAAATCTGAATCGCGGTACGGAATTCTCGGGCCACGCGCTAGCCAGATCCCAATGTTTCGACGCTACAACGAGGTCTCCGGATGGACGACTGAGTGGGTGAGCGTCGAGATGTTGATGTTGGCGAACCGTCGCAAGAGCGAACGTCGGCTGTGCAAGAGGATCGCGAAGATCCACTACGGCAACGGCAGCCTGCCGCGAGACTGCACCGTCACGGATATTTCCAATGGCGGCGTCAAGGTGGTGGCGGAATTCGTCGAGATCCCGCCGCAGTTCACCATCGTGTTCGCGCCCGACCACCAGCGGAAGTGCCGGCTGGCCTGGCGGATCGGCTGCGAGTTCGGCGCCGAATTCATCGATTGAGCGTATCGGCTGCATCAGCTTAACGGGACCTTAGGGTTAATCTGCCAGCGTGCAGGGCATCCGGTCCCGAAGTAGTTCAGTTGCATGCGTACGCGGCCCTTCCACTCTCTCCCTCCGCTCCGGCCGGCGGCGTTCGCGCTGTCGTTCACGGCCGTGTTGCTCGGTCTCGGCGCCTGCCAGACCACCGATCTCAGCGAGGTGACCGGCGCGCTCGGCGGCAGCAAGTCCGAGAAGAGCCGCGCCGCCGCGGCCGACCCGCGTGCCGAACTCGACCAGCTCCGCGAGCAGTATCGCGCCACGCCGAACGATCCCGACCTCGCGCTGCGCTATGGCTCCGCCTTGCGCGCCACCGGCCAGCGCTCGCAGGCCGTCGCGGTGCTGGAGCAGGCGACGATCGCCAATGCCGGCAACAGGGCGCTGCTGGCGGCCTACGGCCGGGCGCTCGCCGACAACGGCAATTTCCAGCAGGCCTTCGACGTCTTGAGCCGGGCGCATTCGCCTGAGGATCCCGACTGGCGCATCCTGTCGGCGCAGGGCGCGACGCTCGACCAGATGGGGCGCAACGAGGAGGCGCGGCAATACTACGCGACCGCGCTGAAGATCGCGCCGGACGATCCTTCGGTGCTGTCCAATCTCGGCCTGTCCTACGCGCTCTCCAGCGAGCTGCCGAAGGCCGAAGAGCAATTGCGCAAGGCCAGTGCGAATCCGGACGCCAGCCCGCGCGTGAAAACCAATCTCGCCGTCATCGTCGGCCTGCAGGGCCGGATGAGCGAGGCGGAGAACATCGCGCGTTCGGGGCTGCCACCGGAGCAGGCCGCCACCAATGTCGCCTATGTGAAGCGCATCCTCGAGCGGCGCAGGATCGCGCAGCGCGAGCTGTCGCCGCGCCACGATCGCATCGTGGCCGGCGAGCCCGACAAGGCGCTGGCGCGGGCGCTGAGCCGCAGCAGCGACTGAGCTGTTATCTCGCTCCGAGCAGTTTTGCGATCGGCGCCAGCAACGAGCTGCGCTGCGGCTTGGGATCGACACGGCCGGTGAGCCGGTTCGCGATGTCCTGGAACAGTTTCGGCGTGCGGCTGAGCGCGCCGACCTCGGCGATCATCTGGCCGTTGTTGGCAGCGGTGCCGAACAGCTTGCAGTCGAATGGGATCACCGCGACCGGCTCGGCCTCGACGGTCTTGGCGAAGCGCTTCAGGTCGATCTCGGGGCGTTTCGGCATGCCGACCTGGTTCAGGCAGTACAGCGGCGGCCGGTCGTTGGGGCGCGACGCCTTGAGCACGCCGAGCAGGTTCTTGGCATTGCGCAGGTTGGCGAGATCGGGCTCGGCGACCACCAGGATGTCGTCGGCATTGATCAGCGCATGGCGCGTCCAGGCCGACCATTGGTGCGGCACGTCGAGCACGATGCATTGCTGCGTCAGGCGCAAGGTGTCGAAGATCGCGTCGAACGCATCGGCGCCGAAATCATAGACGCGGTCGAGCGTCGCGGGCGCCGCGAGCAGGTTGAGATGCTCGCTGCATTTGGCGAGCAGGCGCTCCATCAGCGCGGTGTCCGGCCGGTCGGGCTGGTAGATCGCGTTGGCGATGCCCTGCAGCGGATCCTGGTTGTAGTCGAGACCCGCCGTGCCGAACGCCATGTCGAGATCGATGACGACGGAGTCCAGCGTGAGGTCGCGCGCCATGCTCCAGGCGACGTTGTGGGCGACCGTCGAGGCGCCGACGCCGCCCTTGGCGCCGACCACCGCGATGATGCGGCCGGTGATCACGGCCTCGGAGGCCGAGAACAGGCTGCAGATCGAGCGGATGATGTCGATGGTCTCGACCGGGCCGATGACGTAGTCGTTGACGCCGCGGCGCACCAGCTCGCGATAGGCGACGCCGTCAGCGGGGCTGCCGATCAGCACCACGCGCGTGCCGGGATCGCAGACGCTGGCGAGATCGTCGAGCCCGCCGACGATGTCGCCGCCCGGCTTGGTCTCGATCACGATGACGTTGGGCGTCGGCTGCGAATGATAGGTCTCGATCGCCCGCGCCATGCCGCCGGCCTTGATCGTGATGTGGGCCTTGCCGAGCCTGCGGTCCTGGCTCGCGGCGAGGACCGCCGACGAGGTCTGGTCGGTCTCGGTGAACGCCTGCACCGAGACGCGCGGCACCGGCGCGATGTGATCGTCGAGGACCGGGCCGCTCGGGCCCGGCTGCTCATCCTGGCTCTGAGGGGATACGTTGATCATTTGCCTGTATCGCTGAGCTTGGCCTTGTCGGCTTCCGGATAGGTCACGGCGGTCGGATCGCCCTTGCGGTACTTTTCGAACATCGCCGAGCGGCGCGGCGTATAGGCGGCGATCTCCGAGCGCGGCTGCTCGAGGTCGGCCGGGTTGTCGATCATCGCAGCGAGGTTGCGCTGCGTGGCGCAGCCGAAATTCTGGTAGTGCTGATTGCTGCTGTAGCCGGGATTGTTGATGTTCGGGCCGAGATCGTCCGGCCACAGGCCGCACGGACCGGCGACCGCGGCGATCTTCGGATAGCTCAGGCGGACGGCGGCGAGCTGCCGCGGATCATCAGGCGTATAGTGGCGCAAGGTGATGGCGCGGGAGGGAACGCCTGATGCGGTGAGGGTGGCGTGGATCTCGCGATAGCTGTCGGCCGCGGCGCGCGCATTCGGCGTCTCCACGGGCACCTCGGCGACGATGGCGCCGGTGCCTTCGCGCTGCCAGTTGCGGCCGAGGCCGGCGACGTCGGTGCGCTGCTGATAGGTCAGGCCGCCGCGGTTGTTGCCGACGAAGACGACGATCGACTGCCGGCCTTCCTCGATCGCGATCGGATGGCGGATCCGGTAGTCATCCGGGATGGTCGCGACGACCTCGCCAGAGGTGGCGTTGCAGGCGCCGAGCGTCAGCGCCAGCCCGATGACGCCTCCGATCCGGCGCAGCGTTTGTTGCCCGTCTCGTCTAGATGATCCCGACATGATCGTGTCCCCGTGCCCCAAATCCCGTCGTCTCAGTCGATGATGAAGCCGAAGCCGGCCGGCTGCCCGGTCGCGGCGTCGACCTTGGCCGCGATGCCGTAGAGCCGGTTCATGCGGCCGAGCAGCGCCGACTCGGAGTCGGTGGCCGGCGCGAAGCCGTCATCCGGCCGCGACAGCTCCTTCTGGGCCACGGCGCGCACCACATAGGGCGTCACCATCACCATCAGCTCGGTCTCGTTGTTGACGTAGTCCTGGCTGCGGAACAGCTGTCCGAGCACCGGCAGCTGATTGAGCCCGGGGATTCCATTGACCGCCTGCTTGGTCTGGTTCTGGATCAGGCCGGCCATCGCCATCGAGCCGCCGGAGGGGATCTCCAGGGTCGTCTCGGCGCGGCGGGTGCGGATCGCGGGAATGGTGACCGAGGAGGTCGAGGCCGAGCTCAGCGCGTAGGACACCGTGATCGCGTTGTCGTTCGACAGCTCCGACACTTCGGTCATCACCCGCAGGCTGATGCGGCCTTCGCTGAGCACGACCGGGGTGAAGTTGAGCGAGATGCCGAACTTCTTGTAGGTGATCGAGGTGGTGCAGACCCGCGAGGTCGGATCGCAATTGTAGCCGCCGGGCACCGGGAATTCGCCGCCGGCGATGAAGGTGGCGGACTCGCCGGAGATCGCCGTCAGGTTCGGCTCGGCCAGCGTCTTGACGACACCGGCCGTCTCCATCGCGCGCATCGTTGCCGACACAGACGATAGGCCGCCCGTGGTGCCGGCGAGGCCGTTGCCCGACACCAGCGACTTGCCATAGGCGGTGAATGGATTGACGTTGTTGAAGTTCACCACGGCTGTGCCGTAGTTCAGGCTGGCGCTGAGATCGATGCCGAGCTGCTTGACGATCTCGCGCCGGACCTCGGCGACGTTGACCTTCAGCATCACCTGGTCGCGGCCGCGCACGACGATCGAGTTGACGACCTTGTCCGATCCGCCGACCAGCCGTCCGGCGATCTCGGCGGCCTGCTGCGCCTCGACCGGGCTCGACACCGATCCGGTCAGGATCACGCCTTCGCCGACGCCGTCGATCTTGACGCCGGGCAGGGTCTGGCTGAGCGCCTGGCGCACGCCGTTGAGATCGCGCTTGATCGCGATGTCGTAGGCCGCGACCTGCTGGCCCTCGCCGTCGAAGAACACCACGTTGGTCTGGCCGACGCCGGCGCCGATGATGTAGGCGCGGCGCGCCGAGCGCACGACGGCGTTGGCGATCTTGGGATCGGCGACCAGCACATCCTTGACGTCGTGCGGGAAGTCGACGACCACGGACTTGCCGATGCCGAGCGACAGGAAGCGCATCTTCGAGGAGCTAGCGGAGACCACCGGCGCGTCCGGCCCGTCGTCGGCGGCCTTGACCTGCGTCAACGCCGGAACGAGCGCGAGGCCGATCACCGCCGAGCCTGATAGCGCGCGGACGAACCACGTCCGGATCTTTGCGCGTCGATGCCCACCCATCATCTTCCCCGTCCTTCTCGTCACTTCTGCGCCGTCAGCGAGCTCGTGATGCCGTAGCGAATGATCTCGATGGCGTTGCCCCGCCGCGCCATCTGCGTCTCGGTCTTGTTGGTGTCCGCCGCGTTGGCGTCGGCGATGCTGCGCAAGGCCAGCGCCAGCGTGCCGGCCTGCCGCGCGCGTGCCAGCGTCTCGGCCTGCTCGGGCTTGAGCTCGAGCGTCACGGTCTTGCCGACGACGGTGTTCTGGCCTTCCTTCTCCTTCGGCGCCTGGTCGATCGCGAGCACGCGCACGTTGGAGAGAATGATTTCCGAGCTGACGCTTTCGGGTCCGCCCGGCTTGTCCGGATTCTTGTCGCGCTTCGACAGGATGACGTCGACGCGGTCGTTCGGCAGGATGAAGCCGCCGGCGCCGGTCTCGGGCGAGATCTCGGTCGAGATCGCGCGCATGCCGGCGGGCAGGATCGCGGCCATGAAGCCGGAGCCGTCGGACTTCACCAGCTTCTGCTCGCGGATCGGCTCGCCGATCACGAACGGCGCGCGTGCGATGGTGCCGACCAGCTGATTGGCAGCTTCGGGGCGATCGCCGCGCCGGATGAATATGTTGCTCGCAGCCTCGGGCCAGGTCTGCCAGATCAGGTCGCCGGGCTTGATCGCCTGTCCGAGGCCGATGTCATTCTTGGCGACCAGCACCTCGACGGTCGGCAGCTGCACCACCGGCGCAACCGGCGCCGGGCGCTGGCTCTCGGTGTTGCTGACCATGTAAGCCGCGACTCCGCCCGCTCCGAGAGCGATGGTCAGAACGACGATGCGTGCGGTCATCATACGCGTTACTACTTTCAACTCATCCGCTGGATCAGCCCACTCCAGCTAACAACCTTCCCCGTTCCTCATGACTAAGTGCCAATAGTATAAGCCAACTTGCACAACGGGGGCCGCGAAGGCCGAGCGCGGAACCGATTGCGCAAGTGGTGAATCGCGCGTTAGCGCTGGAATCGCGCAACAGCGCGAGCATGTTAGATGCTTAACGCCGCGCTGCCTGCGCGGAGAAGTAGTTCGCCGGACCGCTCGCGCAAACTCCGGGTTGCGTCCGCGCGGGCCCTGGAGCCCCTTCACGGCAAGAACCGGTGGGACCTCGAACGCCAGAGCGTCTTCTCCCCGACGACCGTGCCGATACCCCGGCAACGGACCGGCGATGCCCCGTAGTCGGCCGGGTCGGCGTCTTCAGAAACCGATAACGGGTTGGACATACGATTCCGTTGGCCGGAAATCCGGCCGTCACAATTCAGAAATCTTTAGGATTTTGGGCGCAGGTTCCATGCGTGTCGGCTGGAGCCCTTTGACGCGGTGTGATCCGCGTAAATTTACACGCTATGGTTGTGTATGGCGTGGCAAGCTGCCGTGGGGGCAGGGGATCGCCAGTCGGGGACATCGGTTGATGGGAGGGGAGGCGCGCAATGTCGACGGTTGCTCGATTCCTGAAGCAGCGTGCGGTCAGGATCCAGACGGCGGGATCCTACACGCTGCCGAACTGGTATGACCCGGAGGGACGGCTGCGCTCGTTCGCCTGCCGGACCACGCGCGTGTCGCCATTTCGGGCGCTGCTCGACGTGCCCGTCGTCGGCAAGGTCGGCGACCGGCTGACGTCGTATTTCCGCGACTTCGGCAAGTTCGAGGGCGAGATCAGCGACACGGTTCATGGCGGTTTCCTGCTCGAGCTGGAGATGACGCGCGCCGAGCGGGTCAAGCTCGCCGAGAAGCTGGTGTGGCTGGAGAAGAAGCAGAAGGACCCGGCGATCCGCGACTCGCGCCGGGACCCGCGCTATGTGCCGAACTCGCCGCATTCTGCGCTGACGCTCGCCGACGGCAGCATCATCCCGTGCTTCGTGATCGATGCCTCGATGTCGGGCGCTGCTGTGTCGGCGGAGATCCAGCCGGAGATCGGCACGCCGCTTGCGGTCGGCAGTTGTGTCGGACGCGTCGTCAGGCATTTCGCCGAAGGCTTTGCCGTCAGGTTCGTCGACCAACTGTCCGGCACGAACGAAATGGAGCGGCGCGTGATCACGCCGCCGACCCGCCCGACGCGGCAGAAGCTCGCGGCCCATGCCGATGATGGCGGGGTCGAGGCGCCGCAGGATTTCTTCATGGTCTGAGTGCGGCGGCTGTGGGGCCGCCGGGCGTCCCGTGCCCACGCCATGCGCGGTTTCGCGTATTGGGCGAGCGCGGGAATCGTTGCATGGAACTGGCAAGCCTCGCGCACAGTTAACGCTGTCTTAAGCGACATCGTGAACGCTGTTGTCGCCGGGTTCGCATGCCCAGGAGGATCAGTCCCATGGAGGCCCAGAAGACTGCGGTCGACGCCATCGTCGTCCTGACCGGTTGTGATCGCGACACGGTGGCCGCTTTCATCCGTCGGATGTACCTGGCCGGCGTCCGCGATCCCAAGCGGCTGACCTTCAAGGGTCTGCAGCAGATCAGCCGCGGCTAGCCCGCGGCCCACCGGCGGCGGCCACAGGCGTTGATGCTGACCTACTTGCCGCGATACCTCAGGGCCTCCACCAGCAGCGTGAAGGCCGGCGATGGCTGCCGGCGGCTCGGATAATACAGGTGATAGCCGGTGAATGGCGGACACCAGTCCGCCAGCACGCGAACGAGCCGGCCGTCCGAGACGTGCCGCTGCACGTGTCCCTCCATCAGATAGGCGAGGCCAAATCCTCCGAGCGCTCCGTCCAGCAGCAGCGCCGCGCTGTTGAACACCAGCTGGCCGTCGACCCTCACGTTGAGCTCACGCCCGTTCTTCTCGAACTCCCAGGCGTAGAGGCTGCCGCCATGCGTGGGCAGGCGGAGGTTGAGGCAGTTGTGCTGCGTCAGCTCCTGCGGCGTCTTCGGCCGTTTCCGATCGGCGAAGTAGGCGGGTGAAGCAACCACGGCCATCCGGAGGTCGGGGCTCACGCGCACCGCGATCATGTCCTTTGCAACGAGCTCGCCGGGACGGATGCCGGCATCGACCTGCTGTGCCACGATGTTGGTCAGGCCGTAATCGACGATCACCTCGACGTGGATGTCGGGATAGCGAGGCAGGATCTTCCGCAGCGCCGGCAGCAGGATCTCCGCGGCGGCGTACTCCGTGGCGGTGAGGCGAACCGTTCCGGCCGGCTTCTCGCGAAATCTGCTCAGTTCCGCGAGATCCGTATCCATGTCCGCGAACTTGGGGCCGACGCTGAGGAATAGCCGCTCTCCGGCTTGTGTCGGCGTGACGCTCCGCGTGGTCCGGTTCAACAGCCTTATCCCGAGCCGCTCCTCCAGACCGCGGATGATCTGGCTGAGGGCGGACTGCGTCATGCCGAGCTTCGCCGCAGCGCGCGTGAAATTGCGTTCTCGCGCGACCGCAAGGAAGGCGATCAGATCGCTGGCGTCGTCCCGGTTCATTGATAAGCCTGTCTAATGACTGCATTCACAATCTATCATCTAATCGGCGGGGCGCGGAAGTCCTAGGTCTCTGCTCAGCTGTCGAGCCACAGCATCGGCTCAAGAGGTGAGGACCATGACAGAAGCCATCAGGGACATCGCCACGCGAGACCCTGCGGCCGCACGTGGGCTCACGGCGACGTTGCTGCCGATCATGGGGGTGGTCTTCGTCGCTTTCCTGGTCATCGGGGTGGCGATGCCGGTTCTGCCTCTCCACGTCCATGACGGGCTGGATTTCGGCACCTTCGTCGTGGGTGTCGTCGCTGGAAGCCAGTTTGCCGCCTCGCTGGTCTCCCGGCCCTGGGCCGGCCACTTCTCCGACGCGCGAGGCGCCAAGCGCGGGGTCGTCGCCGGCCTGCTGGCGGCGGCCGTCTCCGGGCTGCTCTATCTGCTGTCGCTCGGCGTCAGCGCGTCTCCGCTGCTGTCGGTCATGATCCTCCTGGCGGGTCGCGCCCTGCTTGGCGGAGCGGAAAGCTTCATCATCACGGCCGCGGTGAGCTGGGGGCTGGCGCTCGCCCAAGCCAATCATGCCGGCAAGGTCATCGCCTGGGTCGGCTCGGCCATGTTCGCCGCCTTCGCGATCGGCGCGCCTGCCGGCGCGGCCCTGTATGCGGCACATGGCTTCGGTGCGATCTCGCTCGCCACCACGCTGGCTCCGCTCGCGGTCCTGCCCCTCGTCGCGCGCCTCCCGGCGGTCGCGCCGGCGCACCACGCGCGGGCCTCGTTCGTCGAAGTGATCGGGGCTGTCTGGGTGCCGGGTCTGGGCTCGGCGCTCGGCTCGGTCGGCTTCGGCGCCGTGACCACGTTCGTCGCGTTGCTGTTCGCGACAAAGGGGTGGGCGAACGGATGGTCCGCCTACACGGCCTATGCGGTGGCCTTCATCCTGGCACGTGTGTTCTTCAGCCATCTGGCCGACAGGATCGGCGGGGCGAAGGTCGCGCTGGTCTGTGCGGCCGTCGAAGCGGTCGGGCAGGCGCTGATCTGGCTCGCCGTCCGTCCAGAGATGGCGCTCGCCGGCGCGGCGCTCACCGGCTTCGGCTTCTCGCTGGTCTATCCCGGCTTCGGCGTCGAAGCGGTCCGGCGCGTGCCGGCCCAGAGCCGCGGCCTCGCCATGGGCGCCTACACCGCATTCCTCGATCTCGCCCAGGGCCTCGCCAGCCCGGCGCTCGGATTGATCGCAGCCGGAGCGCAGCTGAACCTGCTGTTTCTCGTGAGCTCGGCGACCGTGCTGTGCGCGTCGCTCGTCGCCTGGTGGCTGATCGCCAATCCGACGACCCCAAATGCATCCACCTCGTGAAGGAGAAGGTCATGCCGCATGTCATCGTGAAACTGTATTCGGGAAAGTCGAAGCAGCAGAAGGCCGCGCTGGCCGAAGCTGTGACGAAGTCGGTGATGGAGACGCTCGGCTACGGCCGAGACTCCGTGTCGGTCGGTATCGAAGACGTCGAACCAAGCGACTGGGCAAGCCAGGTCTACGGACCCGATATCGTCGACAAGCCCGACACCATCTTCAAGAAGCCCGGCTACGACCCGCGCTGAACGGAGGGGGTGATCACGCGCAGAGGCGTGCTCATCGGCGGCTGCGCCGCCGTGTCGTTTGATGTTGGTCGCTCGTCGGCGCAGCCGACCGACGGTTCGCAGGAGTTTCGCATGGACATGGATATCAAGAGAAACGGCTCGCGCCCTTCGCAGAAAGGTCCCGACGACTGGTTCACCGGGACGGTTCGCATCGATCCGCTGTTCCAGGCTCCGGAGCCGGCGCGCACCAATGCGGCCCAGGTCACGTTCGAACCGGGCGCACGGACTGCGTGGCACACGCATCCGCTCGGCCAGACGCTCATCGTCGTGTCAGGCCTCGGCTGGGTGCAGCGCGACGGCGGCCCGGTCGAGGAGATCCGCCCCGGCGACGTGGTGTGGTTTCCGCCAGGCCTGAAGCACTGGCACGGCGCATCCGCAACCACCGCGATGACCCACATCGCAATCCAGGAGTCCGCCGGCGGTAAGAGCGTGGACTGGCTGGAGAAGGTGAGCGACGAGCAGTATCGGACGTGACGGGGGCTCATGGCGATGAGCCTGCGAGTCTGACCCGTTGGGCAAATGGGGGTGCTCTTCTCAACCCCTTTCGGCGAGCAGGGCGGATCAGCACAGCGGTATCCGCCGCGTCTTGTCCGCGTAGGCGCAGCGGGATTGCGCTTTCATAAACCAATCCCTACGCGATTGAACGTATATGATTGATTCACTTGAACCACCTATCTCGAGAAGCAGTCAGATGCAATGGTTCGGCTCGTTCGTTAATACCAGAGCGTAGTGTCGCATCAGCAGCTGCGACTAGAAACAGCGGATAAATTTGAGGTTCGCGAGAGATCCGTTCCGCAACTTCTCTTGTCATCTCGACGTTTGAGCCGAGCCGTCGAGTTAGTACTCCACCTCGAACGTAAAGCTCTCGAATATAGGTCAGCGAATCGCTCCATCCGTTAGTTTGCGAGCATGACCTCGCCAAAGCCTCGAAAGCGAACTGGGCCTCCGGAGCATCTAGAGTGGCTGACCGGCAAGCCGAAACCGCCAATTCGTACTGGACGACCGACGGCATTCTTTGGCCGATGAAGCTGCAGGCTCTTGAGCTGATCGACTTGAGGAGCGACAAGTCCGAAGTAGACCTTGTCAAGGAAGAGGAATCGTCTCCCTTAATTTGTGACAGTACGAATATCTCACGACCTAGACTCGTCCATTCATCCTTATCTAGTTCGCCTAAAAGGCTGTCTAACAATTGAGCAAGCTTCAAGAGCGTGCGCGGCGTTGCCCACATCCAAAGCAAGAGCATCCACCGCCTCCTGAGGCTCTTGCTTGCAGTTGACGTTAATCTCTCGCGCCACCATTGAAATGCTCCAGAGTGCAATCTTGCGTACCGGAAGGTGCTTACGATCTCGTCGGACGCGGACAAATCTCCATCCTCTCCCGAATCGTCCTTTGAACGAATTCCGGACGCGAGAAACGCAATACGGTCGATCGCGGGGCAATCTCCCCAAGCTTTGCGTAGGGCAGTAACAAGTTCTGACCAGGGTGCAAGAGAGGTGGATGTCAAGTCCACCGGACTGTCGATGAACGCCAAATATGACTGCGCGGCGGCACGATCTTGCTCAGAAAATCCATCAAACTCAATATCGTCAACCTTGAACGATTTGGAAGGAAATGACGTTCGACCGGTGCGCCCCTCGACAAGCTGTCTCAATGACATGCTCCCCGAGTTGCTGATAGCTAAAGTGTATTGGGTGGTTCCACAAATGAGAGCCATCCAAGCGAGCTTACTGGTTTTTTTGCCGTCGAACGGCGAATTAAGAAACCATGCGCGATTCAGAAGGTGAAAAATGGCGTTATCCCGATGCGTGTCATTCTCGAGCGTATCAAAGCGTCGGGATTCTACAAACCGCGGTAAAAATTCCTTCGAATCGGATGATAAGAGTGCTTCAGAGTCAGCCTTGCTCGCTTCCAAGTAGATGCTGAGAAGGTTGCCGAGCCTCGTCCAATCACTAAGCGTGATCTTAGATTTTGCCTCCTTCCATCGCTGAAAGCGTTCATCAGGAGTGGTGTTTAGTAGGACTACAGATGAGATAGCGCGCTTTTCATCTAAGAAGGTCGTTGTCACAAGTCTGGTGAATAAGATATTGACAAACTCTAGTCGGCCGCTTCTTTCAGGTATGGTTCCCTAAATTGACAGGTGTGGCTCGTCTAAGGTTGCCAGTAGCTGTCGTATGCGGGGATACTCTGCGATGAACGCGACGACCTGCTTCACGGCAGGTTGATACTGCGAAAAAACCCAATCACCAAGTAGCATCAAGGAAACGCTTCTGATGTGGCTCGTCAGAGCGTAGCGTGGCGAAGATGAAAGATCGACTAGCTCGTGGACGAGGGTCAGTATCTCTCCCTTGTTGAAGCATCCACCATAGAATCGTGCTACGTTTAACCAATAGGGATTGCAGACCAGTGCTCTAAATCTCTCGAATTTGTCTCCTGGAGTATCATTTTCGTTTATGGGGTATGGAGCGGTTTCGTAAAGATAGCGCGCAGCAAAATACTCTCGTAGTGGCTGCACTTCAAATTCGTACGTGTCTTGAACGCGTGAAACTAGTGCGCCTACTCGCTCGACTATTCCGCTAAAAAGAGCATCAACAATCTTGGTGTCCTCGCCCTCACTATCAAGATACGAAAACAGTGTAGAACGAAGTTCGCCGTATTCGATGCTGCCGTTGCTTCCACCTTCGGCGGACGTCTGGAGCTTCCAAGCTAGAAATCGATGTATATCGATGAGTATATCCCGGCTGTCTCGGACAATGTCGCTTTTCTCGGATTCGCGGCTAAAAAACATATCGATATAGGCATCGTACATTGCTGTTCGTTTTTCTGGTAGGGATGCCCCTCTATTGTGGATGAGAGATAGAAGAATAGTCAACTGCATGGGGTTCTTAGCGAGGTATTGAGTATGTGCCTCCTTCAATTTCACATCCAAAAGCTTCCGTAGTTGGTTGGTCTCTGAATCTTTGAGGCCCTTCGCTTTCGTCCATTTAGTCGTATACTCATCGACCTGTCGCCGCTCTAAAGGCAGCAGTTCAAAATACTCCCAGCTATCCCGAGGAAATTGTATGGACTTCGCGAACGCAACAGGGCGGCTCGTAACAATGGTTTGTACGGAAAAGCCTCCTGCATTTGCAAGTCGAGTAGCGCCTCGCGAAATCTCTTCGACCAAGCGCTGTCTTGACTCGACGTCGGCGACTTCGTCAAAGCCGTCAAGAGCGAGAAAAAGATGGCTTGCCTTCGCTATCGCCGTAAGGTCTGAGACGTTGAAAGTATGACCGCCGGACGCAAAGCGAACTTGTGCGGCCAATAGCCCTTCGAGTGATCGAGGCTCCTTCTCGTCAAGTTGTACGAGCCTTGATTGGAACGGGTCGGTTCCGAGCATCCACTTGGCGAGATCTCTGAGGTCAACGCGGAATGGAATTCGGATCTGCGCGTTGCGTTGGCGGTCGGGCAGGGCGGCAAGCTCCCGCTTCTTATTGAGGAGCTGCATCCGCATGACTTGGCAAACGTATTGAGTTACAGTTGATTTTCCTTGGCCCGGTGCACCCTCTAACACAAATTTTGCCGTTTTTAAGATGGGTGCTTGCTCGATAAAGTAGGCTGCTGATAGGTCTCCATCAGGTGCGTAGGAAAATATATGCATTCCGTCCGATAGTCGTACCGGTCGAGGGTAGTAGAACTTTCCGTCGCCAGTGCTGGACGCCGGATGGGGCGCGGGACGCATTGGAAGATCGACGAAAAGGTCGGTCATCGTGCTCCGTAGTTCGGTCTGCTTAAACTTGAGCTCTTGGTCGTCATCGTATTGGCTCGTGATGTAGGCACGAATTGCGCTTCTACGTCGTTCTTCGTCTTCGCCGAGTTGTCCTCCGACGAGCTTTTCGAGAAGATCTGTGGCCTTGAGTATGTCTGGATAGCTCCATTTCAGGCTTGTGTGCAGATCGAGCCGGCGATCCAGGTCGTCACGCCACCAGCAGAAGGCGTCTATTTCCATGTATTCGGACAAAAGCGCGTTTACGCGGTCGATCGATCCGACTTGATAGTGAGATGTTCCCTTTAGGTTTGTTAAAAGGTAATATTTCGTAAGACCTACTGCTTTCAACTTTTCGATTTTCGGTTTTTCTGACGCGACAACTTCTTCGATGAATTGTCTTTCGGTTCTGCTGTCGTTTGGGTTCTTGATATACTTGACCTGAAAAACAATCGGCCCGGGGTCTTGAGTTTCGGATCGCCTATTTAGAATGTGCCGTCGAATGAGATAGGCGTCGCGGCCGCCGTCAGGCTGTCCTACGGGAAGACATTGAACGTTGGGAAAGGTCGCGGTTAGCAGCGACTGGCAGAATTCTTGGAACCGCTCATCCCCGAGGGTTTCATAGTGATACATAATGTCGTTCCGCGCGGGTGAGTTGTCGAGTAATCAACCAAACGTAGATGCAGGTCTTTTGTCAATGGCGCTTGTCGCAGCGGCTCCGGTAAATCACAGAGAACAAGCTGCTATTGCAGCGAGCCAAGTTGCTCCGGACAAACTGAAATCTTACGAAAAACAAAAGCTGCTTGACAATTTCGCCAAATCAGCATTACAGTTCGCCCATCCCGTTGCGCGGTAGGGGACGGTTCGCGGTCGTCACGGACGTTGGCAGCGGGGAGCGGTGGACGCGGGGTGGCGGCGTGCTGTTGGCACGGACGAACGCTTGTCCCGCGGACGGTGAAGGCGTGTGGTTCTGATACTCCGACGCTAGTATCAACGTTGCGACGACGCTCACGCGTCGCGCGGCGGATGGTGGCCAGAAAGCCCGGCGCACCAGGAAGAGCACGCTATAGCCTGTTAAAACCATCGCGCGGGGAGGGCCGGGTGTGTTCGGCCAGACCTGTGGTACCTGCCGCCTGCATTTTTTTGAGCAGGCGGGCCACGGGCGCGGCCAGCGCCCGGCCTTCCCTGCGCCCTCCATCTGGAGAGGGCGGGAGTTGGAGCATAGCTCGGACGCGGAATGCGTCGCGAGACGGTGGATGCTCGTTCCCTGACAAACTGATGCTGTTTGAGATTGTGGATCAGTGTTGCCGCGTCATTGCGAGCGCAGCGAAGCTCTCCAGAGTCCTCGTGACGCCCTGGATTGCTTCGCTGCGCTCGCAATGACGGAGTGTGGGGCTGGCGATCTGCCAAGCCAACAGGTGTCATCGTCCGCGAAGGCGGACGATCCAGTATTCCAGAGGCGGCGGTGACGAATCGACGGGCCGCGGCGTACTGGATGCCCGCCTGCGCGGGCATGACAACGGTGAAAAAAGGCCGCGCTGGGCGCGGCCTTTGCAACAGACACGAAGATGTCGAGCTTTCGCCGCGTTACTTCGCCGCCGGCCCGATGCTCACCTTCAGCGTGCCGATGCCGTCGACGCCGCATTCGATTTTGTCGCCGGCCACCACGGCCGCGACGCCCGCAGGCGTGCCGGTCATGATGATGTCGCCGGCGGCGAGTTCGACCTGCTGGGAGAGCTTCCATATGATCTCCGGCACGTTCCAGATCAGCTCGGAGAGGTCGCCGGCCTGGCGCTCGGTGCCGTTGACCGACAGCCAGATCTTGCCCTTGGCGGGGTGGCCGATCTTCGACGCCGGCTGGATCGCGGAGCAGGGCGCGGAATGGTCGAAGGATTTGCCGACCTCCCAGGGGCGCTGCATCTTGCGCGAGGCGAGCTGCAGGTCGCGGCGGGTGAGGTCGATGCCGACGGCGTAGCCGTAGACATGGTCGAGCGCCTTGTCGGTCGAAATGTTGAGGCCGCCGCTCTTCATCGCGACCACCAGCTCGACCTCGTGGTGCATGTCCGTGGTCAGCGGCGGATAGGGGATCACGGCGCCCTCGGGCTCGAGCATGTCGGCGTGCTTGGCGAAGAAGAACGGCGGATCGCGCTCGTCATTGCCCATCTCGCGGATGTGCTCGAGATAGTTGCGGCCGACGCACCAGATGCGGCGGACGGGAAACACGCCGGCTTCGCCCACGACGGGGAGGGACGGCTGCGGCAGGGCCGGAATGACGGTAGAGGCGCTCATGAATGATGATCTCGGGTGCGGTGAAATGGACGATCAGGACGTCGCGGTCATGGGGATCACGTTCGGCCCCATGTCGCGCTGTTGCAGGCGGAAGAACGAAGCATAGCGGCCGCCACGGCGCAACAGATCGTCATGCCGGCCGCGCTCGACGATCTCGCCGGCCTCGACCACCAGGATCGCGTCGGCGTTCATGATGGTGTGCAGGCGGTGCGCGATGACGATGGTGGTGCGGTTCTGGCAGAGATGCTCGATCGCCTCCTGCACCTGGCGCTCCGACTCGGAGTCCAGCGCGGCGGTGGCCTCGTCGAGCAGGATGATCGGCGCGTTGCGGATCAGCGCGCGGGCGACCGCGATGCGCTGGCGCTGGCCGCCGGACAGCTGCGTGCCGTGCTCGCCGACCGGCGTGTCGTAGCCGAGCGGGAAGCCCATGATGAAGTCGTGGGCGCAGGCGGCCTTCGCCGCCTCGATGATCTCGGCCTCGGTCGCGCCCGGCTTGCCGAAGGCGATGTTGGCGCGGATGGTGTCGCGGAACAGATAGACGTCCTGGCCGACATAGGCGGTCTGCGCGCGCAGGCTCCGCCGCGACACCGCAGAGATCGACTGGCCGTCGATCAGGATGTCGCCCGCGGTCGGCTCGTAGTAACGCAGCAGCAGCGCCAGCACGGTGGACTTGCCGCCGCCGGACGGGCCGACCAGCGCCGTGACCTTGCCGGGCTCGGCCACGAAGCTCATGTGCCGGAGCACCGGCGCGTCATCGCGATAGGCAAAGGAGACGTCGCGCAGCTCGATCTTGGCGTCGCCAAGCTTCAGCGCCGGCTTGTCGTCGTCGGGCTTTTCGCTGGCCGGGCTGTCGACGACTTCGAGCAGCATGCGGGCGCCGACCAGCTGGCTGTTGAGGTCGATGTTGAGCCGCGCCAGCCGCTTCGCCGGCTCGGTCGCCATCAGGAAGGCGATCATGAACGAGAAGAACTGGCCCGGCGTGGCGTTGAGCGCAACCACCGAGTAGCCGGCATACATCAGGCAGCCGGCGACGGCGAAGCCGCCGAGCATTTCCATCAGCGGATTGGAGCGGTTGGAGACGCGGGCCATCTTGTTGGCGTTGCGCTCGACCACGGCGATGTTCTCGTCGATGCGCGCGCGCATCGTGTCCTCGAGCGTGAACGCCTTGACGGTGCGGATGCCCTGCAGCGATTCCTGCATCGTCTCGAGGATGTCGGCGGTGCCGGTGAACTGGTTGTAGGCGAGGCCCTTGATGCGCTTGACCAGCTTGCGCAGCACCAGCATCGCCGGCGGTACCACGACGAGGCCGAGCAGCGACATCCAGGGATCCTGCATGACCATGACGCCGATCATGGCGATCAGGGTGACGAAATCACGCCCGATGGCGTTGATCAGCATGTTGAGGATGTCGGTGATCGACTTGGCGCCGGAGGTGAGGCGGGCGAGGAACTCCGACGAATGGCGCTCGGAGAAGAAGCCGACGCTCTCGTTCATCAGCTTGGCGAACAGCTGCCGCTGATTGTTGGCGAGGATGGCGTTGGAGATCTTCGACAGGATGACGGCGTAGCCGTAGGTGGTCACGCCCTTGACGAACAGCAGCAGTACGGTGACGCCGGAGAGCACGACGATGCCCGGGATGCTCTTCTCGACATAGGCCTTGTTGATGACCTGGCCGAGCACGTAGGTCGCAGCCGCGCTCGCTCCGGCCGCCACCGCCATCAGCGCGAAGGCGGTGAGGTAGCGGCGCCAATAGACGAGCCCCTGTTCCATCACCAGGCGGCGGACCAGGATCGCGGCGCCATAGGGATCGTCGGTGATCTTCTTCGGAGATTCGGCCATTCTGGTCCCTGGCCGCCGGGGCAAATCGCCGGGCGGACAAGAAGGCTTGCCCGCTCGGGGCGGCTTTTTCAAGCCCCCCGGTCTCCGGCTAAGTGCTTGATTCTATGCCGAGGCCCGCTGCTCCTCGTCGCTGTGGCGTTCCAGGAACAGTTTCTGCTCCCAGGCCAGCGCGTGGGCGGCGATGGTTTCCAGATTGTCGTAGGCCGGGGTCCAGTCCAGGAGCGACCGGAGACGGCTGGTATCGGCGACCATGCTCATGATGTCGCCGGGGCGGCGCGGGGCGGTTTGCATCGGAATGGCGCGGCCGGAGACGCGGCGGACGGCCTCGATGGTCTCGAGCACGGAATAGCCGCGGCCATAGCCGCAGTTCAGCGTGGTCGAGGCGCCGCCGGCGCACAGGTAGGCCAGCGCGGCGCGATGCGCCTGGGCGAGGTCGCAGACGTGGATGAAATCGCGGATCGCGGTGCCGTCCGGGGTTGGATAGTCGGTGCCGTAGATGTCGATCTTGGCGCGCTGGCCGGTGGCGACCTCCATCGCGATCTTCATCAGGTGCGTCGCGCCGACGGTGGCGAGCCCGATGCGGCCGTGCGGATCGGCGCCGGCGACGTTGAAGTAGCGCAGCGCGACGTAGTTGAGATCGTGGGCCGCGGCGGTGTCGTGCAGCATGATCTCGGCCATCAGCTTCGAGGTGCCGTAGGGCGAGGTCGGCCGCGTCGGCGCGGTCTCGGGCACCGGAACCTGGTCCGGATTGCCGTAGACGGCGGCGGTGGAGGAGAAGATGAAGCGGCTGACGCCGCGCTTGACCGCCGCGTTCAGCAGGTTGCGCGTCGTCATCGTGTTGTTGCGGTAGTACAGCAGGGGATCACGCACCGATTCCGGCACCACGACCGAGCCGGCGAAGTGGATGATGCTGTCGACGCCATGCTGGCTGATGACGCCGTCGACGAGGTTCTCGTCGCCGGCATCGCCGATGAACAGCGGCACCTCGCTGGGCACGAAGCCGGAGAAGCCGGTCGAAAGATTGTCGATCACCACGACGCTTTCGCCGGCTTCCGCCAGCGCCAGCACCATGTGGCTGCCAATATAGCCGGCGCCGCCGGTCACAAGTACGGTCATTGTTCGACGCGATCCCTGCTTGTTTTGCAGGACGCTAACGTCCGCGAAATGAAGGACCTGTTGCGGCGGATCGCGAACTGGCGGCGGTGCTGAATGTTGCGTATAGGGGATCGTTAAAATTGGAGTCGATGGTGCAAGCCGAGCCGTTTTCCGCTGGAGATCTCGACGTTATCGTGCCGAACCTGCACCGGCGCTACTCGGGTGTGACGGCGACCAACCGCATGGTGGCGCCGAAGCTTGCGAAGCTGGTGCGAGCGGCGTGGCTCGGCAGCTACGCGCCGGAGGGGATCGCGCGGATGGCCGCGCGTGATTTGCTCAAGGTCTGGGGCCGGCGGAGGCCGCTGATCTGGCACGCGCGCCGCAACGACGAGATGATCGTCGGCGTGCTGCTCCGAGCGCTGGGCTGGCCGTTCAAGCTGGTGTTCACCTCGGCGGCGCAGCGCCATCACAGCTGGATCACACGCTGGCTGATCCGCCGCATGGACGCGATCATCGCGACCAGCGACATCTCGGCGTCCTATCTCAAGCGCGAAGCGACGGTCATCACGCACGGCGTCGACACCGAAATCTACAAGCCGCCAGCCGATCGCGCCTCAGCCTTCGCCGAGAGCGGACTGCCAGGCAAATACGCCATCGGCTGCTTCGGCCGCGTCCGCGCGCAGAAGGGCAGCGACGTGTTCGTCGCCGCGATGTGCCGGCTGCTGCCGCGCTATCCGGACTTCTCGGCGGTGCTGGTCGGCGCCGTCACGCCGGAGCAGATGCCGTTCGCGAGCGAGCTGAAGAAGCAGATCGCGGCGGCGGGACTCGAGCAGCGCATCGTGATCACCGGTGAGCTCGACATTGCCGACGTCCAGCGTTGGTACCAGCGGCTTACGGTCTACGCCTTCACCTCGCGCAACGAAGGCTTTGGCCTGACCTTGATCGAGGCCATGGCTGCCGGCGCCGCGCTGGTCGCCGCCCGTGCAGGCGCCGCCGAGATCGTGGTCGAGGAGGGCGTCACCGGGAAGCTGGTGCCGCCGGGCGATGTCGATGCGCTGGTGGCCGCATTGGAGCCGCTGCTGCAGGATCCGGAGGCGGCGCGCGTGATGGGCGAGCAGGCGCGGACGCGGGTGGTGGAGAAATTCAGCCTCGAGGCCGAGGCCGAGAAGATCGCCGCGGTCTACCGCCGGCTGGTCTGAGCGATGACATCGGCGACGAACACATCGAGGTCGCCGCCTGAAAACAGGAAGCCGGGCAGGCCGGCGGCTTCGGCGGCTGCGATGTCCGACGAGCGGTCGCCGATCACGAAGCTGCCCTCGCGCCTGATCGGCCAGTGCTGCATCAGGTCGAGGATCATCCCCGGCGCTGGCTTGCGCCAGGGATGCTCGCGCAGATATCGCTCGACGGAGCCTTCGGTATGGTACGGGCAGTAGCGGATGTCGTCGATGACAGCGCCCTGCGCGGCAAGCTCCGCCCGCATCCAGTCGTGCAGGCCGAGCACGTCGTCCTCGCTGAACAGCCCGCGCGCGACGCCGGACTGGTTGGTGAACAGGAAGACGTGATAGCCGGCCTCGTTCAGCCGCCGGATCGCCTTCGCCACGTTCGGCATCCAGCGGATGCGCTCGGGCGAGCCGATGTAGTTGTCGTCATGATTGATGACGCCGTCGCGATCGAGAAACGCCGCCGGCTTGAGTTGAGCCGTCGTCATCTAGCTCTGATCCCGCATCAGCGCCGCCTCGATCGCCTCGCAGATGCCATGCGCAGTTGCGAGGTGGATCTGCTGGATCAGCGGCGTGTCGTCGCTCGGCGCGACCAGCAACTCGTCGCAGAGCTCGCCCATCGCGACGCCCTTGGCGCCGGTGAAGCCGACCGTGACCAGCCCGCGCTCGCGGCCCTTGCGGAGCGCATTGAGGATGCTCGGTGACCGCCCGGAGGTCGAGATCGCCAGCAGCACGTCGCCGGCGATGCCGAGCCCTTCGACCTGGCGGGCGAAGATGTGGTCGAAGCCGTAGTCGTTGCCGATCGCGGTCAGGGCCGACGTATCGGTGGTCAGCGCGATCGCCGCATAGGCCGGCCGCTCCTGCTTGTAGCGGCCGACGATCTCGGCGGCGATATGCTGCGCATCCGCCGCGCTGCCGCCATTGCCGACGATCAGCAGCTTGCGGCCGTCGCGCAGCGCCGCGATGATCATCGCCGCGATCCGGCCGGCGCTGGCGAGCAGCGCGTCATCACCGGCGGCGCGCTCCATCGCTGCGCGGGAGCGGGCGAGATGGCTGGCGATCAGGTCGTCCGGTGCTTGGGTCACGATGACGGCTCGGGGTGCGATGAGGGCGGTGTAGGGGGCGCGATGCCCCAGTGCAAGCTAGGGCGCGACCGGGATCGCCGCGTCGGCCAGGACCTGCTGGGCGATGGCGGCCACATCCGTCGCCGGAATGTCGCGCATGCAGCGGTGGTCGTTCATGCGGCAGACTGGCCGATGGCAGGGCTGGCAGGGCACCTGTGTCTTGGTCTGCACGGTCGCGGCGAGGCCGTTCAGCGGCGCCCAATGGTAGGGGCTGGTGGGACCAAAAATGCCCATCGTCGGCGTGCCCAGCGCTGCCGCGATGTGCATCAGCCCCGAATCGTTGGAAATGGCTACGCCAGCGGCGGCCATGGCCAGGATGCCGTTGCGCAGGTCCGCACCCGTGAGGTCGCGGACACCGGGCCCCCCGGTGGCGACGATTTCGGCCGCCAGCGCTTTCTCGCCGGGGCCGCCGACCACCCAGACATCGAGGCCGGCGGCGAGCAGCAGCCGGGCTGCCTCGCCGTAGAACGGCCAGCGCTTCGCGGCACCGACCGACCCCGGTGCGAGCGCCACCGCGGGGCGGCCGCCGAGGCCGTTGGCCTCGCGCCAGCGCGCGACGTCCTCCGCCGGCACCCGCAACTGCGGGACTGGCCATTCCGGCGGCAGCGGCGCGCCGTCCGGCAGGGCCAGCGCGGCGTTCTTGTCGATGAAGCGGGGCAGCGCCTTCTCGCCCCAGCGCCAGCGGTTGAGCAGGCCAAACCTGATCTCGCCGACGAAGCCCACCCGCTCGGGGATGGCGGCAAGGGCCGGCGCCAGGGCCGATTTCCAGGTTCGAGGCATCACCAGGGCGGTGCGATAGTGGCGCTCGCGCAACATGCTGGCGAGATGCCACTGCTTGGCGAGCGCCAGCCGGCTGCGCGGCAGATCCCAGACGATGCCGGAGCGGACGCCCGGCATGTAATCGACCAGCGGTGCGCACAGCGAGGTCACCAAGAGATCGACGGGCCGATTCGGCCAGCGCTCCTTCAGCACCCGCACCACGGTGTGGCCGCGGACAAAATCGCCGATCCACATATAGGGGATGATCAGGATCGGGCTGGTGTCGTCAATATCCACCTCGATCTTGGCCGAATTTGCATTCATTCTTTGTCTGCCTGGCTGCGGGCCGCTGGTACCCTCTCGGCTGCCGCAGGTAAAGTGGCGGCGCCGGCCGTCACCAAAGCGCTTACACTTTGCCGCCGCATGCGCTACGCGAAGGCCAGATTGTTCGGGGATCAGGGACGGGCTAACGGAATGTTGCTGGTGACCGGCGGCGCCGGGTTTATCGGATCGAATCTGGTCGCGGCGCTCAACGATGCCGGCCGAACCGACGTCGTCGTCTGCGACACGCTCGGCAGCGAGGGCAAGTGGCGCAACCTCGCCAAGCGGCAATTGGCCGACATGGTGCCACCCTCCGATCTGGACGTCTGGCTGAAGGGCCGAAGGCTCGACGCCGTCCTGCACATGGGCGCGATCTCCGCGACCACCGTGGTCGACGGCGACCTCGTGATGGAGCGCAACTTCCGCAGCTCCTTGCGGCTGCTCGACTGGTGCACGGCGAACACCACGCCGTTCATCTACGCCTCCTCGGCCGCGACCTATGGCGACGGCGCGCAGGGCTTCGTCGATGATCCTTCGCTTGCCGCGCTCAAGACGCTCAGGCCGATGAACCTTTACGGCTGGAGCAAGCATCTGTTCGACTCGGCGATCGCGGCGCGCGCAGAGCGCGGCGAGCGGCTGCCGCCGCAATATGTGGGCTTGAAGTTCTTCAACGTGTTCGGTCCCAACGAGTACCACAAGGGATCGATGATGAGCGTCCTGACCCGCCGTTTCGACGACATCAAGGCCGGGCACACGCTGCAACTGTTCAAGTCGCACCGCGAAGGGATTGCGGACGGCGATCAGCGCCGCGATTTCATCTATGTCGACGACGTCGTGCGCGTGATGCTGTGGTTGCTGGCGACGCCGTCAGTCTCCGGGCTTTTCAACGTCGGCACGGGCCAGGCGCGCAGCTTCAAGGACATGATGCTCGCGGTCTATGCCACGCTCGGCGCAACGCCCCGGATCGAGTACGTCGACATGCCCGAGGCGATTCGCGGCAGCTACCAGTACTTCACCCAGAGCAAGGTCGACCGGCTTGTGGCTGCCGGCTACAACGGCGGCTTCACGCCGCTCGAGGATGCCGTGGCCGGCTATGTCCGAGACTATCTCGATTCCGCCGACCGCTTCCGCTAGACGAATTGGTTCTGACCACTGCACCGAGACTGCCGCTGATGTTCGACTTTGACGATCTCTCGCAAGCGATCGCCCGCCAGACGGTGCTGTGCGTCGGCGACCTCATGCTGGACGAGTTCGTCTATGGCGAGGTGTCGCGGATTTCGCCCGAGGCGCCGGCCCCCGTCATCGCCGTTCAGCGCAGCGAGACCAATATCGGGGGCGCCGGCAATGTCGCGCGCAACATCGCCGCGCTGGGCGCGCGCTGCATCTTCGTCGGCCTGGTGGGGCAGGATGCGGCTGGCGATCAGCTTCAGGCCGAGCTCGCCAAGGTCGCGGGCATCGAGAGCTTGCTGGTGCGCGATCCTACGCGGCCGACGACGCGCAAGGTCCGCTTCGTCTCGGAGCATTTCTCCACCCACATGCTGCGCGCCGACTGGGAGCGTGCCGCGCCGGCGGCCGGCGACATCGAGCAGAAGCTGATCGATGCGATCCTGCCGTTGCTGGCGCGCGCCGACATCGTGCTGCTGTCGGACTACGCCAAGGGCGTGCTGACCGCGCGTGTCCTGCGCAACGTGATCGACGCCGCGCGCAAGGCGGGCAAGCGCGTGATCGTCGATCCCAAGAGCTCGAACCTCGCGATCTATCGCGGCGCCAGCGTGCTGACGCCGAACCGCAAGGAGTTTTCGGAGGCGACCCGCAGCCGCGCCGAGACGGAGCAGGAGATCGCCGCGGCTGCGCAGGATGCGATCTATCTCGCCGATTGCGAGGCGATCCTGGTGACGCAGAGCGAGCGCGGCATGACCCTGGTGCCGCGCCAGGGTGATCCGGTTCACGTGCCGGCCTATCCGGTCAAGGTGCGCGACGTCTCCGGCGCCGGCGATACGGTGGTCGCCGTTCTCGCCGCGACGCTCGCGGCGGGCGCCGCATGGGAAGACGCCTTGCGGATGGCGAGTGCCGCCGCTGCCGTGGCCGTCAGCAAGCAGGGGACGGCCAGCGTGACCTCGGCGGAGCTGCGCAGCAAGATCCTGCCGCATGCGTATCGGGCGGCCGAGGAGAAGATCATCGACAACGACGGCGAGCTCGCAACTCGTGTCGCCGCGTGGCGCGGCGAGGGACTGCGCGTCGGCTTCACCAATGGCTGCTTCGACATTCTGCACCCGGGTCATGTGAAGGTGCTGACGGCGGCGCGGGCTGCCTGCGACCGCCTGGTGGTCGGACTGAACAGCGATGCATCGGTCAAGCGGCTGAAGGGAGAGAGCCGTCCGGTGCAGGACGAGCGCGCCCGTGCGGAAGTCCTGGCCGCGCTAGAGGCGGTGGACATTGTCGCCATCTTTGCGGAGGACACGCCGCTGCGCCTGATCGAGCTGGTCCGGCCGAGCGTGCTGGTCAAGGGCGGCGACTACACGCGCGAGCAGGTCGTCGGACACGAGGTCGTCGAGGCCGGCGGCGGCCAGGTGATCCTGATCGACATTCTCAGGGGACACAGCACGACGGCGCTGGTCGACCGCGCCCGGAGCGAGCTGCGATGAGCGCGCTGGCAGGGCATCCGGGGCCGGCGCTGCTGGCGCGCCGTTGGCGCGACCCGGCCGCGTGGCGAACCACGGGTGACGTCGTCGCGATCCTGCTCGCCGCCGCGCTGCCCTGGTCGACGTCGCTGGTCTCGATTCTCGGCGTCGTCATGCTGATCACGATGGTGCCGTTCCTCGACCTGGATCGGTTGCTGCAGATCCTGAGGCGGCCGATCTCGTGGGCGCCGATCGCGATGTTCGTGCTGGCATTGGTCGGAACGCTGTGGTCTGACGCGGCGTGGGGCGCACGGCTCTATGCGATCGGGCCGGCGGCCAAGCTGCTGGTGCTGCCGGCGCTGTTCTATCACTTCCAGCGCTCCGAGCGCGGGCTGTGGGTCTTCACCGCGTTTCTCGTCTCCTGCGTGCTGATGGTCGTCATGTCCACGGCGGTCGCGTTCAATCCGTCGCTGGCTCTCAAGGCCAATGCCGATCACGGCATCTTCGTGAAGAACTACATCGACCAGGGCCAGGAATTCTCGCTTTGCGCCGTGGCGCTCGCCTATCCGATCGCCCAGCTCGTGCGCGCTCGCCGGTTCGGTGCGGCCGTTCTCCTCACCGCCGTCATGTTCGCATTTCTCGCCAACATGGTTTTCGTCGTCGTCTCGCGCACCGCGCTGGTGACGATCCCGATCCTGCTCGGCGTGTTCGGCCTGATCCACCTGAAATGGCGGGCCAACCTGCTGATCGCGGTCGGCGCGATCCTGGTCGGTCTGGCGGCATGGTCGGTCTCGCCGCAATTGCAGAGCAAGGTGGCGACGTTCACGACGCAGTATGAGGGCTACAGGAACGACCAAGGCATCACGTCGATCGGCGAGCGGCTGGAGTTCTGGCGCAAATCGCTGCGCTTCTTCGCCGATGCTCCGCTGATCGGACATGGCTCGGGTTCGACGCGCCATCTGTTCGAATTAGCCGCTAGCGGTTCCAACGTCTCCTCGAGTCAGGTCGTCGGCAATCCGCACAATCAGACGCTCAACGTCGCCGTGCAGTGGGGAACGGTAGGGATCATCATTCTCTACGTCATGTGGGCGGTCCACCTGCTGCTGTTCCGCGGTGACGGTTTCGTACCCTGGATCGGACTGCTCGTCGTCGTGCAGAATATTTTCACGTCGCTGTTCAACTCCCACATTTTCGATTTTCACGAGGGGTGGATGTATGTGATCGGCGTGGGCGTCGCCGGCGGCATGTTGATGCGCGCAAATTCAAAGGTTGAGGACGTGCAGGGGCAAGCCGTGGCATGACGCGTTTGTCTCAACTGACCTCGCGGAACCTGCTGATCGCCGTGCATGACCTCCTGGTCAGCACAGTCGCGCTGTTCGCCGCGTTCTACATCCGCTTCGAAGGCGCCAGCTCGTTCTGGGAGCGGGTGCCGCTGCTGCTGCAGATCCTGCCTTACTTCATCGCCTTCAGCTTCGTCGTCTTCTATTTTTCTGATCTCCTGACCACGAAGTGGCGGTTCATTTCGTTGCCGGATGCGCTCAACATCGTGCGCGTCGCGACCGTGCTGACGCTCGCCTTTCTGGTGCTCGACTACATCATCGTCGCGCCCAACGTCCGCGGCACCTTCTTCTTTGGCAAGCTCACCATCATCCTGTTCTGGTTCCTGGAGATCTTCGCGCTCAGCACGCTGCGGTTTGCCTACCGCTATTTCCGCTACACGCGGGTGCGTCGTCATGCGAGGTCGGAGGACGCGGCGCCGGCGCTGCTGATCGGTCGTGCGGCCGATGCCGAGGTCGTGCTGCGGGGCATCGAAAGCGGCGCGGTCAAGCGCATCTGGCCGATCGGCATTCTGTCACCGTCCACCGCCGATCGCGGCCAACTGATCCGCGGCGTTCCGGTGCTGGGCGGCATCGACGACATCGAGGACGTCGCTGCCGACTTTGCCCGCCGTGATCGCCCGATCGCGCGGGCCTTGATGATGCCGTCGGCGTTCGAGCCCGACTGCCATCCGGAGACCTTCCTGATGCGCACCCGCCGGCTGCGCCTGATCGTCAGCCGGTTGCCGTCGCTGGAGAGCGGCGATGCCCCCCGGCTGGCGCCAGTCGCCGTCGAGGATCTCCTGCTGCGTCCGAGCGAGAAGATCGATTATGGCCGGCTGGAAGCGCTGGTGCGCGGCAAGGCGGTCGTCGTCACCGGCGGTGGCGGTTCGATCGGGGCCGAGATCTGCCAGCGTGTCGTCGCGTTCGGCGCAGCGCGGTTGCTCATTCTCGAAAACTCCGAGCCGGCGCTCTATGCGATCACCGAGGTGCTCGCGGCCGGTCCCGAGGTGAACGTCGCCGTCGAGGGCCGCATTGCCGATATCCGCGATCGCGACAGGGTGTTCGCACTGATCGGCGAATTCAAGCCCGATCTCGTGTTCCACGCCGCCGCCCTGAAACACGTGCCGATCCTCGAGCGCGATTGGAGCGAGGGCGTCAAGACCAACATCTTCGGCTCGATCAACGTGGCCGATGCCGCAGTGGCCTCGGGCGCCGAGGCGATGGTGATGATCTCGACCGACAAGGCGATCGAGCCGGTCTCGATGCTCGGCCTCACCAAGCGTTTCGCCGAGATGTACTGCCAGGCGCTCGACCGCCAGCTCGCCGAGCGGCCGGTGGGCCGGCCGCCGATGCGGTTGATCTCGGTGCGGTTCGGCAACGTGCTGGCATCGAACGGCTCGGTGGTGCCGAAGTTCAAGGCGCAGATCGACGCTGGCGGCCCGGTGACCGTGACGCATCCAGACATGGTGCGTTACTTCATGACCATCCGCGAAGCCTGCGATCTCGTGATCACTGCGGCCTCGCATGCCCTGGCGCCGCAACGGCCGGACGTCTCGGTTTACGTGCTCAACATGGGCCAGCCGGTCCGCATCGTGGAGCTGGCCGAGCGCATGATCCGGCTCTCGGGCTTGCAGCCGGGCTACGACATCGAGATCAAGTTCACCGGCATCCGTCCGGGCGAGCGGCTCAATGAGATCCTGTTCGCGAGCGAGGAGCCGCCGGTCGAGATCGGTGTGGCCGGCATCATGGCGGCCACGCCGAACGAGCCTCCGATGCAGACGCTGAAGGCGTGGATTGCGGCGCTCGACCAGGCCATCGCGCGCAATGATCCGGTCACGATCAAGTCGGTGCTGAAGGATGCCGTGCCCGAGTTCGGCTCAAGCGCCGCGTGAGCGCGGTCGCGAGAAGCGCCGCAGCAGGTAAGCCACTGCGCCAAGACCGATCACGAGCAGAATGCCGTCGGCGGCCGTCGAGCGCAGCACGATCGAGACGCTGGCGAGCACGGCGAGAGCAATATTGAGAGCGAACACCTCGCCGACGACACGCGTGACGGCAAAGCCGTTGTCGGTGGCGCGCTGATAGAAATGCGTGCGATGCGCCGCCCAGAACGGCTCGCGCCGGGCCATCCGCCGCAGCAGCGTGAAGGTGGCATCGAAGAGATAGTACAGCGGCAGCAGCAGCGCCGCAGCGATGTATCCCTGCCACGCCAGGACGAGCAGGCCCCAGCCCATCAGCAGTCCGATCGGCAGGCTGCCGACATCGCCGAGAAAGACTTTTGCGACAGGACGGTTGAAGGGCGCAAAGCCGAGCATCGCGCCGCAGAGCGCTGCGGCGATGGCGGTCGCCGGCCATGGCAGCTCACCGGAGAGGCCGAACATGACCAGGGTTGCCGTGATCGGCACCGTCTCGGCCACGGTCATCAGGTCGAGCCCGTCCATGAAGTTGACGAGGTTGACGAACCAGAGGCCGGCGATCAGCAGCAAGGTGCGCTCGAGCAGCAGCGGGATTGGAAACAGCCGAAGG
Source organism: Bradyrhizobium sp. HKCCYLS20291 (assembly GCF_051167715.1). Taxonomy (NCBI): domain Bacteria; kingdom Pseudomonadati; phylum Pseudomonadota; class Alphaproteobacteria; order Hyphomicrobiales; family Nitrobacteraceae; genus Bradyrhizobium; species Bradyrhizobium sp. HKCCYLS20291. The sequence continues at coordinate 281,903 of NZ_JBNPTO010000002.1, read as the reverse complement.
TCATCCGGAGCGGCGAAGACGACCAGGCCGACCGCGAGCCCCTGCAGGACGAAGCGCGGCAGCACCGGGATCGGCCTGATGTCGTCGACCAGGCCGACCAGCCCCAGCATCGGTACGGCAATGAACAGCATCAGGATCGGCGCAAAGCCCATGACGGACGCGAACGCACCACCGACCACGAGCGTCGCGCCGACCACCGCGATCCCCGCGCCCTGCGGGGTCGGGATCTTGTGCGACGAACGGGCGTTCGGCCGTGCCAGCGCATAGCGTTGCAGCAGCGGACGCAGCAGCACGATCAGGACAGCGCACATCGCGGCCGCGAGAACGGCGATGGCAACGGCAATGGCGGCTGGATCGGCGATCATCCGCGCGCACCCGCAGCCGTAGTGAGGCGGTCATAGAGCGCGACGACCGAGCGGCCGATGATCCGCGCGGACAGCTTGTCCTCGACCAGTTGACGAGCGGACGCGCCATAACGGGCGCGCAGCCCGGGCGAGGTCGCCAATTGCGCCATGGCCTGCGCCAGCGCGGCTGCATCCTCGATGGGGACCGACAGCCCGGTCTGGCCATGGATCGCGATCTCACGGCAGCCGGGCGCGTCGGTGGAGATCAGTGGCCGGCCGCAGGCTGCGGCTTCGAGCAGGCTCACCGGAAGTCCTTCGCGATGTGACGGCAGCACGGCGATGTGGCAGCGCCGCCAGAGTTCGGTGATGTCCTTGATCTGGCCGAGCAGGGTCATGCCGGCTTCGCGGCGCCAGGCTTCGACCTCCTCGGCCGACACCGAGGCCGGATTGGCGGGATCGGGAGAGCCGGCTATCAGGAGCTGATAGTCGTTGCCTTGCTGGCGCAACATGCGGTGAGCTGCGACCAGCGCCCGGACACCCTTGTCGGTCAGCAGCCGGCCGGCAAAACCGAAGGTGATCGATCCGTCCGGCTCGGGCAGGGGCTGGAAGCGCTCGGTATCGACACCCGAGCCTGGGATCAGCGTGATCTTGTCGCCTCTGACACCCATGGCCTGCAGCGCGTCGCGATCGTCCGGATTCTGCACCAGCACGCAACTCGATGCCCGGTTCATGAGCCGCGGCAGCAGCCTCAGCAGGCCCTGCTTGAGCAGGCGCGAGCGCCAGCTCGACGACGTGAAGACATAGCCGAGGCCGGTCATGGCGTTGACGACGGGCGTGGCCCGTCCGAGCGCGGCCAGCGAGCCAAGCACGCTCGATTGCAGCCCGGAATGGTGCACGACGTCCGGCTTGATCGCAGCCTCCACGGCGCGGATGGCGCGGATCGTCGGCAGGGCCGTCGACGGCGACAGGCCGCCGCGCCGGAACGGGATCGGGTGCAGGATGAAGCGCTCGGCTTCGATCGCGGCCGCGCCGGCGTTGACGTTGGTCGCCACATGCACCTCGTAGCCGGCCTCGCGCGCTGCACGGGCCATCGGCAGGCGATGCATCAGAAAGGCGAAATCCTCGTTGGCCACGTAGAGCAGGCGGCGCGGCACGGGGGAGCGGGGCGGGGACATCCAAACTCACGGTCTCAGGCAGGCGGGCTCAGTCGGTCTTGGCGCCGTATAGGCCAAGAGCCGCTCTCGCGCGAGCCGTTATGCGCCGCAAGCAAGGCGGAAAACCGATGGGGGCCGTCCGAACGGACAGGCGCCGGTGAAATCCCAGATCCCGCCGGTCAGACCAGATGGAAGCTCGACAGGTGGGACAACAGCTCCGCCGCCGACACGTGCTCGATCGTGATGGTGTCCTGTGCCGCGTCGGTGATCACGGCGTTGCCCGCGGCATCCTGGTGGATGGCCGCCTGCACGGCGGACTGGTCGGCGAAGACGTTCTGGCTGAATACGATCCTGTCGGCTCCAACCGTGAAATCGGCGATGCTCACCTGTCCGAAATGCTGGGCGAAGACAAAGGTGTCATGACCCTGCAGCGACACGGAGGCGCTTGCCTGGCCCTGGATGGCTGCGCTGCCGGAGATCAGCGTCCCGCCCTGGCCGTCCGAGGCGAAGTGGAAGCCGTCCTGCGACAGCGAGCCGGTAAAGTGAAACGACGCGTTGTTGGTCCCGTCGCTCATCGACAGCTGGCCGCTCGCAGCGTCGAAATGCGTCTGCAGCGATGCGAATGCCATGTTCGTGACGTCAATCGGGTCGGCCGTGCTGCCGAAGCCGATGAGTTCACCGCCGAAGCCGGCTGATATCGTCACGACGGTATTGGCGCTGCCGGAGGTCGGCGCGGATTGCGTGCTCGCCGTGAGCGATCCGACGTGCGAGAGAAGACCGGTCGTGCCGTCGCCATTCAGGTCCTGGTTGAAACTGCTCTCCAGGGCTTCGAGCGAGGCGGAGCTGCCCGCAACGGCGCCGATCGCGTTCCCGACATAGTTGCCGCCGGTGTCGGTGTTCCAGACCGTGTAGATGTCCTGGCCGGCCATTTTCCAGGCGATCTGGTAGCCGCCGGCCGTGGCCTCCGCGCCGATCGGAGTCCATCCACCGAACTGACCGGCGGTCACCACGCTGCCGTCGAACGAGACCTTCGGACCGGTGCCGCCGCCGACTGCATCGAGGGAGTAGGTCGAGCTCGACTGCACGAGGCTGGTGGATCCCAAGGATTCGATCACCGTTGCGACAGCTGCGACGGTGCCGAAGAACCCGTTGCCATTGAGATCCTGGTGGAAGCTGGCTTCGAGGCTGGTCAGCGCGCTGCTGGCGCCGTTCACGGCGCCGATGGCATTGGTCGTGTAGTTGCCGCTGCTATCGGTATTCCAAACCGTATAGAGGTCCTGGCCGGCCATTTTCCAGGCCACCAGATAGCCGCCGCCGACGGCTTCCGCGCCGATCGGATTCATGCCGCCGAACTGGCCGACGGTGACGACCGAGCCGCCAAACTTGATCTGAGGTCCCGTGCCGCCGCCGACCGGGTTCATGAAATAGTTCGAGCCGGACTGCACCAGACTGGTGGAGCCGAAGGATTCGATCACCGTCGAAACAACGCCGACGGCGCCGATGATTCCGTCGCCATTAAGATCCTGGTGAAAATCGGTCTCGAGGTTGATCAGCGCGCTGCTGGCGCCGTTCACGGCGCCGATCGCGTTGGTCGTGTAGTTGCCGCTGCTGTCGGTGTTCCAGGCCGTATAGAGGTCCTGACCGGCCATTTTCCAGGCCACCTGATAGCCGCCGCCGACGGCTTCCGCGCCGATCGGATTCATGCCGCCGAACTGGCCGACGGTGACGACCGAGCCGCCAAACTTGATCTGAGGTCCCGTGCCGCCGCCGACCGGGTTCATGAAATAGTTCGAGCCGGACTGCACCAGACTGGTGGAGCCGAAGGATTCGATCACCGTCGAAACAACGCCGACGGCGCCGATGATTCCGTCGCCATTAAGATCCTGGTGAAAATCGGTCTCGAGGTTGATCAGCGCGCTGCTGGCGCCGTTCACGGCGCCGATCGCGTTGGTCGTGTAGTTGCCGCTGCTGTCGGTGTTCCAGGCCGTATAGAGGTCCTGACCGGCCATTTTCCAGGCCACCTGATAGCCGCCGCCGACGGCTTCCGCGCCGATCGGATTCATGCCGCCGAACTGGCCGACGGTGACGACCGAGCCGCCAAACTTGATCTGAGGTCCCGTGCCGCCGCCGACCGGGTTCATGAAATAGTTCGAGCCGGACTGCACCAGACTGGTGGAGCCGAAGGATTCGATCACCGTCGAAACAACGCCGACGGCGCCGATGATTCCGTCGCCATTAAGATCCTGGTGAAAATCGGTCTCGAGGTTGATCAGCGCGCTGCTGGCGCCGTTCACGGCGCCGATCGCGTTGGTCGTGTAGTTGCCGCTGCTGTCGGTGTTCCAGGCCGTATAGAGGTCCTGACCGGCCATTTTCCAGGCCACCTGATAGCCGCCGCCGACGGCTTCCGCGCCGATCGGATTCATGCCGCCGAACTGGCCGACGGTGACGACCGAGCCGCCAAACTTGATCTGAGGTCCCGTGCCGCCGCCGACCGGGTTCATGAAATAGTTCGAGCCGGACTGCACCAGACTGGTGGAGCCGAAGGATTCGATCACCGTCGAAACAACGCCGACGGCGCCGATGATTCCGTCGCCATTAAGATCCTGGTGAAAATCGGTCTCGAGGTTGATCAGCGCGCTGCTGGCGCCGTTCACGGCGCCGATCGCGTTGGTCGTGTAGTTGCCGCTGCTGTCGGTGTTCCAGGCCGTATAGAGGTCCTGACCGGCCATTTTCCAGGCCACCTGATAGCCGCCGCCGACGGCTTCCGCGCCGATCGGATTCATGCCGCCGAACTGGCCGACGGTGACGACCGAGCCGCCAAACTTGATCTGAGGTCCCGTGCCGCCGCCGACCGGGTTCATGAAATAGTTCGAGCCGGACTGCACCAGACTGGTGGAGCCGAAGGATTCGATCACCGTCGAAACAACGCCGACGGCGCCGATGATTCCGTCGCCATTAAGATCCTGGTGAAAATCGGTCTCGAGGTTGATCAGCGCGCTGCTGGCGCCGTTCACGGCGCCGATCGCGTTGGTCGTGTAGTTGCCGCTGCTGTCGGTGTTCCAGGCCGTATAGAGGTCCTGACCGGCCATTTTCCAGGCCACCTGATAGCCGCCGCCGACGGCTTCCGCGCCGATCGGATTCATGCCGCCGAACTGGCCGACGGTGACGACCGAGCCGCCAAACTTGATCTGAGGTCCCGTGCCGCCGCCGACCGGGTTCATGAAATAGTTCGAGCCGGACTGCACCAGACTGGTGGAGCCGAAGGATTCGATCACCGTCGAAACAACGCCGACGGCGCCGATGATTCCGTCGCCATTAAGATCCTGGTGAAAATCGGTCTCGAGGTTGATCAGCGCGCTGCTGGCGCCGTTCACGGCGCCGATCGCGTTGGTCGTGTAGTTGCCGCTGCTGTCGGTGTTCCAGGCCGTATAGAGGTCCTGACCGGCCATTTTCCAGGCCACCTGATAGCCGCCGCCGACGGCTTCCGCGCCGATCGGATTCATGCCGCCGAACTGGCCGACGGTGACGACCGAGCCGCCAAACTTGATCTGAGGTCCCGTGCCGCCGCCGACCGGGTTCATGAAATAGTTCGAGCCGGACTGCACCAGACTGGTGGAGCCGAAGGATTCGATCACCGTCGAAACAACGCCGACGGCGCCGATGATTCCGTCGCCATTAAGATCCTGGTGAAAATCGGTCTCGAGGTTGATCAGCGCGCTGCTGGCGCCGTTCACGGCGCCGATCGCGTTGGTCGTGTAGTTGCCGCTGCTGTCGGTGTTCCAGGCCGTATAGAGGTCCTGACCGGCCATTTTCCAGGCCACCTGATAGCCGCCGCCGACGGCTTCCGCGCCGATCGGATTCATGCCGCCGAACTGGCCGACGGTGACGACCGAGCCGCCAAACTTGATCTGAGGTCCCGTGCCGCCGCCGACCGGGTTCATGAAATAGTTCGAGCCGGACTGCACCAGACTGGTGGAGCCGAAGGATTCGATCACCGTCGAAACAACGCCGACGGCGCCGATGATTCCGTCGCCATTAAGATCCTGGTGAAAATCGGTCTCGAGGTTGATCAGCGCGCTGCTGGCGCCGTTCACGGCGCCGATCGCGTTGGTCGTGTAGTTGCCGCTGCTGTCGGTGTTCCAGGCCGTATAGAGGTCCTGACCGGCCATTTTCCAGGCCACCTGATAGCCGCCGCCGACGGCTTCCGCGCCGATCGGATTCATGCCGCCGAACTGGCCGACGGTGACGACCGAGCCGCCAAACTTGATCTGAGGTCCCGTGCCGCCGCCGACCGGGTTCATGAAATAGTTCGAGCCGGACTGCACCAGACTGGTGGAGCCGAAGGATTCGATCACCGTCGAAACAACGCCGACGGCGCCGATGATTCCGTCGCCATTAAGATCCTGGTGAAAATCGGTCTCGAGGTTGATCAGCGCGCTGCTGGCGCCGTTCACGGCGCCGATCGCGTTGGTCGTGTAGTTGCCGCTGCTGTCGGTGTTCCAGGCCGTATAGAGGTCCTGACCGGCCATTTTCCAGGCCACCTGATAGCCGCCGCCGACGGCTTCCGCGCCGATCGGATTCATGCCGCCGAACTGGCCGACGGTGACGACCGAGCCGCCAAACTTGATCTGAGGTCCCGTGCCGCCGCCGACCGGGTTCATGAAATAGTTCGAGCCGGACTGCACCAGACTGGTGGAGCCGAAGGATTCGATCACCGTCGAAACAACGCCGACGGCGCCGATGATTCCGTCGCCATTAAGATCCTGGTGAAAATCGGTCTCGAGGTTGATCAGCGCGCTGCTGGCGCCGTTCACGGCGCCGATCGCGTTGGTCGTGTAGTTGCCGCTGCTGTCGGTGTTCCAGGCCGTATAGAGGTCCTGACCGGCCATTTTCCAGGCCACCTGATAGCCGCCGCCGACGGCTTCCGCGCCGATCGGATTCATGCCGCCGAACTGGCCGACGGTGACGACCGAGCCGCCAAACTTGATCTGAGGTCCCGTGCCGCCGCCGACCGGGTTCATGAAGTAGTTCGCGCTGGACTGGACCAGGCTGGTCGATCCGAGCGCCTCAATGACCGTCGCCGGTACGCCGATCGAGCCGTCGCCATTGAGGTCCTGTTGGAAGTTCGTCTCGAGCGCGGCCAGGGCGCTGCTGGCGTGATCCACGGCGCCGATCGCGTTGGCCGTGTAGTTGCCGCTGCTGTCGGTGTTCCAGACCGTATAGAGGTCCTGGCCGGCCATTTTCCAGGCCACCTGATAGCCGCCGCCGACGGCTTCCGCGGCGATCGGATTCATGCCGCCGAACTGGCCGACGGTGATGACCGAGCCGCCAAACTTGATCTGAGGTCCCGTGCCGCCGCCGACCGGGTTCATGAAGTAGTTCGAGCCGGACTGCACCAGGCTGGTCGATCCGAGCGCCTCAATGACCGTCGTCGCTGCGCCGATCGAGCCGTCGCCATTGAGGTCTTGGTGAAAGCTGGTCTCGAACGCCTCGAATGCGGCTGAGCCTCCCGAGACGGCACCAATGGCGTTGGCCGTGTAGTTGCCGCTGCTATCGGTGTTCCAGACGGTATAGAAGTCGGAGCCGGTCACCTTCCAGGCAATCTGATAGCCGCCTCCGTTGATCTCGGCCCCGATCGGCGTCCATCCGCCGAACTGGCCCGGTTGAACGGTGCTGCCGCCGAACTTGATCTGCGGTCCGGTGCCGCCGCCGACCGGATTGAGAAAGTAGCTCAAGCCCAGCTGGACCAGGCTGGTCGAGCCGAGCGCCTCGATCGTCACGGGTGCCGCGGAGACGAGATGAAAGCCGAGCGCGTCCATCTGCTTGAGGTCGACGGTGGTCAACGTCTGCAGGGTGCTGCCGGTGTAGAACTCGTTGAACGGGTCGTTGGCCCCCTGGACGCCGCTGTTCAGGAAGTCGCTCGGATCGGAAGATTGGCCGTAGTCTCCGAGCTTGGTGATTCCGCCGTCGATCGAGAAGTAGGCGGTCCCGGCCGTTGCGCCGCCGGTCATCAGCCTGACACCGGGGCTCGAGAACCGGAACAGATCGAAGACGTCGGGTTGCGGCCCGTAGGGGACGCGGCCGAACGCGTGGGTCAGCTCGTGGAGCGCGACGCCGACCAGAAGGCTGGGATTGATGTCGGTGGCAAACGTCGCGCTTCCATCATCTGTGGTTGTGTCGTTGGCGGCGAGTCCGCCCCATAGCTTCAGCTGCGAATTCCACACCGCGACGTAGGACTGGCCCTGAATGCTGGATGTCGCCGGCAATGCATTAAAGGTCGTGTCGCCCGGACTGGCATTGTTGATAAGGTTGGACCTGACGCTCGAATACGTCATCCATTGACCGGCATCAGGGCCGGCGGCTGCGCCGCCGCCAGTGCCGCTGTAGTCGATCTTCATGTTGACCGTGATGTGGTCGGAGATCATCGAGGTGAGGATCGCGGCCGCCTGCTGAATGCCGGCCCGGAAGCTTGCGGGCGCGGCCATCGCCGCAGCATCGAACAGCAGATTGATGGTCAGGCCGCCGGCGCTGACCGCCGTGACGGAGCCGATGCCGCCGAAATCGCCCTGCGCGAGCTGAGCCTCGACCGCCTCATCGGGAGGCTCGACCGGATCCGAAGGGGGCGGACCAACGTCCTCATCGAACATGCCGGCGCTCGTTGAATCCCTTAAAAACCCAGCCATTGCTTCGGTCCCAGCCAGTCGCGTGAGCAGCACTGAAACGACGATTCCTGCTCGCGCGTGAGCCGATTCGCGACCGTGCCAATGCTATCTATCAGGCTGATGATCTCGCCCGTTGGTTAATGAGGTCTTCGAGGCAAAAAACTTTGGGCGGGGCGGAGATCGAACGCGCGCTCGACGGTGGCGTCAGTCCAGCAGTTCCGGCAAGCGATCGAGCAGCGCCGGCACCGGTAACGCGGCACCGAAATTGTAGGGGTTGTCGGCTAGAGTGCTGCGATAGTGCTCGAGCAGGGGCCCGCCCGCGCGCAGCGGCCGGCCGATTCCATCCAGGCAATCGAGCTTGTAGCGGACGGCCTCGCTGATATCAGCAGCCGTGTTGGGATGGATCTCGAGCCCATGACGCGCCAGCACGGCGGTATCGATCAGCAGCGCCTGCAACGGCTGGTTGTAGGTCTCCTTCAGCGAAAGATAGCGACGGTTCCGTCGATCGTAGACCGGGCGAACGGTGAAATCGGTGCGCTCGTGCCAGAACTGACAATCGTTGGAGATGCAGTTGACCAGCAGCATCGGCGTTCCGAGCGCCTGGACCGCCGTCGTCAGTCCCGACGTCGTTCCGACGAAGAGGCGTGCGGCAGCGCAGAGATACAGGTCCATCTCTGCCGATTTGAGCTCGCTGTGCGCGTAGTCGAACACGCCGGGCACGTCGCGCAGTGGTGTCATGCTGGGGTCGCCGAGACGGATGACGGCGCCGCCACGCGCGGTCACCGCTGCGATCGCGTCCATGTAGTCACCGACGTCAGCTGAACGATGCTGGCGCGTGGTGCCCGGCCCGTCGCCGTGATAGCCGCCCTCGCGGATATGCATCGCGACGAACCAGTCCGCCGTAACGCCGGCCACGCGCAGCCTGGCGGCGCCCGCATCGATCAGCTCCGGAGCAACCTTCACGATCGGTCCGCGCTGCTGCTCGGCCCACGCCACTTGCGCCCGGGACGCCGCATGCGCCCATGGCTCGGCGAGCCCATCCTTGCCTCGGATCGCGATGAACTGATCTCCGACCAGCCGCTGATAGGGCAGCAGTTCGTCGACCAAAGCGGGATCTTCGATGATCGTGACATGCGGGGCAAACAGTCTGAGGAAAGGCTGGTTCACGACCTTGTTCGGCGGAGCGAGCAGGACGTAGTTGGCGCGCGGCAGCATTCCCATCGCCACCATGCGTAGATGACAATCGATGAAGCCGATATGGCCGATCAGCGTCACCCATTCATAGCCGAGCAGCCGCACCGGAAGCGCGGGATCGAAGATTTTGCTCGAAGCAGCGATCCGCGCGATCAGCGCCTCGGGGATGGACCATTTGCGCGCCAACGCGTCCTGATGGTCGAGCGCCGCCTGGTAGCTGCGAAAAGTGTCGGCGTAGCGGCCCTGATGATAGAAGTTTTCGCCGAGCTGAATCAGATTGTCGTAGATCAGGAGCTCGCCGGCATTGTCCAGCTCCCACCGGCTCGGCGTGTAGGTCGATGGGTCGTAACCGCCGGCGTAGTTCTGGTGCGCCATCACCGAGCGTGGATCTTGCGCGACGGATGCCGCGAGGCACTCGGCCGCCCGGGCGTGGTTGCCGGCCAAGGCGTAGACCGCGCCGAGCTTGCGCAGCGCATTGCCGTCACCCGATGCCGCGGCCGCCTCGAGGAAATGCGCCGCCAGAGCGGGATTGCCGCGATACATGTGGGCGACGCCAACGGCAAAGTTGATCGCGAAGCTGTCGATCGTCTCGGGCCGCGGCACCTCGCGCACGATCCGGCCGTAGGCGCTGCAGAGCGCGAGCGTGGCGAAATAAGCCTGAGCGCCGACCCCGCTGCGCGACCGCACGCTGCTGCGGAAGATCAGATTCAGCATCCGCACCGCGCGCAATGCGCTCGGCTTTCGGCTGGCTGCGAGATGCACCTGCGCGGCGGCCGCGAGCGTTGTCGAGGTCAGCCGCGCCAGCAGCTTGCCGACGGGCGATCCCGATGCGAGCTGCCGCTGCATCAGCCGGAGCAGGGAGGCGCCCGCAGGGGCCATGATCAGCTTGCGGTCAACCAGATCGGCGGCGCGGGTGGTCAGCGGCAGCAACTGACGGCGCCGCGCGCTCAGAAACGCATAGAGCCGGAACGCGGTTGCCGTCAGCCAGGCCTTCGGCCGTGAGACCGACTGCTGTTTCGCCTGCGACGGTCCCCTCGCTGCAGGCGCCGGCGCGCCTTTGCCCGGCCCGTGTTGGCTCAGCAGATGCCGGAGGGCGCCGATCGGTGCGCGCGTTGTCATGGGGCGCGATAGCCAGGCGTGGCGGCAATGATCGCGCGCCGCGCCTTGCTCTGGGTGAGCAGGCGCGTGAGCGACATCGGGCGCGTCCGCAAGGTGGCCCAGACCAGCGCGGCGACACGGCCGACCGCCCCGCAATTCAGCAGCAACTGCAGCAGGCTTCGGTCGACAGCCGTGCCGCCGAGCAGTGCCGTGGCGCGCGCGGCCGTGGCCGCAGGTGCTGTCGCGTCGCCCAGCACCGTCCTGACGGCACCGAAGCGGTTGCGCCTCGCGAACAGGTCCTCGTAGCCTGCGGGGAATAGCTCGCTTTCCGCGATCAGGCGGCCGATGTCGGCCAGCTTGGCGTTGAGCATGGCCGGATTGGTCGCCGTCGCCGTCGAGTAGTTCTGGCCATGGATGCGCCAATAGCCCAGCGCCTCTGCGATGAAGTAGCAGCCATGGGTCAGCGCGAGCCGCCGGGCCAGGAAGGCGTCCGAGAACGAGCCCAGCTCGGCGTCGAAGCCGCCGAGCGCCTGGAGTGCGGCGCGCCGATAGAGCGACGTTGTACCGGAAAAGTAGTTGTCACCGAAGCCGAGGATCCGTCGCACATCCTGCGGTGCCAGCATCATCGAGGACGAGGCAGGCAGCATGATCGGCCGCAGCTTGCGCGCTCCGGAATGACCGTCAGGTCCGATGATCTCGCAGCAGGCGAAGATCAGGCCGGCATCCGAATGGCGTGCCGCCTGCGCCATCGCCTTTTCGAGATAGGTCGGATGCAGGGCGTCGTCGGCCCCGAGAAAGCCGATCCAGTCGGTTTCGGCGGCGGCGAGCGCTTCGTTCTGGCCGCGGACGACGCCCTGGTTGACGTCATGCCGCAACAGCTGCCAATGCGGCCGCTCCGCCAGGAAACGTGAGATCACCGCGACGCTGTCATCGGTCGAACAGTCGTCGATGATGATCACGCGGTCCGGCGCGCGGGTCTGGCTGGCGATGCTGCCGAGCGACTCCGGCAGGTAATGGGCGTGGTTGAAGTTGGGGACGACCAGGGTCACGGTCGGGGCGGCAGCAGGGCTGGTCGTGGTGATCATGGTTCAACGAACATTTGCCGCATGGTGTCGGATCGGCGACTCAGGCCGGAGGCAGCTCTTTCAGCACGTCTTCCAGGGCGCCGAAGGCGCGCACGCGTCCGCCGTCGAGATAGAGGCCGAGATTGCAGGTCTCGCGCAGCAGGCCGTGGTCGTGCGACGCCAGCACGACGATGCCGGACCGTCCGGTGATTTCCTGCAGCCGGTCGTGGGTCTTCTTGCGGAAATGCGCATCGCCGACCGCGATCCATTCGTCCATCAGGACGATGTCGCCGTAGATCGAGGCCGCGATCGAGAAGACCAGCCGCAGCAGCATGCCTGACGAGTAGGTCCGGATCGGCAGCTCGAGATAGTCGCCGAGCTCGGCGAACTCGACGATCTCCGGGATCCGCTGATCGATCTCCTCCGGACTGAGTCCCAGGATGAGTCCGCGGGTCCGGATGTTCTCGTAGCCGGAGGCCTCTTCATCCATGCCGAGTCCGATGTCGAACATCGGGACATTTCGGCCGACGACGCGCAGCGAGCCCCGGGTCGGCTCATAGATCCCGGCGAGCACGCGAATCAGCGTGGTCTTGCCGGCCCCGTTGTGGCCGACCAGCGCGAGCCGATCGCCCTGCTTGAGCGTGAAGCTGACATCGTCGAGCGCCTGCACGAACTGGAACGCGCCTTCGTTGCGCGAGACCTTGCCGCCGACGCGCGACGCTGCGGCGATTGCCAAATGCCGGAACGAGCGTGCGTTCGGCGGCGCCACCGGAAATTCGATGCCGATGTTCTTGGCTTCAATGAGAGGCATGAGACGCGAATCCAGCGGCATTTCGGGGACGGGACATGAAACGTCAGGCCCAGTACACGACGCGCGAGCGATAGCGCGTGTAGATATAGATCATGGCGGCCGTCAGGGCGGCGACGATTGCGACGGCGCCCGCCCAGCTCGCGAGACTCGGAGCCGTCCCCATCAGCGGGTCCCGCGTGACGGCCAGCAGGTAGGCGATCGGATTGAGCGCCACCGCCCACTCGCCGCCCTTGATCTGCGACGGCGCCCAGATGATCGGCGAGACGAAGAACAGCAGCTGGATGATCGCGTTCATCACCGGCGGGACGTCGCGATAGCGCACGCAGATCAGCGACACGATCATCGTCACGCTGACGATGAAGACGTAGACGAGCGCCAACCCGAACACGCTGAGAAGGCTGACGAAGCCGATCGGCCAGGGATAGATCAGCCAGATCACCGGGATGATCGCGATGTTGTGCAGGAAGACGATCAGGTTGCGCTGAACCATCCGCATCAGATGGATCAGGATCGGCATATCCACCGCCTTGATCATGCCGCCGGCATTGATCATCGTGTAGCAGGACTCGGCCAGCGACGACGCGATGAAGTTCCAGATCGTCATGCTGACCATGAAGTGCGGCAGATAGGTCTTCATGTCGGCGCCGAGAAAGCGCCCGGCCACGGCGCCCATGATCAGGGCGGTGATCGCATTCGTGGCGGTGATCCACCACGGACCCAGCATGGTGCGGCGATATTTCGAGCGGATGTCACCGGCCGCGAGCGCCCGCCAGGTAACGTGGCGCGTCACGAACGGCGCAATGTCCTCGCGGCAGCGCGCCCAGGTGAAGCGGCGCTGGGTCGCAACCATGAACCGCTCGACCTGTCCATCGGTCAGGGTGGTCATCCGTCTACCTCGCGAGAGCCGTAAGCATTTGGCCGACCTGCCGAAAGCCCTTCGACCCCATGGCGCCGGCAGGCGATCGGCAGGGCTTGCTGGACCATGTTACGCCAGAGCTGTCAACCGGGCAGCTCAGGGCACCGACTAGATCGCAGCCGAGCCCGCGGCCGCGACGATCCGGGGCTCCGGCAGCGGCACCAGGAACCGGCCGCCGTCCTCCAGATAGGCCTGATTGCGCTTGAGGATCGGCTCCGCGTAGATCCAGGCGAGGATCACGACCACATCTGGCTTCCTGGTTGCGAGCTCGCTGGAGGGCAGCACCGGGATGTGTGCGCCGGGGCTGAAGCGGCCGTGCTTGAGGTCGTTGTCGTCGACGATGAACTTGACCCGGTTCTCGAGCTCGAAGTGGTAGAGCAGCGTGGTCGTCGTGGTGGACGCGCCGTAGGCTGCCACCAGCTTGCCCTCGGCGATCGCCTTGTCGAGATAGGCGAGCACCTTGCTCTTGCATTGCTCGATTGCGGCAAACCAGTCGCGGTAGATCTGCGGCTTGGTCACGCCGCGCCGTTCTTCCTCGGCGATCAGCTGCGACAGCTCCGCCGAGCGGGGGCGCTTGCCGGTCGACTTTGGTTGCGCGAAAGCGCGGATCGAACCGCCCTTGGTCGCCGTGCGCGCGACGTGGAACAGCGTCATGTCGTGCCGGTTCAGGAAGGTCTCGAGCGGGATCAGCGCGTGATGCGAGACGTGCTCGTGATAGATCGTGTCGAAAACCATGTTGTCGATCATGTCGACGATGTAGGACACCTCGAACACGAACGCGCCGTCATCGGCGAGCAACAGCCGGATGCCCTTCACCACGTCGGACATGTTGTCGATGTGGGCGAACACGTTGTTGGCGCAGAACAGCTTGGCCTCGCCTTGTTCGGCCTTGATCCGGGCCGCCAGCGCGCTGGTGAAAAAGTCGGGGATGGTCGGAATCCCTTCCTTCGTGGCCGTCGCGGCGATGTCGCGCGCGGGATCGATGCCCTGGACTCTCATCCCCTCGTTCTTGAACGCCTTGAGCAGCGAGCCGTCATTGCTGCCCATTTCGGCGACGAGGCTGCCCTTCGGGATGGCGAGCGAGGACACAACCGATTGCGCATAGCGCTTGAAATGCTCGACGAGCCCGAGGGAGACCGAGGTGCGGTAGGTATAGTCGCGAAACAGGATGTCGGGATCGACGACATCGAGATTCTGCAGATGGCCGCAGTCGAGGCAGAGATAGCAGTCGAGCGGATAGAGGTCCTGCTGCTCGGCCAGCCGGTCCGCGGTCACGAAGGCATCGCCGATGGCCGAGGCGCGAATGGGCAGCACGTGATCGAGCGATGTCGAGCCGCACAGGCGGCAATCGGTCTTGTGCTTGACGTGCTGCATGACGTGGCGATCCTGGGTTGCGGTCCCGCAGGCGGGATGGTCGGTCGAAGAGGGATTTGCGGCGCGTTTTACAGGCCTGCGAAGCTCTTGGCGACCTCTTCTTGCCAGACTGTGGACACTCCGCCATCGAGGAACAGGCTCTGTCCATTGATGAAGGAGGCGCGCTCGCTGCAGAGAAAATCCAGTGCGTCGGCGCACTCTTCGGCCGTCCCGAGCCGGCCGAGCGGGACCAAGCGGCGGTAGGTGTCCATCAGCCTGTCGTTCTGCTCGTAGAAAATGCGCGACTCGCGCTTGAGATAGGTCAACGGCATGATCGCGTTGACGCGGATGCCGCGCCGGCCGAGCGTTGCGGCGTAGTGGCGAACCATCGCATTCAGGCCGCCCTTCACGACATGATAACCGACCGGCTGGGAGCTGCCGACGAATTCGGCATAGACGGAGCTGACCACGCCGATCGCCCGGTCACCCGTCTCGGCGAAATGGGCGGAAAAGCCCTCGATCAGGTCGCGCGATGCGGTCAGGCCGACCTGGATCTCGCCGGCCCAGGGGTCACCTTGGCCTCGGAAGCGCTGGCTCAGCACGAGGTAGCGGACGGCACCGCCAGCCTCGGCGATCCGGTCCCAGAGACCGGCGAAGCTTTCGCTGCGCTCCAGATCGGCCGGGAAATGTCGCAGGCCGGGCTGCTCGGGAAAATCGGCAGGACGTTGCCGCGACACCACAGTGACGTCGCAGCCGCGGGCGAGAAAGCGTTCGACCACCACGCGGCCGAGGCCACGGGTCCCGCCGATCACGACGGCATGGCTGGTCATGCCGCGGCGTCCTGCAGGGCGGCGACCCGGCGGACCAGCTCGGCCTGATACGCAGCCGCCTTGGCGGCGTCACTGTCCTCGGGCGCGAAGTCGGCGAACAGGCTGGCGCCGGGACGGAACGGCCCGTTGGTGATCTCGTGGACGATCAGCAGATCGCTGCGGATGATGAGCGTATGAAAGAACGCGTTGGACATCCGGTAATAAAACGGGCGCTGGCCGCCGGGCGGTCCCAGCTCGACCACGCGCTCGATCTCGCCGTTGTCGTCGAACACGACGATATCGACCTCGCCCTCGATGATGTGAAACGCCTCGCTCTTGCCCGGGTGCTTGTGCGGCCGGATGTAGGAGCTGGCATCGATGGCGATGATCATCTCGTGCAACTGATCCTCGCCGTCCGGATGGGCGTTGATTCGCGCCCGCCGCTTGGGGCTCGCGGCAACGGCCGCCTTGAGCGTGTTGATCTCGGCGGCGCCGACGGCAGAAATGGGCCCCTCGGCCAGGAACACCTCGGGGGACTTCTGAACGAGGCTCATGAAGTGACTTCCTTCGTGATTGCGTTGTCGAGCGCCGCGTAAATGGAGTGAAACGTCACG
This sequence comes from Bradyrhizobium sp. HKCCYLS20291, assembly GCF_051167715.1. Lineage (NCBI taxonomy): Bacteria > Pseudomonadati > Pseudomonadota > Alphaproteobacteria > Hyphomicrobiales > Nitrobacteraceae > Bradyrhizobium > Bradyrhizobium sp. HKCCYLS20291. The sequence continues at coordinate 265,884 of NZ_JBNPTO010000002.1, read as the reverse complement.
CCTCGCGCCGCAAGCGGGGCGAGCTTGTCGCGCACCCGGGATTCGATGTGAGGCGCCACGGCAAACAGGCAGGTGGTGACCTGTTCGTCTGCCAGCAGCGCTTCCGAGCCTACCACGGGGATGCGGAATCCCGGTGCAAAAAAGCCGCGCTTGTCGGCGTCGTCATCGACCGCCAGCGCGATCTTGTCGGCGACGCCGAAGGCATTTGCGAACATGATGGCGTGGTGCCCGATGCCGAACAAGGCAACGCCGTCGTTCAGCGGTCCGGCAGCTGCGGCCAGACGGGCCTGCAGCTGGTCCCGGCAACCGGCAAAGCTCTCACGATAGCGCTGGAATAGCTCAGATGGGCCCTGCGCCGCCAGGGCGGAGCCGGGCCCAACCTCAGGCTCGAGCACGGCGACGAGTGCATCCTCGAGCGCGCCAGGATAGCGCAACAAGGAAACCACCCGGTATCCGCTCGCCTGAGCGAGCCGCCGCAACGTCGCGTCGACGAAATAGCAGCTGTGCTCTTCCCACAGGAAGCAGTAATCGCGCGCGGTAAGGAATTTGCCGCTGTCGGGAACCTCGATCAGCAGCAGGCCATTCGGCCCAAGCAGGTGTCTGAGCGCCCGCAGGGCGGCCACCGGCGCCGGGCTGTGCTCGACGATGTAGCGACACGACACGAGATCGAAGGTGCCGTGCCGCGCCGACATCTCCCTCAGGTGCGCATCGTCGAGGATGCCCTGCCAACTCTCCAGATAAGGATGGCGATCTTGGACCGGCTGAATGTCGAGTGCGAGGGCCTGCGTCTGCAGGCCGCGTGCGGCGAGACGCGATAACAGGGGTTGCTCGAACGGGCCGGCGCCGATCGCCGTCGCCGCCGACGGCCGCAGCATCGACAACGTCGTGACGAGCGCATCGAGATGGCCCTCGGGCTCGCGATACCGAATCCATGAGACCTCCGGCATCAGCAGGGCGGGCGGAGGCGCTGTCGGCAGCTGGACGAGCTGACACGTTTCGCACTCGACGACGTCGAGATCGACGCGGCGCGGAGCATCGCCACTCCTGCTGAAGCTGTTGCAGACGGGCATTCGTCCAAGGGAAAGTGCAGCCGTGTGAATCTCGTGTCCGCAGAGGCGGCAGGCCGATGTCATCGTGTGCTCCGGTAACGTATTCGGATCACAATACCGCGGGTCGGTTCCGAAGCGAAGCGAACACCTGGGGCAGAGCATCACCGCCTTTTGATGCGCAGCGCCCACCGGCGCCACGTATCGGGAAAATCGCAGGAATTCTTGGCATTTCTCCCGAATCCGTCAGAGCTTTCGAGCCGCGTCGCTGCGTTGTCGCCATTTATGCATCGTAATGTATCTACAGGCATGCTGTTCCAAATGTCATCGAAGGCGCAACGTGCTTGCCGCTCGGCGATGTAGGAGATAGACGCGTACCGTATTTTTACGTGGTGATCGTCAAAGCGCGTTGCGCGCGAGCGACATCTACAAAGTTCATTTCAGAGGCGCTGCTCGCCTGCATAGTTCGACGCCGATCAAGTGTTGATCGTTGCACTGCGTCGAAGTAATCGTAAACGTATCGTGGTTCTCACGTGAAGGTCTGGCAGCAGTGACGTACTACGACACAGTCTCACCCGCGGAGGACGCACCGTGCACCTTCCGCGATCGTGTTCGACTGCAGACGAGACGACGTCTGAAGCTTCTCACGCAGAGAACCGTCAACGCTCTGTCGAAGACCAGGGGCCGTCACTTTCTTCGCCATCTCGCGTTCACGTGTCTGCCGTTCAGGATGCGTTTTCGCCTGAGCGTCTGGTTCCGCTATGTGTTCGAACACGGCGCGATTGACCGCCATTTCGTGTTCTTTTGTGCACCCTTCGTGACACAACACCGCGATTGGGTTTTCGAGAACAAGTGGCTGCGCGAATACCCGGACGAGGTCGTCTATTTTCTACTGCTCAGTGACCGCCACGACGACGCCCTCAAATATGCCCGCTCGGTCAAAAAGACGATCAGAATCGACAGCCCGCAGGGCATCGACGTCTTTGCGAGCTATTATTCGATGGACGTGTTGACCCAGGTCCACCGTTTTCAATGGAGCTGGCTGGCTGGCGCGTCGCCGCAGATGCGGACATTCATCCGGTTGATGCTCGAGCATCGGAACTTCCGTTTCGAGGAAGTGCTGTTCTCGCGTCGCGACGCGGCGGCCATCCCGAACGATGCGCGCGTCGGGCAATACATCCCGAATTTCTTCCGCGATCCGGACGTCGTCGATCGGCTGACGACGGAGCTCAATCTCGAAGGCGGCGCGGTGCCTCCGGCCGACGCCGGGCCCACAGATCGCGACGAGTGGCATTTTGCGAATGACAGGCAGGAGCAAGCAGACTCTCTCGACGTCTACATGTTCTACGCCTACCGGCATCTGCTGCTGCGCACCTATCACAATGGCGAAGGCGATCTCGTGCCACGGGTCTATTCCCGCTCGATGGACACACAGCGCAGGCTGCGCCGCAACCTGCCGTCGCCGTCGCGAGAGCTGAAGCGCTATCTCGACCGAATCGGCACGGATCTTTCGAATGTCCGGCTCCTGTCCCCGGACTGGAGTGCGTTGATCGGCCACAATGGTCATCTCAACGTGCATTTGATGATGCGCGAGATGGGTTGGTGGGACGAGCAGCCGCTGCTGCTGGCCTACAATGAACGGATTGCCAACAAGACCTTCCTGTCGCTGTTTTCGGACATCTGCCCCACATTGACGCTTGGCGACGACGACGTGTCGCCGGCGGTCTGGCACGAACTGGCGTCTCTGACGCCGTTCCTTGGCGATTCCCATCAGGCCTATCAATTCAAGGATGGCCGCTGCGTCTATTGGAACGACGCCGGATCGATGGCGCTTCAGCAGTGGGAGCGGGAAGGTCGTGGATTTCCACTGCGGGACATCTACGATTCGCGAATGCGAGCCGATGATCGCACGGAGATGCGCTATCAGGCTCTGCGCAAGAAGTGGGGGCTCGGACCGGACGACTGGTTCGTCTGCCTGCACATGCGCGATGCCGAGGCGCGGGGCGAGACCCTCGGGCAGGGCGAATCGATTCGCAGCGCTACGATCGGCAACTACCTCGACACGGTTCGCTTCATCACCGATCAGGGCGGCTGGGTCATCCGCATGGGCGGACGCAAGGCGCCGCCGCTGCCGGAGATGCCGCGCGTCGTCGACTATGCCCGCTGCGAGGATCAGGCACCCGAGATGGACGTCCACCTCATGCGCCGCGCACGCATCTTCATCGGCACGACCTCGGGCTTTGCCTATGTCGCGACCAGCTTCGGCATTCCGACCGCGATGGTGAATGCGCTCAGCTCGGTCGGACTGTTGTGGTCGAAGGATACACGGTTCTCGCTCAAGCCGGTTCATACCCGTGAGGGTTGTCTACTGTCGCTGGGCGACGTGACCTCCGAGCAATGGCGCTGGACGTTTCCCACCTATGAAACGGTCCAGCACGCCGGTCTCACCGTGAGCGAGAGCAGCAGCGACGAAATTTTGGAGACGACGAAGGAAGTGTTGGACTTGTCGTCCGGGACCGCACCTGCCATTCTGCCGGTCGACGACGACTGGGAGAAATGTGTGAACATTCCCGGATTCTTCGGCAATTCACGACCATCTCGCTACTTCATCGAGAAATATCCCGCTTTGATGGGTGGCCGTTCCTGAACCCGTGACTTGGTGTAATGAACTTCGCCCACCCCAATTCGTCCCTGGCTGAGGCCCATGCGACGCCGCTCAGCTATCGCGAGGACATCGACGGGCTACGGGCGGTCGCCGTTCTGCCGGTTCTCGCCTTTCATGCCTTTCCCACCGCAGTCCCCGGCGGCTTCTACGGCGTCGACATCTTCTTCGTCATCTCCGGCTATCTGATCACCGGCATCATTCACAAGCAGATGCTGTCGGGCACGTTCAGCATCGCGGATTTCTATGCGCGCCGGATACGCCGCATCTTTCCTGCGCTGATCGCGGTGGTGCTGGTGACGTTCCTGATTGCCTGGTTCGTGCTGCCGCCGCGCGAGATGAAGTCGCTCGGCACCAACATTGCGGGCGGCGCCATCTTCATCCAGAACTTCATTCTGCTCGGGCAGGTCGGCTACTTCGACCTTGCTGCCGAAAAGAAGCCGCTGTTGCATCTCTGGTCGCTGGCCATCGAGGAGCAATACTACATCGTCTGGCCGGTGCTGCTGATGGTGATCGGCTGGTGGCGTCGAAGCAGCCTCGTGATAACAGCCGTGCTCGCGGTGGCGTCGTTCGTCGCCTGCGTGATCGTGCAGCGGAGCGCGCCCGACTATGCCTTCTATCTGCCGGTGACGCGGGCCTGGGAACTGCTCGTTGGCTCGGGTCTCGCCATCTGGACCAGCCGCCGCAACACGATGCCGCGGTTCGATGGCATGAAAGACCCCGTCGATGGGCGAACCGGGCAGGAGGTGCTGGCCATCGTCGCGCTGGCTGCCATCGCGTTCGCATTCTGGCGCCTTGGCCGCCCCGCGCCGCATCCGGGTCTCCCCACGCTCTTGCCGATGCTCGGAGCGGCGGCGTTGATCGCGACGAGCGGCACCCTGGTGCATCGCTACGTGCTGTCGTCGGCTTTCGTGGTCTTCATCGGCCTGATCAGTTATCCGCTGTATCTCTGGCACTATCCGTTGATGGCCTATGCGCGGATCCATTATCTGGATCAGGTGCCGGCCCCGGTCATGTTCGGCATCATCGCAGTCAGCGTGGCGCTGGCGTGGCTGACCTACCAGTTCATCGAACGTCCGATTCGGTTCGGCCGAAGGCTGGTGCCGCTCAAGGTCGGGAGTCTGCTGGCCGGCATGGTGGCGCTGGGCGCCGTCGGCGTTGCCGCCGATCGGACCAGCGGCTGGCCGGCACGAATCCCGCCCGACATCCGCGGATTCATGCTCGACGGCAGCGAGACGGCGCAATTCTGGCGCAACGGCAAATGTCTGCTGCTCGCCGATCAGAGCGCGTTCGCACCGGAATGTCTCGGCGCGGGCCGCCGTCCGCTGGTGGCGTTGTGGGGCGATTCCTATGCGGCTTCGCTGTATCCTGGGCTGGCGCGATTCGGTTCGGAGCGTGGCTTCGATGTCGCGCAGTTTTCCATCTCGGCCTGCGCTCCGCTGATCGGCTACGTCAACCCACATCGGCCGCTCTGCAAGCCGGCCAACGACGCGGTGCTCAAGCATTTGACCGAGTTGAAGCCGGACGTCTTGATCTTCTACGGCACGTGGCGCGTTGGCGACGAGGAGGCCCGCGTCGGGCTCGACCGTACGATTCCGCTGGTCAAGGCCGCAGGCGTTCCGACGATCGTGATCGCTGGTCCGCCGCCGACATGGGATGGCGATGGGCTGCCGGCGAACCTGCTGGACTACTACTTCCAGACCCACACCGTGCTTCCGGCGCGGACCTGGTTCCGGACCGTCGATCCGTGGACGAAGCCGTTCGACCAATTGCTCGCGGCGCAAGCGAAGAAACTTGACGTACAGTACGTCTCCGTCCGCGATTTCATGTGCAACGATGACGGCTGCCTGACACGTATCGGACCAAACGACTCGGAGGTGACGACGTTCGATTCCGGACATCTGACGAATCCTGCATCAATCCTCGTTGCCCGACATGTGCTCGATGCACTGCCGGGTCTGCCGAAGTAAGCCGTGTCCGACCGCTCGATCCCTGCCATGAATGGTCCCACCGAGCAGATGGGGTTCACCCCGGATGACGTCATCGACGGCAGCCTCGGCCGCGCGGCGCGCCGATACCTGCTCTGGCTGGCGATACCGGCGGCTACGTTGCTGGCAGGGCTTTGCCTCTGGCTGTCGCTGTCACAGGGCGATCATCTCGGCGCCATCAGCAGACCCGGCGATGCGTCGTGGTTTCGCGATTTCGGCGGTGAGGTGGTTACCGAAATCCAGGACCAGGATCTGTTCTATCATGACATCGGCGGCTCGATCCGCCATGTCAAGGACGCCGACGTCATCGTACTCGGCTCGTCACTGGTATCGTTCGCGCTCGACGAAGCGGTCATTCGCGAGCGCCTCGAGCAGCCCTATGGGCTCAAGGTCTACAACATGGCCTTCGTGGGCGTCGCCAGCAGCGAGTTCGCGCGCCGGATCGCCCAAAAGCATCATCTTCGGCCGCGGCTGTGGATCCTCAATGCCGACGATGGCGGCGGCGGCGGCAACTTCTTCCACCGCAACCTGACCCGCGCCTTTGGTGCGGACGTCCGGCCCATTCCGAGCACGACACGCAGTCGTTTCAGCTCCTATGCCACTGTGATCCGTCGCAACATCCACTGGCGGCTGGAGGACGCGACGCGAGGCCTGCGCAGCGTACTTGGTGTTGTGAAGACGGCACCCATCCCGTCATTTGAACGCAATGTTCAGACCGGCGCCGCCGACATGCGGTTGTTCCCGCGCTTCGCCGCGGGCGACAATGGCGGCGTGAAGATGACCCGCGATCCCGATTGCCACACCACGCCGGACGTCATTGCCAATGCGCGCGAGCTCGTCCAGGCGCTGGACGCGCCGGTCGTGCTCACCCTGGTCCCGAACTACCATGGCTGCTTCACGCAGGTGCGCGAGATCGCCGATGCCATCGGCGTCGAGACCGCGCTGCCGGCGCGGACGGACTATTCCAGCTGGGACAGCGGCGGCCATCTCGATGCCAGGGGGGCGGCCGATTTCACCCGCGACCTGGCCGTCGCCCTGGAGAGGACGCGTGCATTTCAGGGACTGCGCGACGATGAGGAACGCCGGAAGCGTTGATCTCGCGGCCGCAAGGGCCCTTCGCCTGCAGCCCCGCAGTCCGGCGCATGCGCTGTCTTACCGTCCCGACATCGATGGCCTGCGCGCGGTCGCCGTCATGGCCGTGCTCGTCTTTCATGCTTTCCCGCGTCTGATGCCTGGCGGCTTCGCCGGCGTCGACGTATTCTTCGTGATCTCGGGCTATCTGATCACCGCGATCATCGATCGGAAGTGCGCCGACGGCAGCTTCAGCTTCGCGACGTTCTACGCCCGCCGCATCCTGCGGATCTTTCCGTCTCTGATCACGGTGGTGCTGGCGACGTTCCTGATCGCCTGGTTCGTGCTGCCGGTGGGCGAGATGGAGGCGCTGGGGTCGAACATCATCGGCGCCATAGCTTTTGCTGAAAACCTCATGCTGCACGCGCAGATCGTCGGCTATTTCGATCCGGGAGCCGAGCGTCTGCCGCTCCTGCATCTGTGGTCGCTGGGCATCGAAGAGCAGTACTACATCGTCTGGCCGGCGGCGTTCGTGCTGGTCAGCCGGTGGCGATCGCAGAAGGCGGCTATCGTGGCTGCCTTGGCGGCCGGCTCACTGGTGGTCTGCCTTGCAACCCCCGCAAAGGAGGCAGCCTGGGCGTTCTATGCGCCGACCACGCGCGGCTGGGAGCTGTTGGCCGGATCATTTCTGGCAGTATGGCTGCGGCAGCAGGCCGGGCTTCGGATCGGGCCGGCCACCGCCGGGCTGCTCTCGAGCCTCGGCGTTGCCGGCCTGCTCGTGGCGTTCTTCGGTTTCAGCAGCGCCTCGCCCTGGCCGGGCGTGCGAACCCTCGTTCCCGTGCTGTCGGCCATGGCGCTGATCGCGACCAGCGGCACGCCGGCGCATCGCGTCCTGGCGCAGCCCGCCTTGGTCCTCACCGGGCTGATCAGCTATCCGCTCTATCTGTGGCACTACCCGCTGATCGCTTTCACCAAGCTGCACTTTGGCGGAGCGGCTCCGATTTGGGCGCTGCTGGCCGTGCTCGGAGCGAGCATCGTGCTGGCGTGGCTCACCTACCGCGCCATCGAGTTTCCGATCCGGTTCGGGGCAGCGAAGCCCACCTGGCGGGTCAGTTCCCTGCTCGCAGCCTTGGCCGCGCTGATTCCGGTCGGCGTGGTGGCCACGAGCACGCGCGGGTTGCCGATCCGCTTCGCCCCGGAGATCAGGGCCTTCATGCTCTCAGGCAGCGAGACCTGGATGCATTGGCGTCGCGGACGCTGTCTGTTGCTGCTGCAGCCTGCGTCCGAATTCGGCGCCGATTGTGCAGGGCAGGGACGCCGGCCGCTGCTGCTGATCTGGGGGGACTCGTACGGCGCGGCGCTCTATCCGGGCCTGCTGCATGTTTCAGCCGAGCGGGGCTACGACGTCGCGCAGTACACAGCCTCTGCCTGTCCGCCGCTGATCGGCTACACGCTGGACGCCCGGCCGTTCTGCAAGAGCATCAATGACGATGTCGCGCAGCGGATCGGCCGTCTCCGGCCGGATGTCGTCATCCTCGATTCGACCTGGGGCCATGACGAGACCGTGCTGCGCCAGGGTCTGCTGCGTACGGTCGCCGTACTCAGGGCGAGCGGCATCACCAGGATCGTGCTGATGGGCCCGCCGCCGGGCTGGCAGGGCGCCGGCCTGTCCAACAATGTGCGGGACTACTTCCGGCAGTCCGGAACGGTGCTGCCCGAGCGGACCTTTTTTCGCTCGAACGACGAATGGACACGGGGCCGCGACGCTCTGTTTCGCGAGCTCACCCGCGAGCTCGGCATCGCCTACATCTCGGTGCGCGACGTCTTCTGTAATGCAGAGGGCTGTCTCAGCCGCATAGGTCCAGGCGCCGCGCAACTGACGGCGTTCGATCCAGGGCACCTGACGATCCCCGGCGCGATCTTCCTGGTGCGCGAGACCATCGACGATCTGTTGGGGCCGCTCCGGCAGCGGCCGCCGTAGACGCTATTCCGGATCGGCCGGGATGCCGCGATAGGAGTGGATGATGAAGCGGGTGCCGCCCACCGAGTAGTCGCCGCAATTGCTGGCGTCGATGTTGAACGTTTCGACCAGCTCCTTCCACGCCTGGCGTTCCCCGGTGGTGGGGATTGCACGATTGGCGTTCCAATCGTCGAAGCAGATCATCGCACCGGTCGAGATCATGCCGCGCTCGAACAGCGGCACCAACGCATCCATCGTCGATTGGTAGAGGTCGCCGTCGAAATGGATCATGGCAAAGCGCGTCTCCGGCGGCAGCGTCTTGACGGTATCGGCGAACCAGCCTTCGTAGAGCTGGAAACGGTGCGGCGGCAGGATCTTGCCGATGCGCTCGCGCAGCTCAGGCGCTGCGAGCACCTTGCAGCCGCCCTTGGCCCACGCGCCGGACACGACGTGCGGGGAACCGAGGTCGACGGGCGAGGTGATTTCCGGAAGGCCCTCGAAGCTGTCGAACAGGCGAAGGATGCGGAACGGATTTTCGCCCGAGGCGCTCTTGCTGAGCGGCTGGCGCTGAGGATCGAAGACCATCGAGGTTGCAATGGCCTTCGCGCTGAAGCCGCCCATCGTGCCGAACTCGGCGATATCGCCGTAGACGTGCGAGCCGTTGACGTATTGGACGCTCAGCGTCAGCGCCTTCGCGATTTCCTTGGCGGCCAGCGGCAGAATGTCCTGATAGCCGTAGAAGGAATCCGGCGAGGGCAGGTTGCGCATCTTGTAGCGCTCGATCGCGGTGTCCTGGATCGGCCGGCCATCGTCCTCCACTTCGGCGGCGACGGACTGTGTGCGTGTCAAGTCGCCCGGCCACGCAAATGGCCAGGGGATCGGCGGCTGCAGCATGATGGCGCGCTTGACCGACCGCAGCCAGTACAGCGCCGTCGGCGGAAGCGTCTCGGCCAGCGCGGCCTTGAGCGGGGTCAGCATTCAACTTCTCCGACGCAGGTCCGGAAGATCCGGTGTTGCAGGTGGAAACGGCTGGAGCACTTGTGTGCTCGCAAGCTGACGTGCTGCGTGCCGGGAGCGTGTGGGTATGCACAGCCCATCAGTTCACCTTGTAGCCGCGACTAGCAATAGGATGCAACCAAGGTTGCGGCAGGGTATGCCCTCATGCCGGCCTGGGTTTCATGCCACGATACGAGTGGATGATGAACTTGGTGCTCTGGATCGAGTAGTCGCCGGAATGGCTGGCCACGATCTCGAAGCGGCTGACGAGATCCGCCCACGCCTTGCGCTCGCCGGCCTCCGGATCGGCTTCGTTGCAATTCCAATCATCGAAGCAGATCAGGGCGCCCTTGGAAATCAAGCCGCGCTCGAAGCAAGGCGCCAGTGCGTCCATCGTGGAGGAATACAGGTCTCCATCAAAATGGATCAGCGCGAAGCGGGTATCGTCCGGCAGTTGCTTGACGGTGTCGGCGAACCAGCCTTCGTGGATCCGCACCCGGCTCGGCGGGATGATGGCTTCGACCATCTCCTTGAGATCCTTTGCACCCAGAACCTTGCAGCCGCCCCTGGACCAGGCTTTCGATTTGACGTGCTGCGACTCGAGATCGATGCGCGAGGTGATCTCCGGCAGCCCTTCGAAACTGTCGAACAGGCGCAGTTTGCGCAGTGGTTGGTTGGGCTGGTATTTCGGATCGAACACCATTGCGTTGGCGAGGGTGCGGGCCGTGAAGCCGCCCATGGTGCCGAATTCGGCGACGTCACCGATCACGTCGGCGCTGTTGATGTACATCGCGCCCAGCGTCAACGTCCGCGCGATCTCCTTGGCGGGAAGCGTGAGGACATCATCGACTTCGTAGAACAGGTAGGGGGAGCTGATCTTCTGCCCGTGCAACCGCTCGAGCGCCTCGGTCTGACGCGTGCGCGGCCTGGGCTGGCCGCGCTCGTCGGTCGTATCGTTGTCGACGTTGCTCTCCCAGTGCTCAGGAGGCGGCTGGCCCATGATGGCCCGTTTGATGGAGCGCAACCTGTACACGAAGGGGCGGGGAAACCACTCAGCTATTGTCGCCTTCAAGGATTTCGCCATCGCCACCCGGTCCCACGTTTCCCAACTCACGGCACATTATAGACATTTTCGTGCGCCCGCAAAATCAGGCTGAGGCTTTGGCGTGAGCCGACAACGGCCATCCACAACCGTTGCCCTCGGCGAGGACCGCTTTACCGGAGGATCCCATTTGAAACCGCCGCGTGTGCGGGCAGACGCGGCGGTTCCAGGCATGGCTCATTCGAAGAAGATGAATTCGTGGTCGCCGGTGTAGCCGGAGCGCTTGAACTCGAAGGCCCATTCCTCGGGGGTGTGGAAGATGCGGCAGGTGAGCTGCCAGTACATCAGGTTCACCTTCTCGCGCTCGTTGCGGTAGCCCTCGACGCAGAGATATTTGGCGCCGCGGCTGACGCGCTCCATCTCGCGCAGCGCCGCGTCGAGATCGTAGTTGTAGAGATTGTGCAGCGTGTTGATCGAGATGACGAGGTCGAAATGCTTGTCGGGGTAGGGCAGCTTGGCCGCATTGCCGACCTGACAGAACGGCTTCACGCTCTCCATCGTGTGCTCGACGCCGTAGGAGGAGATATCGATGCCGGCCACTTCGAGGTCCGGGATGGCCTCGCGGAAATCGTGCAGGATGAAACCCTTGCCGGAGCCGACGTCGAGCACGCGCATGCCGGGCTTGATGCCGTAGGTCTCGATCATGGCGTCGGCGACCTTGCGCCAGCGGCCGTCATATTTGTAGCCGCCATAGCCGGTCTCGCGGCTGCCGTCCCAATAGTCGTAGTCGTACTTGATCGCCATCTCCGCGACATCGGCCTTGTCGCGCTGGGTGACGCGCGCGAGATAGTCGCGCTTGGTCGATTTGTGGACGAGACTGACGAACTCGCGATAGGCCATGAAGCTCTCCGGGCGTGTGAGTGTCGGTTAATCGGATGTGGCGCCGATCAGGCCGAGCTGCGCTTCGGCCTTGGCGAGCTGCGCGGCGCAGCGCTGCGCCCAGGCGCCGGTGTCGGCGAAGGCGCGACGGGTGGCGCCGAGCGGCAGGAAGTCGTTGAGGATGATGCAGGTCCATTTGACCTGGTAGGCGTCGAGCAGCAGCCGGCAGCGCGCGACGCTGGCGGCGTCGAGCCCGAGGCCGTCCGTCAGCCGGTCGATGAAATGCTCGTGCACCGGCAGCGGCACCGGCACCTCCGGCTGGCAGAAGAAGTCGGAGACGAGCTTGGCCGGGTCGTCGCGGCCGGCATATTCGAAGTCGAGGAAGGTGAGCTTGTCCTGGTCGTCGATCAGCGCGTTGTGGAAGCCGAAATCGGACGGCGACAGGCAGACCTGGTCGGCGGGGATGGCGGCCTCGAAGGCGACCCCCTCGGCCGCGGCGCCGCGCAGAATGGTCGCCTTCACCTCGGCCCAGGTCGGCTGCAGCTGCGCCGCCACGAATGTCCGGGCCTCGGCAACATGCGGCACCTCAGCATCGAGGGTGGCCAGGCGAGCAACGCGGCGCTCGACAGTGGCGAGGTGCTCGGCGAGGGAGAAGCAGGCTTCCGAGCCCGGCGCCAGCTCAGGGCGGGGCTGGGCGTTCACCGCGAGCACGAAGTCGATCGCGGCATCGACATGCGCCGGGGCCAGCTCGATTGCCGTCAACTTGCGCCCTGCGACGAAGCCGTACAGGCCGGCTATTTCGGCGCGATCGCAGGCCAGCGGCTCCGGCACGACGCGGACGCCGTGGGACCAGGCATGGCTGATGAAGCTCCACTCGGCGCCGAGCCGGTCGCGGGTGTCGCGGGCATCGGTGAAGTAGCGCTTGAGGACCAGCGGGCCGTCAGCGGTGTCGAGACGGAAGACCTGGTTGTTGCGGCCCCCGGCGAGCCGGGTCAGCGCCGTCGGGCTGGCCTTGCCGGCCTGCGCGGTGAGGCGCTGCGCCAGCGCCAGCAGGGCGGCATCGGGCTCCGCGCCGGCGTCAGTGGGGGTCACGGACGACATCCGCCGCGATCTCGGCCCAGGTCGAGCGGCGCTCGTAAGGCACGGCCTTGGCCGCGAACTGGTTCTCCGGATCGAACAGCACCTTGCGCATGCCCTCAGGGAAGCCGCCCATCCCGAGGATCTCCGGAAGGTCGTCAACGAAGACTTCGCACGCCAGCGCATGCGCACGCGCGACCTTCTCGTCCTTGGTCAGCTCGAAGAACACGCGGTCAGGTGCGATCTGGCCAGCGGCTTCCCCCATCAGGCCGCGGTCGGTCAGGAAGCCACGCGCGGCGGCATGCATGTCGTGCTTCGGCCCGAGAATAGGGTGCCTGGTCTTATGGCTGACGATGAACAGGTCATGACCGGCGCCGCGGGCGGCGGTCACGAATTCCGCAAAGCCGGGGTAGGGCGACACCAGGTCCATGCGGGCGCCGTAGACATAGCCCTGCAGCTCGGTGAAATCGTCCTTGCGCCCGCTGCCGTTGAGATGATCGCGGACGCTGTTCTTGTCGTGGCCGAGATCGGCCGGGATCAGGCCGCGCTCCAGCGCGGCCGCATGAAACACGCCGTCATAACAGGCGATCGTGTTGTCGAAGTCGATCCCGATCCGCATGGCCAGAACTTAAGCCAGCGACATGTCGATCAGCGGACGGCCGACCTTGCCGGCGGCGAGGTCGGCCAGCGCCTGGTCGGCCTGGGCGAGGCTGTAGGGCTTCGACAAGAGGTCCCGCACCGGGAAGCGGCCGGAGCTCAGCAGCCGCCCGTAGCGCCCGTAGTCGCGATCCGGCACGCTGTCGCCGCCCCAGGTGCCGAGCAGGCTCTTGCCCTGGTTGAAGACGCCCGGGTTCAGCGTCAGCGCCGCGCCATGCTTGGCATTGCCGATCACGACCGCGCGGCCGCCCTGCTGGCGTGTCGAATTGATCGCCTGATCCATGACGCCGGGGATACCCGAGGATTCGACCGCGAGATCAACGCCCTGCGGCACGATCTTCTTGATCTCGGCCAGCACGTCGCCGGCCGCGTCGATCACATGCGTTGCGCCGTAGATCTTGGCGAGCGCGCGGCGCGTCGGGTTGGGGTCGATGCCGATCACCGGCATGGCGCCGGCGAGGCTAGCTGCCATCAGCGCGTTGAGGCCGATGCCGCCGGTGCCGAACACGGCGACCGCATCGCCCGGCTGCACCTTCAGCACATTGTAGACCGCGCCCATGCCGGTCGGCGCGGCGCAGCCGAGCAGCACCGCGACGTCCATCGGCAAATCGGGCGGCAGCAGGGTCAGGCGGTTCTCGCTGACGACCGAATGCCGCTGGAAGGTGGTGACGCCGCCGGCGTTGACCTTCTTGCCGTCCCAGTCATAGACGGCGCCGCCAGCCTCGATGCCGCTGCCCTTGATCCAGGACAGCACGACCTTGTCGCCGACCTTGACCTTGGTGACGGCGCTGCCGGCCTCGATCACGGTGCCGGTGCCCTCATGGCCGAGGCAATGCGGGACCCATTTGTCCTCGCCCTTGTCACCACGCCACTCCATCAACTGCGTGCCGCAGGCGCCGGAATAGGCGATCTCGACCAGGACCTGCCCCGGCTTCAGGGCCGGCGTCTCGATCTCGGCAAGGACGAGCGGCTGGCCGGTCTGGACCAGGAGGGCAGCTTGGGTCTTCATGTGATGTCTCAGCTCAAGGCGTGGATGATCTTGTCCGCGATCTGGTGGCCGGTCAGGCCGAGCACCTCGCGGGCATATTCCTGTTCACCGGATTTCTTGAAGAAGGCATCCGGCGTGCCGAAGCGCAGGAACTTCTTCGGCGCGGTCTCACTGTCGACGAGCCACTCGGAGACCGCGGCGCCGAAGCCGCCGATCAGCGAATGCTCCTCGATGGTCGCGACCAGCTTGAAGCGGCTGAAGGCCTGCTTGAGCTTGTCCTCATCCAGCGGCTTCACCGTGTGGAAGCTGACGACCTCCGCGGAGATCCCCTTTTCCTTCAACTTGTGTGCGGCTTCAATGACTTCCGGCAGCATGTTGCCGGTCGAGAGCAGGCACACGTCGCTGCCTTCCTCGATCGTGATCGCCTTGCCGATCTTGAAGTCTGCGATGGGGCCCTTGTGAACGACCGGCTCACCCTTCTTGCCCATGCGGATGTAGACCGGACGGTCCTGCTGCATCGCCGCGCGCAGCGCGCCGCGCACCTCGAAGGCATCGCCCGGGCAGATCACGACCATGTTCGGGATCGAACGCAGGAACGAGATGTCCTCGCAGGCGTGATGGGTCGGGCCGAGGCCGGAATAGGCGAGGCCGGCGCCGACGGCGACGATGGTCACCGGCGCCTCGTGATAGCAGACGTCGGTGCGGATCTGCTCCAGGCAGCGCGTCGTCACGAAGGGCGTGATGGTATAGGCGACCGGGCGCAGGCCGTTCATGGCCATGCCGGCGGCGACGCCCATCATGTTGGCCTCGGCCACGCCGCAGTTGAAGAAGCGGCTCGGATGCTTGTCCTTGAACTTGTCGAACAGGCGGTTGCCGATGTCGCCCGACAGCATGACGACGCGAGAGTCCTCGTTGCCGAGCTTGGTCAGCTCGTCCGCGAATGCGTTTCTCATGACAGGCCGAGCTCCTTGAACGACTTGACGACTTCCTCAGCGGTGGGGGCGCGGTAATGCCAGTTGTTGTCGTCCTCCATGAACGACACGCCCTTGCCCTTCACGGTGTGGGCGATCAGCGCCACCGGCTTGCCCGAGCCGTTCGGGATGTTCTGCATCGCCTCCGCCAGCGCGCCGACGTCATGGCCGTCGATCTCGTGGGCATCCCAGCCGAACGCCGCCCATTTGTCGCGCAGCGGCGCCAGCATCAGGGTCTCGTTGGAGCGCGCGGTCGCCTGCCACTTGTTGTAGTCGACGACGACGCAGACGTTCTCGAGCTTCTGGGCGGCGGCGAACATTGCGGCCTCCCACACCGAGCCCTCGTTGTTCTCGCCGTCCGACAGCAGCGCGAACACGCGGTAATTCTCGCCCTTGATGCGGCCGGCGAGCGCCATGCCGCAGCCGAGCGGCAGGCCGTGGCCGAGCGAGCCGGTGGCTGCTTCGACGCCGGGCAGGAGGTTCGCCGGCGGATGCTCGGCGAGCCGGCCGCCGTCCTGGCAGTAGGTGTCGAGCTCCTCGATCGGGAAGTAGCCCTTCATCGCCAAGGTCGCGAACAGCGCCGCGGCGGCATGGCCCTTCGACAGGATGAAGCGGTCGCGCAGCGGATCGGTCGGGTTCTTGGGGTCGATGTTCAGCACGTGCCAATAGGCGGCCGTCATCGCATCGGCGCAGGACAGCGACGAGGCGAGATGCGCCGCCTGCGCCTTGTGCGACATCTCGATGATCTTGCCGCGCAGCTTCGCCGCCTGCGCCTTCAGGGCGGCGGCGTCAGGCTTGGCCGCCGGGCTCCGGACTGCAACGTTCATCGTGCTCTCCAGTCGCGCTTCCCAGGGAAGCGTGGGGGTCGTCGATCAGGGTTTATGCTCGTATTTGGTCGGCAGCTTGGCCATGGCACCCTCGAAGCGTCGCGCCCAGGCGATGACATCGTCGATGCCCTGTTCCAGCGAGAACGTGTCGC
The DNA here is from genome assembly GCF_051167715.1 of Bradyrhizobium sp. HKCCYLS20291. NCBI lineage: Bacteria > Pseudomonadati > Pseudomonadota > Alphaproteobacteria > Hyphomicrobiales > Nitrobacteraceae > Bradyrhizobium > Bradyrhizobium sp. HKCCYLS20291. Next base: position 249,568 of record NZ_JBNPTO010000002.1, on the reverse strand, counting down.
GCCAGCCCAGTTCAGTGCGCAGCTTGAAGCTGTCGAGCGTGTAGGCCGTGTCCTTGCCCGGCCGCTCGGGGCCGATCTCGACGCAGTCCTCAAACGACTTGCCGAGGCGGGCGAGGATCATCTCGACCAGGGTGCGGATCGAGACCAGCTCGTAGCCCGAGATGTGGTAGGTCTCGCCGAGCTTGCCGCTGCGGCCGATCTTCACCGTCGCGTCCGACACGTCGGTCATGTGGATGAAGACGCGGATCGACTTGCCGCCGCCGTCGAGGCGCAGCTTCTGGCCAGTCATCGCCGCGACGATGGTGCGCGGCACGATGCGGTAGAGCTGCTGGCCCGGGCCATAGACATTGGCGGCGCGGGTGAACACCACGGGAAACTCGTAGTTGGCGAAATACGTCCGCAGGCTCATGTCGCCGGCCGCGCGCGACACCGCATAGGGGGTCGACGGGTTGAACGGCGCATCCTCGCGCACCCAGCCCTCGGTCGAGCCGTAGACCTCAGGCGTCGTGACGTGGACGTAGCGGTCGAGGCCGTCATAGTTGCGCAGGATGTCGTGCAGCCGAACCGCGGAGACGACGTTGGTCATCATCCAATGGTCCGGATACAGCCAGCTCTCGCCGACCATGCTCTGTGCCGCGAAGTTCACCACATGGGTCGGCCGCTCGGCCGCGAGCAGCGCCTTCAGCGCGTCGAGGTCGTGGTTGAGGTCGACGCGCTTGAAGCGCACGCTGCCGGGGCGCTTCTGCCACTTGTAGGGCAGGAACGCGTCATGCGGCTCGTCGGAGCGGCTGGTGGCGATCACGTCGTGACCGGCCGCGGCCAGGAAATCGACGAAGGTTGCGCCCGAGAAGGAGTTCGAGCCGAGGATCAGGTACTTTTCGTTCGCAGCCATCGTCCCTGTCCGTCAGACCTCGCGCGATGTGATGATGTCGCCACGCTGGGCGTAAAGCCACTGCATGATCATGTGGCCGATGACCATCTGCGCGTCCTCGGCGATCTGCATGTCGTCGACAGCGAAATGGATCGGCACGTCGGCCAGCGCCTTGGCCTTGCCGCCGGAGAAACCGAGCACGGCATAGCTGGTCATGCCGATCTTCTTGCCTTCTTCGAGCGCCTTCAGGATGTTCGGCGAGTTGCCGGAGCCGGAGAACGTGATCAGCACGTCGCCCTTGCGCGCGAGCACCGCGAGCTGCAGCGAGAACACCTGGTCATAGCCTTCGTCATTGGCGAGGCAGGTGATCACGGAGGGGTTCGACGACAGCGAATGCACGCGCAGGCCCGAGCCCGGCGTCTTCGACAGCGCGTAGAGGAAGTCGTTGGCGAGATGGTTGGCATTGCCGCCGCTGCCGCCATTGCCGCAGAAGAACACCTGCCGGCCGGTCTGCCAGCAATCGCGCAGATCGTAGGCCAGCTTCTCGACCGGGCTCCAGTCGAAGTCCTTCAGCACGGTGCTGAAGCGGCTGGTGTAGTCGGCGAACAGGCTGCCGGGGGTCTTGAAGGCCAGGACGTTCATTTCACGACCTCCTTCTCCATCCATTTCAGATTGTACCAGCGGTCTTCGTTCTTGAGCTGCCCCTGCGAGTACATGCCGATGATTTCCTTGATCGCGTCCTCCACCGTCTTCTTCGGACGGAAGCCGGTCGCGAGCAGCCGGTCGGAGTTGACGCGATAGCTGCGCGGGTCGTTCGACGGGGTCACCACGATCTCGGCCTTCACATGCTTGGCGACCATGTTGGCGATGTCGAGGATCGAGATGTTCTCGAAACCGGCATTGTAGATGCCGGTATGCTCGGGATGATCGAGCAGGAACAAATAGAGGTCGGTGATGTCATCGATGTGGATGTTGGGCCGGGTCTGGTCGCCGCCGAACACCGTGATGCGGCCGTTCATCAGCGCCTGCATCGTCAGCATGTTCACCGACACATCGAGGCGCTGGCGCGGAGAGTAGCCGCACACGGTGGCGGGGCGCACGATCTGCACCACCATGTCATCCTTGTAGGACAGCACGATGCGCTCGCCGCACATCTTGGTCTTGTTGTACTCGGAGATCGGCAGCAGCTCGAGATCCTCGGTGACCTGCTCCTCCTCCTTCACGCCATAGACGCTGCCGGACGAGGCATAGATGAAGCGCTTGATGCCGTGGCGATAGGCGCGGTCGGCGAGCTGCATCGTGGCGAGGCAGGAGATCTCCCAGGTCAGCTTCGGGTCGAGATCGCCGCAGGGATCATTGGCGACGCTGGAGAGATGAATGATGGCATCGACGCCGGTCAGGTCGATCGCGTCGGGATTGCGGACGTCGCCCTGGACCACGGTGAGATCCGGATGCGGCTCGAGGAAGTTGCCGAACCACATGATGTCGAACGCGACGACCTTGTGGCCGGCCTTCAACAGCTTCGGCACGAGCACGCTGCCCTTGTAGCCGCACGCACCGGTGACAAAAATCTTCATCTGCTGAATCCCCGTGGCTCGCCTGTCGTGTCGCCGGCCGGCGCGTCGCGCGCACCTTTATACAAATTGGCTGGGGAAGGCGACCGGCCCGGCGGCAGACGCCGCCCGTCAAACGTCCCCGCCACGGCGCGGTTCGTGCTTAAACTCCAAATGAGCCCGGCGCAAGCTTTCCGGGTTGCCGATATCCCGGTGATAACCACTGGTTTCCACACACAAAATCCGTCCCAGATAATTGGGGATGATTTCGGTGGAGAGGTCGACGATCGGCTTTCCGAGCGCGGCGATGTCAGCGATCACGGCGGGATCGAACACGTAGACCGCGCCATTGGCGAGGTTCCCGGGCGGATTCTTGACCTTCTCGTGGAAGGCGATGACCCGGTTGAGATCATCCAGCTGGAGAATCCCGCACGAGCTTGGATCGTCGGTCCGGAATGCGAGCATCGTCATGATGCAGCCGGGTGGGCGGTCGCGGTGGGCGGCGAGCAGGCCGGCGACGTCGAAATCCGTCAAATTGTCCGCATGCGCGACCAGAAACGGCTGGTCGCCGAACCAGACGCGGTTGGCGAGCACGGTGCCGCCGGTGCCAAGCAGCTCGTCTTCATGAACGAGATCGATGCGATCGCGCCAGCGCGATTGGGCGACGTGGGCGCGCACCTGCTCGGCGAGCCAGTGCGTGTTGAGCAGGGCCCGCTCGATGCCGCCTTCGAACACGAGGTCGAGCCAGTAGTCCAGCAACGGCCGGTCGTGCACACGCACCAGGCATTTCGGCGTCGTATCGGTCAGCGGACGCAGCCGGCTTCCGATCCCGGCGGCGAGCAGAAGGGCACGCATCTCGACATCCCATTCCTGAACTTATTCTTGGCTGAAGCCGGTCTCGTCGATTTCCCGCACCAGTTCGGCCGTCGTCAGCGGCAGGTTGCCGACGCGCGAGACCTGCAGCGCGGCGGCCAGCGAGCCGAGATAGGAGGCCTGCCAGATGTCGGCGCCGGCGCGCAGGCCCATCGAACAGGCCATGAAGAAGCTGTCACCGGCGCCGGAGACGTCCTTCGGCGACGGATTGAACGCGGGCAGGCGGTCGGAGGTGAAGATGCCCTCGGCCATCGTGTTGATCAGCGCGCCTTCGGCGCCGAGCGTGATCACCAGATTTCGGGTGCGGGCCCGTTCGACCAGGCGCTCGCTGATGACCGCCAGGCCCGAGATGAAGTCGTTGAGCGCGACGCGCGCCTCGCGTTCGGTCGGCGTCAGCAGGGTCATTCCCTTGAAGCGGGAGACGTCGCCGGTCTGCGACGACACCTGGCTGTCGGCCGCCATCATCACGCCGTTGGAGCGGGCACGATCAGCGATCGCGTCGACCAGATCCTGCGGCAGGCAGCCATAGTTGAAGCAGGAAAACAGCAGCAGATCGCACGATTTCAAGGCGCGCTCGACCGAAGTGAGCATCTGCCGCTGGAGGTCGGCGTCGGAGGCGTGCTGGCGCAGATGATTGACGCGCAACAGCGTCTTGTTGAGCGCGCGGAAACGCTGCTTGCGCGTGGTCGGCCGGCTCTGGTCGGTGAAGGCGTTGAAATCGACGCCGTGCTGCTCCAGCGTGTTGCGCGCGAACCGCGCCGCGTCGTCGTCGCCGACCAGAGTGAAGAACTTCACGTCGGCCCCGAGGCCATGCGCATGCGCCGCGACAGCGCCGGCGCCGCCGACGAAGGTGCGTGTCATCAGCGGCGTGACGACGATGGTCGGGTCCTCCTGGGACATGCCGACCGCGTCGCAGGTTACGTACTCGTCGACGATGAGGTCGCCGATGACGGCGACGCGCATGCCGGCGAGCTTGCCGAGCAGGTCCTTCAGGTTCGAGATTTCAAAACCGTGACGACGCGGGAATTCCAGCGGCTTGCGGACCGTCGAGATGTCGATGTTCGCGTCGCGTTCCAAGAGCGACAGAGAGGCGAAGCGCAATTCGCCGGACGAGAAGATCAGGCGGCCGCCATATGCGTTGACGGCCTCCTGCTCCGGATTGGCGCGGTCCTCGAACTCCTTGCCCTTGACGACGACGGTCGGCTTCAGGTGCGAGATGAAGTCGGATGCGGAGGCGTCCAGGCGCACGGCATGATGCACAAAGGAGATCGACCGCACATTTTCCAGCCGCATGTCCTGCGCCAGGGTCACGCCCGGTGTGGAATCCGGATTGACGCCGACGACGAGGACGTCCGCCTGCTCGGCCGCGAACTTCAAAAGCCGTAAATGTCCGGGGTGCACGACGTTGAAGTTGCCCGACACGAAGGCGATCGTCTGTCCGGATTCACAGGACGCGCGAATCTTCTCGCAGACAGCATCGACCGGAACTGCAATCATCTGGTCCAAAAATCGGTCTCCGGCGGCTGCAATTTGCGAGCGGCGCGCGATGAGCGCGTTTCGTTCTCGCCATTTTGGCGGAGTCGGATCAATAGTCCAAACGGTCGGCGCAGAAAACCCGCCGAGCCCAAAATTTCCGCCTGATGTGCGTCTCCATCAACGCCAAAAATGGAGCGCGGCCGTGGCAGGCGCGCTACAGGAGGCCAATTTATCCTGCCAATTGCGATCGGAACCTGTTTGCAAGGACGAGCTTCTTGGCGCGCCATCAAGCGACATTTGAGACAAATCTGCCGGCAAACTCGGCGATCGAGCCGCTTGAAGATTTCGATCAATGCTTGAGCGCTGCAGAGGGCTCACGGGAAGCCGTGATGGCCCGGAAGCTCGGAAGTCGCTCGAGCTCGCTCAGAAAGTCAGCGGTAAAGGCGCGGGCGCCGTCGCGATCCAAATGACCGCCGCCATCCCCCGACGTATACGCCGTCTTGCTCGGGATCATCACGTCGAGATCGAGAGCTTGCGCGATCTGTTGCACGCGAAGCGCACAGAAGCCCCAATAGGGAATGAGCATCAAGGCCGACCTGCCGCCGATGCTGGCCGTGAACGTCTTCGCCTTTTCAATCTCGTCGGGCGAAGTCGGGCAGTTCTGGTCCCGCGTGAGCGTGATGGCCGGGTTGTGCAAGGGGGCGAGATAATTCGGCATCCGGTCGAGATACCAATCGCCGGTGTCGATGTTGCGCCACAGCTGCAATCCCGGGCCGGGGAGGACAACCGATTTGATGCCGGCCGGCAGACGGGCTGCCAGATATTGTTGGATGCGCCAGCGGATGTTGCGAGTGGCGACCGTCGCATAGCCCTTCAGCCAGCCATGTCGAACCACCTGGACGGCCGAGCCCGAGCCTGAAAGCCCCTGGTCCTCGAGCTTGACGTCGAAGAAGCTGCCGCCCTTGTCGTCCGCATTGAGGAGCCAGAGCTTCGGGTGCAATTGCCAGCGCGTGACGACGCGGCGCAGGAATTCGCCGCTCGCGTCTCCCGCCGATCCCATGTTGTAGATCTTCACGCCGTGCTTGCGCTCGAACGCGCGCAGCTGCGCCGGATCGAAGGCCCACAGCACCATCGAGTGGCCGAGCAGGATGATGTCGGCCTGGCGAGCCCGCTCGATCGACTGACCAATGCCGTGGTAGAGTATGTCACGATCCTGGATCTCACGGCTCATCCAGTCGCCGTAGTTGCGGTAGTAGCCGTAGTCCTCGTCGAGCGGAATCTGTCCGATGTGGTCGGCTCTCGACAACGGGCCGCCGGTCGAAAGACCAACCGCCACGAGACCCATGACCGTGGCGACGGCCGTCCCGATCAGGATGATGAGATAGCGCGTCATCGCACGTGGGCACTCCGCTCGCGTCGCCTTGGGCGAATACGCGATCTCGGACATGGTGTCGTCAGCCGTTCGATGGTCCAACACGACGCGCTCCGCCGGTGTCAGAACTGGAAGTACAGAAACTGCGAGCCGTCGCCGGCCAGCAGGCTCACGAGCAGTGCAACGGTACAGACCAGCGATGCCGCGACCGCCCAGCCGGTCGACGGCCGCCACGTCAGATCCACCACGCTCCAGCGTCGCGGATTGCTGTAGCTGTCGAGCCCGACATTCCAGCGTTCGAACATGGCATTGACGTTGGGCAGCAGCAGGCAGGCCGCATAGCCCGCGATCACCGCGGCCAGCGAGAGCCAGGTGACCGTCGTCGTCTGAGCGAGCTGGTCGGGCTGCGACGCTCCGACCATGGCGCGCAGCACGCGGCCGGCGATCTTCGGCGTATCAGCCCGAAAGAACACCCAGGCGATCACGACCGCGAACTGCGTCAGCACCAGCGCCGTGACCGCATACCAGATTTTCCCGGCCTGCTGCTGCAATGCCGGCGAGCGGCCGACGATCTCGCGCCAGAGATGATTGACGATCAGATAAAGTCCGTGGAGAGCGCCCCAGATCACGAAGGTGAAGCCGGCCCCGTGCCACAGGCCACCGATCAACATCGTCAGGAACAGGTTGACGCGGCGCCGAGTCGGACCCTGACGGTTGCCGCCAAGAGGAATGTACAGATAGTCCCTGAGAAAGCGCGACAGCGTGATGTGCCAGCGGCGCCAGAACTCGATGATGCTGTGCGACTTATAGGGCGCGTCGAAATTGAACGGCAGCCGGATCCCGAACAGCAGCGACAGGCCGATGGCCATGTCGCAGTAGCCGGAGAAGTCGAAATAGATCTGCAGCGAATAGGCCAGCGCACCGCCCCAGGCATCGATCGCATGAAGGTGAAACCGGGTCGCGGTCTGGAACACCGGATTGGCGATCAAGGCGAAGCCGTCCGCGATCACGGCCTTCTTGAACAATCCGATGATGAAGATGGTGAGACCGGTCGCGACGCGCTCGGCGGACAGGCGCTTGCTCTCTTCCGAGCCGAATTGCGGCATCATCTCGCGATGATGCAGGATCGGGCCCGCGATCAGATGGGGAAAGTAGGTGACGAACAGGGTGTACTTGATGAAGCTGCGTTCGGTTGCCAGGCCGGCATAGACGTCGGCCAGATAGGCGAGCTGGGTGAAGGTGAAGAACGAGATTCCGAGCGGCAGCGCGATGTCGAGGTGGGAATGCCGGGTGCGTGTGATCGCATCGATAATATCGATGCCGAAATTGGTGTACTTGAAGAACGCAAGGGCGAGCAGATTGGCAGCGACGGCCATGGCGAACAGCCGGGTTCGCGCGGGCTTCGCGGTCTGCCGGGCGATCAGCAGGCCCATGACGTAATTGACGACGATCGACGTGACGATGATCGGAACGAAGCTGACGTCCCAATTGGCATAGAACACGAGCGAGGCTGCGGCCAGCCAGGCGAGCCGTGGCGCAGGATCGGCGAAAGAGCGTCCAATGACGAAATAGCCGGCGAAAGTCACCGGCAGAAACAGAAAGATGAACTCGAATTGAGTGAAGAGCATGTCGCGGCCACGGCGGTACGGGGCGGCGACCGTATCAACTCTGACCTTGGCTGCCAAGCTGGGGCCCGGACTCGCCATGCGACGTGTCGAGACGAGGTTCGGCTGTTGCCCGCGCGCTACGCGCGCAGCGAAGGATCCGCTTGGGAAAACCCATCGAGGCTGCTAGCAGTCCTCGTTCGACCGAGCCGGGGCAGGAGGGATCGTGGGGCGGGACGTATCGAAGGCCGACCTTGGTGAGGCAACGCGGCGTCCGTTCCTCGACGGCTTGCGGGGCAGTGCGGCCTGCATCGTCTTCTTCGGACATCTCGTCCTGGCCGTGTTTCCGGGCCTGGTGAGCTTCAAGCCGGATGAAATGCATTTTGCGGCCGAGACCTGGCTCGGGGTTTCGCTGGTGAGCTGGATCTGGAAGGGTTCGTTCGCGGTCTGCATCTTCTTCGTCCTGAGCGGCTATGTGCTCGCAGGTTTCAGCGAGGCGACCACCTTGAGTCTGACGGCCCAGACGGTGCGCCGCTATCTCCGGCTCGCCATGCCGATGCTCATGACTTCGACGATCGCGTGGGCGATCATGGCTGCGGGACTGATGAGCAACGTCGCGGCGGCGCGTATCGTCACTCACAGCGAATGGCTCGCGATGTGGTACCAGGGGTTCGAACCGAGCTTCTGGAGCATGGTGCGTGAGGCGCTCTACGATGCCTTCCGCAACGGCCGCGCGGACTACAACTCCAATCTCTGGACCATGCGCATCGAGCTGATCGGCTCGGTTACGATCTTCCTGGCCTATGTGTGCTTTCGCAACGTCACGGTGCGGATCGCGGCCACCGTGCTCTATCTGGCCTTGAACTACGACTCCTATTATGCGCTGTTCGCCGTCGGCGTGCTGTTTCACGAGTTCGAGGCGTGGGTCGGGGCCACGCTCGTGCGGCTCGTGCCATCGTCGCATGTGCGCGAGATCCTGACCGGCATGGTGTTCCTGGTCGGGCTCTATTTCGGGGCCTATTCCCATACACCTGAAGGCATCGTGCCGGCCTGGCACTCGTTCTTTCCCAGGAGCCTGCCGACGACGGCGTCCCACATGATCGGGGCGGTCTTGGTGGTCGGGGCGCTGCTTTACAACAAGAGGCTTCAGTCCTGGCTTGGCGGTGCATTCGGACAGTACCTCGGCCGGCTCTCCTTCGTGCTCTACCTCGTCCACATCCCGATCATCTGCAGCGTGGCTGCTGCTTGCGCGCTGGCGTTGGGACATCAGCCCTATGCGGTCAATGCCGCGGTCACGATGCTGGTGACGACGGCCGTCGTGTTCGGCGTGTCGACGCTGCTGTGCCGGACCGTCGATGTCACCACGACCGGTCTGTCTCGCGATGCGGGCAAGCTGGTCGATCGATGGTTTCCTGCCTGCGATCGGAAGCCTGACGCCAGCAACCGGCCCGTCGAGCAATGCTCCGCACCGGGCGGGAGATGACCGCCCAGGCCGGTCTGTCGAGCGGCTTCGACGAGCCGCGTGCACGGGGCTGAAACCCTAGTCCAGGAACTGCGTCTCGTACTTTTCCAGGAAGTGGCGGCTGGGCAGCGAGGCGCCGAAAAAGCCTGGGATGCTGAGTGAGGCTTCCCAACGCGCGATCAGCGGCGATCGGGCCGTGTGGCCGAGGGCGATCTGCTCGACCTCCTTGACCGTCTCCAGGATCTCGTCCGAGCTGTTCTCACCGAGAACGAGGCCGGCCTCCGAGAGCGATTCGTGGGTCGGGAACGACCATCGCCAGCGATCTGACGTGAGCTCACGCTGGGTCAGCAGCCGGCCGGCCGTGGTGCGGAGCGGCTTGAGCGCGAAGCGGGTGTTCTCAGTCCAGAGCAGGCCGATCGAGCTGATGCAGTTGACCATGACCGTCGGAACGCCGAAGCCGGTCGCGACGTAGGCAAAGCCGGACGTCGTGCCGATGAAGTAGCGCGCGTTGCGGACCAGATGGAGGTCCATCAGCGGGGACCGGAAGCTCGAGCGGGCGTAGTCGATCACGCGGGGCAGGGACGGCAGCGGCGGGACATTGGGGCCGCCCATGCGCACGACCCATCCACCCTGCGCGGTGATGTATTTGACCGTGTCGAGATAGTTCGCGAGGCTCGCATTGCGCACGGTCTCGCCGCGACCTTCCTTCTCGCCGCGTGTATTGGCGTCGCGCATGTGGAGACAGACGTACCAGTCGTCCTGCGTCATGCCGAAGTGCTGCCGCATGGCATCGAACGAGCTCATCGCCTCGTCGCTCGTCTGGAACTGGCGATCATAGGCGTCCCGCATGGGATAGCCGAGACCGCGATCGCTCCACTCCTTGAGAGCCACGGCGCCCCAATCGTTCCAGTAGCCGGCGGGCCGCTCTTCGGTGCCCCAGATCTGATGCGAGACGCCGAAATATTTGGTCAAACCACAGAGTTCGACCCAGACCTCGGGCTTCAATCCCTCCTCGAGAACGACGACGGGGCACCGCTCCTGCAACAATGACAGGAACGGCCGGTTGGCGATCCTGCCGCTATAGGTCGCGAGCAGCGGCGCGCCCTTCCACCAGCCCATCTCGCGCATCCGCAGATGCACGTCGAGATGGCCCATGTGGCCGATCAGCGCCGACCAGTCGGGCGATATCAGCTTGAGGTCCCTCATGTCGATGTCGTGGCTGTCGAGAATGCGGGCGAGCTCCTTCGACGGGCGGGGGAGATCGCGGCGGAGCCTCGACTGCAGCTGCAAGGAGCGGGCCCCAATTTGGGGTACCTGCTCGCCACGGCCGTCGTGATAGACCAGCAGCAGCAGCTTCCTGAGCGCAAAGTACAGCCATCCGCCGACCCTGCTGCGTTCGCTGCCATCCAACGTGTCAAACCGGTCGATCGCGTCGGCCATGGCGCGGTCGTTGTCGTAGATGTCGTCGTTTGGGATGGCCGCTCGATAGTGCTCCTGGCCGAGCTTTCCGTGAAACTCGAAGTGACCGAGGATGCGGCTGGTGGCCTCCAGATATTGGCTGCTGGAGCCGAGCTGGCGATCCGGACCGTATTCGATGATGTCGCAGACTGCGCGGTCGATGGTTTCGCTGTCGAGCATGAAGCGCGCGGTCTCGGACACGCCGGGGATCCGAGTCAGAAGGTCGCAGATCATTCGATACCGCGGCGAAGGCAGGTTGAAGAACTGATCGAGTCCCTTGTTGCCCGTCGTCGACCGCCAGATCAGGAAGACGAGCGTGCTGACGAAATACGGGCATCTGCGGAAGACGAACTGCGCGGTGCGAAGCTTGAAATTGGCGCCATGAGACGCGCCGGGAAAAAGGACGGATGTCATTGAGCGGGTTTTTCTAGGTCGCGGATGCTGTTCTTGAAGATCTGGGACTTGATCGCCCGAGCGAGATAGGTCGATCCCGGCACGGTGAGATGACCGGTGTCGAAGGCAGTCAGGTCGCCAGGAGCATCTCCCACGCGCGTGAGGCAGCCGGACTGGTCGCACATGACATCGAGCGGAGAGATGAACTCGACCTTCAACCGCGCCGCGATCGCCTTCAGCTTCTCGTTCTGCTCCTGGCTCGGGTATAAGCGGAAGGTCGTGCGTTCCGGCAACAGCGGATGCGTCGGATCCTTGAGGTAGTAGTCGACCAGATTCTGCGGGAGGCTCCGGCCGCGCCAGGACGGAACAAGGCCGACGATGACGATCCGTTTCACGCCCGTATCCCGAATCCTGCTCACCGTCCGCTGCAGCATCGGCTCGACGCTGGTCAGATCCACCATCCAGGTGGAGTGCAGCAGAACGATGTCCGGCTTGATATCGTCGATCTTCCGGACCACCTCCTCGTTGGCACCGGTGCAGAATGGACGCAATGGCTGGACGAAGCCGAGAGCAGGCGGACAGGCGCTCGCGGTGAGCTCCGCGATACCGAACTCGTACTCGCGCTGCAGGGCCGTCATGCCCGGGTAGAGCGCGGCGGCATAGGAGTCGCCCCACAGCAGCACCAACGGACGCCGACGATCCGCCGTGCACTCCGCTCCGAACTGGCTGGCGTCCTGCTCCGGCAAGAGAAGGCAGCTTCCGCGGCGCCAGTGCACCGCTGTCTCAGTGCCGCGGTTTGCTGCAACATAGTCTCGGACCTTCTCCGGCAGACGGCTTTCAAATCCGTCGCCCCACACGGCCACGCCCCCGGCGATCGCGAGCAGCGACATGGCACTGGCGAGCGCCACGATCCGTTTGCGCCCGAACGGTTGGAACCGAATGGGTGATTCCACGAAACGATAGGTCAGCCACGCGAGCAGGATACTGGCTGCGCCGATCGCGAGCAGACTGGGCGGGCGGAGAACGTCGTCGCTGGTCAGCCGTGCATAGGCGACCAGGGGGAAATGCCAGAGATAGAGCGGATAGCTGATCAGGCCGATGAACACGAAGGGACGGCTGCCGAGCACCCGACGATTGAACAGCGAACCGGGAGCCGAGATCAGGAGCAAGGCGCCGATTACCGGCAACAGCGCGGCGTAGCCCGGAAAGGGCATGCGGCTCGTGAGGCTGAATGCCGCCACCAGGATGAGGATGACGCCGAACGAGGCCCGAACGTCGCTTGCGACTTTCGGCAGGTGGGTCCTGCGGGCAGGGTCCCAGACGATCGCGGCGAGCGCGCGATCGATACGATCATGCGCCGCAATCAGCGCCGGCTTCTGCAGCAGCTGGCCGACGAACACGACCGCGGCGCCGGCCGCGAGCTCCCAGGCGCGCGACAGAGGAAAATAGAACGCCCAGTCCGGATGCTTGTAGACGATCGCGATGTTGAGAATGAACGATGCTGCGAAGATCGTGCTGACGAGCGTCGTCAGATTGAGTTTGGACCGGTAGGCGGCGGTGAGGATCAGCGGCCAGCCGATGTAGAACTGCTCCTCGACCCCCAGCGACCAGAGATGCAGCAGCGGCTTGTTCTCGGCGGCGATGTCGAAATATCCGATCTGCTTCAGCAGCACGAGATTGGCGGAGAACGTCGCGCCGCCGAATGTCGTCTGGCCGAGCGATACGAGTTCCTCGGGAGAGAGCGTCACGCATCCGACGGCGAAGGTGACCGCGAGCACGACGACGAGCGCCGGGAAAATACGCCGAATGCGCCGCTGATAGAAGGTCAGGATGCTGTAGGTTCCGAGCTGCAGGCTGGAATACAGGATCGAGGTGATCAGATAGCCGGAGATCACGAAGAAGATGTCAACGCCGATGAAACCGCCGCGCACCGCTTTGGGAAACAGGTGATAGATGACGACCAGCATCACAGCAATGCAGCGCAGGCCGTCGATGTCCGGTCGGTAGCTCGTATCAATGCTGACGTCGGTGCGTTTGGTGGTTTGATCTATCGGTCTCATCGCCGGGCTTTCACGCAAAACTAGCTCTATTGGCGCGAAGAACATGAAGATCGGATCGGGAAGATCGGATCGGTATGCCTGCTCGCCCCCACCGGAACCTCATCTTCGAGGTATGACGAAAATGAAGCCGCGGACTGCACTTCGATGCCAAGGTTCGCGAACCGCGGTGCATGCGGAAAGAAGCGAACTTCGGAATCGGAGCACGCAAGACCACGAGACCTGGGCGGTCCGTTCGGATTTGTACCTCACCCCATAATGCATTTTTGCGGAGCGCGATAGTTGGCTCCGTTCGCCGATATTGTATTTTCACAATCGCCGTGCAAAACCTCTCGTGCGGTGGCCCGTCGGCATCGGGTGATCGATGCGAAATGGGATGGACTTCGTCAGCTTCGCACCCAAGGAATCCGGGAAGATCTATTCATGTGCGGCATTGCCGGTCTTTTCAGTCCCGGTGGCGCCGATGAGGGCAGGCTGACCGGCGCCATCGTCCGCATGACGGAAGCGCTGGCGCATCGCGGCCCGGATGCCAGCGGGCTGTGGATCCAGCCTGCCGCAGGGATCGGCCTGGGGCAGCGCCGTCTGGCGATCATCGATCTTTCGGAGGCTGGCGCGCAGCCGATGCACAGTGCCTGTGGGCGCTACACCATCACCTTCAACGGCGAGATCTACAATCATCCCGAGATTCGCGCCGAGCTCGAGGCCGCCAACCTCGCACCGAATTGGCGCGGGCATTCCGACACGGAAACGTTGCTGGCCGCGGTCACGCAATGGGGCGTCGGGCCGGCGCTGCAGCGCCTCATCGGAATGTTCGCCTTCGCGCTGTGGGACGCGGAGACGCGGCAGCTGATCCTTGCGCGCGACAGGTTTGGCGAGAAGCCGCTGTTCTACGGCTGGAGCGGCGGCGACCTGGTGTTCGGCTCCGAGCTGAAGGCGCTTGCCGCGCATCCTGCATGGGCGCCGTCGCTCGATCGTGCGTCGCTGACCTCGTACATGCGCTACTCCTACGTTCCCGCGCCCGCCACGATCTGGACCGGCGTGCGCAAGCTGCCGGCGGCTTCGTTCATCTGCTTTGGCGCCGAAGCCACACCGGGATCCTGGCCCGCCCCGCAGGCCTATTGGTCGCTGCGTGACCGCGTCGCGGCCGCGCAGCGCGCGCGAATCAGCAACGCGACCGAGGCGACTGAACGCCTCGAGCAATTGCTGAGCATCGCCGTCAAGCGCCAGTGCTTGTCGGACGTGCCGCTCGGCGCATTTCTCTCGGGTGGCGTGGATTCCTCGACGATCGTCGCCCTGATGCAGGCGCAGGCTGGCCAGCCGGTGCGCACCTTCAGCATCGGCTTTGCTGAAGGCGGCTACAACGAGGCCGAGGATGCGCGGCGAGTCGCTGATCATCTCGGCACCGATCATACCGAGCTGTATGTCGACGCGCGCACCGCGATGGACGTGATCCCGAAGCTGCCGCGCATCTATGACGAGCCGTTCGCCGACTCCTCGCAGATTCCCACGCATCTCGTCGCGCAACTCGCCCGCCGGCACGTCACCGTCGCGTTGTCAGGCGATGCCGGGGACGAGTTGTTCGGCGGCTACAACAGGCATGTCTGGGGCGGCGCGCTGCAAGCGCGTCTTGGCCGCTGGCCGCTGCCGCTGCGGCGCGCACTCGGTGCCGCGCTCGGCGCCATCGCTCCGGAACCGGCCGACACCGTCCTCGGGGCGTTGCAGCCGCTGCTGCCGGGCCGGTTCAAGGTCCGGCATCCCGGAGATCAGGTTGCCAAGCTCGGACGTCTCGTTGCGGCTGATGGATTTGACGGCTTGTACCGCGCGCTGTGCTCGATCGATCCGGATCCGACGCATACGGTGCTGTCGGGCGAGGAGCGCGCGAGCTGGGCCGGCGAGCAGATGCGACAGGGCGTGGCGGATCTCGACCCGCTCGATCGCATGACGCTCGCGGATTCCCTGAGCTATCTGAGCGACGACATCCTGCAGAAGGTCGACCGCGCCGCCATGGCGGTGGCGTTGGAGACGCGTGTGCCGTTCCTCGACAAGGACGTCGTCGAATTCTCAACCCGTGTTCCGGCCGGGATGAAGGTGCGCGACGGTCGCGGCAAGTGGCTGGTGCGGCAGGTCCTGTACCGCCATGTCCCGGCCGAGATGATCGACCGGCCGAAGACCGGCTTCAGCATTCCGCTCGATGCGTGGCTGCGCGGGCCGCTGAAGTCGTGGGCCGCAGACCTGTTGTCGCCGGCGCGATTGAAGCGGCAGGGCCTGTTCGATCCCGCGCGCGTGACGCGCATGTTCGACGAGCATCTCAGCCGCCGCCACAATCATTCCTACTGGCTGTGGAACGTGCTGATGGCCGAGGCGTGGCACGACGAATGGGCCGGCGCCCGGTAGCTCAGTCTTCGACCGTGGCGGGCACGGTCATGCCGCCCTTGCCCTTCTCGGCGCTGAGGATCCACACCACGCCGCCCATGCCGCCGACGATGAAGTACACCGCGCCGAACAGGATCGAGACCACCGTGCCATCGGCCGGCGCCAGCCCGGCATAGCCGAACGCGACCATCATCGTCGCCTCGCGCACGCCCCACCCGGCGATCGAGATCGGCAGCATGGTGATCAGCATGATCGGCGGCGTCAGCAGGAACAATTGCTCGAATGCGGCAGATGCCGCGATCGAACGCACGGCACACCAGGCGATGACGACCGCGAGCACGTGGATGGACAGCGACAGCACGGCGATCTTCGCGGCCGTCGTCCTGCCAAAGATCACCTTGCTCGCGATCACCGAGCAGGCATAGACGTGCCGCGTCGGCCACCACGCCTTCATCCAGGCGGCGGGAAGAATGCCAATGGTGAGGAAGCCGACGCCGGCCGCCAGCGCCGCGGCATCGACCAGCACCAGAGCGAGCCGTCCCTTGTCGTCGGCGATCATGCCGTAGCTCCACGGCAGGCTGGCGACGATGATCAGCGCCAGCGCGATGAAGCCGACGGCGCGATCGGTCAGGATCGAATAACTGGCCGCGCGCCAGCCGGCGCCGGTGCGGCCGATCAGCCACAGGCGGACCGCATCGCCGCCGATCGAGGAGGGCAGGGTCTGATTGAAGAAGGCGCCGATCATGTTGTAGCGGAACGCCCTGAGATCCGTCAGTGGGGCGCCGCAGAGCGCCGAGATTTCCCGCCAGCGCAGCGCGCCGATGAAGATCTGGCAAATCGTGATGGCGACCGCCAGCACGATCCAGCCGATGCTGATCTGGCTGAGCCGCTCACCGATCGCAGCGAAGTTGATGCCGCGGAGCGCGAGATACAGCAGCGCGAGCGACACCACGATCCGGAGGAGAAGAATCAAAAACGCACGCATGCCAGGCTGGCTTCGCTCTTGGTTTGAAACGGCCCAAGCCGAGTGCGAGACGCGCAACTCCCGTCCTGGCGAGATGATCGGACCCCTGCAAGGTGCGAGCCGTTGCGCGGCCGACCCCTTGCGGTCCTGATGCCCCGGTGGCTAAACAGTCGCAGGGGTGGCGTCAATGGCCTCCGAAACGACCGGAATATCAATTTATGTCTCATGGCCGGAAGATTGCGGTGATAGGCCTTGGTTACGTCGGCCTGCCGGTCGCCGCTGCGTTTGCGCGCGCGGGCTGCCCTGTCATCGGCTTCGACATCGATGCTGGCAGGGTCGCCGAATTGCGGGCGGGGCGGGACCGGACCTGTGAGGTCGATGCGGCCGATCTCGGCCGTCCGGGGCTGCGCTTCACGAGTGAACCGGGCGAGATGGCCGCGGCCGATTTCTTCATCGTCACGGTCCCGACGCCGATCGACAGCGCCCGCCGGCCCGATCTGAGCGCGATGCTGGCCGCCACGCGGACGGTCGGCGGCGTGCTGAAGCGCGGCGACATCGTGGTCTACGAATCCACAGTGTATCCCGGCGCGGTCGAGGAAGATTGCGTCCCGCTGCTCGAGGGTTGCTCGGGGCTCAAGGCCGGCGACGGTTTCAACGCCGGCTATTCGCCTGAACGCATCAATCCCGGTGACAAGACGCATCGCTTCGAGACGATCATGAAGGTGGTGTCGGCGCAGAACCCGCAGACGCTGGAGATCGTGGCCGCCGTCTATGGCTCCGTCGTCACCGCGGGCATTCACCGCGCGCCCTCGATCAAGGTCGCCGAGGCGGCCAAGGTGATCGAGAACACCCAGCGCGATCTCAACATCGCGTTCATGAACGAACTCTCGCTGATCTTCCAGGCGCTCGAGATCGACACCGGCGACGTGCTCGCGGCGGCGGCGACCAAGTGGAACTTCCTGCCGTTCACGCCGGGGCTGGTCGGCGGGCACTGTATCGGCGTCGATCCCTATTATCTGACCTACCGCGCCGAGAAGGCCGGCTATCATCCCGAGGTCATCCTCGCGGGTCGTCGCATCAACGACGAGATGGGCCGGCGGATCGCGCGTGAATGCATTCGCGGGCTGCTGAAGCGGAAGGGACGCAGCGGCGTCGTGACGATTCTCGGCATGACCTTCAAGGAGAACGTGCCGGATATCCGCAATTCCCGCGTGATCGACATCATCAGCGAATTGCAGTCGTTCGGCGTCGACGTGCAGGTCGCTGATCCCTTGGCAGATGACGCCGCCGTGCATGAAGAGTACGGCATCGGCCTCACGGCGCTCGACGCGCTCCGTCCTGCCGATGCCGTCGTGCTCGCCGTCTCGCACGACCAGTATCTCGCGGGCGGCTGGCCCCTGGTGCAGCGACTCCTGCGCGAGGACAGCGGCCTCGTGCTCGACGTCAAGATGAAGCTCGACCGCGCCAGCAAACCCGCCGCCATCGAACTGTGGCGACCCTGACGGAGCCTATCATGGCAGACCATCCCATCCTCGTGACCGGCGCCGCCGGCTTCATCGGCTTCCACCTGACACAGCGGCTGCTCGCCGAAGGACGCGAGGTCGTCGGCATCGACAACGTCAACGCCTACTACGATCCGAAGCTGAAGGAGGCGCGGCTCGACATTCTGAAGGCGCAGCCCGGCTTCACCTTCCACAAGCTCGATCTGGTCGATCGCAGTGGCATCAAGGCGCTGTTCGCCACGCACCGCTTCCCGGCGGTGGTGCACCTCGCGGCGCAGGCCGGCGTGCGCTACTCGCTGGAAAATCCGCACGCCTATGTCGATGCCAATCTCGAGGGCTTCATCAACGTGCTCGAAGGCTGCCGTCATCACGGCTGCGGGCATCTGCTGTTCGCGTCCTCGTCGTCCGTCTATGGCGCCAACACCAAGCTGCCGTTCTCGGTCAGGGACAATGTCGATCATCCGATCAGCCTCTATGCGGCCAGCAAGAAGGCCAACGAACTGATGGCGCATTCCTACAGCCATCTGTACCGGCTGCCGGCGACGGGGCTGCGCTTTTTTACCGTTTATGGCCCGTGGGGCCGGCCAGACATGGCGATGTTCATCTTTGCCAAGGCGATCCTCGCGGGCCAGCCGGTGAAGCTGTTCAATCACGGCCAAATGCGGCGTGATTTTACCTATGTCGACGACATCGTGCAGGCGATCGTGCACCTGATCGGCCGGCCGCCACAGGGAAACCCGGATTGGGATGGAAACAAGCCCGACCCGTCGAGCAGCCGCGCGCCATGGCGGATTTACAATATCGGCAACAATCACCCCGAACAGCTGACCGACGTGATATCGCTGCTTGAGAAGGAATTCGGGCGGCCGGCCATCAAGGAGATGCTGCCGATGCAGCCGGGAGACGTCGAGGCGACCTACGCGGATGTCAGCGATCTCGAGCGTGACATCGGCTTCCGGCCCTCGACTTCGATCGCCGACGGCATCGCGCGATTCGCGCGCTGGTATCGCGACTACCATCGGATTTGAGGATTTTACTACATGACCGGACGCATCATCCCTCTCATCATGTGCGGTGGCGCCGGAACCCGGCTCTGGCCGGCGTCCCGCGAAGTCCGGCCGAAGCAGTTCCTGCCGCTGTTCGGCGCCAGGTCGACGTTCCAGGACACCCTGCTGCGGGTCTCCGACGCGGATCTGTTCGCGCGCCCCACCATCATCACCAATGCGGCGTACCGCTTCATGGTGCTCGAGCAACTGGCCGAGATCGGGATCGAGGCCGACGTCCTGCTGGAACCGATGCGACGCGACTCCGGTCCGGCGATCGCGGCCGGGGCCGCGTTTGCGCAGTCCCGCGATCAGGATGCCGTGGTGCTGGCGCTCGCCGCCGACCACGTCGTACGTGACAAGGCGGCGTTTCTGGCGGCCTGCCGGCAGGGGCTGGCGGCGGCGGAAGCCGGTCGCATCGTCACCTTCGGGGTCAATCCGGAACGCGCGGCCACCGAATACGGCTATATTAGCCCGGGTGCGGCGGTATCTGGCGAAGTTCGCGCGGTGGCGAAATTCGTCGAGAAGCCGGATCAGCCGACCGCCGAGCGCTACATCGGCGAGGGTTACCTCTGGAACAGCGGCAACTTCATGTTCCGCGCGTCCGTCCTGCTCGACGAATATCGCAAGTTCGATGCGGGCAGCGTGCAGACGGTGGCGGACGCGGTGAGCAAGGCCGGCCGTGATCTCAGCTTCATCATCCTGGACTCCGACGCCTTCGCCGCGGCCAAGCCGATCTCGATCGACTATGCCGTGATGGAGAAGACCGAGCGGGCCGCCGTGGCGCCGGTGTCGTGCGGCTGGTCGGATGTCGGCTCCTGGCACGCGGTCTGGGAGCTGTCGGACAAGGACGGGCAGGGCAACGCCGCGCGCGGCACCGCCGTGTTCGAGGACTCCCGCAATTGCAACGTCGTTACCGACAAAGCGCTGGTCGCGCTCGAAGGTGTCGACGATCTCGTGGTGGTGGCCGCCCAGGACGCCGTCCTGGTGTCGCGGCAGCGCGATGCCAACGGATTGAAGCGGCTGGTCGCCAAGCTCAAGACCGTCGCGCCCGAGGTGACCGAAGCCCATATCAGGGTGCACCGTCCCTGGGGCAGCTACCAGTCGGTCGACAATGGCGAGCGCCACCAGGTCAAGCGCATCATCGTCAAGCCCGGCCAGCGGCTGTCGCTGCAGAAGCATTATCACCGCTCGGAGCACTGGATCGTTGTCCGCGGCGCGGCCCGGGTCACCGTCAACGAGATGGTGAAAACCGTTCACGAGAACGAATCGATCTACATCCCGATGGGCGCCGTGCACCGGCTGGAAAATCCCGGCAAGATCCTGCTGGAGCTGATCGAGGTCCAGACCGGGTCCTACCTCGGCGAAGACGACATCATCCGAATCGAGGATGATTACCGCCGCGAGTAAAGCGGGGGTCTCGCCGCGAATCACGCGAGCCGTGCTAGACAGCCCCGGAACGGTCCCCGGAGAGCTTCGTTGCAAAGCACGATCGGATCGCGCGCGTTCCAGAACGCGCGCCTGCAGAAGAAGAACCGCAAGCAGGCCGATGGCCTGATGCCTAAGGCCGTCGAGGCCTATCGGGCAGGGCGGCATGCGGATGCCCAGGCGATCTGCGGGCAGGCGCTTGGACTCGTCGCCGACCATTTCGATGCGCTGCATCTGCTCGGCGCCTCGGCGCTCGACAGCGGCCGCTTCGATCTGGCCGAGCAGGCGCTCGCGCGCGCCGTCGCGATCGAGCCGCGCAATGCCGAGGCTCTCGCCAATCTCGGTCTCGCGCTGTTCAGCCTCAAGCGCTACGAGGAGGCACGCGCGGCGCAGGAGCGCGCCATTGCGCTCAAGCCCAATTTCGCGACGGCATGGACCGGCCTCGGCAACACGCTGATGAACATGCAGCTGTTCGCTCAAGCGATCGAGGCGCATGATCGTGCCATCGCGCTCAAGGCCGACTTCGCCGACGGCTATTGCAACCGGGGCATGGCGCAGCTGCTGTTGCAGCGTAACGAAGACGCCATGCAGAGTTTCGATCGTGCCTTGGCGCTGGCCCCGCGGCACATGCAGGCGATGTTCGGCAAGGGGCTCGTCAGCATCAATCTGCGCCACCTCGAGCAGGCGCTCGACGCCTTCAATGCTGCGCTCGCCATCAAGCCCGGAGCGGCTGCCGTGATCGCGCAGCGCGGCCGCCTCTACGTGCAGATGGGACGGTTCGCGGAGGCCGATGCCGACTTCGAGGCCGCGCTGGCGATCGATCCCAGGCTGGAGTCTGCCTTGCTCGGCAAGGCGCATGTGGGCGTGCTGACCGAGCGGATCGCCCCGGCGATGCTCGCCTGCAAGCGCGTGCTCGAGCAGAATCCGAACTCGGAGGTCGCGCTGATCTGGCTCGGCGCCTGTCTGGCCAGGCAGGGCGATACGGCAACCGCCATCCAGCATTTCGACCGCGCGCTCGAGATCAAGCCCGATTTCGAGGATGCGATCCTGAAGAAGATCTTCGCGCTCGATTTCTATCCCGGTGCCGACGTCGCCGTGCACCAGGCCGTCAGGCGCGAATGGTGGGAGCGCATCGGTTCACGCATCCCGCAGCGCCAGCTCGCCTCGATCGACCGCGATCCGGAGCGCCGCATCACGGTCGGCTACGTGTCGTCGGACTTCCGCAGCCATTCCGCCGCGCTGACCTTCCTTCCGGTGCTTCGCCATCACGACCACGGCGCCTTCAAGGTCATCTGCTACTCGTGCTCGCCGCAGGTGGATTCCGTCACCGAGCAGTGCAAGGCGGCGGCCGACGTCTGGGTGGATGCCACGCAGTTGTCCGACGATGAGCTCGCCGATCGCATCCAGGCGGACCAGGTCGACGTTCTCGTCGATCTCTCCGGCCATTCGGCCGGCAACCGCCTGACTGTGTTCGCGCGCAAGCCCGCGCCGGTCCAGGTCACGGCCTGGGGCAACGCCACCGGCACCGGTCTGCCGACCATGGACTACTTCTTTGCCGATCCTGTCACGGTGCCCCAAGCCGTTCGACCGCTGTTCGCGGAACAGGTTTATGACCTGCCGGCGCTGATCACGACGGACCCGCTGCCGGACGCGAAGCCGACGCCGCTGCCGATGCTGCACAAGGGCCATGTCACCTTCGGTGTCTTCAACCGCATCGACAAGATCTCCGATCAGGTCCTCGACGTCTGGGCAGCGCTGCTGCGCGCGGTCCCGTCCGCGCGCATCGTGATCAAGAACGGCGCGCTCGACGATGCCTTCCTGCGCGATGGGCTGATCGCGCGGTTCATTGCTCAAGGCATCGCGGAGAGCCGGCTGACCTGTCTCGGCGCGTCGACGCGCCAGGAGCATATCGCGGCCTTTGCCGAGATCGACATCTCGCTCGATCCGTTTCCGCAGAACGGCGGCGTGAGCACGTGGGAATCGCTGCAGGCCGGCGTGCCGGTCGTGGCCAAGCTCGGCAACAGCTCGGCCTCGCGCGCCGGCGGCGCGATCGTCAAGGCGATCGGTCTCGACGACTGGGTCGCCGAGGACGATGCCGGCTACATCGCGATTGCGCTGAAGCACGCGGCTGATCCGGCAGAGCTGGCCCGCCTCAGGGCCGAGTTGCCGGCGCGGGTGGCCAATTCATCTGCCGGCAACGTCCAGACCTACACGCGCAAGGTCGAGGAGGGCTATCGCCAGTTCTGGCGCAATTACTGCGCTGCCGGCTGACGGCTGCTGCGCGGATTGCGCGGCGTAGCCCGTTGTGTTCTCGAGTCCCATTCAGTGAGTGAGTGCTTTGCGTCAAGTCCGTGGAGGCCGCTCTTGGCAGGCAATGTTGGTTCGCGCGCATTTCAGAATGCGAGACTCCTGAAGAAGCATCGCAAGCAGGTCGATGACCTCCTGCCGCGCGCGGTCGCGGCCTATCGCGCCGGACGGCTCGCCGAGGCACAGGCGATGTGCGGGCAGATCCTGGCGCTACTCCCCGAGCATTTCGATTCCCTGCATCTGCTCGGCGTGGTGGCGCTCGACGGCGGCCAAACCGAGCTCGCCGAGCAGGCCCTTACGAAAGCGGTCGAGATCGAGCCGCGCCATGCCGAGGCGCTGTCCAATCTCGGCCTCGCGCTGTTCAATCGCAAGCGCTACGAGGAGGCCCGCAAGTGTCAGGAGCGCGCCATCGCGGCGCGGCCGAATTTCCCCGCTGCTCTCACCGGCCTCGGCAATACGCTGATGCATCTCGGCCTGCCGAACGAGGCGGTGGCGGCGCATGACCGGGCGATCAAGCTGAAGCCGGACTACGCCGACGCCTATTGCAACCGGGGCATGACGCTGCTGACGCTCGAGCGCAACGCTGAGGCAAATGAGAGCTTTGGCCGCGCGCTCGCGCTCAATCCCCGGCACATGGAGGCGAAATTCGGCACCGGGCTCGCCAGCGTGGCGCTGCGCCATTACGACGCCGCGCTCGCCGCGTTCGATGCCGCACTGGCCATGAAGCCGGGATCGGCCCGGGTCATCGCCCAGCGCGGCCGGCTGCATTTGCAGGCGCACCGGTTCGACGAAGCGGGAGTCGATTATGATGCCGCGCTGGCCCGTGAGCCGGACTCGGAGCCGGCGCTGCTCGGCAAGGTGCAGATCGGCCTGAACAACGGCAACATCGCATCGGCCTTGCAGGCCTGCCGCAGACTGCTCGATATCAATCCGAAGTCCGAAGCGGCCTGGGGCTGGCTCGGCATCTGCTGCGCCACGCAGGGCGACCTCCCCACGGCCCTGCAGCACTTCGACCGGGCGCTCGAGCTCAAGCCCGACTTTGCCGACGCCGTCACAGCGAAGATCTTCGCGCTCGAATTCTGGCCCGACGCCGATTTCGCGCAGCACCAGGCGGCGCGACGCGACTGGTGGGAGCGGATCGGACGCCACCTTCCGCAGCGCGTCCTGGCGCCGCGCGACATGGATCCGGAGCGGCGCATCACGATCGGCTATGTGTCGTCGGATTTCCGCAATCATTCCGCAGCTTTTGTGTTTCTGCCGGTGCTGAGGCACAGCGACCGGCAGAACTTCAAGACCGTCTGCTACTCCTGCTCCGTCATTCAGGACGAGGTGACGGAGCGCTGCCGGGCTGCCGCGAGCGAGTGGGTCGATGCGTCGCAGATGTCGGACGACGAACTCGCCGACCGCATCCAGGCGGATCAGGTCGACATTCTCGTCGATCTCTCCGGCCATTCGGCCGGCAACCGGCTGCCGGTGTTCGCCCGCAAGCCGGCGCCGATTCAGGTCACGGCCTGGGGAAGCGGGACCGGCACCGGCCTGCCGACGATCGACTACTTCTTCGCCGATCCCGTCACCGTGCCCGAAAGCGCGCGCCATCTGTTCGCCGAGCAGGTCTATGATCTGCCGGCCGTCATCACCATCGACGCGTTGCCGGCTCCCGCGTCGAGCCCGTTGCCGATGCTGCGGACCGGCGCTGTGACCTTTGGCGTGTTCAATCGCATCGACAAGATTTCCGACCCCGCGTTGCGTGTGTGGTCGCGGCTGATGCAGCAGCTGCCGGGCTCGCGGATCGTCGTCAAGAACGGCGCACTCAGCGATCCCGTGCTGCGCGACGGCCTGATCGCGCGCTTTGTCGCCCATGGCGTGCCGCTGGAGCGCATCACCTGTCTCGGCTCGTCGCCCCGGGATCAGCACATCGCCGAGTTCGCTAACATCGACATCTCGCTCGATCCGTTCCCGCAGAACGGCGGTGTGAGCACCTGGGAGTCGCTGCAGGTCGGCGTGCCCGTCGTCGCCAAGCTCGGCCACAGCTCGGCCTCGCGCGCCGCGGCGGCCATCGTCAAGGCGGTCGGCAGCGACGATTGGGTGGCTGAGGATGACGACGGCTACATCGCCATCGTGCTGAGACATGCGGCGCAGCCCGAACAGCTGGCCCGCCTCAGGGCAGAGCTGCCGGCGCGCGTCGCTGGCTCTGCCGCCGGCAATGTCGAGACCTACACGCGCAAGGTGGAGGAGGGCTACCGGCAGTTCTGGCGCCGCTACTGCGTGGGCTGACGGATCATCTCGACGGCATTGCAAGATGCCGTCATCGAACGTGTCCCTGTATCTCTTTGCGTCCCCTTTGGAGGCTGTCCCTTGGCTAGCGATGTCGGTTCCCGCGCGTTTCAGAATGCGAGGCTGCAGAAGAAGCACCGCAAGCAGGCCGATGCGCTGATGCAGGATGCCGTCACGGCCTATCGCAGCGGCCGTCTCGCCGAGGCGCAGGCGATCTGCGGCCAGATCCTGGCGTTGCTGCCGGACCATTTCGACGCGCTGCACCTGCTGGGCGTCACGGCGCTCGACGGCGGCCAGAGCGAACTCGCCGAAGGGGCGCTGACGAAGGCGGTAGAGATCGAGCCGCGCCATGCCGAGGCGCTCTCCAATCTCGGCCTCGCGCTGTTCAACCGCAAGCGCTTCGATGACGCACGCAAATGCCAGGAGCGGGCGATTGCGCTCAAGCCTGGTTTCGCCGTCGCGCAGACCGGGCTCGGCAACACGCTGATGCGGCTCGGCCTGCCGGCGGAGGCGATTGCCGCGCATGACCGGGCGATCGCGCTGAAGCCCGATTATGCCGACGCCTACTGCAATCGGGGCATGGCGCTGCTCCCGCTCGGTCGCCACGCGGAGGCCACCCAGAGCTTTGATCGCGCGCTGTCGCTGAATTCGCGCCACATGGAGGCGCTGTTCGGCAAAGGTCTTGTCAACCTCGACCTGCGTCATCTCACCGAGGCGCTGGCTGCCTTCGATGCCTCGCTTGCGATCAAGCCCGGTGCGCCGCAGGTGCTCGCGCAGCGCGGGCGGGTGCATCAGATGTCCGGGCGGTTCGCTCCTGCGATGGCCGACTACGAAGCGGCGCTGGCGCGTGATCCGATGCTGGAAGTCGCGCTGCTCGGCAAGGCCCAGCTCGCCTATTTCACCGACATCTCGGTGACGGTGAATGCCTGCCGCAAGGTGCTGGAGCAGAATCCGCGCTCGCTGGACGCCTGGCTGTGGCTCGGTATCTGCTTCGGCAAGCAGGGTGAGGTGGAGGCTGCCGTCGCGCATTTCGATCGCGCCCTCGAGATCAGGCCCGACTATCCCGAGGCGATGACGGCCAAGATCTTCGTCCTCGAGTTCAAGCCCGGAGCCGATTTCGCGCTTCACCAGGCGGTCCGGCGCGAATGGTGGGAGCGCATTGGCGTTCACATCGCACGCCGGCCGGCGCCGGTGCGCGACCTCGATCCGGAACGGCGCCTGCGGATCGGCTACGTGTCCTCGGACTTCCGCCAACATTCGGCGGCGCACACCTATCTGCCGGTGCTGAGGCATCGCGATCGGCAGAACTTCTTTCTCGCCTGCTACTCCTGCTCGCCGGTACAGGACTCCGTCACTGAAAAGTTTCGCGCCTGTGCCGACGTCTGGGTCGACGCCACGCAGATGTCCGACGACGAGCTGGCGGACCGCGTCGAGGCGGACCAGATCGACATCCTCGTCGATCTCTCGGGCCACACGTCCGGCAACCGGCTGCCGCTGTTTGCCCGCAAGCCGGCGCCCATTCAGGTCACGGCCTGGGGCAGCGGCACCGGAACGGGCTTGCCGACCATCGACTACTTCTTCGGCGATCCCGTGACGGTGCCCGAAGCGGCGCGCCCGCTGTTCGCGGAGCAGGTCTATGATCTGCCTGCCGTGATCACGACCGAAGGCGTGCCGGGTATCGTGCCCGCGCCGCTGCCGATGCTGCAGAACGGCCACATCAGCTTCGGCGTGTTCAACCGGATCGACAAGATCTCGGACGCTGCGCTCGAGGTCTGGACCCGGATCATGCACGCGCTGCCGGACTGCCGCATCGTCATGAAGAACGGCTCGCTCGATGATCCCCTGCTGCGCGACCGCCTGCTGGCGCGCTTCGCCGCGCATGGCGTCGCGCCGGAGCGGGTGGTCTGTCTTGGGCGGTCGAGCCGCGAGGAGCAGATGGCGCAATTCGCGCAAGTGGACATTTCGCTCGATCCGTTCCCGCAGAATGGCGGCGTCAGCACCTGGGAATCGCTGCAGGCCGGGGTGCCCGTCATCGCCAAGCTCGGGCTGAGCGCGGCCTCGCGCGCCGCAGCCGGGATCGTCACATCGGTCGGGCTCGGCGAATTCGTCGCCGAGACGGACGAGGCCTACATCGCGCTCGCCGTGAGCTGGGCGTCCAAGCCTGAGGAGCTGGCCAGGATCCGCGCCGATCTGCCAAGCATGCTGGCAAGCTCCGCGTCCGGCAACGTTGCGACCTACGCGCGCAAGGTCGAGGAGGCCTATCGGCTGTTCTGGCGCCGGCATTGTGCCAGCGCCGGCTGACCGCCGTCTGCGGCGGGCTCCCGCCATGCCGCGAATGAGTTCATCGCGTTCCGTTTCGGCCCACCGCCTTGAGGAGCCACGTCTTTGGCAAGCAATCTCGGCTCTCGCGCCTTCCAGAATGCGAGACTCCAGAAGAAACACCGCAAGCAGGCCGATGAGCTGATGCCGCGCGCCGTCGCGCTTTACCGCGCCGGCCGTCACGCCGATGCGCAGGCGATCTGCAGGGAAATCCTTGCGCTGCTGCCGGACCATTTCGACGCCCTGCATCTGCTCGGCGTCGTGGCGCTCGACGGCGGGCAGCTCGAACTCGCCGAGCAGGCGCTGACCAGGGCGGTGGAGATCGAGCCACGCCATGCCGAGGCGCTGTCCAATCTCGGCCTCGCGCTGTTCAGCCGCAGACGCTACGAGGAGGCGCGCAAGTGCCAGGAGCGGGCCGTTGCGCTGAAGCCCAATCTGCTCGTCGCGCTCACCGGCCTCGGCAATACCCTGATGCATCTGGGCCTGCCCGGCGAGGCGATCGCGGCTCACGACCGGGCGATCGCGCTGAAGCCGGACTATGCCGACGCCCATTGCAACCGCGGCATGGCCTTGCTGCCGCTGGCGCGCAATGTGGAGGCCAACCAGAGCTTCGATCGCGCGCTGCAGCTCAACCCGCGGCACATGGAGGCGATGTTCGGCAAGGGGCTCGCCAGCATCAATCTGCGCCATTCCGACGACGCGCTCGTGGCCTTCGATGCCGCGCTGGCGATCAGGCCGCGCGCGGCCCAGGTGCTGGCGCAGCGCGGCCGCCTGCACCAGCAGGCCGGGCGGTTCGATCAGGCGATGGCCGATTTCAACGCGGCACTGGCGATCGATCCGCGGCATGAGGTGGCGCTGATGGGCTTCGCCCAGCTGAGCGTGATCAGGGACAACATCGCGCCGGCGATGGATGCGTGCCGCAAGGTGCTGGAGCTGAACCCGCAGTCGGAAGTGGCCTGGACGTGGCTCGGCGAATGCTTCTGCAAGCAGGGCGACCTCGCCGCGGGCTTGCAGCATTTCGAGCGCGCGCTCGAGATCAAGCCCGATTTCGGTGATGCGATCACCGCGAAGATCTTCCTGCTCGACTTCATGCCCGACACCGGCTTTGCCGAGCACCAGGCCGTCAGGCGCGAATGGTGGAACAGGATCGGCGCCCAGATCGCGCGCCGGCCACAGCCGCAGCGCGATCGCGATCCAAAGCGGCGGCTCACCATCGGCTATGTCTCGTCCGATTTCCGGTCGCATTCGGCCGCGCTGGTGTTCCTCCCGGTGCTGCGCCATCACGATCACGGCGCTTTCAGGATCGCCTGCTATTCGTGCTCGCCGCTGCAGGACGCGATGACGGCGCAGTGCCGTGCCGCCGCCGACGTCTGGGTCGACGCCTGGCAGATGTCGGACGAGGAACTCACCGACCGCATCGAGGCCGATGGCGTCGACATCCTGGTCGATCTCGCCGGCCATTCCGCGGGCAACCGCCTGCCGGTGTTCGCGCGCAAGCCGGCGCCCGTGCAGGTCACGGCCTGGGGCAGCGGCACCGGCACGGGCCTGCCGACGATGGACTACTTCTTCGCCGATCCGGTGACCGTGCCGGAATCGGTGCGTCATCTGTTCGCCGAGCAGGTCTACGACCTGCCGGCCGTGATCACCACCGATCCGCTGCAGGGATGGCAGCCGACGCCGTTGCCGATGCTGCGCAACGGCTACGTCACCTTCGGCGTGTTCAACCGCATCGACAAGATCTCCGATCCTGCGCTCGCGCTGTGGTCCCGGCTGATGGCGGCGCTGCCGGATGCGCGGATCGTCATCAAGAACGGTGCGCTGGACGATGCGCTGGTGCGCAACGCCCTCATCGCCCGCTTTGTCGCTCACGGCATTGCGCAGGAGCGCATCACCTGCCTCGGCCTGTCGTCGCGCGAGCAGCACGTTGCGCAGTTCGCCGCGATCGACATGTCGCTCGATCCGTTCCCGCAGAACGGCGGGGTCAGCACCTGGGAGTCGCTGCAGGCCGGCGTGCCGGTGATTGCCAAGCTCGGCCATGGCGCGGCGGCGCGGGCCGCCGCGGCCATCAACACCGCGGTCGGGCTCGGGGCGTTCGTGGCCGAGGACGATGACGGCTACGTCGCCATCGCCCTGAAGCATGCCGCGCAGCCCGCCGCGCTGGCGAAGCTGCGCGCGGAGCTGCCGGCGATGGTCGCGAACTCCGCCGCCGGCAATGTCGAGACCTATACGCGCAAGGTGGAGGAGGGCTACCGCCTGTTCTGGCAACGCTACTGCACCTCCTCCTGATCGCTTCTACAGCCGCGCGGCGCCGACGATGCGTCCGTCCGGGGCTTCGAGCAGCACCGCGACATCCTCGCCGTCCGGCATCGGCTCGTTGAGCCGCAGGGACGTGCCGCTCCAGTTGCCGAGCGCGCGCACCGAGCGCACCACGTTCAGCTCCTCCAGCGTGCGGCCGCCATTCTCGCCGCGTCCGATCGCGGTCTCGTGCCGGCGGTCGAAGCCGACCAAGAGGACGCGGCCGCGTCCCTCGCCGGCGCCGACCTCGACCGTCAGCTTGTCGCCGCTACGGCTCAGCTTCACGCTCGCCACGGTCGCACTCGCGCGTCGCGCCCGATCGATCGCCGGCCCGACCTCGGCCCGGTTGGAGCCGACATGGCCGCTGACGCCGTCGATGACGATCTCCGGCGTGTAGGAGCCGTCGCCGAAGCGGCTGCCGTAGCGGGCCTGGCGATCGGTCGCCGCCGGCAGCGAGAACGGATCCTTCCAGCCGAGCCGGTCCCAATAGGTGACGTGGAACGCCAGCGGCAGCACGTCGCGGCGCTGCCGCACCATCTCGTTGAGATAGGCATTTGCAGGTGGGCAGGACGAGCATCCTTGCGACGTGAACAGCTCGATCACGACCGGCCGTTCCGCGGCGGCGGCCGGTGTGACCGACATGGTCAAGGCGGCAAACAGGGAGGTGCCAAGGAGGGAGGCGAGGCGGACGGTCATGGATGTTTCTCCAGCGATGCGACATCACCTCCTTCGCGTGATGAACGTGCCGCGTTACCTTCCACACGGGAGCGTGAAGGCGCGCGCTGCGCGCCGCCAACCCTGTCGCGGTGCGTGAGGAGGACGCCTGCCACACGCGAAGGGCTCCGCGCAGCCTATTCAAAACACTCCGCTTTTTCCCGGGGCCGAATGTAACTTTCTGAATCAAATCGTGTCCTGAAAAGGGTTTACGCATTCGCCTCGCTTCAACCAGCATGCTAGGAGAGCTTCGCCGGCTGATTTGCAGTTCGTTAACTGTTGCGGCCATTCCGGGGCATTGATGGGGTCGAGCGACATGAGTTCCAAGGGGGCGGGCCACAAGGCCGAGCTGAGGCAGGCGCTGCGGGTCGGCGTGATCGGAGCCGGCGTGATGGGCAGCAATCATGCCCGCGTGCTCGCAGGTCTTCCCGACGTCCATCTCGTCGGCGTGGTCGATCCGCTTCCTGCTCATCGCAGCCGCGTCACCGAGCTTGCGAACTGCCCGACCTTCGAGAGCCTCGATCAGCTCGCCGCTGAAGGTGTCGATGCCGTCACCATCGCGGCGCCGACCCATCTGCACCATGAGCTCGCGCTCGCCTGCATCGCCCGCAAGGTTCATCTGCTCGTCGAGAAGCCGATCGCCTCCACGGTGGACGAGGGCCGGGAGATCGTCGCGGCCGCGCATCGCGCCGGTGTCACCCTGATGATCGGCCATGTCGAGCGCTTCAATCCGGCGGTCGCCGCGATCAAGAAGGCGATCGCCGGCGAGGACCTCCTGTCGATCGCGATCACCCGCGTCGGCCCGTTCCCGCCGCGCATGTCCAATGTCGGCGTCGTCATCGATCTCGCCGTGCACGACATCGATCTCATCCGCTGGTTCACCGAGTCCGACATCATCGAGGTGCAGCCGCAGCTGTCGAGCGCGGTGGCCGAGCGCGAGGACATCGCGCTCCTGCAGTTCCGCACGGCCTCCGGCGTGCTCGCCCACATCAACACCAACTGGCTGACGCCGTTCAAGGCGCGCAACGTCACGGTGGCGACGCGCGGCAAGTACATCATGGGCGATCTCCTGACGCGCCAGGTCACCGAATGCTTCGGCTTCAAGCCGGACGGCAGCTACTCGATGCGGCATCTGCCGGTCGGCCATGACGAGCCGCTGCGCGCCGAGCTGATCGCCTTCCTGCACGCCGTGCGCTCGGGCACCTCGCCGGCCGTCACCGGCGACGAGGGCGTCGCGAGTCTCGCGATCGCCACTCAGTGCCTGGAGACCTCGAGCCATCGCCCGGCCGAGGCGGCCAAGCTCCGCGCGGCGGGCTAACCGGCTCGTCATCCGCTCCATCCTGTCCGTTCCGAACAAGTGTCAGAGCTCATGAACCAGCACCTGCGTCATCAGCCCATTCCGTTCATCGACACCGCCGCGCAGCGCCAGCGGCTCGGCAAGTCGCTCGATGACGCGGTTGCCCGCGTGCTCCAGCATTGCCAATTCCTCGGAGGCCCCGAGCTGATCCAGCTCGAGAAGGAGCTGGCCGAGTTCTGCGGCGCCAAATATGCCGTGAGCTGCTCCAGCGGCACCGACGCGCTGCTGATGGTGCTGATGGCCCAGGGCATCGGCCCGGGCGACGCGGTGCTGTGCCCGTCCTTCACCTTCTGCGCGACCGGCGAAGCTGTCGCGCTGACCGGCGCCACGCCTGTCTTCGTCGACGTGCTGGAGGACACCTTCAACATCGATCCGGCCTCGCTCCGCCGCGGCATCGCCACCGCCAAGCGGCTCGGCCTGAAGCCGAAGGCGGTGATCCCCGTCGATCTGTTCGGCCAGGCCGCCGACCATGATGCGGTCGCCGCGATCGCCGCGGACGAGGGCCTGTTCGTGCTCGACGACGCAGCCCAAGGCTTTGGCGCCAGCTACAAGGGCCGCCGCATCGGCACCTTTGGTCTCGCGACCGCCACCAGCTTCTATCCCGCCAAGCCGCTCGGCTGCTTCGGCGACGGCGGCGCCATCCTCACCGACGATGCCGGTCTGCTGGAGCGCCTGCGCAGCGTGCGCGCGCATGGCGGCGGCAGCGACAAATACGACAACGTCCGCCTCGGCCTCACCGCGCGGCTCGACACCATCCAGGCCGCCGTGCTGCTCCAGAAGCTCAGCATCTTCGAGGACGAGATCGCCGCGCGCAACAAGGTTGCCGAGCGCTACACCGCGGCGCTGGCCGACGTCGTGAAGGTGCCGCGCCTCGCCGAGGGCTGCACCTCGGTGTGGGCGCAATACACCATCCGCCTGCCCGCGGGTGTCGACCGCGACACCTTCGCCGCCGCGCTGAAGGCGCAGGGCATCCCCACCATGGTGTACTATCCGAAGTCGATGCACCAGCAGACCGCCTACCGCATCTTCCCCAGCGCCGATGGCGGCCTTCCGGTCAGCGAGCAGCTCTCCGCTGACGTCATCAGCCTGCCGATGCACGCCTATCTCGACGAGGCGACGCAGGTGCGGATCATCGACGTCGTGCGCGGCGCGCTGGCGGCTTAAGGGTTCACGCATCGCTCAGCCGACCGCTGACCTGGGCTCGGCTCCTCATCCGGCCGCGCTCTCGCCACGACGAAAGCGCGGCTAAGAGTGATCTGTCGCACCGGCGGCCACACACACCGCTGTCGTCCCGGCGAACGCCGGGACCCATACCCCCAGGGAGCGGTTTGAGGCAGGCTGGTGATTGGCCCTTTGCCCAACAATTCCGCCGCGGCGTATGGATCCCGGATCGGCGCCACGCCGCGCTTCGCGCGCCGTGGCTTGTCCGGGACGACAGCGGTGGGTGAGGCGCGATCACCTATCAAACAGCTCAACTCCGTAGGGTGGGCAAAGGCGCGCCCATCCGAGCGCTTTTTTGGCCGACCCATCCCGCGCCGTGCCCACCATTCCCACCGCTGGCGCGGATGCGCGGTGGGCACGCGACCGCCCTGCGGGCGGCTGCTTTGCCCACCCTACGGCCGCTTCCATTCTGCTTCACATCTCAAACAGCAATCGACATGACGACGCAGTCTCGCGGCATGCATTGCCCGAGGCTTGCGATCAGTTCGTCCCTCGCAAGCAAGTGCAGAGGGCGCAGGGAATGCCGGGTGAAGGCCTCACCCATGGCCCGCCTGCTAACAAAATGCAGGCGGCAGGTACCACAGGTGCAGCCGACCATCCGGCATTCCCTGCGCGACGGGTTGACGGCTGCTTCGCGATCTCCCCGGTGCGCCGGCTCGTTGGCCACCGTCATCCACGCCGTGCATCAGCAGCGGCGCAAACTTGACCTCAGCGTCGGGAGGCCAGGACCACGCGACTTGACCGTCCGCAAGCGCCCGTTCGTCCGCACGCCCCGAAGGACATGCTGCGAGCTCTCGCGGCCATCGCATCCCCGCCTCGCGTGTCGTGACGATCGCGCGCTACGCCCCTTCTGCATGAGGCGGGATGGCGAGAGACAATCATGCTTTCGGCAAAAGCGCAAGATAGTTATTTTTATCGGAATTCCGACGGCGTGCTGATGCTGTCCTTCTGGGCTCGGCGCCGCCCATGAGGGGAGGGGACAGGGCGGATTGGCGGAGCGTAATCTGCCGCTATGCTAGCCTCGATATCGCGCACGCTATCGAAGGGTTTGCATTGGGCCGAGCTGCTTAGCTGGTAGCTCCAGACACCATTGTCGTCCCGGCGAACGCCGGGACCCATACCGCGTGATGTACGTAGCGGGCAGGCGGCCCGTTCCGCGCGCCCCATCGACTGCACGGAGTATGGATCCCGGATCGGCGCCCGCCGGCGCTTCGCGCCAGCAGGCTTGTCCGGGATGACGACGCTGCTAGATGTTGGTCTTGATCGCGGCGGATTACGCTCCGCTAATCCGCCCTACGGACTATGATTTGCAGCGAGGTCCCCATGCCGAAGAAAATGACGACGAAGCTGCTCGACGCGTTCGCGGATCAGTCATGGTCCTACGAAACTTTCTCGCCTGACGGCCGATTGCATCTGGTCTGTCCGCATTGTCGCGCGGTCGTTCTGCTGTTCGAGAACCTCTCCCCGGGGGAAAGGAGCGAGATCGCGCGCCTGCGGCGTTCAGATCGAATGGAAGCAATAGCGCTGCTCATGCGCCTGTCGGGATGTGATCTGCGCCAAGCCAAGGCAAACGTCATGCACCTTCGGGACGCCGGCTCGCGTTGTCACGTATGCGAGCATGACGTTCCGCGAGGGGCCTTGCTTTGCAGTCGGTGCATGTCGGTGAACTTGGATTGGTGACGCCGCTCAGATCAGCAAGCACATCGCGCGGAAGGGCGTGGCGGAGTCCGGCGTCATGGAAATGATACTGCGCACCAACATGCAGATTTGGCGACGTCCACATGGCGTCCTCCGTCGGGCTGCGGGCAGCTCCGAATAACACC
Source organism: Bradyrhizobium sp. HKCCYLS20291 (assembly GCF_051167715.1). Lineage (NCBI taxonomy): Bacteria > Pseudomonadati > Pseudomonadota > Alphaproteobacteria > Hyphomicrobiales > Nitrobacteraceae > Bradyrhizobium > Bradyrhizobium sp. HKCCYLS20291. The sequence continues at coordinate 214,829 of NZ_JBNPTO010000002.1, read as the reverse complement.
GTCGTCCCTGCGAACGCAGGGACCCATACCGCGTGATGTCGGGAACGGGCAGGCGGCACGTCCCGCGCGCGTCACCGACGGCACGGGGTATGGGGCCCGGATCGGCGCCCGCCGACGCGTTGCGTCGGCAGGCTTGTCCGGGACGACGGCGGAGTGTGAAAATGCGCGGCTCCCTCCGGTCGACACCGTGCCGGCTGAGCTTCCAAGCAGGCGAGGCGGCGGAGGGGCGCCACAGTTCGGCCTCAAGTGGCCGGGCGACACGTTCCCCGCTTCAAACCCGCCCCCCAATCCTCTACAAGCCCCCCATGCTCGGACGTATCTTCACCGTCGGCGGCTATACGCTGCTGTCGCGCCTCACTGGTTTTGCCCGCGATATCATGCTGGCGGCGATTCTTGGCGCCGGGCCGGTTGCGGATGCGTTCTTCATTGCGTTCCGGCTGCCGAATCATTTCCGGGCGATCTTCGCGGAGGGCGCGTTCAATGCGGCGTTCGTGCCGGCCTATGCGCATGTTCATGGCGAGAAGGGGCCGGCCTCGGCGGGGCTGTTTGCCGACCGCATCTTTACGCTGCTGCTGGCCTCGCAAATCGTGCTGCTGATGCTCGCCTGGGTGTTCATGCCGCAGGCGATGACGATCCTGGCGCCGGGCTTCACCGACGATCCGGGGCAGCGCGAGCTGGCGATCACGCTGACGCGGATCACGTTCCCGTATCTGCTGCTGATCACCCTGGTGACGCTGTATGGCGGCATGCTCAACGTGATGCAGCGCTTCGCCAGCGCCGCGGCCGCGTCGATCTTCCTCAACATCGCGATGATGGCGACCTTGGCGGTGGCGGTGTTCTTTCCGACCGCCGGCCATGCCGCGGCCTGGGGCGTGCTGATCTCCGGCTTCCTGCAGTATTTCCTGCTGGCCGGCGATCTCGCCCGCCTTGGCGGCCTGCCGCGGTTCGCGCCGCTCAAACTCGACGACGACATTCGCGCCTTCTTCAAGGCGCTGGGGCCGGCGACGCTGGGCTCGATGGGCACGCAGGTCGCGATGTTCGCCGACACCATCATCGCGACGTTTCTCCCTGCCGGCGCCATCTCGGCGCTGTATTACGCCGACCGCCTCAACCAACTGCCGATCGGCGTGATCGGCATCGCCATCGGCACGGTGCTGCTGCCGGAGATGTCGCGGCGCCTGACGGCCAACGACCATGACGGCGCCATGGAGCAGCAGCGCCGCGCTTTCGAGTTCACGCTGTTGTTCTCGGTGCCGTTCGTCGCCGCCTTCCTCGCCGTGCCCGACGTGATCACGCGCGCCATGTTCGCGCGCGGCGCCTTCACCAAGGGCGACGCCGCCGCCGCTGGTGCAACGCTCGCGGCCTATGCCGTGGGACTGATTCCGTTCGTGATGATTCGCAGCGCCGTCTCGACCTTCTATGCGCGCAAGGACACGGCGACGCCGGTCAAGGCGTCGCTGACCGGGCTCACCGTCAACGTCGTGCTGAAGGTGCTGCTGATGGGCTCGCTGGCACAGGTCGGCCTCGCCTTGGCGACGGCTGTCGGCGCCTGGATCAATCTGCTGCTCGTGCTCGGCTTTGCCGTCCACAAGGGCTATCTCCGCTTCGATCGCCGGCTCACTTTGTCGCTCGTGAAGTTCGCCGGCACCGGCGTGCTGCTCGCGGCTGCGCTGTGGGGGACGGCTTACGTCGCCGCACCGTATCTCGCGACGCTCGGCCGCGCGCAGGACGAGGCCACGCTCGGCGTTCTGATCGTGGTTGGGGCGGTGATCTATGCCGCTGCGATTCTCCTGCTGTTCGGCCCGCGTTGGCTCAAGGCGCTGATGCGGCGCTAAGAGGCCGCATTCTGAACGCGTCACCTGCGCGCGAACTGATCGGACATGCGCGTGCGCCTGTTGCGCCTTGCGCCTGCGTGGCGCGGCTAATATGGTCCGCCGGGGGAGAGATCGGCGTGAGACGACGGCGGCACAGTGCAGGGTGGATGAGGAGGGCGGTCAGCATCGCGGCCGCCTATCTGATCGCACTGCAGGTGGTGCTCGCCGGAGCGATGTCCGCGCAGATGGCGGCCGCGGCTGCCAGCGATCTCGGCATCATCTGTACCGAGTTGGATGGTGGCGCGTCGCACGGCACCAACGCGCCGGGCTCGGCTGGTCTGCACAAGGACTTCTGTGCCGTCTGTGCCTTTGCCGCCCATGCCGCGCCGGTGCCGCCACCGGCCGGCGAACTGCTGCTGCGCACGGCCAGCGAGCTGCGCCTCGCCAGCTTCGCGATCTGGGCTGCGCGCGATACCCGCCTCCGTGAGCCGCGACTGTCGCAAGGACCTCCTGCGAACGCCTGACGCACGTTTTTCGTCCGGTTTCGTTCGTTCAGAGGTTTCATCATGTCCCGTTCCGTAACCGCGCTGTGCGCGGCGACGTGCCTCGTCACGTTGTCTTCTCCCTGTTTCTCCCAGGCCCGACAGCCATCCAATCTGCCGATGGTCACGGTCGACCCGGCCAAGCCCACGGCGTCCCGGCCGGCCAAGCCCAGTCAGGATCAGTCGGCGGGCAGGGCGCGCGCCGCCCGATCGAGGCCCGCGGCGCAGACTGCCGCCGCGGCCCCCGCAGGCCCGGCACCCAGCCTGACGGCGCCGAACACCCAGGTCGCCACGCAGCGCATCCAGCAGACGCCGGGTGCGGTGGCCGTGGTGCCCGATACAGCGTTCAAGACCACGCCGGCACAGACCATCAAGGATGTGCTGGACTACGTGCCTGGCGTGTTCGCCCAGCCGAAATGGGGCGACGATACCAGGCTGTCGATTCGCGGCTCCGGCCTGTCGCGCAACTTTCATCTGCGCGGCACCCAGCTCTATCTCGACGGCATCCCGATCAACACCGCCGACGGCTATGGCGACTTCCAGGAGATCGACCCGACCGCCTATCGCTATGTCGAGGTCTACAAGGGCGCCAATGCGCTACGCTATGGCGCCAATTCGCTCGGCGGCGCCGTCAACTTCGTCACGCCGACCGGGCGCGATGCGTCGGTGTTCGACGGCCGGCTCGACGGCGGTGCGTTCGGCTTCCTGCGCGGTGCGGCCTCATCCGGCGGCGCCTATGGTGCGGCCGATTATTTCGTGACCGGCTCGGCGTCGCGCGTCGACGGTTATCGAGATCACAGCTGGGGACAGTCCGAGCGCGGCAGCGCCAATGTCGGCTATCAGGTCTCGCCGGATTTCGAGACCCGCTTCTACCTGAATGCCAATTCGGTGCGGCAGCGCATTCCGGGCGAGGTCAGCAAGACCAGCGCGCTCAACTCGCCGCAGACCGCGGCGGCGAACAATGTGCTCAACGACTGGCAGCGCAACATCGACACCGTCCGGGTCGCCAACAAGTCGACGCTGCATCTCGACAACACCGACATCGAGTTCGGGATGTTCGCCGTCGACCGGCATTTGATGCATCCGATCTTCCAGTGGCTCGACTACCGCTACCACGATTACGGCGGCTTCGTGCGCGCGGTCGATGACCGCGAGATCGGCGGACATCGCAACCGCTTCACCGTCGGGCTCAACATCCAGAACGGCACGACGGATGCGGACAATTTCGTCAACACCGGCGGCAACAAGGGGCAGCAACTGTCCTCGCTGCTGCAGACGCCCGAGAACTATACTCTTTATGCCGAGAATGCCTGGTATGTGGTGCCGAGCGTGTCGCTGATCGCCGGCGCGCAGTTCCTGCATGCGGTGCGTGATCAGCAGCTGAAGTCCCTCAGCTTGAATGGCGACGTCGCCGGCCGCGCCACCTACGACCTGTTCAGCCCCAAGGTCGGCGTGCTCTGGGACGTCGATCCGGCCTGGCAGGTGTTCGCCAACGTCTCGCGCAGCGGCGAGGCGCCGAGCTTCGGCGAGGGCAATGGTGCAGCGACGCGCTTCTACGATATCAAGGCGCAGACCGCGACCACCTACGAGATCGGCACCCGCGGGAGGCGGCCCGACGTCACCTGGGACTTCGCGCTCTACCACGCCGACATCCGCAACGAGCTGCAGTGCTTCTTCTCGTCGTTCGGCAATTGCAACGTCACCAACGCCGACAAGACCATGCACCAGGGCGTCGAGGCCGGTCTCGGCGTCAGCCTGCTTAAGGGGCTCGCCGTCAACAGCGATACGCCCGACCGCGTCTGGCTCAACCTCGCCTACACCTACAACGACTTCCGCTACGCCAACGATGCGACCTGGGGCAACAACCGCCTGCCGGGCGCGCCGCCGCACGTCCTGCGCGCCGAGCTGCTCTACAAGCATCCGAGCGGTGTTGCGTTCGGGCCGAACATCGAATGGGTGCCGCAGTCCTATTTCGTCGACAGCGCCAACACGCTGTCCACCGACCCCTATCTGCTGTGGGGCCTGAAGGCGACCTATGACGACGGCAAGCACTTCTCGGCCTATCTCGAGGGCCGCAACCTCGCCAACAAGGCCTATATCGCGACGACCAGCATCATCGATCGCGCGACGCCGACGTCGACCTTGTTCAACCCGGGCAACGGCCGCGGCGTCTATGCCGGCCTGCGCTACAAGCTGTGAGGAGCGCGCGATGCTGAAACGCTTCATGATCGTGGCGGCGGTCTTCGCCGCAACGCCGGCCCGCGCGGGCGCCGCCGACGATGCGGTCCGCGACGTGCTGATGCAGGCCTTCGACAAGCCGGAAGCCCGTCTCGTCGTCGATCCCATCGTCATCTCCGGCACGCATGCCATCGCCGATTGGACGCAAGGGCCGCATGGCGGCCGCGCGCTGCTGCGGCAGGGCAACAAGGGGTGGGTCCTGATCCTGTGCGCAGGCGACGGCATCAAGGATCCGAAGGCGCTGCAGCTCGCGGGCCTGTCGGCGACCGAGGCCTCCGAGCTCACCGCACGGCTCGCCGCGCGTGAGCAGTCGTTGTCGGCTGAGCAACTCGCCCTGTTGTCGTCGTTCGAAGGCATCGTCCGGATGGACGCGCCCGCATCCGGAACCAAGTGAAAGGAAGCCGGTCATGAAATTCGCATCGTTTGGTCTGGCCGTTTTCGCGGCTGCCGTGTTTGGCGCCCAGGCCAGCGCCCATGTCGTGCTCGACAAATCCGAGGCGCGCATCGGCAAGTCCTACAAGGCCGTGCTCGCCGTGCCGCATGGCTGCGAGGGCGCGGCGACCGTGCGCCTCACCGTGCAGGTTCCTGAAGGCCTGATCGCGATCAAGCCGATGCCGAAGCCGGGCTGGGCCATCGAGGTCAAGAAGGGTGCCTACGCGCGCGCCTATGACTTCATGCATGGCACCAAGCTCAGCGAAGGCGTCAAGGAGATCAGCTGGAGCGGCCGGCTGGAGGACGGCTTCTACGACGAGTTCAACTTCACCGGCTTCGTCGCCGATTCGTTCAAGAGTGGCGACGTGCTGCCGATCCCCGCGATCCAGGACTGCGAGAAGGGCGTCACGAAATGGGTCGAGACGGCGGCGCCCGGCCAGGATCCGCATGCGCTGAAATATCCCGCGCCGCTGTTGCGCCTGACCGCGGCCGAGCCGCCGCGCGGGGCGGCCAGCGGAGTGGCCAAGGGTGACATCGTCGTCTCAGGAGGCTGGAGCCGCGCCACGCCCGGCGGCGCCAAGGTCGGCGCCGGCTATTTTGCCATCACCAATACGGGTCGCGAGCCGGACCGGCTGGTCGCGGCCAGCGCCGACATCGCCGAGACGGTCGAGATCCACGATATGTCGAACCGCGACGGCGTGATGGTGATGCGGCCGCTCGAGGAGGGGCTCGCGATCCCTGCGGGACGATCGGTCGCGCTGACCTCCGGCGGCCTTCACCTGATGCTCACCGGCCTCAAGGCGCCGCTGGTCGAGGGCAAGTCGGTCGCGGTGACGCTGCAGTTCGAGCGGGCCGGCAAGATGGCGGTGCTGCTCGACGTGCTCAGCGTCGGCGCCCAGGCGCCGGGCGGGCAGCAGGGCGCCGCGAGCGCGGAGCATGCGAATCATTGACGGCCAAATGCGGTGAGGGACCTCGGCGCCGGACAGCGCGCCGGGGGCTCCTTGATTGCAATGCAGCATGACGCGATCCCGCGTTGGCCGCGCGTTGACCCGAGCAGAGTTGACCGATCGTGTTCCGCTGCGGCGGATATGGCGTTTGCGCGTTGCCGCGATCCACTGCAATATGGCGCCAATAGTCGACAATGCAGTGGGAAGTGAAACCAGATGGCAGCTCCAATCAAGTTCGGCATGGGTCAGAGCGTTCTCCGCAAAGAGGATGACGCGCTCATTCGCGGCAAGGGCCGCTACACCGACGATCTCGCGCCATCGTCCGCGCTGCACGCGCTGGTGCTGCGCTCGCCGCATGCCCACGCCAGGTTCACGCTCGATGCCACCCAGGCGCGGCTTTCCGCCGGCGTGGCGTTGATCCTGACGGCCGAGGACACGGCCGAACTCGGCGGGCTGCCGTGCCTGTTCAACCTCGAGACGGATCCGTTCACGGCGCCGCCGTACCCGATCCTGGCCAAGGACGAGGTGCGTCACGTCGGCGATGCCATCGCCTTCGTGGTGGCCGATACGCTCGATCATGCCCGTGACGCGCTGGAGGCGATCAAGGTCGAGTGGACGATCCTGCCGGCGGTCACCGGTGTCGTGAATGCGGTCAAGCCGGGTGCGCCGCAGGTGTGGGCCGAGCACAAGGACAACGTCCTGTTCGACGTCTCGATCGGCGACAAGGCCGCGGTCGAAGCCGCCTTCGCCAAGGCCCACGCGGTCGCCGAGATCCGCATCGTCAATCCGCGCGTCGTCGCGAGCTTCATGGAGACGCGCGCCGCCGTCTGCGAATACGACACCAAGCGCGACCATCTGACGCTGACGGCGGGCAGCCAGGGCAGCCACCGCCTGCGCGACATCCTGTGCCAGAACGTGCTGAACATGCCGGTCGAGAAGATGCGGGTGATCTGCCCGGATGTCGGCGGCGGCTTCGGCACGAAGCTGTTTCCCTACCGGGAGTACGCGCTGCTCGCGGTCGCCGCCAAGCGCCTGCGCAAGTCGGTGCGCTGGGCTGCCGATCGCTCCGAGCACTTCATGGGTGATGCGCAGGGCCGCGACAACGTGACCACGGCGCGGATGGCGCTCACGGAGGACGGCAAGTTCTTAGGCATGGACGCCGACCTGATGGGCGACATGGGCGCCTATCTCTCGACCTTCGCGCCCTACATCCCGCATGGCGGCGCCGGCATGCTGCCGGGCCTCTACGACATCCAGGCCTTCCACTGCCGCGTGCGCACGATCTTCACCCACACCGTGCCGGTCGATGCCTATCGCGGCGCCGGCCGTCCCGAGGCGGCCTATGTCATCGAGCGTCTCGTCGATGCCTGCGCGCGCAAGCTCGACATGTCGGTCGATGCCATCCGGCGCAAGAATTTCATCGCGCCGCGCGCGCTGCCCTACAAGACCGCGACCGGCAAGGTCTATGATTCCGGCGATTTCAACGCGCACCTCAAGCGCGCGATGGAGATCGCCGAGTGGAAGGAGTTTCCGAAGCGCGCCAAGGCCGCCAAGAAGCACGGGCTGGTGCGCGGCATCGGACTCGCGAGCTATGTCGAGGTCTGCGGCACCATGGGCGAGGAGACCGCCAATGTGCGGCTCGACCCGAATGGCGACGTCACCATCCTGATCGGCACGCAGTCGAGCGGGCAGGGCCATCAGACCGCCTATGCGCAGATCGTCGCCGAGCAGTTCGGGCTGCCGCCGGAGCGCGTCCACATCCACCAGGGCGACACGGCGGAGGTCGCGACCGGTCTGGGCACCGGCGGCTCGGCGTCGATTCCCTCGGGCGGCGTCAGCGTGCAGCGCGCCACCCATGAGCTCGGCGACAAGCTGAAGCAGATCGCCGCGGAAGCGCTCGAGGCCGGACTCGGCGATCTCGAGATCGCCGACGGCGTGATCCGCGTCGCCGGCACCGACCGCGCGATCACCTTTGCCGATCTCGCCAAGCGCCCCGGCACAGATCCCGCCAAGCTCAATGGCAGCGCCACCTTTGCCAGCGCCGACGGCACCTATCCGAACGGCACCCACGTCGCCGAGATCGAGCTCGATCCGGCGACCGGCATCATCAAGATCGTCAACTACGTGATCGTCGACGACTTTGGTGTGACGCTCAATCCGCTGCTGCTGGCCGGCCAGGTGCATGGTGGCGCGGTGCAGGGCATCGGTCAGGCGCTGATGGAGCAGGTGGTCTACAGCCACTCCGACGCGCAGCTCGTGACCGGCAGCTACATGGACTACGCGCTGCCGCGCGCCGCGGATGCGCCTTCCTTTACCTTCGAGACCCACAACGTGCCGTGCAAGACCAACCCGATGGGCGTCAAGGGCGCCGGCGAAGCGGGCGCGATCGGCTCATGTCCGGCGGTGGTCAATGCGATCGTCGAAGCGCTGTGGCGTGAGTACAAGATCGATCATATCGACATGCCGGCGACCCCCGAGCGGGTCTGGATCGCGATCCGGGAGCAGCACCGCCGTCATAGTCTCTGAGTATTCTTCACCGAACACTCTCCGATATCCGCCTCAATTCCGGAATAACCCGCGGGTTGAGGGGTTGACCGAACATATCAACTCGTCCAGGTGGGCTGGGCGAATTGTGACAACAAAGGAGCGAATTGATGAAGCGGACTGTCGTGGCGGTCGCAGCTTTGCTGCTAGGGGCCGGCGCCGTGATGGCACAGGATAATCTGGTCAAGCAGAGCCAGGACATCATGAAGAACAACGCCAAGAACCTTGGCGGTGTCCTGATCGCCATGGTGAAGGGCGAGAAGCCGTATGACCAGGCCGCCGTCAATGCCGCTCTGGTGGTGCTCGAAGATACCGCCAAGAAGCTGCCGACGATGTACCCGGCGAGCATGAAGGGCGCGAAGTTCGAGGGCGACTACAGCGCCTCGCCGAAGATCTGGGAAGACCATGCCGGCTTCCAGGCCAAGATCGACAGCTTTGCCAAGGTGGTCACCGAGGCCAAGGGCAAGATCAAGGATCTCGACAGCCTGAAGACGGTCGCGCCGGCGATCGGCAAGGAATGCGGCGGCTGCCACGAGACCTTCCGTCTCAAGAACAGCTGATCTGACGCAGGTTTGAGAGGGGGCGGACGCGGCAACGCGTTCGCCCCCTTTGTTTGTCCGGCGCCGCCGTCCTATGGTGGCGGCGAGTCCCGCAGCAGTTCAGCCAATCGCATCCTTCCCGCCGTGACGGAGCCTCCATGCTAAGACGCCTCCTGCTTGCCCTTTGTGTGCTCGGCGTCGCGGGCCTCGCGGTATTCTGGTGGCTGACGCAGCCGTCGACGATCACGCTCGCCGCGGCGGCGCGGGCGCCCGATCTCGCCAATGGCAAGGAGATGTTCAACATCGGCGGCTGCTCGTCCTGCCATGCGGTGCCGAACCAGGAGGACCGGCTGAAGCTCGGCGGCGGCCTGCCGCTGACGTCCCCGTTTGGCACGTTCTACGCGCCCAACATCTCGCCCGATCCCACCGATGGCATCGGGCGCTGGAGCGAGGCCGAGTTCGTCAATGCGGTCGTCAAGGGCGTCTCGCCGGGCGGCAGCCACTACTACCCTGCGTTCCCCTATACCTCCTATGCCGGCGCCAAGCTCGACGACGTCAGGGATCTCTTCGCCTACATGAAGACGCTGCCGTCGGTCACCGGCGCCTCGCGGGCGCACGACCTACCGTTCCCGTTCAACATCCGTCGCACCGTCGGTGTCTGGAAGCTGCTGTTCTTCGCCGACAAGCCGTTCGTTGCCGAGGCACAGCGCTCGGCGGAATGGAATCGCGGCGCCTATCTGGTGAACACGTTCGGCCATTGCGCCGAGTGCCACAGCCCGCGCAACCCGCTCGGCGGCATCAAGACGGCGCAGCGCTTCGCCGGCGGACCCGATCCGGAAGGTCACGGCTTTGTGCCGAACATCACCCAGAAGGGCCTCGCCGACTGGAGCGAGAGCGACATCAGCTATTTCCTGGAGACGGGCCAATTGCCCGACGGCGACAGCGCCGGCGGCTCGATGGCGCGGGTGATCCGCAACACCTCGCAGCTCACGGCCGACGATCGCAAGGCGATGGCGGTCTATCTCAAATCGCTGCCGCCGGTCGAAGGTCCGCCGAAGCCCAAGAAGCCGGCGAGTTGAACTTGCAGAGCTGAGCCGGCGGGCTGAACTACATCGGCTTGAAGCTGCCGTCGCCCTGGATCACCGTCAGCGACACTGGCGGCGGGTTGTCCTTGCGCGCATTGCCGAAGCTGACGATCAGGCCGCCGAGGTCGAACTGGCCGACATCGTTGATGATCCGCAACAGCTCGGCGCGCGTCGGATTGGGTCCGGTCATCGCCAGAGCCCGCGCGACCACGCGGCCGGTGATGTAGCCCTCCAGCCCGATGAAGTCAGGCGTCTGCGTCGGATCGAGCGCCTTCATCGCCGCCTGGTAGTCGGAGACGACGCGGCGGTCGGTGTCCCATGGGAACGGCACCACCTCGGAGACGATCACGCCGCGGCCCTCAGAGCCGAGCTCCTTGGCGAGCGCATTGCCGCCGACGAACGACACGGCCGAGAACGTCGGGTTGAAGCCTGAGCGATGCGACATCTTGATGAACTCGGCGCACGGGCCATAGGTGCCGACCAGGATGACCGCCTCCGGCTCGGCGCGCCGGATCACCTTCAGCGCCGCGCCGACGGCGCGGGTGTTGCGCTCGAAGGTGCCCTCGGCCGCAAGCTCCAAGCCGCGGCGATCGAGATAGGTCTTGACCCCGGCCAGCACGTCGCGGCCGAACGCGTCGTCCTGATAGAAGATCGCGATCCGCGTCAGGCGAAGCTCTTCGGTGAGATGCTTGATCGCAGCCTCGGCCTCGGCCGCGTAGCTCGCGCGGATGTTCACGACGTTCTGGAAGTCCGGCGTGCGCAGGTATTCGGCGCCCGACACCGGGCCGATGAAGGGGACGTCATTCGAGGCTGCGATCGGCGCGGTCGCGATCGAGGTTGGCGTCCCGACGGCGCCGATCAATGCGAAGACCTTGTCCTCGTAGATCAGCTTGATGGTCTCGACCACCGAGCGATCCGGATCGTAGCCGTCATTGCGGCTCGCCAGCTTCAGCCGCCGGCCATAGACGCCGCCTCGCGCATTGAGCTCGTTGAAGGCCGCAAGCAGGCCCTGCCGCGCTGCCTGGCCGAGCGCCGCCGACGGTCCTTCCAACGCCGCGACCTGTCCGAACAGGATCTGGTCGTTGGTCACGCCGAACTCGTCGGCATCAGCGGCTATCGGCTGCAGCACGCCTGCGAGGAGGAGGAGGGCGAGGAAACTACGGAGATGTGAGAGCCACGTCATTGCGGTGTTCAGGGAGTGGGACTGCATGATCATGCTGCAGTCTAACCGCTGTGAATGAAGACCTCGCTAAAGGAGCATCGCGGCCTTGATCGCGTTTTGGGAGGCGCTCAACAGTCAAGCGTTAACCAAGCTGCCGCGTCGGTGCCGGACGCGTGATCATCTTTGAGCGTCCTTAACTTAGCCGGTGTCTCATCGGCCGGATCGGAATGACGGGCAGCCGTTTGGCGGGGGCCATATTGCAGGTTGAAGAGTACAACGCATCACCACTTGTGGACAAGGATGATGCTCGTGACAGTGGCGGGCGCGAGAAATTCCGCGCTTCGCTGTCGCGCTACCGTCTCTATCGTCCGGCCCTCATTGCCGCCTGCGTCGGCGTGGTGCTTTCGGTCGTCGGAACCGTTGCCGTGGGACGCTGGGAAAACCGGCTTGCGCGCACCGATTTCGAAGGCATCGCCGAAGCGCAGGCGATCCTGGTCCAGAACGGCGTCAATGAATATGTCAGCCGGCTGACCGCGCTGCGCACCCGCTTCGAATCCGCCAACGACGACATCACGCGCAGCGAATATCAGACCTTCAGCGCGCGGCTGTTCGAGGCGCATCGCGGCATGCTGCGGCTCGCCTGGCTGCCGCGGATCAAGCGCAAGGAGCGCGGCGAGTACGAGGCGGCCGCCATCACCGACGGCGTCCCGGCGTTCCGCATCAAGTCCTTTCCCGACGGCACGGTCGCGCCGGAGAGCGACGAATATTACCCGGTCTACTTCTCCACCGAGGCGAAGACCTCGCCGGTCTATGGTCTCGACTACTGGAGCATTCCGGACCATCGCGCCGTGCTCGAGCAGTCGCGCGACTACGACATGATCGGGGCGCTGCGCACGCGGCATAACCTGATCAATCAGAACGAGCGCGCCAATGCCGTGATGATTGGCATTCCCGTCTATGCCAAGGGCACTTCGCGGACGACGGTCGCGGACCGTCGCCGCAATCTCTCCGGCTTCATCGTCGGCGTGTTCGATCTGCCGATGCTGCTGCAAGCGGTGCGGAGCAACAATCCGAACAGCTCGGCGCTGGCGATCAACCTGTTGCCGCCCGAGCGCGTCATCAACGCCTCCGGCGTGGATCCGCAGCGCTGGCCGGCCGATCCCAACATCTGGTCGACGACGCTTCGGATCGGCGATGCCGATTGGGTGTTTCAGGCCGCGCCTGCCGGCGGCGGGCTGATGGCCACGCACAACCGTGCGCTGGCGCTGTATGCCGCGGGCATGGCGACCACGATCTTCCTCGCCGTGTATCTCGCGCTGTCCAGCCGCAACGCCCAGCAGCTTGCGCTCGCCAACCGCCGCGTCCTCGAACTGGCGCAGACCGATGCGCTGACGGGACTGGCCAACCGCGCCTTCTTCCTCGAGGAGATGGAGCGCATCAACGACGACAAGAACGGGCGCTTCACCGTCTTCCTGCTCGACCTCGACCGCTTCAAGAACGTCAACGACTCGCTCGGCCACGGCGCCGGCGACGAGTTGCTGGTGCAGGTCGCCAAGCGGCTGCGATCGCAGCTGCGCGACGAGGACGTGCTGGCCCGGCTCGGCGGCGATGAGTTCGCCTTGATCCAGGCCGGCAGCAACGATCAGCGCACGGCCGCCACGGAGCTTGCGCAGCGGATCACCCGGCTGATCGCGCAGCCGTTCCAGATCAGCGGGCAGCGCGTCGAGATCGGCACCAGCATCGGCATCTCGCTGGCGCCCCAGCACGGCCGCGACCAGGAGCATCTGCTCAAGAAGGCGGACCTCGCGCTGTATCGCTCGAAATCCGCCGGTCGCAGCTGCTACACGATGTATGACGACGCGATGTCGGCCGAGCTCGAGGCGCGCAACACGCTGGAAGGCGATCTGCGCGACGCCATCGCGCAGTGCCAGTTCGAGGTCCACTACCAGCCGTTCTACGATGCCGAAACGCGCGAGCGCCGCGGCGTCGAGGCGCTGGTGCGCTGGCGTCACCCGGTCAAGGGACTGGTGCCGCCGGACCAGTTCATCCCGCTCGCGGAATCGACCGGGCTTATCGTGCCGCTCGGCGAATGGATCATCGGCCGCGCCTGCGATGACGCCACCTCATGGCCCGACGACGTCAAGGTCGCCGTCAACCTGTCGCCCGTGCAGTTCAAGCAGGCGGAGCTGTTCGACGTCATCCAGTCGGCGCTGGCGCGCTCCGGCCTCGATCCGCAGCGCCTGGAAATCGAGATCACCGAGTCCGTGCTGCTCGAACGTGCCGCCGAGAACGAGAGCTTCATCGACCAGCTCAAGGGTCTCGGCATCTCGCTCGCGCTCGACGATTTCGGCACCGGCTATTCGTCGCTGCGCTCGTTGACCGCGTTCCCGTTCAACAAGATCAAGATCGACAAATCCTTCATCGCCAACCTCTCCGTGCGCGACGAGAGCGCCGCCGTCATCTCTTCGGTGGTGACGCTGGCGCGCGGGCTCGGCATCCAGATCACGGCCGAAGGCGTCGAGACCGAGGAGCAGCTCGAACAGCTGTGCTCGCTCGGCGTCAATTTCGCGCAAGGCTATCTGCTGGGCCGGCCGATGCCCGTCGGGCAGCTGGAGCAGCATCTGGAGATCAGCCGCGCAGCGCCGGAGGCCGACGAACCCCGCCGTGACGCTGAGGCGTCGGAGCATGCGGAAGCGGCGGACGCGGACGTATCGGAGCACGCCGATCCCCGCTCGGGCGCCGTCGTTGCGCTCATTCCCCGGTCCGGGGCGCTGCTATCCCTCGCATCCAACGGCTGAGCGGCGAGGCGGCATCGCTGCCATGCGCCGGCCTGTGCCGCAGCCCGAGCAAGGCCGCGTCGCGCGCCGTGCGTGGCGTGATGCCGTAGGCGGCCTTGAACAGCCGGGTGAAATGCGCGTCGGTGCCGAGCTGCCAGCGCCGGGCAACCTCGCTGATGCGCAGGTTGCGTGAGCCCGTCGACGCCAGGTCGAAGAAGGCGCGGTGCAGGCGGCGGCTGCGGATATAATCGGCGATGCCCCCGATCGGCGCGAACAGCCGATAGAGCGATGCGCGCGACAGTCCGAAATGCAGCGCCACGGCATCGGCGCTCAGTTCGGGGCTCGACAGCTGCGCCTCGATATATTGCCGGACGCGCAGCAGCGAGGCCTCCGCCGTGACGCTTCGATCGGCGTCGCGGCGTTCGAGCTCGCCGCGCAGGCATGCTGATATCAGCGAGATCGTGCCGTCCACGACGGCCTGGCACTCGTCGATGCCCAGGCGCGGCGCCAGGTCGAACAATGCGCCGAAATGCCGCGCCAGCAATGGCGCCAGCGCGCCGTCGCCTGGCAGCACGAGGCCGTGCAGATCCTCGACTTGCAGCAGCCGGGCGTCGAACATCGGACGCGGAACGACCATCGTGACGTTCTCGAACGGCGTGGCGCGGGTCTCGAGCGTCTGGGCCAGATCGAGCACGCAGAGGTCGCCGGCATCGACCCGGATCGGGCGGGAGCCCGCCACGCCGGTGTAGCCGCCCGTCACATAGAGCTGCAGGATGATGTGGTCGACGCCGCTGCGCGCGATCGTCTCGGCCGACCGCCGGAAGCGCTGGCCGCTGGCGCGGGCGGATCCGAGCAGGACGGAGCCGAGGGCGTAGGATACGACGTCGGCGGCGAACGGCGCAGCCTCGCCTGCGGCGAGTTCATCGACGTCGAAGAATGTCGAGGTGGCTTCGCGCCAGGCTGCAATGTTGTTTGCTGTGTCCATCTGCCCGGCCGAGAAGCCGTAGCTCGGCAGCAGGGACGAAACGGTTCGAATGTCACTCTTCACGCTACGCGCCGCACACTCGTCTTGAGCTCTCTTGTCTTGAGCTTTCTCGTCTTGAGTTTTCGTCTCAACTTCTTGATCGATCGTCTCGATCGCCTTGCTCGTCTTGACCCGGTGCGCCGTGCACCGCGTATAGAGGCCTATCGCCAAGTTGCCGAAAAGGAAAGCCGGACGCTTCGACGCCCCCCTTGCTCCTCACCCGCGGGGCGTCCGGCTTTCCGAACCTCGGCCAGGACTTGGCTCGGCCGAATGCGCGCGCCGACGCTGGCTCCGCATCGGCTCGGTCACCCGTCGCCTTTCATGACGAACTCATGCTTGTTCGATTTTCAGGACTTCGGCGCCCGTCGGAAACGGCGGGCGCCTTTGTCATCCCGGCGGCCGCGATCGCGCCGGACGGGACATTCTCCGCGGCCGTTCTAGGTGGCGCCGAAGGCCTTGAAGGTGATGATCGTATGGGTGTCCTGGATGCCGGGCAGGACCTGGACCTTCTCGTTGACGAAGTGGCCGATGTCGGTGTCCTTGTCGACGTAGAATTTGACCAGCAGGTCGTAATTGCCCGCGGTGGAGTAGATCTCCGAGGCGATCTCGGCCTCTGCCAGCGCATTGGCCACGACGTAGGATTGGCCGAGCTTGCACTTGATCTGGACGAAGAAGGGAACCATTGCGGACTGTCTCCGGAAGACGTTTGAAGCCTCAATATAACGTTTTCGGGCGGAGTCGATACGCTTTCTCAGGGCCTTGCGGCCGGCTTGCGGGGCGTGGCCGGGCCGGGCTAGGACAAGGGACATGAGCACCCCCGTCGCACTCACCATCGCAGGCTCGGATTCCTCCGGGGGAGCCGGCATCCAGGCCGATCTCAAGACCTTTGCGGCGCTGTCCGTCTACGGCGCCTCGGTGCTGACCGCGCTGACCGCGCAGAACACCACGGGCGTCACCGGCGTGCACCTGGTGCCGCCCGACTTCGTCACCGCCCAGATCGACGCCGTGTTCGACGATCTCGCCGTCGGCGCCGTCAAGATCGGCATGGTGGCGCAGGCGCCGATCGCCGATGCCATCAGCGCCAGCCTCGCCCGCTGGAAGCCGCCTCATATCGTGCTCGATCCCGTGATGGTGGCGACCTCGGGCGCCCGGCTGCTGCCGGAGGACGCGATCGACGCGCTGCGACGCCGGCTGATCCCGCAGGCCTCGCTGATCACGCCGAACCTGCCCGAGGCGGCCGCGCTGCTGGACGAGGAGATCGCGACGACGAACGACGCGATTGCCGCGCAGGGCCGCCGGCTGCTCGCGCTCGGCTGCCCGGCCGTGCTGATCAAGGGAGGGCACGGGGAGGGCGCCGACAGCACCGATTATCTGATCACGGCCGAGAGCAGCATCGCGCTGTCAGCGCCGCGCGTCCCGACCAGGAATACCCACGGCACCGGCTGCTCGCTCTCCTCGGCGGTGGCCGCCGGCCTTGCCAAGGGCGAGAGCCTCGAGGCCGCGGTCCGCAATGCCAAGACCTTCATCTCCGGCGCCATCGCCGCGGCCGACCGCTTCAGCGTCGGTCACGGCCACGGTCCGGTGCACCATCTCCACCGCTTCTACTGACTCCATCTGCGAGGTGTCAGCGGGGCAGGCGAGCTTCTCCAACTCATCAAGGGACACCCCGATGCTGCGGCGATTCCTCATTCCGATGACACTGGCCACGGTCGCCGCGCTATCAGCGCCGGCCATGGCCGAGCGCGCCTATTCCGCCGAGGAAGAGCGCAACAAGGCGATCGTGCTCGACTTCTATGAGCAGGGCCTCAACCGCAAGGATTTCGCCGCAGCCTCGAAATATCTCGGCACCTACATCCAGCACAATCCGAATGCCGAGGACGGCCCGGAAGGGTTTCGCAAGTTCATCGAATTCCTGAAAGCCAAGTACCCGCAGTCCCACAGCGAGGTCACGAAGGTGCTGGTCGACGGCGACTTCGTCATCCTGCGCGTGCACGCGCTTCGCGAGCCCGGCACCCGCGGCAGCGCCATCGTCGACATCTTCCGCCTGAAGGACGGCAAGATCGAAGAGCACTGGGACTCGGTGCAGCCGATCCCCGAACAGTCGGCCAACACCAACGGCATGTTCTGAGGAAAGCGGGGGCCTGGGTCGCGCGTCGCTGGCACGGAATCTGCCTTGGGATTGAGGTTGCGGCTCGCTGAGGCCGAGACTGATCAACGCCGATCTCCTCAGCTTCATCCGGACCTGACAAATAGGGGCGACACATGACCTGGGGAATTCCGACGACTCTGTTTCTGCAGATCCACGTCGGGCTGAGCCTGATCGGGATTGTGGCCGGGCTCGTCATGCTGGCCGGGATGCTGGCAGGCCGCCATCTGGCGGTCTGGGCGGCGCTGTTCCTGGCAACGACCTTCCTCACCGGCGTGACCGGGTTCCCGCTGCCGCCGTTCGGTCTCGACCCGCCGCGGATCATCGGCATCATCCTGCTCGCGCTGCTCACCGCGGCCGGTGCGGCACTCTACCTGTTCGCGCTGTCGGGCCGGTGGCGATCGGTCTACGTCATCACCGGGCTGCTGTCGCTCTATCTCAACGTCTTCGTCGCCATCGTGCAGTCGTTCCAGAAAATCGGCGTGCTCAACGCGCTGGCGCCGACGCAGAGCGAGCCACCGTTTGCCGCCGCCCAGATCGTCACCCTGGTTCTGTTCGTCGTGCTCGGCATCTTCGCGTGGCGGCGTTTCGCACGGGTCACGTCTGCGACGCAGGTTTCGCTTACCTAGTCCAATTGCAACGTGCGTCCATCATTTGCGCAGGAACTTTTGACTTAGGAAGTTGGATGCGAGGTCTCGCCGGGCAGCGGTGCTCTCCCTTCGAGACGCTCGCCTCCGGCGGGTTCAGACCTCGTCCGCGATGCCGTTCCGCAGCAGTCCGATACGCTTGATCTCGACCTCGACGATGTCGCCCGGCTTCGTCCGACGCGACAGCTATTGTATAGGCCGATCTGGGCTCTCGCGACGATCAGCCCTGCCAGTTAGTTGCTCCGTCATGCCCGGGCTTGACCCGCCTGCGCGGCCAAAGCCGCTTCGGCGCGGCGAAGACCCGGGCATCCACGCGTTCCCCGGGATGCCGGCCGACGTGGATGGCCGGGACAAGCCCGGCCATGACGTGGGGAAACAGACGAACGCAAGACTTCAATCTCTCCTCATTCCGGGGCGCGCGCAGCACAAGCCCGGAATGACGTGTGGAGAGATCCGGGGATCTCGTCAGGCTGCGAGCAACAGACGTCCGCGGTCGTGGTCTCAGGTCGTCGCCGCCAGAAAGAAGTCGACGCGCTTCTCGACATGGGCCTGCGCTTCCTTCTTGAGCGCGCGCACGTCCTCGCCGAGCAGGCTGCGGATCAAGACTGCGAAGACCACGAGATCGAGGAAGATGCGCGCGGTGTCCTCGAGCCTGTCGGCGGCGAAGGCGCCTTTGCCGATGAGACCTTCGGCGCGCGCCAGTTCGCCGATCGCGTGGCTGACGTTGCAGGTGGCGCGCTTGCGCGCGGTATCCTGGATCTCGAGCGTCAGTTCGGGAAAGCGCGGACTTTCAGCGATCACCGTCCGCATCAGGCCAATCGTGTCGTCGACGAACGCGCGATCGATCAAGGTCAGACCGAGGCTGACCAGGCGGGCGCGAAAGGTGCGCCCCTGCGGCACCAGGTTCTCATATTGGGTGTTGCGCGCCGCGTGCTGAGCAATGACGGCGGCGAACAGCGCCGCCTTGCTCGGAAACCGTGCATAGATCGTCGGCTTGCCGGCCCGCGCCGTCTGCGCGATCTCGTCGACGCTCGCGCCTTCGAAACCATGGGCGAGGAACACCCGCTTGGCCGCGTCGAGAATGCGCTGCTCGACCTCGCCGGCGCGTTCGAGCGGGGGGCGCCCCACCTTGCCGCGCGCCGTCCTGGAAGCAACCATTCGATCCGCCATGGCTTTCTATCGAGGCCCTTGTGGTCCCGCCCTTGTTTGGCACAGGGGTGGGGATTGTTCAATCAACGCGCCGGAGGCCACAAACCCGTGTCCATACCAAGTCGTTTAAGGAATATCCGTTAGATTGCGGGGTATCGGAAAGGCGGCACGAAGCCGGCAGGGGGAGGAAAAGCATGTCTCGGGCATTGGTTCATCTGGCGTTGTTCGCCGTCGTCACCTCAGCCGTGGCCGTGCCGTTGGCTCACGCAGAGACCATCGTCCTGAAGTCCGAGCTGAGCGCCGCCAACTCGGTGCCGCCCAATGCGAGCCCGGCATCGGGCACGGCGGAAGCGAGCTTCGACACCGCAACGCGGACGCTGAGCTGGACGATCAACTTCTCCGGCCTGAGCGGACCGCCGATCGGCGCCCATTTCCACGGCCCCAGCGAGCCCGGCAAGAACGCCGGCATCGTGCTGCCCTTCAAGAGCCCGCAGCCGCCGATCACCGGATCGTTGGTCATCAGCGAAGCCCAGGCAGCTGATCTGCTCGCCGGCAAGTGGTACGCCAACATCCATACCCAGGCCAATCCGGGCGGCGAGATCCGGGGACAGATGACGAAGCAGTGAGGCCTTCGGCCCGGCCTCAGGCCGCCAGTTCGGGCTGCTTGATCTGCGCCGCGCCGGTGACGGCGTGGCGCACCTCGAGGAACTGCTTGAAGCGGGGCAGCGACAGCGGCGGCGACACCAGATAACCCTGGCCTTCCTCGACGCCGCAGGCGATCAGCGCGTCGACCTGGGCCTGGTGCTCGATGCCCTCGGCGACCAGCGACATGTCGAGCTCGCGCGCCAGCGCCACCAGCATCTGCACCACCACGACCGCCGACTGGTCGCGCGTGATCGCGTCGACGAAGAACTTGTCGATCTTCAGGGTGCGCGCGCCGAGTCGCTGGATGTAGGACAGACCGCTGTGGCCGATGCCGACGTCGTCGAGCGCGACACGGAAGCCGAACTCGCCGAGCTGCTTGACCACGTCGGTCGCCTTGTCGAGGTCGGGCAGCTCCTCGCGCTCGGTCACCTCGAGCACGACCTGGCGGGTCGAGACCGATGACGACGCGACCACCTGGCGCAGATCGTCGATGAAGCTGTCGCCGAGCAGGTGACGGGGCGTGATGTTCACCGAGAGCTTGAACAGCTTGTCGCGCCGCATCTCCGGCTGCAGCTCGCGTAGCGCTGTCGACAGCAGCTGCCAGGTCAGCTTCTCGATGCGGCCGCTGCTTTCGGCCAGCGGAATGAAGCTCATCGGCGGCACCAGCCGGCCGTCCGGCTTCTCCCAGCGCGCCAGCATCTCGCAGCCGACGACGTCGCCGGTCCGCAGGCTGAAGATCGGCTGCAGATAGGGCTTGAACTCGTTGCCGGCGAGCGCGCGGTCGAGCTCGGCCACCGGATCGACCGGCCGGTTCAGATAGCTCGCCAGCAGCAGGCCGAACACGCCGCCCAGCATGCCGGCGGCGAGCATCGTCAGCAGATAGGCCATGTCGTGGCGCGCGCTCAGGCTCTGCGGCCGCACGTGGATCGTGGCCTGCAGCGGATAGCGGTCAGACGTGGTGCTGAAGGCTAAGGTCTGCGCCGGCGGCTTGGCCGACGCGTCAGGGTGATAGCCCGCGACCTGCTCGCCGTCGGGCAGCGTCAGGGTGACGTGGCTCTCGGCGCGCAGGCCCACCGGCATCACGTCGAGCAGGTTGCCGTCGATCCGCAGGATCGCGGCCAGCGAACGCTGTGCGTCGATGTCGCGCAGCACGCCGAACGCGGCGCCGGTGAACTGCTCGACCTGGAACAGCCGCAGCTGGCCGTCGGCCGACGTGAACATCTGGTCGCGCCGGGCCCAGCCATTGTCGAATTCGAGCGTCTCGGGATAGGCCGCGCACGCGACCGAGCCGTCGCGATCGACGGTGCGGATGTCCTTGATGATGGTGCCTTGGTAGACGTGCAGGCGCAGCGCCTGCAGGGCGTTCTCGCCGCAATCCATGCCGCCCGCGATGGCGAGCCGGTTCAGGATCACGCCGGCGGAGTCGATCGCGGCTTCCGAACGGCGCAGCGCGACGGAGCTCAGCTCGCCGAGCTGGCGCGCGGTCTGGTTGCCGATCAGCGCCGTCACCGCGAAATCAGCGCCGGCCAGGAAGATACCGACGCAGGCGGTCACCGCGCCGACGCGAAGCATATGTTTGCGCTGCAATGCCATCGCGTTGTGACACCCCACCCCGTACGATCACGGGCATCGTTCAATCCAACCTTCAAATTTCCGTATATGCCAGCCCCGCGAGTGCACGGCAGGCGCGAGTGCGGCAGCGCACGCGCAAAGCTGGTTAAGGAAGTCCTAGCGGGGGCGGCTCAGGCGGCCTTGTCAGGAGCCGTGCCCGGCAGCGCCGCCTCGGTTCGTCCGGCCGAGAGCAGCATCAGCGCGGCGAGCGCCGACAGGCTCAGGCTCGCCGACACGATCAGCACGCCGCGGCCGAGCACGTCGATGAGCAGGCCGAACAGCAGCGGCGCGAAAGCCTGGCAGATGCGCGACGGCGCGCCGATCAGGCCGAGCCGGTAGGCGTAGTTGGTGGGGCCGAAGATCGCCAGAGGAAGCGTGCCGCGGGCGATCGTCAGGATGCCGTTGCCGGAGCCATGCAGCAGCGCGAATGCCGCCGCGGCGCCGCCGCCGAACAGTCCGATCGTGAGCGCGCCGATCGGATGGGTGATGCAGGCGAGCCGCGCCGAAGCGAGCGGATGAAAGCGGCTGAGGAAGCCGGCCTCGAACACCCGCGCGGCGACCTGCGCCGGTCCGATCATCATGCCGGCGAACAGCGCCTGTGCAGGCGTCGCGCCGAACGCCTCCATCAGCCGCGGCAGATGCACCGCCATCGCCGCGGTCACCGTCCAGGCCGCCGCCATGGCGAAGGCGATTAGCAGCATCGGCCGGTCCAGCGCGATGTTCGGCTTGGCCGTGGGCGTATCGCCCGCCGCGACCTCGGTCGCGCGCGGCAGCGACAGATTGAGCGGCAGTCCGATCACGAGATGCGCGATCGCCCAGGCGAAACAGGTCTCGCGCCAGCCGATCGTCGCAAGCCCCCAGGTGCTCAGCGGCCAGCCCACGGTCGAAGCGAAGCCGGCGAGCAGGGTGATGCCGGTGATCGCGCCGCGCGCATCCTTTCCGTAGATCCGTCCGAGCGTGCCGAACGCGGCGTCATAGAGCCCCAGGCCCATGCCGACGCCGAGCCACAGCCAGGCGATCGCCATCACCCACAGCGAGTGCGACAGGCCGAGCAGTACGAGCCCGACGGCCAGCACGAGGTTGGACGCGCACAGCACCTGGCGGCCGCCGACACGGTCGATCTGGCGGCCGATGCGCGGGCCGAGCAGCCCGGAGATGATCAGCGAGGCGGAGAAGGCGGCGAAGAACCAGTTGTTGGACAGGCCGAGGTCGCGGGCGATCGGATCGGCGAGGATCGCCGGCAGATAGTAGCTCGATCCCCAGGCCAGCGTCTGGGCGGTGCCGAGAGCGATGACCACGCCCAGCCGTCGTGCCTGCATTCCTTGCACCTCTCCTTGGCGCGGCTCACGTGCAGCCGCAGCCGGTGCGCCCCGCCGCCTTGGCCTTGGCATCATCAGCGCAACAACTGTCTACGCTGGATGGCGCCGGTCCGCCACAGCAGCCGGACAGGGCTGCAATGCTCTCGAGCCCGCCGCGGGTGCAGACGCCGGTCTCCGGCAATTGCAGCTCGACGCGCGCGGCGGCCTTCTTGTCTCCCGCGATGTCGGCCACGATCGAGCGGACCTGCTCATAGCCCGTGATCATCAGGAAGGTCGGCGCGCGGCCATAGCTCTTCACGCCGGCGAGATAGAGCCCGGGCTCGTCGGCCTGCGCCAGCTCGCGCGCGCCGTGCGGCCGCACGGTGCCGCAGGAATGCTCGTTCGGATCGATCATCGGCGCGAGCGCCACCGGCGCCTCGATCGCCGGATCGAGCCGCAGCCGCAACTCCGACAGCAGCGACAAATCGGGACGAAAGCCGGTGGCGACGATCAGCTCGTCGGCGGCGATGCGCCGATCGCCGCGTGCGACGATCGAGAGCCGGCCGTCCTCATCAGCAATCCGCGTGACGTGGAATCCGGCCTCGATGGCGATGCGCCCCGAGCGTACCAATGCGGCGAAGGCCATGCCGAGCTCGCCGCGCGCGGCAAGCTGGTCGGCGCTGCCGCCGCCGAACGACTTGGCGGGATCTTCCGCCCGCAGCAGCCAGATCGCCTGCGTGCCCGGCGCGTCCTCGGCGAGGCTTGCGAGGTCGAGCAGGGTCCCGACCGCCGAATGGCCGCCGCCCAGCACGGCTGTGGTCTTGCCGGCATAGCGGCTGCGTTGCGCGTCTTTCACGTCCGGCATCCCATACGCGATGCGCGCCGCATGCTCGGCTTCGCCGATCGCAGGCAGGCCGTTGTTGCCGGCCGGGTTCGGCGAGAACCAGGTGCCGGAGACGTCGATCACCGCATCGGCCTGCATCGCGGTGTCGCCCTTGCCGTTGCGATAGCGGATCTCGAACGGCGCAGCGGCGCGTCCCCTAGACTTCGCCTTGTCGAAGCCCATGCGGCTGACCGCGGTGACACGATGCGAGGTCCTGATGACATCGCGCAGGGCGGTGCGGGTGGCCAGCGGCGCGAGGTAGGAGTCGATCAGCTCGCGCCCGGTCGGATAGACCTCCGGGTCGGGCGAATTCCAGCCGGTCGAGGCGAGCAGCCGCGCCGCCGCCGTGTCGACATTGTACTTCCACGGCGAGAACAGCTGCACATGCTGCCACTGCCGCACGGCATGCGCGGCTTCGGGACCTGCCTCCAGCACGACCGGCGTCAGTCCGCGCTCCAGCGCATGCGCCGCCGCTGCGAGCCCCACTGGGCCTGCGCCGATGATCGCAACCGTCTTGGCAACTGTCCTGGCTTCCGTCATCTTCGAGCTCCCATACTTCTAGAATGATCGAATTATAGGTCAAATGATCAGGCCGCCGTGCTCGCCGTGCCGCAGCCGCGCTCCTCGACGCAGCATTCGGCGACGAGAAAGCCGAGCAGGCCGCGCATCACGTCGTATTCCGCGTGACATACCAGCGTCGTGCCCTCGCGCCGTTGCGATATCAGCCCAACCGCGACCAGCGTCTTGACGTGGTGCGACAGGGTCGATGCGGGGACCTTTAGCCGTTCCTGCAGCTTCCCGACCGGCATCCCGGCATGCCCGGCGCGCACCAGCGCGCGGTAGATCTTCAGGCGCGTGGTGTTGCCGAGGGCTTCCAGTCGTGCGGCGACGTCGTCGAGCTTCATGGCGATGAAGATGCATCAGGCGAAGCCCGACGTCAAACGGTATTTCTAGAATATTGGAAATATGCTGGCGCGGGGAGGGAGCCACCGCGCGGGATCATTTGAGCCGGTAGCCGGCATGACAGCCGACGCAGGCCGCCATCGTCTCGCCGAGCGCCTTCAGCGCAGGTTTGAGATCGCCGGTCACGCCCGCATCCTGGGCTGCGATGGCGAAGCGGCTCGCGGCCTTGTGCATCGCCGTGCCGGCGTCCTGCATGCCCTGCGGCATGAAGCCCGACACCTCGGCGGCGCCATGCAGCCGCAGCGAGGTCATGCCGAGCCGCTGCTCGGCGATGCGACCGGCCTGGTCTAGGTCACCCGCGGCCAGCGCGTCATTGATCTGCTGCAGCGCCAGCAGATGGTCGCGCATGTTCGCCAGCGTGTGCGCGGTCAGCTCTGGCGGGAAGGCCACCCGCTCGCGCGTATCGGCCGCCGGCGCGTCGTGGCTGCCATGACCATGATTGCCGTGATGCTGCGCCAGGGCGGCGCTGACCGCGGCAACGAACGCCAATGTGGTGGCGGCCAGATGCAGGCGCATGACATCTCCCTTCGATTGATCGACGAGCGTGATGCATAGACCGGGCGGTCTGCGGAGGCGTATGATCCCGATCATATGCCTCTGACCGACGATCACGCGCCGGGACGCCTGGCGCAGCTGGATTGGCCGGCGCTCGCGCCTCTGTCGCCGCTGCTGGCTGCGCTGCCAGAGGCCGCGCGGCTGCGGACGCGGCGTGTCGAGATCCCGCGCCATGGCCACGTGTTCCGCCGGGGCGATCGGCCGCGGGCGATGTTCTTCGTGCTCAGCGGCGAGGTGAGGCTGCTGCGCCGTTCGCGCGGCGGCGACGACGTCGTCCTGCAGCGTGCGCGCCAGGGCTTCCTGGCCGAAGCCAGTCTCGACCAGGCGGCCTATCATTGCGACGCCGTGGCGGCGCAGGATTCGGTGCTGCTCGCGATCGACAGCCAGGCATTCGCGGAAGCGCTGCGGCGCCCGGAGATCCGGGAAAGATGGAGCGACCATCTGGCGCGCGAGCTGCGCAAGGTGCGTGCGCAGGCGGAGCGGCTGAGCCTCAAGACGGCGCGCGAGCGGATCGTACATTTCCTCGAAACCGAAGGCGAGGGCGGCACGATCGAGCTCGACCGCTCGAAGAAGGATTGGGCCGCCGAGCTCGGCCTCACCCATGAAGCGCTCTACCGCGCGCTGGCGCGCATGCAGCAGTCTGGCACGCTGATCGTGCGCGGCAGCCGCCTGCGGCTGCGCTGAGGCGTTGGACCAAGCCGGGCCGTCCAACGGCTGCCTTGACGCCGGCTCCTTATATCGATAATTCTGGATATATGGAAAACGAGCAGGCCGTCATGGCCCTGGCCGCGCTGGCGCAGTCCACACGGCTACAGGCCTTCCGCATCCTGGTGCAGCACGAGCCCGACGGCCTGGCCGCGGGCGAGCTCGCGCGCCTGCTCGAGGTGCCGCAGAACACGCTGTCGGCGCATCTGTCCGTGCTGGCGCGCGCCGGCCTCGTCGGCTCGACCCGGCACAGCCGCTCGATCGTCTACCGCGCCGATCTGGCGGCGTTCCAGCAGGTCGCGCTGTTCCTGCTGCAGGATTGCTGCGGCGGCCGGCCGGAGATCTGCGCGCCCGTCATCGCAAGCCTCGCGCCCTGTTGTCCGCCGAAGCGGAAGGAGAAGAGCCATGCCTGATCGCAGCTACAATGTGCTGTTTCTCTGCACCGGAAATTCCGCGCGCTCGGTGCTCGCCGAATCGATCCTGCGCAAGGACGGCGCCGGTCGCTTCCGCGCCTTCTCGGCCGGCAGCACGCCGAAGGGGGTGGTGCATCCGCTCGCGATCGAACTGCTCAGGCGCATGGATTATCCGACCGAGGATCTGCGCTCAAAGAGCTGGAGCGAGTTCGCTGCCGCAGGCGCCCCGGTGATGGATTTCGTCTTCACCGTCTGCGACAACGCCGCCGGCGAGGCCTGCCCAATCTGGCCAGGACAGCCGACGACCGCGCATTGGGGCATCGAAGATCCGGCGGCGGCCGAGGGCACGGAGCTGGAGCGGCTTGCGGCATTCACGACCGCCTTCCGCTATCTGAAAAACCGCATCGGCGCCTTCATCAATCTGCCGCTCGATCGCATCGATCGTCTCTCGCTCGGCACCCGGCTGCGCGAGATCGGGGCAGGCGAGGGCGCGACGTCGTTCCGCTTCGACGTGGCCTGATCCGATGACGACGTTCGAACGCTATCTGACGATCTGGGTGCTGCTCTGCATCGGCGTCGGCATCGCTCTCGGCCATCTGCTGCCCGGCGTCTTCGCCGCCGTGGCTGGCGCCGAGATCGCCCGGGTGAACCTGCCGGTGGCAGGCCTGATCTGGCTGATGATCATCCCGATGCTCCTGAAGATCGACTTCGCGGCGCTCGGCGAGGTCAAGGCGCATTGGCGCGGCATCGGCGTCACCCTGGTCGTGAACTGGGCGATCAAGCCGTTTTCAATGGCGCTGCTGGGCAGCCTGTTCATCGGCCACGTGTTTGCGCCGATGCTTCCCGCGGGACAGCTATCGTCCTATGTCGCAGGTCTCATCCTGCTGGCCGCGGCGCCGTGCACGGCGATGGTGTTCGTGTGGTCCAACCTCTGCGAGGGCGAGCCGCACTACACGCTGAGCCAGGTCGCGCTCAACGACGTCATCATGGTGTTCCTGTTCGCGCCGTTGGTCGGCTTGTTGCTCGGCGTCGCCTCGATCGCGGTGCCATGGACCACGCTGCTGCTGTCGGTGCTGCTCTACATCGTGGTGCCGGTGATCGTGGCGCAGCTCTGGCGCGGCGCGTTGCGCGCCAAGGGTGGCGCCTTCGAGCGCACCTTGCGCGTGCTGCAGCCGGTGTCGCTGCTGGCGCTGCTGGCGACGTTGGTGCTGCTGTTCGGCTTTCAGGGCGAGCAGATCCTCAGGCAGCCGGTCGTCATCGCCATCCTCGCCGTGCCCATCCTGATCCAGGTCTATCTCAACGCCGGCATCGCCTATTGGCTCAGCCGCCGGCTCGGCGTCGCCTGGTGCGTCGCGGCGCCCGCGGCGCTGATCGGCGCCAGCAACTTCTTCGAGCTCGCGGTCGCCGCCGCCATCAGCCTGTTCGGGCTCGACTCCGGCGCCGCGCTGGCGACGGTCGTGGGTGTTCTCGTCGAGGTGCCCGTGATGTTGTCGGTCGTGCGCATCGTCAAGGCCAGCCGCAACTGGTACGAAGCGGGGCTGCCGGCCTAGAGCACGCCGCCGGCCTCAATGGCGCGGCTCGTCCTCGGTGTCGTCGTCGCCCTCGCGATCGCGCTTGCTCGGCTCGTATTGCAGCTCGTCGGCCTGCGCATGCCGCGCGGCGAGCTGAGCGACGCCTGGCTGGGCCTGGGCCAGCGGCGCGAGAGTTGGCGTCCCCACTACGTCGGCGCGGGCCACCGAGACGGTGCCAAGTCCTGCCATAGTAAGTCCTGCCGTTACGGCGGCGAGCATCAACGGCTTTCGCAAGATCGATCTCCTCATCAGCAGGCAGCCATGGCTCGGCTGCTCCGGGCCGGGATCGTCTCGCACCCGCGCTGACGACTTCCCGTCGCCGCGCGTCAGCAACTTGTCAGCTCGTTCGTGCAGAATGCCGGGCCATGTGTATCCCGCAAGGCTTGCTCGAATCCGGGCACAATTCCGACATCGGAAAATCAAAATCGACTCCGCACCTAGCGTCTGCAACTCCAGCATCTGCAAGTCATGTGCAATCCACAGCCGCCGGCCACAGCGCAGCCAGCGGCGCGTTTCTTCGAACATCTCATCGTCGGGCCGGGACAATCATGCAGTCGCCTTCAATCGGACGGTCCATGCGCATCACTTTGCTGGCGATGCTGATCTCGACGGCGGCGTCGGCGGCGACCGTCGCGCGCGAGGACGATCGCGAGCGCCGCGACGCGATGCGCCGCGCGGTCGAGTCCGGCGACGCCTTGCCCTTGTCACAGATTCTTCCCAAGCTGCGCAGCCGGATCGCCGGCGACGTGACCGGGGTCGACGTCGAGCGTCAGCGCGGCCGCTGGCGCTACGAGTTTCGGATCATCGGGCGCGACGGCCGGGTGCGTGAGGTCTATGTCGATGCGCGCAGCGGCGAGATCGAGCTGGTAGAGGAAAAGTAGTTGGGGATGAGAGATGCGTGTGTTGCTGGTCGAGGATGATCCGCGGCTGGCGTCCGATCTGTCGCGGACGCTGCAGGCGGCGGGTTATCTGGTCGAGACGTCCGGCGACGGCGAGCAGGCGTGGTTTCTCGGCGATACCGAGGATTACGGCGCCGTCGTGCTCGATCTCGGTTTGCCGAAGATGGACGGCCTGTCGGTCTTGAAGCGCTGGCGCGGTGGCGGGCGCCACATGCCGGTCCTGATCCTGACTGCGCGCGCGAGCTGGGCCGAGCGGGTCGACGGCATCGATGCCGGCGCCGATGATTACCTGCCGAAGCCGTTTCGCAACGAGGAGCTGCTGGCGCGTTTGCGCGCGATCGTGCGCCGCTCGTCGGGGCACGCCTCGTCGGTGCTGTCGTCGGGCGACCTCGCGCTCGACGAGCGCCAGATGAAGGTCAGCGTGTGCGGCGTGCCGGTGGCGCTGTCGCAGCTGGAGTACCGGCTGATCGCCTATCTGTTGCGGCAGAGCGGCCGGGTCGTGCCGCAGCACGAACTCGAGGAGAACGTCTACGGCCTCGGCCATGATCACGATTCCAACGCGCTCGAAGTGCTGATCCGCCGGGTCCGCAAGAAGCTCGGCGCCGACATCATCGAGACCCGCCGCGGCTTCGGCTACATGATCGCGGAGTCGGCGCAATGAGGCTGGGCTCGCTGCGGCTGCGGCTAGTGGCGGCGGGCACCATCGCAATCCTGGTCGCGCTCGGCGTCGCCGGCTTCGGCATGGTGGTGCTGTTCAAGCGTCATGTCGCGCGGACGCTCGCCTCCGATCTCGACGTCCATCTGCGGCAGCTGCTGAACGGCCTCGAGGTCGATGCCGACGGCCGCATCATGGTGTCGCGGGCGCCCGCCGATCCGCGCTTCATCATTCCGCTGTCGGGCCTGTATTGGCAGATCTCCGACGATCACGGCCAGCTGCTGCGCTCGCGCTCGCTGTGGGACACGATCCTGCCGCTGCCGATCGATGAGCCCGGACCGACCGACGTGCATCAGCACGAGCTCGCCGGGCCGGACGGTGCGCGCGTGCTGGTCGCCGAGCGCGGCATCGTGATGAATCCGGAACGCCCGATCCGGGTGCGCGCTGCGGTGGCCTACGATCTCGACGGCGCCACCAGCGCGGTGCGCACCTTTGCCAAGGATCTGTCGATTGCGCTCGCCGTGCTCGCCGTCATCCTGGCGATCGGCACCTCGGTCCAGGTCAGCCTCGGGCTGCGGCCGCTGACCGTGCTGCGCCGTGGCGTGGCCGAGATCCGCAACGGCCGGCGCCGTTATCTTCCTGTCGCGGTGCCGACCGAGGTGGCGCCGCTGGTCGAGGAGGTCAATGCGCTGCTCGATGCGCAGAGCCGCGAGATCGTGCGCTCGCGCAGCCGCGCCGCCGATCTCGCGCACGGCTTCAAGACGCCGCTGGCGGCGCTCGCCGCCGACGCCGCGCGGCTCAAGGAGCTCGGCCAGCTGGAGCTGGCGCGCAATGTCGAGGATGTCGCCGAGGCCATGAGCCGCCAGGTCGACCGCGAGCTGGCGCTGGCGCGGTTGCGCGGCAAGCTGCGCGGCGAGCCGCAGGCGTCGACGGAGCTGGCGCCGCTGGTGGAGGCGCTGCTCGGCACGCTCGGCCGCACGACGGCCGCCGCGCATGTCAGCTTCGACGGCGAGGTGCCGGCGGACTTGAGCGTGGCGATGGATCGTACTGATCTCGCCGAGGTGCTCGGCAATCTCCTGGAGAACGCTGCGCGTCATGCGACAAGCACGGTGCGCATCGTCGCGCGCGCAGCCCCGCCGAGCGTGTCGGTGGAGGATGATGGTCCGGGCATCCCGGACACGCAGATCGGCCGCGTGCTCGAGCGCGGCGGCCGCCTCGACGAGCAGGGGCCGGGCAGCGGCCTCGGCCTTGCGATCGTGCAGGACGTGCTGGAGGCGTATGGCTGGAAGCTGCAGATCGGGCGCTCCGAACTCGGCGGTGCCAGGATCACGATCGCTCCGGTCCTCATGCCGGCGCCGCAAGGCCTGCCATCGCCGGCCCTGGTGCCTCAACCGATGCGTTCCATCCTGACGGCCGGCTGACAGCCGGCGTCAGCGCCGCGTCGCCGGTGCTGAGCTATGCCTCGGGTCATATCGCTTCCGCGCTCCCGCAGGGGAGGCGGACATCTGACCCGAGGAGGCTGCCATGCGTATTCGAAATTCCGCCAAGACCTACGGCTCCGTTGCGATCGGTTTGCATTGGATCGTTGCCGTGCTGGTGCCGGCGGCCTGGATTTCAGGCCATCTCGGCGACATGCTGTCGCGGCAGTCCCACGACACCGGTCTGTTCATGCACGTCTCGCTCGGGCTCGCGATGCTCGGCTTCGCGCTCGCCCGCCTGGCGTGGCGTCTCGCTGATCCGCCGCCGGTCCCGGAAGCGACGAAGTTCGGATCGTGGACGGTTCACGTCAGCGAGATCGTGCACCTGCTCATCTACGGCATCATGTTCGCGATTCCCGTGCTCGGCATCCTCACCCAGTTCGCCCGCGGCGAGGCGTTGCCGCTGTTCGGCCTGGTCGACATCGTTTCGCCCTGGGCCGGCGATCGCGGCTTCGCGCACGACATGAAGGAGATGCACGAGGTGCTGGCCAACGGCCTGATCATTCTGATCGGTCTTCACGCCGGAGCGGCGCTGCTGCATCACTACTGGCTGCACGATCGCACCTTGAAGCGGATGGTGCCGGGCCTACGGGGATGAGCCGGGGCTGAGACATGTCATCGAGGCTGTGGCTGAAACGGTCTAGAAGGCTTCCATCAGAGATCGAATCGGAGGTCCCATGCCGGCCACGCCTCATGTCGAGAAGCACTTCACCGCCTCCGAGAGCGTCCGCGACGTCGTGATCGGCATGGCCGACGGCCTGACGGTGCCGTTCGCGCTCGCCGCCGGCCTGTCGGCGGCGGTCACCACCACGGACGTGATCGTCACCGCCGGCCTCGCCGAGGTCGTGGCCGGGGCGATCGCGATGGGCCTCGGCGGCTATCTCGCCGCCCGCACCGACGCCGAGCACTATGCCGCCGAGGAGAAGCGGGAGCACGACGAGGTCGAGCGTCTGCGCGACCGCGAGATCGCGGAGGTTTCGGAGATCTTCCGCGGCTATGGTCTCGAAGGCCAGGCCCTGACCACGGTGGTCGAATCCATCGCGGCCGACCGCAAGCGCTGGGTCGATTTCATGATGCGCTTCGAGCTCGGCCTCGAACGGCCCGACCCGAAGCGCGCGCCGATCAGCGCCGTGACGATCGGCGGCTCCTACGTGATCGGCGGCCTGATCCCGCTCGTACCCTACATGCTGGTCCACGACATCGCGCCGGCGATGCGCATCTCGGTGGTCGCCACCGGCATCGCGCTGCTCATCTTCGGCGGCATCAAGGGCCACTTCACCGGCGTCAGCAAGATCAAGTCCGCGCTGCAGACCGCGCTCGTCGGAGGCGTCGCCGCCGGCGCCGCCTTCTGGCTGGCGCATCTGTTCGGGTAGGGGAGGCTGCCTGAACGCGGTGCGCTGCGACGCGCGGCGCGGTTGATGATGGTCGAACGACGCAGCATTTTCTCGGAGGCAACGCGCGACGCGGCACCCACTGCTGTCGCCCCCGCGAACGCGGGGGCCCATAACCACAGGGTTTAGTTGTCTTGCGCGGGACTCGCAGCAGGCCTGTTTCAGACATCACGCGGTATGGGTCCCTGCGTTCGCAGGGACGACACCTATTGTCTGGGCGCGTGATTGGCCCTCACGATTGATGCTCCTCCGGAGCACGGAAGCGAATTGAGCGGGGCAACAGCTCAGGGTGAGCCGGCCCAAACCCTCACGAAAAATCAGACAGCAGCCCTTGCCTGCGGTGCGTTACCTTGGTACATTGGTAACATGAAAGACGTTCAACGTATCCAGACGGGCGTGCGGATCGAGCAGCGCACGCTCAAGGTCCTGAAGGCGCTTGCCGAATATCTCGATCTTTCGCTGGGAGATCTCCTCGAAGGCATCGTGCTTCATGCGTTCGAGGCGAAGCTGCCGTTCTCGCAGGAGACCTTGCGGCAGATCGCGCGGCTGAAGGAGGTGTACGGGCTGGACCTGTGTGCCGAAGACGCTCACCGGCTCACGGAGGCCCCCGATGCAGAATGAGTGCAGTCTCGTCGCCCGCTTTCTGCGCGCGGAGATCGACAACACGACGTTTCGCCATGTCGACCATTTGCGCGTCGGCTACGAACTCCTGGACAGGTACGATTTCACGACGGCGGCGCACATCTTCAGCAGCACGCTCAGAGCGATCGCGGCGCGCGCCGGCCGACCCGAGGCCTTCCACCACACGATCACGATCGCGTTCCTGTCGTTGATCGCCGAACGTCGGCTCGACCGCCCGACGTCCGATGTCGAGGATTTCCTCGACTTGAACACGGACCTGCAGGACAAGGCGATCCTTCAGAACTGGTACGCGCCGGAACGGTTGAACTCGGACGCCGCGCGAAACACCTTTCTGCTGCCCACGGCAGGTGCGCGCACACCGACCCTGCTGCCGTCAAAGATCAAGCCCGCGTGACCTGACACCGAACCGGTGAACCCTCGAAGCCTCTCTTCGTCTCATCGAAGAGGCCTTGTGACGTCTCGGGCGTTCGCAATTCTCGAAGGCCTATTTACGTTGGCCGACAAGTTGCGGTCGATCTTTGAGCGGAGGCTGTCGTGGGTCGCCAGCGATCGAAATTGAGAGACGCTCGGGAACGCAAACCGTCTCTCGCCGGCGCGGCGGCAATGACGGTCGCAACGGCCGCAAGCGATCCTTTTGCATTGCTGTTCGTCCTTGTCGTATGTGGACGCTTCTGGAAGGTCGGCTTGATCCTGATGGCCCTGATCGCCACCGTGGTGATGATCACGGGGTTTCTGGCCTTGTGGATGAAGCACTGGGACATCTAAGTCGCGCCCGGGTGTGAGCTTGTAAGGCAGGCACTCCCGCGCCGTGCCCACCGCGCGTACCCACCGCTACACAGGGTCTCGTATAGGTGAAAGTGGCTGCGCGTGCAGTCTTTCCGCGGCCATCCTTCGAGACGCCCGCCTGCGGCGGGCTCCTCAGGATGAGGGCTTTTCTCTGCAGCAAAGTTGTAATCCTCATGGTGAGGAGCGTCGCTCTTGCGACGCGTCTCGAACCATGAGGCCACAGGCCGCAGACCAGACCCTTTCGGATTCGTCAGTCACATGCCATGATCATGTGATGACGCGTGCGCTTCTCTTCGTGGCTTCTATCACATTGTTTGCAACCGCTCCGGCCGCGGCGCAACGGTTCGGCGGCGATGGTCCGGTGTGCCTCCAGGTGTGGAAGCGCGGCGGTTCCAGCACGATCTCGTGCCAGTATCCGTCATGGGACGCGTGCCGGGCGGAGGCTGCGAGCCTGTCTGCCACGTGCGTACTGAACCCCTACGCACAACGCCCGCCGAAGCCAAGCCGCCGTCGGCCTCCTAGCCAATAGCCCAATCATGCCAAGCGATAGGGTCAAGCGCGAGGTTGCCTGTATCCTCGGTGGGCTCGCTGGAGCGCTGGTCGCTATGACGGCTGTTCCCTTGCTCATTTGGAGCGCGATGACACTTCGGACCCCGAATGATCCCAGCGTCTTCGATTCATTGGCTTGGATGGTCGTTCTTCTTCCTGGGCTTTGGCTGGGCCTATTGGCCCTGGTGGGTCTGATTTCAGGCGCTTTCGCGTATTTCTGGTGCCGGACGAGGCTGCTGCCGACCTGAGCGCATCGACGGTCTTGCCACTCTCTCTATCGAGCCGGCTTCTGTTAAAGATAAATCTATTGCTATTTTTCGGAAATCATGCTTGATTGTCCCGGTCCCGTGCTCCTCGAGAGGGGCGCGTCGCGATCGTCACGATACGTTGGGCGCGGGATGCGGTGGCTGTGAGCATGCTGCAGCGGGCCATAGGGCTCGCCGACGAACGGCAGGCTTGCGGACGTGAAGACGCGTGGTTCTGGCGCCCCGAGGCTGGCGTCAAGTCCGGAGGTCATGATGATCCTTCGGGCGACGGTGGCTACAAGCCGGACACCGGGAAGAGCGCGAGATAAGCGTGAAAACCATCGTGCGGGGAATGCCGGGATGTCTCGGCTGAACCTGTGGTGACTGCCGCCTGCTTTTTTTCTGCAGGCGGGCCATGGGCGAGGCCAGCGCCCGGCATTCCCCGCGCCCTCTGCCTGATCCGAGGGCAACAGCGATGACAAGACTCGGGCGGATGACGCCGCGAGAGCAGTGACTCATGTCACGAGACGTCGCATGCGACCCGCGGCAGTTCGCGCGAGGGAACCAAATTCCGCAGCCAAGGTTAGTTGGCATGCAGGAGGGACCAACGATGCGCCGTGCCAAAATCCAGCCGAACCGCAACAAGCTCGACATGACCGATGAGGCCCAGGTCCGCGTCGTGACCAAGCGGCTGAAGATGTCGCCCGCCGAATTGGCCGAGATGGTCGGACGTATCGGCAATTCCATCACGGCGATCAACAAGGAGGTCACGCAGCAGCGCGCCGCGAAGCTCGCAGCGCCGGCCGGCGCCGTGATCGCCTCGGTGACGGTGACCGAGACCAAGGCTGAGGTGATCATGCCCGACGACACACCGCCGGCCAGCTGACGGGCTTTGCATAAAGGGGGCAGTGATGGATCAACTGACTGACAGGGCGGACGCCCTGACGCAGGCCGCTTTCAATTTGCGCAAGGTCAAGATCAGCGAAGGCCGGCCGTTTCCGCTCGGTGCGACCTGGGACGGGCTCGGCGTCAACTTTGCGATCTTTTCGGCGCACGCCACCAAGGTCGAGCTGTGTCTGTTCGACGAGACCGGCGAGACCGAGCTCGAGCGCATCGAGCTGCCGGAATACACCGACGAGGTCTGGCACGGCTATCTGCCGACCGCGCGCCCCGGCACTGTTTATGGCTATCGCGTGCATGGTCCCTACGAGCCGGATGCCGGCCACCGCTTCAATCCCAACAAGCTCGTCATCGATCCCTACGCCAAGCAGCTCGTCGGACAGTTGCGCTGGGGGCCCGAACTGTTCGGCTATCAGCTCGACCATGCCGACAAGGATATGTCGTTCGACGATCGCGACAGTGCGCCGTTGATGTTGAAGTGCCGGGTGATTGATCCCGCCTTCACCTGGGGCACATCGCGCAAGCCGGAGATTCCGTGGGAACGGACCCTCTTTTACGAGATGCACGTCAAGGGGTTTACCAAGCTGCACCCGCTGGTGCCGGAGGCCGATCGCGGCACCTTCGCCGGCCTCGCGCATCACGACATTCCGGCCTATCTGCGCTCCCTCGGCATCACCTCGGCCGAGCTGCTGCCCATCCACGCCTTCATCGATGACAGCTATCTGATCGACAAGGGCCTGCGCAACTATTGGGGCTACAATTCGATCGGCTTCTTCGCGCCGGAGCCGCGCTACCTGAAGACGCCGTTCGCGACCGAATTCAAGACCATGGTCAACCAGTTCCATGCCAACGGCATCGAGGTCATCCTCGACGTGGTCTACAACCATACCGCCGAAGGCAACGAGCTCGGTCCGACCCTGTCGTTCAAGGGCATCGACAACGCCAGCTACTACCGTCTCCTGCCCGACAACAAGCGCTACTACATCAACGATACCGGCACCGGCAACACGGTCAATCTGTCACATCAGCGCGTCCTCCAGCTCGTCGCCGACTCGCTGCGCTATTGGGCGACCGAGATGCGGGTCGACGGCTTCCGCTTCGACCTCGCCACCATCCTGGCGCGCGAGCCCTATGGCTTCGACGAGGGCGGCGGCTTTCTCGATGCCTGCCGTCAGGATCCCGTGCTGTCGGGCGTGAAACTAATCGCCGAGCCCTGGGACATCGGCCCGGGCGGCTATCAGGTCGGCCAGTTTCCGCCGGGCTGGGCGGAGTGGAACGACAAATTCCGCGATACCACGCGGGCGTTCTGGAAGGGCGACGGCGGCACCATCGCCGATTTTGCCAAGCGCATCTCCGGCTCGGGTGATCTGTTCAACAAGCGCGGCCGGCGGCCCTGGGCCAGCGTCAACTTCATCACCGCGCATGACGGCTTCAACCTCAACGACCTCGTATCCTACAACGACAAGCACAACGGGGCGAACGGCGAGGACAATCGCGACGGCCACAGCAACAATCACTCGTGGAATTGCGGCGTCGAGGGGCCGACCGACGATGCCGAGGTCACCGCGTTGCGCGAACGGCAGAAGCGCAACATGCTGGCGACGATGCTGCTGTCGCACGGCACGCCGATGCTGCTCGCGGGCGACGAGTTCGGGCATACCCAGGACGGCAACAACAACGCCTATGCCCAGGACAACGAGATCAGCTGGCTGGACTGGATGGGCATCACTGCATCTGGCCGGCAGCTGCGCGAGTTCACGCGCAAACTGATCGCGATGCGCAAGGCATTTCCGATCCTTTATCGTTCGCGCTTCCTGGTCGGCTCGCTCAACGAGGAGCTCGACGTCAAGGACGTGACCTGGCTCGCGCCCTCCGGCGAGGAGATGATGACCGAGCAGTGGACCGACGGCAACGCGCGCTGCTTCGGCATGCTGCTCGACGGCCGCGCCCAGGAGACCGGCGTCAGGCGCCGCGGCTCGGATGCGACCCTGCTGTTGATCTACAATGCGCACCACGACGTGGTGAACTTCACCTTGCCGTCGGTGCCCGAGGGGCACAATTGGCTGGCGCTGATCGACACCCACCAGCCGGACGCGCAGGTGCAGTCGCTGCCGTTCGGCCATGTCTATGAAGTTACCGGCCGCTCCATGCTGGCACTCGGCCTGTCCTCCGAGCAGCAGCCGATGCGCGGCCTCCGCCACGGCCTCGGCGCCCTGCTCGACGTCGCGGAGTCGCCGCTGGGGTAGGGGAGTTTTGGGGGATCGATTGTCAGGAGAGTGGGGGCAGGGGTGCCCGCGGCGGTCCTTCGAGACGCGCGCCAAGCGGCGCGCTCCTCAGGATGAGGGCGGTGTTGGTTTCACGAACGTTGTGAGCGCGACGGAGCCCTCATCGTGAGGAGCGCGCCCTTTTGCGCGCGTCTCGAACCATGAGGCCGAGCGGGCGCGGCATCATTTGCCCACGGCCCATCGCGGTGCCTCAAGCGCCACGCGCATACTTCGCCAGCCGCTTCTCCAGCACCCCCAGCATCGCCTCCCGCGCCGGGTCGCGCGAGCCGCGCAGCCAGGCGGCGGCCAATGGCAGGCGTCCGATCGCGCTGCCGCGCTTCAGCCGTAGCGGCACGAAGCGCACGCCGGAGACGGCGAGCCGCGAGGTCCAGCGCGGCACGATGGCGATGCCGAGCCGCGCGGCGACGAGATGGACGATGGTCTGCTTCTCGTCGGCGAACTGCGCAATGTCGGGCGACAGCCCGGCCTGCGCGAACAGCTTCATCGTGAGGTCGTGGCTGTGCGGCCTCGACCGCCGGTCCGGTACGATCAGAGGCTGGTCGGCAATGTCAGTCATAGACACGGAGGCACGCGCGGCCAGCCGATGCCGCCGCGGCAGCGCCACCACGGCGCTTTCGCTGAGCAGCGCGTGGACTTCGAGCCTAGGATCGGCGCGCTCCGGCGGACGCACGAAGGCGAGGTCGAGCGCACCGGAGAGGATCTTCGGCAACAGCCGGATGGTCTTTTCCTCCATCAGCTGCACCGCAATCTCCGGATGGCCGTCGCGGAAATCATGCAGCAGCTGCGGCAGCAGCCCGGCGGCGGCGCTGTCGATGGCCCCGACGCGCAGCTTCTGCGCCTTGCCGCCGCGTGCGCGTCGACGAAAGCCGGTCTCGACCGCCTCGACCTTGGCCAGGATGGTGCGCGCGTCGCGCAGCAGCGCGGTGCCATGCTCGGTCAGGGCCACCGCGCGCGTGGTCCGGGTGAACAGCCGGGTAGTGAGGTCCTCCTCCAGCAGCTTGATCTGGCGCCCAAGCGCCGACGGCAGCATCTGCAGCCGCTGCGCCGCCTTGCCGAAATGCAGCTCCTCGGCGGCGGCGACGAAGCAGCGGAGCTGGTGCAATTCCATGAGACGGGTCCCGTGAGGCGATGGACCGGATTATATGATTTTTTTGTATAATGATGCGAGCATTGAAGCCGGCCCAGGCAACCGCCTATGGTCCATATTTCGTCGCCGGCCGGCTGGTGCTGTCGCCGCACCCCTCACACGGAGCTCGTTCCATGCGCACCCATTCCATCGCCGCCATTCCCGCCGACGGCATCGGCCCCGAAGTCATCTCAGCGGGCGTCCGCGTGCTCGAGGCTCTTGCGAAGCGCTCCGGCGATCTCAGCTTCAACGTCAAGACCTTCGACTGGGGCTCGGACTACTACAAGAAGCACGGCGTGATGATGCCGGCCGACGGCCTCACTGAACTGAAGAAGTTCGATGCGATCTATTTCGGCGCCGTCGGCGCGCCTGATGTGCCCGACCACATCACGCTGTGGGGCCTGCGGCTGCCGATCTGCCAAGGTTTCGATCAGTACGCCAATGTGCGTCCCACCAAGATCCTGCCGGGCGTCGCC
Source organism: Bradyrhizobium sp. HKCCYLS20291 (assembly GCF_051167715.1). NCBI lineage: Bacteria > Pseudomonadati > Pseudomonadota > Alphaproteobacteria > Hyphomicrobiales > Nitrobacteraceae > Bradyrhizobium > Bradyrhizobium sp. HKCCYLS20291. The sequence continues at coordinate 175,707 of NZ_JBNPTO010000002.1, read as the reverse complement.
TCGCCGCTGCGCAATGTCGGCGTCGGCGATCTCGACTGGGTGATCGTGCGCGAGAACTCGGAAGGGGAATATGCCGGCATGGGCGGCCGCGCGCATCGTGGGCTGCCGGAAGAGGTCGGCACCGAAGTCGCGGTGTTCACCCGCGTCGGCGTCACCCGCATCATGCGCTACGCTTTCAAGCTGGCGCAGTCGCGGCCGCGCAAGTTTCTCACCGTCGTCACCAAGTCGAACGCGCAGCGCCATGGCATGGTGATGTGGGACGAGATCGCTGCCGAGGTCGCGCGTGAATTTCCCGATGTCACCTGGGACAAGATGCTGGTCGACGCGATGACAGTGCGCATGACCCTGCAGCCGAAGAGCCTCGACACCATCGTCGCGACCAATCTGCACGCCGACATTCTGTCCGATCTCGCCGGTGCGCTCGCCGGCAGCCTCGGCGTCGCGCCGACTGGCAACATCGATCCGGAGCGGCGCTTTCCGTCGATGTTCGAGCCGATCCACGGCTCGGCGTTCGACATCACCGGCAAGGGCATCGCCAATCCCGTTGCGACATTCTGGACCGGCGCGCAGATGCTCGAGCATCTCGGCGAGAAGGACGCGGCCATCAGGCTGATGGTAGCGGTGGAGAAGGTGTGTGCAGCCGGCATACTGACGCCGGATGTCGGCGGCAAGGCGACGACCAAGGAAGTGACAGATGCGGTGATCGACACGATCCACGGCTCGAATGTCTGAGGCGTGCAAATCTCCCGTACAATCTCGGCGTGCCCGGTGTCGTGCTTGCAATGAACGCTGCGGGGCGTATACCAGCGCTTCCGCTGCGTCCGCGCATGCCAATCACATGCATGTCATCAAGACGCGACACATGAGCTAGACAGAAAGGGCACCATATGCGTCGTCACCGTCGAGCCAAGATCGTCGCGACCGTCGGCCCAGCGAGCAATTCTCCGGAGATGCTGAAGGCGCTGTTCCTCGCCGGTGTCGACACGTTTCGCCTCAACTTCAGCCACGGCACGCAGGCCGATCACGCCAAGGTCCATGCCGCGATCCGCGCGCTCGAGAAGGACGTGCAACGGCCGATCGGCATCCTGATGGATCTTCAGGGGCCGAAAATTCGCGTCGGCACTTTGCGCGACAAGAAGATCCAGGTCGAAGCCGGCGAGACCATTCGCTTCGTGCTCAACGGCACCGAGGGCGACAAGAGTGCCATTCCGTTGCCGCATCCGGAGATCTTTGCGGCGGTCGCGCCGGGTCACGATCTTCTGATCGACGACGGCCGCGTGCGCGTGCGCGTCATGGGGCTGGGTGACGACTGGATCGAGGCGAAGGTGATCGTCAGCGGCGCGATCTCCAATCACAAGGGCGTCAATCTGCCGGGCACCATTCTGGAGCTGTCGCCACTGACGGCGAAGGACCGCTCCGATCTCGCCTTCGGGCTCGAGCTTGGCGTCGACTGGGTAGCGCTATCGTTCGTGCAGAAACCGTCCGACGTGCTGGAGGCGAGGGGCCTGATCAACGGCCGCGCCGGCATCATGTCCAAGATCGAGAAGCCCGCGGCGCTGGATCGCATCGACGACATCATCCAGCTGTCGGATGCGATCATGGTGGCGCGTGGCGATCTCGGTGTCGAGATTCCGAATGAGGACGTGCCGGGCAAGCAGAAAGAGCTGGTGCGCGCCTGCCGGCTCGCGGTGAAGCCGGTAATCGTCGCGACGCAGATGCTGGACTCGATGGTGGCGACGCCGACGCCGACGCGCGCCGAGGTCTCGGACGTCGCGACCGCGATCTATGACGGCGCCGATGCCGTCATGCTGTCGGCGGAATCGGCCAGCGGGCAATATCCGCGCGAGGCGGTGGCGATGATGGACAGCATCATCAAGGCGACTGAGAACCACAAGATGTACGGCTCGCTCATCCAGGCGACGCAGCCGGACGAGGAGCAGACGCCGCCGCACGCGGTCGCAACTGCGGCGGCCGACCTCGCCTCCGCCATTCACGCCAGGACGATCGTGGCCTATACGTCGAGCGGCACTTCGGCGTCGCGCGTCGCGCGCAAGCGGCCGAGCCTGCCGATTCTCGCGATCACGCCGAACGAGGACACCTCGCGCCGCATGTGCCTGCTGTGGGGCGCGCACAGCGTGCTGTCGCAGGACGTCCAGAGCTACGAGGAAATGGTCGAGCGCGCGACCGTGCTCGCGGTCCAGGAGGAGTTCGCAGCCGCAGGCGACCTGCTGGTCGTCGTCGCCGGCATCCCGTTCGCGCAGGCCGGAACCACCAACAATCTGCGCGTCGTCGCCGTGCCGAGATAGGAGGGGATTTCCCTGTTTGTGCCGGCGCCCTGTCGCCTGATTGTCGCACCCCGCTGGTATCGCGGGGCGTGGCGAATGACATCGCGAGTCGTCATGCGAACGGCCCTCGGGAGCCTCCGTTCGTCATCGCAGTGTCATCAGGGACTGTTAGGTGGGCGCGCATGGGACTTGAGACTGCTGGTGAAGAAAGCCCGACGAAGCGCTTTCGGACGTTGTTCATCTCCGACGTACATCTCGGAGCCCGCGGCTCGCAGGCCAATCTCCTCGTCGATTTCCTGCGTCACCACGACGCCGACACTATTTATCTGGTCGGCGACATCATCGACGGCTGGGCGCTCAAGTCGAGTTGGCACTGGCCGCAGTCGCACAACGACCTCGTGCAGAAGATGCTGCGCAAGGCGCGCAAGGGCGCCAAGGTCGTCTACGTGCCGGGCAATCACGACGAGTTCCTGCGCGGCTATTACGGCACGCATTTCGGCGGCATCGACGTCGTCGAGAACATCGTCCACACCGGCACGGACGGGAAGCGCTATCTCATCATTCACGGCGACATCTTCGATCTCGTCGTGCAGAACGCCCGCTGGCTCGCCCATCTCGGCGACAAGGCCTATGATTTCGCGATTCAGATGAACCGTCTGGTCAACTTCTTCCGCCGCATGTTCGGCGTGCCCTATTGGTCGCTGTCGCAATGGGCCAAGCAGAAGGTCAAGAACGCCGTGAACTACATCGGCGCGTTCGAGACCGCGCTGGCGTCCGAGGCGCGGCGGCATGGTGCCGACGGCGTGATCTGCGGCCACATCCATTGTGCCGTCATCCGCGACCAGGACGGCATCCGCTACATGAATTGCGGCGACTGGGTCGAGAGCTGTACCGCCCTGGTCGAGCACGAGGACGGCCGCTTCGAGATCCTGACCTGGGCCGATCCGCAGCGCCAGTCCGCGCCGGTTCCGCAACTGGCGGCGCGCGCGGCCTGAGCGGTCCCTTGCCTCGCGGCGATCGGGCGCGGTAAAATGCGAGCATGTCAGCTCATGCTCCGATCCCGTCCGTCACCGTCGCCGACATCGATGCGGCGGCCCGTGTTCTTGCACCCGTCGCCGTGCGGACACCGTTGTTGCCGGCCCCGGTACTCAGCGATCTCTTCAAGGCGAACGTGTTCGTGAAGCCCGAGGTGCTGCAGCGGACCGGCTCGTTCAAGTTCCGCGGCGCCTACAACAAGCTCGCCTCGATCCCGAAGGACGCCCACGGCAGAGGCGTCGTCGCGTTTTCCTCCGGCAATCATGCCCAGGGCGTCGCCCATGCGGCGCAGCTGTTCGGCATGCACGCCACCATCGTGATGCCCTCCGATGCCCCGGTCGCCAAGCGCGAGCGCACCAAGGCGTTTGGCGCCGACGTCGTGCTGTATGATCGCGACCATGAGGACCGCGAGGCGATCGCACGCGACATTGCCGCAAAACGCGGCTCGACCGTGGTGCCGCCCTATGACGATCCGTTCGTGATCGCGGGGCAGGGCACGGTCGGCCGCGAGATCGCCGAGGATCTTGCCGCCCTCGGATTGTCGCCTGACCTAGTCGTCGTGCCGGCTTCGGGGGGCGGATTGCTCGCCGGCGTGTCGACAGCGGTCAAGGCCCGCTATCCGCAGACCCAGATGGTCGTTGCCGAGCCCAAGGGCTTCGATGACCATGCCCGCTCACTCCGCGCCGGGCACCGCGAGGCGCATCAGGCCAAGGGGCGCACCATCTGCGACGCGCTGATGGCCGCGATCCCCGGCGAGATCACCTTCGCCATCAACAGCCGGCTGCTGTCGGCCGCGGTGGAAGCCTCGGACGAAGAAGTGGGCCGCGCGGTCGGCTTTGCATTTCGGGAACTGAAGCTGGTCGTCGAGCCCGGCGGCTCGGTCGGGCTCGCAGCACTGCTGGCGGGCCGGCTCGAGGCGGCCGGCAAGACCGTGGTGATCGTCCTCTCCGGCGGCAATGTCGATGCCGAGCTGTACGCCAGGCTGATTGCCTGAGCCCACGGCCTCAGCGGAAGCCGAGGCCGCCGCGGGAAAATCCGCCGCCACCCTGACGCGGGCCGGATTGGGCAAAATGCGACGGGCCCGGCCCCCGCGTCAGCGCGGGGCGCGACGCGTCGAAGTTCGGCTTGAACGGGCCGGACTTGCCAGCGGGACGACGGACGTCGTGCGTCTCGAACGGGCGTCCCGTGACGCGTTTGAGAGGATCGCGCTGGATCTTGGTCGCCGCAGGCGGATTCGACGGCGGCACGATCTTGTCGACGATCTTGTTCTGACCGGACAGCCGCCCATCGAGCACCTTGCCAGGGCCGGCATTGTTGACGGGTTTGCCGTTGGTGACGACCGTCGGCGGCAGGTTCTTGGTCGGCAGGTTCGGCAGCGGCGCGGGACGGACCTGGACGCCGCTATTGAGTGGACGCATGACCGGGGCCATGTGCGGCGGCATCATCAGGCGGCTGGGCTGCAGCACCGGGATGGTCCTGGGCTGGACCTGCAGCCGCAGCGCGACCGGCGCATAGGGGCTATCGGCGTAGGAGTCGCTGAAGCTCTTATACGCAGCGGGCGAGTTCGCCAGCACCGTCTGGTGCCACGCGACCGCCTGCACCAAGCCGGCGAGCAGCGCGCGGATGCGGTCAGCGAGCGGATCGCGCGGGTACAGCTCGATGAACTCGCGGTAGTATTGCGGGCGGTTCTCCGACAGCACGTAGTCATAGGCCTGCCGCACCGACCGGCTGGGCAGGTTGGCTGCCATCTGCAGCACCGGCGCATTGTCCGCCGGTCGCGCCGCAGCGACCAGCGTGTCCCCGAAGAAGGTGAAATCGCTGGTCAGGGATGAGCTTTCCCACGGCGTCTGACGGCCATCGGTCGTCTGGTTGACCTGCAGACGAATGCGCTTGAACAGCTGCTCGATCGGCAGGTTCGGCTGTCGCGCGAGATTGAGAAACGCCTGCGTATAGGGACTGTGCTCGCCGCGTCCGTCGAGCGCCTCTTCGCCGGGCGACGTCGAATAGCCGACGATCGAACCGTTGGGCGCATCGACGATGGCGAGGCCGCGGCCGGCATCGTTGACGGCGGGAAACGGGTTGTTGCGGCAGGCATCTAGCACGACGATCCGCAGTCGGCTGGGAACGGCATCGAGCGTGGCCATCAGATCGACCAGGCGGATCGTGCTCGTCGACAGGTCGGAGGGAGCGGAGATGCGGGCGTCGATCGGAATGAGGTAGTTCTCGCCCGCCAGCTGAACGCCGTGACCGGCGTAGTAGACCATGGCCACGGCGTTCGGTCCGTGGGCGGCGACGCGGCTGGAGAAATCCTGCACCACCTTGAGCATCTCGTTCTGTGTCAGGTCGGTCGCGGTGATCACCTCGAAGCCCGCCGAATTCAGAAGCTTCGCGACGGCATGAGCGTCGTTGTCGGGGTTCTCCAGCGGCGGAGCGTTCTGATAGCTTCCATTGCCGATCACCAGCGCCACGCGCGGCTCAATGCCTTGCGCGGTCGCGATCGGAGCGGCCTCCGTGGTCGCTGGCGGCGCTGCCACGAGGGCGCGGGGCGGCGTCTGCAGGTCGTCGATCTCGCTGCCGGCGGCGAGCGCCGGGCTTAGACCGAATGCGGCGATCAAGCCCAGAAGTCCGGCGACGAGCAGGAGCTTCCAATCGAAGTAACGGGAGCGGGACAGCGGAGCGGACACGGCGTTCTCCTCGAGCGGCAAAGTGGCTTGAGAAGAAGGTTAGGCATGTCGGCCGGCTGCGTACGTGACCGGCATCACCTATCCGATACCGGTGATCAGCTTCCGTCAGTCGACGACACGACCGGAATTGCCGATCCTCAAGAGAAGAACGCGATCTTCTCGGGTTGGCTCATGCGGCGGATCGGCGTCAACGGATCGTTGGCGGGAGTCTGCGGGCGCTGCAACAGACCGTTCGACAGCAGGGTGGACCCCAGCGACGGTTCGTAGGCCGGCTTTGGCATGGCCTGTTGTGCGGTGGTGCTGGCGATGGGCGCAAGCGGCTCCCGCTCAATCGCAGTGTGTTGCAGCGGCGGTGACGCGGGAGTGTCGGCTGCAGCGGCGATCCTGGCGGCGGCTTCGACCGCGACCGAGAACTCCATGGTCGCCAGTTCGACCCGCGGCGGCAGCGGTGTGGCAGGCGCCGGCGCGGCGGCCGGGGGGGCCGATTGCACACTTGTATTTGCGACCTGGGCTTCGACCGCCGCAGGCGCGAGTTCGGCCGTCAACGGCGTGGAAGCACTGAAGCTCGCCACGATGTCGTCGTCAACGGCGCTCGGCTCCTCGATGTCGAAGCCGAGCGTTCGCGCACGGCCGAACTCCTCGTCTTCGAAGGTCTCGGGCGCCCCCATCTCGGCTGCGACCAGCTCCAGGATGGCTTGATCCTGAGCCTCGGCTGCCGCGACGTCTTCGCTGGCTTCGGCTTCGACCGTCGTCTCCGGCGGCACAATCTCGGCCTCGACGGCGGGGGCTGCTGCGGACTCCGGGGCGACCATTGCAATAGGCGTGTCCGCCAGCGCAGCCGCGGGCGGCGGTTCCACCGTCGGCTTGACAGCTGTCGCCTGCCGTACGGGCTGCTCATCGGCGAGCTCGATCGCAGCAACCGCCGCGACCAGCTCGGACACGGCTGCCTCGACCTTCTGCGCCGCCTCCGGCTGCATCGTGGCAGCGCCGGCGTCGTCAGGAGACGGCGAGGCCTTGGCCGCCTGAGCTGCTCGCCCGGAATCTACGCCCGTCGGCACGGGCTCAGGCCCGGCCGGAGGCGTCGCAGCCTCGTTGCGGTCAAGCTCATTGAGACGGGTCTTGATGATCTCGAACGCCGCCAGCAACGCAACCTTCGGGTCGGTGCTGGCCAACTGCTCGCATGCGGCCTCGATCGATGTCACCTGGGAGTCGATCAGGTCGCAGATGCGCGAGTCCGCACCGATCTCGCGCCAGCGCCAGGAGATCTCCTTGATGATACGGGTGCCCTTGCGCACCGGTGCCAGGTTCTGCTCGAGCGCCAGACCGTCGACGGCGGCGGCCGTCGCGAGCGCCGCATCCTCGACGGCGGCGCGGATCGCGGCCAGCGCTTCCGGCAGTGCCTTGCTGTCGGCGCGCTCGAACTCCTGGTGCTGCTGGCGCTGGGACGCCAGCGCATGCTCGATGCGCGCGACCGCATCCAGCACCATGCTGGTGTCGGCGTTGCGGTTGCGCTTCGCGTACTCGCCCAGGAACCAGCGGCCGCGGGACGTCTCCATGAAGGCGTCGCGGATCGCCTCGTAGTCGGCCTCGTTCGGCTGAGCCGCACGGGCGGATATCGGCGAGAGGGCGAAGACTTCATCGACCATGGCAAACCCATCGCGCAAGTTGCTGCGCGTTGGCATAACGATCACCATGATATTGATCGAATCGCAATTGAATTGATGCCACTATCCCGACAAATCTCCACCACATCGCCGGTATTGGCGCGCCGATTCGCGGGCTGTCTCGGGCTGTTCTACAGCGCGGTGTTCGTGCTGTCCGGAACGCATCTGCCGTTTTTCCCGGTCTGGCTGCGTGCGATCGGGCTGGACGCGTCGTGGATCGGCATCGTCATCGCCGTGCCCGCAGTGACGCGGTTCACGGTGCTGCCGCTGATCACCGCAATGGCGGAGCGCCGCCAGGCGCTTCGTGCCGGCATGCGGCTGGCCACCTTCGCAACTGCGTCGGGGTTTGCCGTCCTGGCGTTCCAGCACGCTCCCTGGCTGGTGTTCCTCGTCTATGTGGCAACCTGCTGCCTGTGGACGCCGCTGCTCCCGCTCACGGACGCCTACGCGCTGCGCGGGGTGATGAGCTACGGGCTGAACTATGGGCGGCTCCGGCTGTGGGGCTCGGCTGCGTTCGTCGTTGGAACGCTGCTGTGCGGCGGCCTGGCGGACGTGCTTGCGGCCCCTGACCTGATCTGGATCATCGTCACGGTCGGAGTGCTCGGCGCTGCGAGCAGCCTGCTGCTCGAGCGGCTGCCGCCCCTGCCGCGCAGTACCGGTCCAGCACGGGACGGGCGGCATCTGCTGGCCGATCCCAGCTTCCTCTGCATCATCATCGCGTCGGCGCTGATCCAGGGCAGCCATGCCGCTTACTACACCTTCTCCGCGATCGAGTGGAGAGCACAGGGGCTCAGCGGGCTGACGATCGCCTGGCTCTGGACCATGGGCGTGCTCACCGAAATCGTGATCTTTGCGCTCTCCCCGCGGTTCACGCTGGCGCCCGCGACGCTGGTGATGATCGGTGCGGTGGCTGCGGTGCTGCGCTGGACGCTCACGGCCACGGAGCCGCAGGCGCTCGGGCTCGCTGCAGTTCAGATCAGCCACGGCTTCACGTTCGGACTGACACTGATCGGGACCATGGGGCTGTTGGTTCGCCAGGTGCCGGCGCATGTGACGGCGCGGGGGCAGGGCTATTATGCCGCTGCCAGCGGCATCGTCGGCTCGGCGGCTTCGGCGCTGTCAGGGCCGGTCTATGCGCATTACGGGCCGGGCGTCTATCTGATGATGGCCGCCATGGCCGCGGTCGGCGGCCTGCTGATGTGGGTCGCGCGCAACCGCTTCAAGCTTCATCCCCATAGCGCCGCGTCGGGCGGGTAGACCAGACTGTCCTGATAGTACAGTCCGTGCGGGCAATCCTCGGCCAGCAGCAGCGGACCATCGAGATCGACATAGCGTGCGAGCGGCGTCAGCAACATCGCCGGGGCCATCGAGAGCGAGGTCCCGACCATGCAGCCGACCATGATGTCGAAGCCCGATGCGCGGGCGGCATCGGCCATGGCGAGCGCCTCGGTCAGCCCGCCGGTCTTGTCGAGCTTGATGTTGACGGCGTCATAGCGCCCGCGCAGCGCGTCGAGCGAGTTGCGGTCGTGCACGCTCTCGTCGGCGCAGACTGCGAGCGGGCGCGCCATCTTGGCGAGCGCCTCATCCTTTCCAGCCGGGAGCGGCTGCTCGACCAGCGTCACGCCGGCGTCCGCACAGGCCGCGAGATGCGACTCGAGATTGGCCTCGGTCCAGGATTCGTTGGCGTCGACGATCAGTTGCGACTGCGGCGCTGCAGCCCGCACGGCGGCGATTCGCGCGGGATCGCCGGCACCGCCGAGCTTGATCTTGAGCAGCGGCCGGTGCGCCGCCTTGGCCGCGGCCTTGGCCATGACATCAGGCGCGGCGAGCGAGATCGTGTAGGCGGTCACGCACGGCTCCGGCGCGCGGCGGCCGAGCAGATCCCAGCTGCGGCGGCCGCTGCGCTTGGCCTCGAGGTCGATCAGCGCGCAGTCCAGCGCATTGCGTGCCGCGCCCGGCGGCATTGCGGTCTGCAGCGCGTCGCGATCGAGACCTGAGGCAATGGCATCGCGCATCGCGAGCAGCGCGCCCAACGCGCCCTCGGGCGTCTCGCCATAGCGCGGATAGGGAACGCATTCGCCGCGGCCTATGATGGCGCCGTGTCGCAGCTCCGCGATCACCGTCACCGCTTCGGTCTTGGCACCGCGACTGATCGTGAAGCTGCCGGAGATCGGCCAGTGGCCGATATGGGCGTCCAGTATTGGAAAACCGGTGGAAGTCATTTGATTGTCAGGCGGTTTGTGAACTGGCGTGCGCTTGGGACTTGCGCGCGGACACCGACTATGGCTGTTGATGGGGGTCTCCGGCAAGGTGGTGGCGACGCGGTGGGATCTTTCTCGTCAAGGCGCGGATATCGGCAGCTTCGAGGGTGGTCGTCGTGACGGGCAGCCCTGATCTGCAGCGAAGCGGCGAGGGCAACGCGCTGTCGCTGCGTGCGACCGGCGCCTGGACGGCGCCGTTTGCGCCAGCGCTCGAGCGTCTCGTCGCCGAGGCCGAAAAGCTTGCCGGCAAGAAGGTCGACGTTCGTATCGACGTGTCGCAGGTCTCCAAGCTCGACACGTTCGGTGCCTGGCTGATCGAGCGGCTGCGCCGCAGCTTCACGACGGGAACCGTCGAGGCCCGGATCGACGGCCTGTCGGCGAACTACGCCAGTCTTGTCGACGAGGTCCGTCGCGTCAGCGCGGCGCCCGGCGGTGAGGCGACGACTGTCACCATCACCGGCATGCTCGGGCAGATCGGTCGCAGCGTCGCCGGTATCGTCGGCACCGTGGCCGCGTTGATCGACATGCTCGGCGCCGTGATCGTCGCCAGCGGCCGGGTGCTGATCCATCCGCGCAGCTTCCGCCTTACCTCGACCATCCATCACCTCGAGCAGGTGTGCTGGCGCGCAGTGCCGATCATCGTGCTGATCACCTTCCTGATCGGCTGCATCATCGCCCAGCAAGGCATCTTCCATTTCCGCCGCTTCGGCGCCGACATCTTCGTCGTCGACATGCTCGGCGTGCTGGTGCTGCGCGAGATTGGCGTGCTCCTGGTCGCGATCATGATCGCCGGCCGATCGGGCAGCGCCTACACGGCCGAGCTCGGTTCGATGAAGATGCGCGAGGAGATCGACGCGCTGCGCACGATGGGCTTCGATCCGATCGAGGTGCTGATCCTGCCGCGCATGCTGGCACTGGTGATCGCGCTGCCGATCCTGTCCTTCCTCGGCGACATCGCCGCGCTCTATGGCGGCGGTCTGGTGGCGTGGTTCTACGGCGGCGTCGATCCCGAGGCCTTCCTGCTGCGGCTGCGCGACGCGATCTCGATCGATCATTTCACCGTCGGCCTGCTCAAGGCACCGGTCATGGCCGCCGTGATCGGGATCGTTGCCTGCGTCGAGGGGCTGGCGGTGCAGGGCAGCGCGGAATCGCTCGGACGTCACACCACCTCGTCGGTCGTGAAGGGCATCTTCTTCGTGATCGTGATGGACGGCATCTTCGCGATCTTCTTCGCGGCGGTCGGGATGTGACATGACGGCAGAGATGTCCGACCCGATCATCCGCGTGCGCGACGTGACCGTCGAGTTCGGCAAGACCCGCGTGCTCGATGGCCTCGATCTCGACGTCAGACGCGGCGAGATCCTGGGCTTCGTCGGTCCGTCCGGCGCCGGCAAGTCGGTGCTGACGCGCACCATCATCGGCCTGGTGCCCAAGCTCGCCGGGCGCATCGAGGTGTTCGGCGTCGATCTCGATGCCGCGGATCGTGTTGGCCGTCGCGCCGTCGAGCGTCGTTGGGGCGTGCTGTTCCAGCAGGGTGCGTTGTTCTCTTCGCTGACGGTGCGGCAGAACATCCAGTTTCCGGTCCGCGAGTATCTGAAGGTCTCGCAGCGGCTGCTCGACGAGATCATGGTCGCGAAGCTGGTGATGGTCGGATTGCGGCCCGATGTTGCCGATCGTTTCCCGAGCGAGCTGTCCGGCGGCATGATCAAGCGCGTTGCGCTGGCACGCGCGCTCGCGCTCGATCCCGAGCTCGTGTTCCTGGATGAGCCGACCTCGGGGCTCGACCCGATCGGCGCCGGCGATTTCGACGAGCTGGTCCGGACCCTGCAGCGCACTTTGGGTCTGACGGTTTTCATGGTAACCCATGATCTCGACAGCCTGTACACGGCCTGCGACCGCATTGCGGTGCTCGGCAACGGCAAGATTATTGCTGCGGGATCGATGGCCGACATGCAGGCTTCGGAGCATCCATGGCTCCGGCAGTATTTCCACGGCAAGCGCGCACGCGCCGTGATGGGGTAGCTTGAGGCGCTCCAGAGACGAATTTTGTTGTGAGCGGGAGTGGGGACTCCTGCGACTAAGCTGATGGGGTGGGTGCCGCGGTCCGGCGCCAACCGAGAGCGCACGAGAGCGGCGGGTGGGATGTCCGCCGCGACGTGCCGGTACCGGAGTTGGTAATGGAAACGCGGGCGAATTACGTCCTGATCGGGTCGTTCACCTTGGCGGTGATCGCGGCGGCGATTGGCTTTGTCCTCTGGTTCCAGAGCCTGCACACGACCAAGCAGCGCACCCCGTTGCGGGTCGTGTTCGACGGGCCGGCGGCCGGTCTGCGCAACGGCGGCAGCGTGAATTTCAACGGTATCCGGGTCGGTGAGGTCATCTCGGTGAAGCTCGACAATCCGCGCCGAGTGGTGGCGCTGGCGATGGTCGAGAACAACGCACCGATCCGCAAGGACACGCTCGTCGGGCTCGAATTCCAGGGCCTCACCGGCGTCGCGGCAATCTCGCTGAAGGGCGGCGAGGAGGCCGCGCCGCCGCCGCCGCTCGACGAGGACGGCGTGCCGATGCTGCGCGCCGATCCGACCCGTTTGCAGGATGTGACCGAGGCGATCCGCGCCACCCTGCAGAACATCAACAAGGTCGTCGCCGACAACCAGGACGCCGTGAAGAACTCGATCAAAAACCTCGAGGTCTTCACCCAGTCGCTGGCGCGCAACTCCGAGCGCATCGACGGCGTGATGAGCCGCGTCGACGGCATCATGGGCAAGGCGGATACGCTGATGCTCGGCCTCAACACGCTGGCCGGCGGCAAGGATGGCGGCGAGCTGTTCCTGACCGTGAAGTCGATCCGCGAACTCGCCGACGACTTCGACAAGCGTTCCGGCGCGCTGATGGCCGACGGCCGGAGGACGCTGTCCGACATCAGCCGTGCCGTGAACAATTTCGACCGCAACCCGACCCGTGTCCTGTTCGGCGCCAGCAACTCGAGCGCCAGTCCGAGCAATGCCCAGGCCTCGCAGCCGACTCCCGCGCCGGCGCCAGCCGCCAGCGGCCGCCGGTGAGGGATTGGCGAGCACCGAATTGGGCGTAGCGAGTAGGGGACGCGCGCTCGTCTGCTGCACGCGACTGGCCCTGCGCTCAGCACCCTCGTCGGCTGGTGAGAGGCGAGTGAACGTGCGCATCCTGGGCGACGTGGGGCGCGGGAGCGCGTAGGCATCTCCAAGGCGGGCCAGATATCGTGCGGACGCCGGGCTGAAGCGCGCAAAACCGGAAGACGATTCATTGCACCCGCAAAAGCGAAACGGAGGCCTCGCGGCCTCCGTTTGCTTGTCGATCACAGGTTGGCTGCGCGCCATTCGCTACTCGCTATTCGCGCTCTCCATCACGCCAGCCGTCCGGCGGCGTGGGCGAGCAGGGTGTAGACGAGGCCGGTCTCGGAGGTCAGCTGATTGCGCAGCGCCTGCGGGTTGCGGTCGTCGCGGGCGACCTCGTCGAGCAGCCGCTCGAACTCGGTGATGTAGCGGTCGACCGTCTGCTTGAAGGTGCGGTCGGCGCGGTACTTGCGGGCGACCTCGTCGAACGCCTTCTGGCCGGCCGGCGTGTACAGGCGCTTGGAGAAGGCCTTGGTCTCGCCGCGCTGATAACGGTCCCACATCTCGGCCGCGAGATTGCGGTCCATCAGGCGGGCGATGTCGAGCGACAGCGACTCCAGCGGATTGCCCGGCTGCTGCGGCGCCGCTCCACGGCCACGTGCAGCCTGAGCCTGCCCGGCAGTGCTGTTATCGGCCCGGTTGAGCAGGTCGGACAGCCAGTTGTCGCTGCGCTGATCGGCGACCGGGCCCATCGGCGGTGCCTCGACCCGGCGCGGCTGCGGCGGAGGCGGTGCCGGCGGCTGCATGCCGAGATCCGGCGGCGGCAGATTGGTGACGCTGGTCGCGCTCGGCTCGCGCATGCGCATCTCGGGACGACCGCCGACGGCGGCGGCCACGACCGGCTCTTCCTGGCGGACGACCGCGGCCGGCGCCGCGACGGCGGCGGGACGGGCCGTGCTGACCACGTCCAGCCCGCGGCCGTGATGCGCGACGATGCGGTTCAGCTCTGCCAGCGCCTCGATCTGGTCGACGATGACCTTGCGCATCTGCGCGGTGCTCTCGGCGGCCTCCTGCGGCATCTCCAGCACGCCGCGGCGCAACTCGCCGCGGGTGGCTTCGAGCTCGCGGTGCATCTCGGCCGCCATCTGCTTCATGCTCGACACCAGCGCCGCGAACTTCTCCGCGGACTGCTTGAACATCGCGTCGGCTTCCTGCGTGCTCTGCTGGTAGATCTCCTGCATCGTCGAGGTGGTCAGGCGGCGCTCTTCCTCGGCATTGTTGCGGATGGCCTCGAACTGGCGGCTGATCGCGGTCGAGCCGGCGCCGGCGGTTTCGGCCACGACGCGGGCGATGTCGCGCGCGCGCTCCTCGGCAGCCGCGAGCGACTCGTCGAGCAGCGTCGTGAAGCGCGACAGGCGCTGGTCGAGATCCGCGGTACGCAGGTCGATCGTGGTGACCAGCGACTCCAGCGTGGTCTTGCGCTCGGAGACGGAGACCGTCGCATCGCGGTTGCTCTGCTCGACGATCGCTGCCGCCTCGATCAGGGCCTTGCCGTGGGCGTCGAACTGGCCCGACAGCGAGTTGAGGTCGTCCAGCGCCTTCGTCGTCTTCGCGTTGAAGACGCTGAGCTGGTCTTCCAGGGTCTGCGTCGCGGTGCCGTTGCGCGAGGTGACGTCGTTCATCGCCGTGACGAAATCGGCGACGCGGGTGACGAGGGCGCGCTCCAGCGAATTGAGGTTGTCGTGGGCGCCGGTCAGCACTTCCTGCAGCAGGATGTTGCCTTCACGCAGCCGCTCGAACAGGGCGACCGTGTCGGTGCGCAGGATCTTGCTGGTTTCCTGCATCTCGGTGACGGCCGCGACCGAGACCTGGCGCGACTGCTCGATCGCCGCGCGCGAGGCCTGCTCCAGCTCCTTCAGCGACTTGCTGATCGCATTGGTCGCGAGCTCGCCGGCCGAGGTGATGTTGCGCGCCACGTCCGAGCCGTTGCCGCTCACGGCCTGGGCGAACGACTGGCCGCGGACCTCGATCGACTTCAAGGCGTCCGAGGTGACGCGATCGACCTCGATGGTGAGCTGGTTGGTCTTCGACGTCAGGGTCTCGACCAGGGTGCCGCGCTTGCTGTCGAGGATCTGTGACAACCGCTCGGTCTGCTGCTGCACATAGGTCACGATCTCGTCGGTCTTGCCGGTCATCGCCGATCCGAACGAATTGCCGGCGGCGAGCACCGAGCGCTCGATCTCGGTCGAGGTCGACTTCACCCGGGTGGAGACCTCGTTGGAGGCCGCGACCAGCGCGCTCTGCGCGTTCAGCGCGCTGCTCTGGATCGCATCGGTGGTGTTGGCGGCGACGGTGTTGATCGAGCGCTCGATCTCCGACGAGATCGCCTTGAGCTGGCCGGCGGTGTCGGTGGAGGTCGCGGTCAGCAGGCTCTGCGCCTCGCGGGCGCCGCCGACGATGACCGCCACCGTCTCGGTCGTGGTCGAGGTCAGGATGGTCTGGGCCTCGCGGGCGCTGCCGACCAGCGACGCCGCGGTGTCGGCCGAGGTCGCGGTCAGCGACATCTGCGCCTGGCGTGCACTGTTGAGGATCGAGGTGGCCGTATCGGAGCCCACGGCCGCCAGGGTGCGCTCGACGTCGACGGCGAGTGACTTGACGTGCTCAGCCGCCTCCGTCGATGCCGAGATGAGCTTGGACTGCACGTCACGAGCGCTGTCGATGATCACGGTCGCGGTCGTGGTGCCGACCGCGGCGAGCGTGCGCTCGACGTCGATGGCCAGCGACTTGACGTGATCGGCCGCTTCGGTCGAGGCGGAGACGAGCTTGGACTGCACGTCGCGCGCGCTGTCGACGATGGTCGCTGCCGTGTTGGAGCCGACTGCGGCGAGCGTGCGCTCGACGTCGGCTGCCAGCGTCTTGACGTGGTTGGCCGCTTCCGAGGAGGCGCTGATCAGCGTCGTCTGCGCCTCGCGGGCGCCGGTGGTGATGGTCTCGGCCGTCGTGGTGCCGGCGATCGAGAGCGAGCGCTGCACGTCGACGGTCAGCATCTTGACCTGGCTGGCGGCCTCCTCGGAGGCCTCGAGCAGGGTGGCCTGCGCCTCGCGGGCACCGGAGGTGATGGATTCGGCCGTGGCGGTTCCAACGCTCGTCAGCGAGCGCTGCACGTCGGACGCGAGCGATTTGACGTGCTCGGCGGCGTCGGAGGAAGCCGACACCAGCGTGCTCTGGACCTCGCGCGCACCGGCCAGGATCGAGGCTGCGGTCGCCGAGCCTGCCGCGGTCAGCGTGCGCTCGACGTCCGCCGACAGCGACTTGACCTGGGTCGCGGTTTCGCCGGAGGCGGTCAGCAGCGTGGCCTGGGCCTCGCGTGCGCTCGACAGGATCGCATTGGCCGCGCTGCTGCTGGCGCCGGCGAGGGCGCGCTCGACCTCGGTCGAGGTCGTTCTCAGCTGCGAGCCGACGTCGGTCGAGACGTTCAGCAGCGCCTCCTGCGCCGTGCGGGCGCCGGTCTGAATGGTCTCGCTGGTGTTGACGACCAGGTTGGTAAGCGAGCGCTCGGCGTCCTCGACATGCGACTTGATGCTGGCGGACAGCAGCTCGGCGCGGGTCATCAGTTCGTCGCTGGCCTGGCGGCCGCTGCTCTCGATGCGGCCGGCCACGGCCTCGACGCGCGAGCCGAGCAGGTCCTCGAACTGCGACACGCGATGGTCGATCTCGGTGGCGATCGAGCCGACGCGCGTCTCGATGCCCTGGTGGATGTCCTGGAAGCGGGCGGTCACGGCCTCGGTCAGCTCGAAGCTGCGGCCGTCGATGATGTTCGACAGGCTGACGATGCGCTGATCGATCGCCTCCAGCGCCTTGTCGGTGCCTTCGGTGAGCGAGGACGTCAGGATGTTGAGGCGAGAGTCGATCGACTGGATCGCCTGCGCCGAGCCGTCGGTCAGCGAGGACGTCAGCACCGTCAGCCGCGAGTCGATGGCGTGCAGCACCTGGGCCGCGCCGTCTGTCAGCGAGTTCGACAGCGTACCGAGCCGGCCCTCGATGGTCGACGTGACCGAGGTCGCGCGGCCGTCGAAGTTCTCTTCCAGCGTCTTCAGGCGACCCTCGACGGTGTCGTCGAACGTCTTGATCTTCGAATCCAGAGAGGAGTCGAACGTGCTGATGCGCGTCTGCAGATTGGTCTCGAACTGATTGAGCCGCTGGTCGAGCGTCGCCGTGATCTCACCGCTGTTGGACGACAGCCGGGTGTCGAAATTGTCGACATAGGTCTTGAGATTGTCCGAGATCTCCTGGGTCCGCTGGCCCATGCGCTCGACGATCTCGCCGCCATAGGTCTTCACCGTGCGGTCGAACTCGGTGATATGGCGGGTGATCAGTGCGCCCAGGGTCGAGCTGTCGCGCGCGAAGCGCTCGGCGAGCTCGGTGCCCTGGTTCTTCACCAATTCGTCGAAGGCGCTGATCTGCAGCGAGAGCGTGTCGTGGGTGCTCTCGGTCTGGCTGACGACCTTGGCCACCAGCGTGTTGACGGTCGCATCCAGCGACTCGCTCGCCTTCTCGCCCGAGGTCACGATGTGACCGGAGAGGCGCTGGCTGGCCTCGTCGATCTTGGTGACGAGATCGCCGCCGCGCAGCTCGAGCTCGAGCAGCAGCGAGTCGCCGGAGGCCTTGAGCGAATCGTGGAACTGCTCGGTGCGCACCGAAATGCCGTCGACGATGCTTGACGTGCGCTGTTCGAACTCGCTGGTAATGCGGTCGATACGCTCGTTGAGCATCTCGTGGACGCGGTCCGACAGATCGGCGAACTCGTCGTGGACGTGGCCGGTCTTGAAATTGAGGCTGGTGGTCAGCCGCTCGGAGGCGTCGAGCACCGCGCGGGTGGTCTCGGCGCTGGCCTCTTCGAGCCGGTCCAGCAGGTCGCCGCCGCGCTCGCCGAGCGCGAGGATCATGTTGTCGCCGGCATTGCTGAGGGCGGCCGTGATGTGGGCGCCGCGCTCCTCGAGCGCGCCGGTGATGCTCTTGGCCACCTCGTCGACGCGCGAGGCGATTGCGTCCGAGATCAGCGCGATGTCGTGGCGCAGGTCGATCTGCACGCCGGAAATGGCGCTGCGGACCTGCTCGGCCTGGCCGACCAGGTTGTCGCGCTGGTGGGCGATGTCCTGGAGCAGGGCGCGGATGCGCACCTCGTTGTCGCTATAGGCGCGCTCGAGCGCTGCGACCTCGTTGGCGACGAGGGTTTCGAGCTCGCCGGCGCGCGCGATCGCACGCTCGACGCCGTCGCCCATGGCCGCGACCTCGCGGCGGATCGCCTGGCCGACGGTCACGATGGAATCGCTGGCGGCGTTCTCCGGATCGGAGAAGCGGATCGCGACCTGCGCCATCGACTGCGCGATCATGCGCAGCTCCTGGCCGCGCCAGGCGAGGCTGGCGAGGAAATAGAACAGCAGCACCGGCGCAAAGAACACCGCGGCGAGGCCGGCGAGCACCAGCACGCCGCCGCTCTGTCCGACCACGGCCTGCAGGGCCGGCAGGAAGCCGATCGTGATCAGCGCGCAGCCGACGATCCAGATGCCGGCGAAGGCCGTCGCCAGCGTATAGACGCCGCGGGACGGCCGTCCCTTCTGGATCGCCTGCAGGAGCTGGCCGATCGTCTCGCGGTCGTCATTGGCGGGACGGCGAACGGCAAGCGGAGGCGGATCGATGTCGTCGAGGCTGCCGCGATCGGCGCTCAAGCGGGGGTCGAACGACTCGTAGGCTGACGGGCCGGTCGGCATGACCGGCGGCACCCCGTCAGCGTGGACCGAGCCAGGTGGATCCTGGGGCACGGTCGAATCACTGATGTTCAAAGCCTCCTGAATGGCGGACAGCGCGACTTCAGTCGGGTCTTTGACCTTTTTGGGGGTGTTCGCCATGTTGAATCCGAGCCCTCGTCTTATTTCCGATCCGGCGAGCCGCGTACGAGTACCCTCTCGAAGCGCTCGAACCGAATGTCATCCTCCGCAGGCACCGGCGGTGGCAAATTCCGTCTGGTGGCCCACTCCATCCGGGGCTCATCCTATTGATTGTGCCTGTTGAAAGAAATGGCCGTGGTTAAGAGATTCTTAATCATCGTTAACAGCAGCCGTCGTTAACACACTAGAAGTTCTGCGAATTCCGGTTTCGGCCGCGATTGGGGCGGAGACGGGTCGGAATCACGGCAAACCTGCGGCAAATGGGGCGGTAACAAAGCATTAACCATTGCTGTGCTTGGCTCACCACACGGGCGCCCGCTGCGCCCACCGCACCGGATTGCCGTCATGATTCCCGACCTGGAACGGATCGAATGGATGCCCTCGCCGCCGCTGGTGCCCGATGACGGGCCGATCAGCCTGGATCTGCTGCGCCGCATGACGCTCGGCGATGCCGAGCTGGAGCGCGAGGTCCTCGGCATGTTCTCCAGCCAGGCCGTCCACCTGCTGGAACGGCTGCAGGTGATGCCCGAGGACGCGGCTTCGGTCGTCCATACCCTGAAGGGCTCGGCCCGCGCGATCGGGGCGCTGGATGTCGCCGACGCGGCCGAAGGGCTCGAGGCGGCGCTGCGCAACGGCGATCCGGCCGACGCCCTGGCCTGGCTCGGGACCGCCGTGGCGCAGGCGCGCGCGGCGATCGCGGACATGATCGGCGCGGCCTGACGGCACGGTGCCGGCGCCACTAGCGCGGAGCGGAGCGGTCCGTTATAGGACAGCCCGACCTCATTCCCTCCGCAGTACGAGCGCACATGGCCAAGATCACCTTTGTCGACCATACCGGCGAATCCCGAACCGTTGAGATCGAAAACGGCGCGACCGTGATGGAAGCGGCCATCCGCAACGCCATCCCCGGCATCGAGGCCGAGTGCGGCGGCGCCTGCGCCTGCGCGACCTGCCATGTCTATGTCGACGAAGCCTGGCGCGAGAAGGTTGGCCCGCCGACCCCGATGGAAGAGGACATGCTCGACTTCGGCTACGAGGTGCGGCCGAACTCGCGTCTGTCCTGCCAGATCAAGGTGTCCGACGAGCTCAACGGGCTCGTGGTCTCCACCCCCGAGCGCCAGGCCTGAGTGCGTTGCGCCGCGCCCGTCGCGGCACCGCTGCCGGATGATCGACAAAGCGCTCATGCAGAGGGCGGCGTGAGCGCTTTGCCGCGCCGGGCCCAGGGTATGAGCGCCGTGATCAGCTTCGGCGTCAGCGGCGCCGGCTTGCGCGTCAGCTCGTCGATCAGCACCATCACCGCGGTTGCCGAGGCCACGCAGCGGCCGTCCGAGAACACGACCTGCTCTGACGTCACCGACGTCCGCCCCAGCTTGACGACCCCCAGGCCCAGCTCTATTCCGCCCGGCCAGCGCAGCTCGGCGCGAAAGTGCATGTCGAGCCGCACCATGATCCAGGCCAGCCCTTCCTGCGTCAGGCCATGGCGCGGATCCTTCATCAGCGTCACCCGTCCGGTCTCGAAATACGTCGCATAGACCGCATTGTTGACGTGCTGGTTCGGATCGAGGTCGCCAAAGCGCACATTGTCCGTGAGGCGGTAGGGGAAGTCCTCCAGAACGGGGCTCTGGTCGTGGCGGGCCGTCTCTGTCACCGATTGATCTCCATCATTTCATCTCCTCTTCAAACCTCGCTAGACCTGCCGCTGCAAGCCGGGCGAGGGCGGCTTTTGTGCCTTCCCTGCGGCCGCCCCGTTGGCTACAAATTCGGAACCGCCATCTGCCGCCTTTTTCCGAGCGGCGCCTCCAACGAGAAGAGCGACATGAGCGAAGCGATCAAGACCGATGTGCTGATTATTGGCGCGGGCCCGTGCGGACTGTTTGCCGTGTTTGAACTGGGGCTGCTCGACATCAAGGCGCATCTGATCGACATCCTCGACAAGGTCGGCGGGCAGTGCGCCGAGCTCTATCCGGAGAAGCCGATCTACGACATTCCCGGCGTGCCGATGGTCACGGGGCAGGGCCTCACCGACCAGCTGATGGAGCAGATCAAGCCGTTCAGCCCGACCTTCCATCTCGGTGAGATGGTCGAGAAGGTGGAGAAGATCGGCGACCCCGGTTTCCGCGTGACCACGGATGCCGGCAAGGTGTTCGAGTGCAAGGTCGTGGTGATCGCCGCCGGCGGCGGTTCGTTCCAGCCGAAGCGTCCGCCGGTGCCGGGCATCGAGGCCTATGAGGGCACCTCGGTGTTCTATGCCGTGCGCAAGATGGAGCAGTTCCGCGACAAGCATGTCGTCATTGTCGGGGGCGGCGATTCCGCGCTCGACTGGACGCTCAATCTGCATCCGCTGGCGAAGCGCATCACGCTGATCCACCGCCGCGACGACTTCCGCGCCGCGCCGCATAGCGTCGAGCAGATGCGCGCGCTTGTCGCAGGCGGCAAAATGGACCTGCGCATCGGCCAAGTCACTGCGCTCGAAGGCGCCAATGGCCAACTCTCCGCAGCGACCATCAAGGGCGGTGACAACGCTGTTGAGACCATCCCCTGCGAGATGATGCTGCCGTTCTTCGGGTTGACGATGAAGCTCGGCCCGGTCGCAGAGTGGGGCCTCGCGCTCGAGCACAATCTCATTCCGGTCGAGACCTCGGCATTCGAGACCTCGGTGCCCGGCATCTTCGCGATCGGCGACATCAATACCTATCCGGGCAAGATCAAGCTGATTTTGTGCGGCTTCCACGAGGGTGCGCTGATGGCGCAGAAGGCGCACCGCTACGTCTATCCGGAGAAGCGGCTGGTGTTCCAGTACACGACCTCGTCGTCGAGCCTGCAGAAGAAGCTCGGCGTGAACTAATTGCTTCGCGGCGGGGAACCCGAGATCGTCCAGCCAACTCAAATGTGAAGAAATGTTTCCTGCGCGCGCCGGTTTCACCGGCGCGCGAGACCTGTTATGGGCTGGAACGGTCTTCGAAACCGCCGTACTGTGCGGCCTTTCGATTTGTGGATTGGTCAAGGTGAGACGATGATGCGCAATGCGTTTCTTCCCCGGCTTCGGCTGATGTCTGGTGCGACGACGCTCGCGATCGGCGCGCTCGTCGTTGCCGGCGCGCTGCTGACGCGGCCTGCGCTCGCGGCGGAGCCGACCGCGGCCGGGCTGTGGCAGAAGGTCGAGGACGGCAGGCCGGTCGGCTGGTTTCTCTTCATCGATCATGATGGCGTGTTCGAGGGCGTGATCGCCAAGACGTTTCCGCGTCCGACCGACAATCCGAACGAGGTCTGCTCGAAGTGCACCGACGATCGCAAGAATGCGCCGGTGCTCGGCATCTCCTTCGTGCGCGACATGAAGCGCGAGGGCCTGAAATACGAAGGCGGCAACGTGCTCAATCCGCGCGACGGCAACATCTGGAAGGCCAACATGAAGGTCAGTCCGGACGGTCAGTCGCTCACGCTGCGCGGCTATCTCGGCTTCTCGCTGCTCGGCAAGGACGAGACCTGGACGCGTCTGCCGGATACCAGCATGGCGGAGATCGATCCGGCGATCCTCGCCAAATATCTGCCGCCGCCGGCACCGGTCCCGGCGACAGGACGTCCCGCGCCCAAGCAGGCTCCGCCGCCAATGATGAAGAAGCCGCCGCCGGCGGTGAAGTAGTCGCCGGCGTTGACGTCGTCGCCGACGCCCTGACGATACGTTCTCATTGTCATCGACATGATGTCGCGATCTCGCGGCGCATGGCGTCCGAGCTGTGCAGGACTCGCCCCCTCTGAAAGTGAGAGGGCGCAGGGAATGCCGGGTGAGAGCCTCACCCATGGCCCGCCTGCGAAAAAAATGCAGGCGGCAGGAACCACAGGCAAAGCCGGTCAACCGGCATTCCCTGCGCGATGTTTGACGGCTTATACGTCCTCTCCCCGGGGACCGGCTGTCTTGCCCCCGTCACCCGCGCAACGCCAAAGCGTTGTCGCGAGCTTGGCATCAGCGTCGGGATGCCAGGACCGTGACGACTTCACCGTGCGCCCCGGTCGTTCGTCTGCATGATCAGATCACGCTGCGACCGATGGCGCCCATCGCTCCCCGCACTCCACGCTCGTGACGACCGCGAACCGCCCCTCTCATGAGCACGGGATGGCCCAAGAGAGCATGATTTCGGTAAAAAAGAAAGAGATAATTTCGTCTGGCTTGGCTGGACGGTGCGTTCGGCCTGATGTGGTTGACGAATTTCGTCTTTGCCGAATGGCGTCCCGGTGCCCCCGACACCCTGCGCGATTGCGTTGACCGACGCCCGACGGGCGACTCGGTCCGCGGCCGAGGAGGACCATGGCTCACGAACCGGGCCATGACGACGTGGAGAGACGCGCGCGCAGAGCTCCGATCGGAGATGCTCAGCGCCGCGGGCGGAGGGGACGCTGCGGTGACGCGGCTACTCCAGGCCCCCGTTCGACGGCAGCGGCTGGCTGGTGACGTTGCCTTCAACCGCGTCGAGGCTGAGCACCTGCGCGGCGGCCGGAAAGGCCGCATCGGCCATCGCGGCGTGGCCTTCCGCGGTCGGGTGCACGGCGCCGCCATAGACCGCCGACAGCACGCCCCAGCCTGCGTCGTGAATGTCGGCCGGCTGCATCGCTGCTGGGAGGCCTTGCGGATAGGTCATCGCCGAGAAGTAGCTGTCGTTGGCGTCGCGGATCCAGCGGGCGCGCGGCAGATAGGGGCGATATTCGCTGGCGCCGCGGCCGCACAGCAGCGGCTCGTTGGCGGCGGAGACGATGTTCGGATCGAAGCTCTTGCCGTCCGCGGCGAAGCACTCGCGGTCGAACGCCGGATCCTGCGCGGAGCGGGCGCAGAAGCCGTGCTGCGCGAACGCCGGTTGGTGTGCATCGACGAAGCTCATGCGCTCGGTGCGGGGGTCACGGCACAGCACGCCTGCGGTGCATTGTGCGAGCCCGCGCAGCGACGGCAGAAACTCGTTCTCGACGAAGCCCGCGACATTGGCGAGCCGCTGCGGATTGGCCGTGAAGGAGGGGTGCACCTCGAAGCCGGCCGGACCGCCGGGGCAGGGCGTGCCCGGGCCGCTCAGCGCCGGGTTGCCATAGGAGGTGTAAATCACGCGCGCGAGGTCGCCGACCAGCGGCTTGAGCGCCTCGCGCAGCTTGACGAAGCCTTGCGGCAGGTCGCGCGCCAGCTCGCTGCGCGACTCCTCGACCGAGCCGATCACGCCGGAGCGCTTGAACAGCGTGCGCTCGGTCGGCGTGTCGACGATGACGTCGGCGACCAGGCCGGAGAAGTTGATGTCGTTGGCGCCGATCGAGAGCAGCACCAGGTCGAGCCGGCGATCCGGCTGACGGCGCTTCGCGGCCGTCAGCGCCTCGCGCAGCTCGCCGAGCTGGCCGTTGACGCCACCGGCGCAGGTCGCGATCGAGCGCCCTGGCGTGCATTCGCGGGCACGCTGGCTGCCGAACAGGCCGTCTGCAATGGTCGCCCCGGTGCAGGCGAGCGGCAGATAGGTGACCGCCACGTGCGGATAGCGCACGGCCAGCGCCAGCGCGGTGCGGGTCTGATAGCTGTAGAGCGAGCGATGGCAGGCCGCGTTCATCCAGACGGCGCTGTGCTTCTGCCAGTTCTGCAGCGTGTCCGGCGCCTCGCAGGCGCGGCCGCCCTTGAAGCCGGCGCGGCTCGGCCGGTAATATTGTCCGGAGGCGCCGCCGAGATAGGAGCGGAAGCAGAAGCCGTCGTCTGACAGCGCGACGGGGCGGTCGGGGTTGCCTTCGCCCGCGGCGATGCTGTCGCCGAGACCCGCGATGAAGACGTCACGGACCTGGATGCCGGTCGACGCACGCTGGGTGCCTTCGGCGCTGGTGACGTCGACGGTGGCCGCGGTCTGGCGCCCGTAGCGGACGCGTAGATTGACCGGCTCGGCACAGTCGAAGGTCGAGGTCTGCGGCCCGTCGCCATCGTCGAACGACCAGGCGCAGGTGGCGCCCACCGGCACCGGCCCGGTCAGGCGCACGGAGACCGGATGATCGATCGGCGTCAGATAGCTTTCCTTGACGTTGTCGCGGGTGCACGGCTCGTTGACGCGGCCTGTGAGGTCGATGCACAGCCGGTTGACGATGTTGCGCGCCCAGCCGCGGCCGTCGCTCTGGATTGCGAGAGCCTGCTCGGCGGCGAGGATGGAGCGGTCGCGCGTGGTCTCGGCATGCAGCAGGAAGTCGCGCTCCTCGCGGAACAGCCGGAAGCGGTTGCGCACCTCCCAGGTGATCTGCAGCTGCGAAGCGCCGAGCTGCGCGACCGATGGGCGGGTGGCGAGAGGGGCGAGCAGGCCGGCCAGTACGCAGGCGGCAAGCATCGGACGAAGGGACATTCGGGTCATACGTCAGGATTCACGTCAGCCATGGGGCGGAAATAAGAGTGCAGCGCGGAAGGTCAACCGCGCCACTGCAAACTCTCGTGCAAGGCCTACGGATCAACCCTGCGAGTGTCGCTTGATCCGCTGCGGGACGGCTGCGGGCGCGCTCGCCGCGGCGCGCTTGGCGGCGATCTCGTCGGAGATCGCCGTCTGCAGCCGGCGCCGCTCCTGCCACGGCTTGACGACGCTGAGCCAGATTTCCCTGGTTCCCATGATCGAGATCGCAATGGCGAACGGGATAACGAAATACAGTACGCGGAACACCAGCAGGGTGGCGAGCAGCTGCTCGCGGCCGAACTGCGGCAGCGCCACCAGCATGGCGGCGTCGAACACGCCGAGGCTGCCCGGCGCGTGACTGGCGAAGCCGAGCAGGGTGGCGAGGATGAACACCACCGACAGCGACAAAAAGTCGATCGGCGGATTCGACGGCACCAGCAGGTACATTGCTAGCGCACAGAAGCCGAGATCGACGACGCCGATCAGGATCTGCACCAGCGTGAGCTGGGCCGAGGGCAGAACCACCTTCCAGCCGTTCTGGCCGAGCTGGCGCCGGTTCTTGCCGGCGGTCAGCCAACCGAGATAGGCGAAGATCGCCCCGAGGATGCCGATCGCGATCAGCTGATTGATCGCCGGAGGCAGCTGGTCCATCGACGACGCCGCGGCCGGATGCAAGGTCATGCCGATGCCGAGCACGAACAGGTTGCCGAGCCAGAAAGTCAGTCCCGACAGGAAGCAGATCTTGGCGACGTCGATCGCGGACAGGCCGTAGTCCGAATAGATCCGGAACCGGATCGCACCGCCGGTGAACACCGTGGCGCCGACGTTGTGGCCGATTGAATAGCTGGTGAAGGCGCTCATCGCGGCGATGCGATAGGGCACGTGTTTCTTGCCAATCGTTCGCAGCGCAAAATAGTCGTAGAACGTCAGCGTGCAGAACGCGCCGACCACACACAAGGCCGCGAGCGCAATGTGACCGGGGGGAATCTCGGTCAGCGCGGTCAGGATGACGCCGGCGTCGACGCCCTTGAGCGTGCGCACGAGCGTGGTGATCGCGAAGGCGATGATCGCAAGGCTCGCTGCAATCCCCAGCCGCTTCCAGCCGATCCATTTCTTGAAGCCACGCGACAGCGTGGTCAGCAGGCCTTGCATTCATCCTCCCGGCGGGGCGGCACTAAATCTTTGAAGAAGGGCGAAACCATTGAACGATGTGGGCGGGCAATCCTTGATAGCCTGTTCCTTAAGCTAAAACGCGCGCTTTGTGCAGTCCTTGACACAACGCAGCTCCGACTTCGCTTTGCGGGTCTGTCACACGCCAGTCACATGGCCAGGGGAATGCGGCCGCCTTGGTTTGGTCCCAATGGTTACCTGAACGGTTCGATCTGCACAGGCCGGGTTCCGGCCGGTGCGTCCAATGGTGCCGGAACAACCTCCGTATCAGCCGGTTAGCCGCCCGAGGGGCAAGCGAACATGGTCACGGTCGGTCGGGCGGGTGCCGTGTTCCGAACCAGAGGACGTCAGGCAAATGGGACTGTTCACCAAGGACATCAAGACGATGAACGATCTGTTCGTTCATCAGCTGCAGGACATCTATTACGCCGAGAACCAGCTCGTCAAAGCGCTGCCGAAAATGGCCGACAAGGCGACCGATCAGCAGCTGAAGCAGGGCTTTCTCACCCATCTCGAGGAAACCCGCACGCATGTGAAGCGGCTGGAGCAGGTGTTCGAAATGCACGGCATCGCGCCGAAGGCGGTCGATTGCCCGGCGATCGACGGCATCATCGAGGAGGCCGAGGAGGTCGCCGGCGAAGTCGCCGACAAGACCGTGCTGGATGCCGCGCTGATCAATGCCGGCCAGGCCGCCGAGCATTACGAGATCACCCGCTACGGCAGCCTCGTCGCCTGGGCCAAGCAGCTCGGCCGCAGCGACTGCGCCGCGGTGCTGCAGAAGACGCTCGACGAGGAAAAGGCGACCGACATGAAGCTGACCAAGCTCGCCGAGACCAGCGTCAATCTGCGCGCGGCCTCCTGACGTCGGCAGCCATGAGACAAAACGCCGCGCCCCGCGCGGCGTTTTGCTTGGGGAGAGCAGGAGCGAGGCCCGGGGACGCGCGCTCGCCCACCCCATACTTCGATCGATATCGCAGCATCCCTGTTGCGCAACGAGATGCTCACAGTGGCGGGCGCGACCCGCTGGAACGGATCCGGAGGCGGCGCATGCCGGCCGCGGTCAGGTCTTGCGGAGCGCGAAATTGGCGCCGCAGAACGCCATGAGGGCGCCGAGGCACAGCGCGGCGAGGCCGGCCAGGACGCCGGACGCTGAGGGCCCCGGGCTCGGGCCCGAGATCGCCTGGCCGATGCCCGCCAGCATCAGCACGCCGACGATGACCAGGAAGTTGCGCATGCGCTGCGGGAGCTCGCCGGACACCGCGCTGTGCATGATGTTGGCGATGAAATAACCGGAGGAGAAGCCGACGGTCGCGATCAGCCACCACGCGATCGCCGAGCCCGCCGGCATGAAGGCGCCTTCCGCTGGCCCTTGGCTCTGCCACAGCCCGCCGAGATCGAGCCCGTAGCGGGCGCCGAGCATGTGCACGGCGAGTGCCAGCAGCACGCCGGCGGCCATGGCGCCGGCCAGGATCAGGCGTCGCGGAAAATAGATCGTTTCGCTCATTCTCCGTTTGTAGGATAAGGCGCGCGCCTCACGCAACAGGACCGATCCATTTCCGAGACCTCCACCACAGCCGGCGACGATTTGATCCGCTACGCCTACAAGGCGTCGCTGATCGGCGCGGCGCAGGAATTCCAGCTGACCGCGCAGGGCCTGGCATGGCGGTTCGCCGGCCGCACCGGCCTGTGGCCCTACGCCGAGATCGCCACGATCCGGCTGTCGTTCCGGCCGGTGTCGATGCAGGCGAAACGCTTCCGCGCCGACATCAGCCATCGCGACGGCCGCCGCCTCAGCATCATCTCGACCTCCTGGCAGACCGCGTCCCTGATGGCTCCGCAGAGCGAGGGCTATCGCGCCTTCATCGTGGCGCTGCACGCGCGGCTCGCCGCCAGCGGCAGCACCGCGCGGCTCACCGCGGGCCTCGGCCGCTTCACCTATCGCGCAGCGCTCGCGACCATCGCACTGCTCGCGATCGCGATGGCCGGGCTGCTGGTGCGGGCGCTGATCATCCGCGAATGGTCCGGTGCCCTGTTCCTGATCGGATTCGCTGCGCTGTTCGCCTGGTATGTCGGCGGCTTCATCACCCGCAACCAGCCGCGCAACTACACATTCACGGACATTCCGGCCGCGCTCTTGCCGTGATCACGCGGCGACATCGTCGGTGATTGAAATTGACCGCGCGCAGCGGCCGATCATGCGAGGATGCACGGCCGTCCTGGGAGAGGGATCATGCTCGATCGCGCGCTGCGTTCGCCCGACGCCGATGAGATCGCCGCGATCACTGCGCGGCATTTCGCCGATACCCCGCTGCGGCCCGCCGATCTGCTGTTCGTGTTCGGTACCCGTGTCGAGGAGGAGTTGCGCGCCGAGACCGCGGCCGGCCTGTGGCAGCAGGGCTATTTCCGCCACGCCATCGTCAGCGGCGGCATCACGCCGGGCGCGGATGTTTCGGAGTGCACGCTGATCAAGGCCGCCATGGTCAGGCGCGGCATTCCGGCGGAGCGCATTCTCGAAGAGCACCGCGCCATGAACACCGGCGAGAACGTGCAATTCGCGCTGCCGGTGATCGACACAGCTCTTGGCCTCGCCAACGTCGGCACCGTGATCTGCCTCGGCAACAGCTGGACCGCGCGGCGCTATGCGATGACGATGCAGCGGCACTGGCCGGAGGTGGAGAAGATGCTGCTGACGGTCGACGGCTTCGGCGTGCCGCGGCATCTCTGGCACACCCATCCCGAATTTCGCCGCCGCGTCCTCAGCGAATGGGACAAGATCGAGAGCTACAAGGCGAAGAGGTTCATTGCGGAGTGGCCGTGATCTGTGGATGGTCAGTTTTGTCCCCGGGGGGCGATCGTGCTGCGCGCCGCTCGCAGTCAACATCAGGATGTTCAGAATGCGTGTCATCGCCGCGATTGCACTGATCGCGCTCGGTCTCTTGTTTGCTCCGCTCGTCGCCCCTGCCGCCGAGGTGCCGAAGGAATTGGCGGCCGCGGTGGCCGCGGCGGAAAAGGATGGACGCGCGCTGTTCGAGGCCGCGCGGGGGCCCGTGCCCGCCGAGCAGGCCGTGAACGAAGCCCGCAAGCGGATCGCCAATTTCTGCGCGTACGGCTACAGGCCGGTCGTGGTGTCGCTCCATGGCAAGAGCGCGGTTTACTTCCTGGGGCGATCATCGCAGCCCGAAGAGATTGTGTTCGGCCGGCATTTCAAGGTCGTCGGTGCGAAAGTCATCCAGTCGACCAACGCCTGCGTCACGTCGGGGCCGATTCCACCGAATGCCGTGGCGGGATATGTGGCGCACCTGCTGTCGCCGGCGCCCAGCGAGTTTCACGTCTATTTCTCGATGGCGCACAACAAGGCGATGTTCGTCGGGACGAGCGCCGGAAACTGGCTCGTCCAGAACGGCGAAATCCGCTTTTTGCAGGACCGGAAGAGGTGACGGCCGCGGCTTCCGCGCGCGGCGGAGCTACGTTCACGGACGAAACTTCTTGATACAGATCGGGTCGCCCTTGGGCACGGGAGCGCAGTCCCATTCCGGGCCGAACCCGAAATTCAGCTTCGTATTCGGAAACCAGTAGAAGCAGGAGGCGAGAAAGCAAAGCAAAAAGAGAATGAATAGGATGGACAACAGGTCACCGCGCCTTGGATAAGGCAGAGGCCAGCTCATGACTGTGTCCTCGGTGCGTAGGGTGGGCAAGGCGGCCACCGCCAAGCGGCGGCAAGCCCACCGTGGATCAGCGAACTCATCAGCCCAACGGTGGACACGGCGCGCTCAACCATCACGACTAACAATACTGCTCGGGCGCGCCTTTGCCGACCCAGACAGCCGAATCAACAGCGCCGGCCAATCCGTTTCCCGCAGCGCGCATGCCGCGTGCTAGGGCGTCGATGCATAGTGGCGTGCGCTGAACGACGCGGATGCGGCATCACTGGCCATTGCTGCTCTGAATTGGTGCCGATCCATTGGCTTCCTGCGCGTATCCTCTGCGGTCACGCTTGCCTGCATCGGACCAGCTGACCAGTCGGCATCCACCGAACGCAATGGTACGAAATCCAATCCGCGGCGACCGACATGGGCGACCGCCGTCGGGAGCCGGCTTGCCTGCCCCGTTCGTGTTCCGCGTGACGAGAGCATCGGAACGTCGTAGTCGTCTTCGTCTGTCGCAGGCGGCTCGTAGCTGCGCGGGCAGCCCGTTGGACCCGGTACGGCGAAGTCCCGTTGCTTGCCGGCCAAGGTGTATGAGGCTCGAACGATGCCTCGTGCCAATCCGTTCATGCTGTGCAGACCGATCACGCCGATCGGCTGGGATACGTCAAAGGGGACGGTTCGGACGCAGGGTGACGTGGCTGGCGGGAACTGTTGGTAAAACGGACGGACCCACGCCAGGACCTCCTTGCTCTGGTAAACCCGGTCGATTTCCAGTCGACTGGCGTTCTGCTCTCGAAGAGTTTTGTCGAGGAGTTTGGCTCCGGTCACGGGCGATGGATCGAACGCAAATACTTTGTTGATCCGCTTGTCGGCGAGGCCGGCAAATTGAGCCAACCCGCCACCGAGTGAATGCCCCACAGTAACGATCTGTCGCTTTCGGCTTCCGACCTTGTAACACGGAAGCTCTCTCGCATGATTGACGATGGCGCCTATGTTGCGTCGCAGTTGGCGATAGTGATCATCGGCGCGGAGCCAGCGCGGTGCGGCATTTGCCACCCAATCGGCATACGACGTAAAGATCGTGCCCCTGAATGCGATGCTCACCTCGCTACAGGCCGCTCCACCTTTCTCTGGAAAGCGGGCCCAGACATGAAAGCTTGGACCACCGTCAATTCCGTACGTCCAGCGGTCGTCGCGCTTGATCGTTTCGAGGCAATCATGATCGTCGTAGAGACAGGTAATGTAGCCCTGGCTGCCGAACTGATATCGCCATGACCGCATGTATTTTCTTGCGCGGACGACGAAATCCTCTCGGTCATTGATCTGCTGTGGTGTAAGTCCAGCGGAATCCCCCGCGACGAACTGGACAACGTATTCTTGATGTAACGAGGGGGCAGGCATCAAGTTCAACGTTGGTACATCGATATAAGCCGCTCCAGCTTGGATGGCATAAGGGGCGTAGTACCGAGCATAGTCAGCTGCGTCGGTCGCCGGAATGTATTGATTTGGATAGGTTTGTCCGGCGGCAAGCTGAATGCAAACTGTAGCCTGAAATAGTGCGACGGCAACAAGCCGGAAAACGATCTCGAAAAAGGCGCGTTTCATGAGAGCCTCAGCAGGTCTCAATGCAATGAGAGCGTAACCCAAAATTGCACAACTTAAAGGGGCGCGCAAGTCGAAGCATGTCAGGCGGGTTCGCCGATCCGCTTTGCCGAGCGGATGCCCGCAATGACGACCCAGATGGAGTATGCAACGAAAATTCCGAGCGCGAGTGGAGCCCCGATAAGGACCAGCCATCCGAGCTGGCCGGCATCGAGCATGGGATTATAATCGGCAGCGCCAACATAGTTGCCGAAGACCTGGCACGCACGGCCTTGCTCCGCAGGGGGGCAGGTCTTGCTCGCGAGCGAGCTGGTCGCCATCGTCAATCCGAAATACGGCATGATGGTAAACAGCAGCGCCACGACAAATCCAAGCGACAATCGGCTCCAGATGCCCGTCCATCCCTGGTTGAGCGCCCAGTAACACGCGGTTTGCCATCCAGCGATCGTTGCGAACAATCCGATGCCGAATTTCGTGCTATCGGCGTGAGCGACGATGAAGCCCGCGGTCCCCTGCAACACGAGCCCGATCGCACGACCTGCCGACACAGGTCCAAGGAGACAATCTTGCGTCTGGTCGAGCTGGCAGCCCGTCATGCGGGCAAGGGCTATGATGATCCAAATCGCAATTTCAGGAGCAAACGGAAGGACTGCAAGCAAAGAAAACACCAGCCGATAAGTTCGTCGGCCTGATTCCAAACTACGAGCCGTCTCGAGATTTGCCATTTTCATTCGGCTGGCCCCTGTGGAGGCCGTCGCAGCGACGATATCACTTCCTCGGGCACGAGGAAAGATCACTGAGCAGCGCTGCAGGCGAGGACTTAGAAGAACGGGCAGGCATCCATATCCACCGGTCCGCGCCTACGGCCTCACCACCAGCACCGAGCACTTGGCGTAGCGCACCACGTGGCCCGCGTTGCTGCCGAGGAAGTACGTCCGCATCGCCGGGCGGTGCGAGGTCATCACGATCAGGTCGGCATGGACCTTGGCGGCTTCTTCCAGGATCTCGTGATAGATGCCGCCCTGGCGTACCGTGTAGCTGATGCGCTCGGCCGGGATGCCGGATTCGCGCGCCACGATCGACAGCGCTTCCTCCGCGGTCTCGCGTTGCTGGGCGTCGAAATCGGCCGGGACGTATTCGGCGAGCATCACCGGGGTCATCGGCATCACGTTCAGGAGATGCACCGTGCCGCTCCAGGTCTGGGCCAGCGTCGCCGCGGTGGCGATGGCCGGCTTGGCGAGGTCGGTGTCGGCCAGATCGATCGGAACGAGAATCGATTTGAACATCGCGAGGCCTCCTGATGGTGCGCGCGCATTACGCGCCGCGCCAGGCTGCCCTGTCAATCGACCGAACCGTGCTTGAGCAGCTTCGGCGTCACGAACATCCTGAGCTCGCCGCGCGTGAAGCTGACGTCGGTCCAGTCGTCGCCGGCGAAGTCGAGCACGGCAAGCGCCGCCGTGGGCATGTTGCGCGCCAGCTCGTGGCGGCCATCGGCATCGCCCTTGCCGGTGAGCGCCAGCGCCAGCTCGTGCAGGCCGGGATTGTGGCCGACCACCAGCAGCACCTTCGGATCAGGCGCCGCGGCGAGGCGGATCTGATGCAGGATCTGCATCGCCTCGGCGGCGTAGAGTTCCGGAACGGACTCGACCCGCGGCGCCGCGACGCGGTCCTGCATCGCCGCCCAGGCGAGCTCCCAGGTCTGCTGCGCCCGGACCGCGGTCGACACCAGCACGAGCTCGGGCGCGAGCGGATGGCCGGCGATGAAGTCGCCGATCTCTGCGGCATCCTGGTGCCCGCGCTCGTCGAGACGGCGGTCCTGGTCGCGCCCGGACGGCGCGTCGGTCTCGGTCTTGGCGTGGCGCAGCAGCATCAATCGGCGCATGGAAATCGGTCTCGAATCGTTCAGGCTGTGTCAGGCTGTACCACGTCTCTTTATCGCCATTAAAAGCGTCATGACGTCCGGCACAGGGTTCGCTAAGAAAACGCCATGAGCGAGACTTCCACAAGCGTGAACGACGACGCGGATGCCGCAGCTGCGGCCGACCGTATCCGGCTGACGTTCGATCTCGACGTCGATGTCTGCATCGTCGGCGGGGGCCTGGCCGGGCTGACGACGGCGCTGTGCGCGGCGCGGCAGGGCGCCAGCGTTGCGGTGCTGGAAGGCCGCCATGTCGGCTGGAACGCCTCCGGCCACATGGTCGGCACGGTGCTGCCCGGATTCGACCTCGCCCTGCCGGACCTGATCGAGCGCGTCGGGCTGCAGCAGGCGCGGGCGCTGTGGGCGTTGTCCTGGTCCGGCGCCGAGTTCATCCGGGCCCAGGCGACCGAGGCGGCGATGCCCGGCATCGCCGTGAGCGACGGCGCGCTCGAGGTGTCCAACGTCGATGCCGGCGACGCCCTGATCCGGCGCCTGCAGCTGCTGCACGAGGATTTCGGCACCGAGGTCGAAGGCTGGCAGGTCGAGCGCGTCCGCACCGAGCTCAAGACCAGCCGCTATTTCCACGGCGTGCACTACCCGCGCGCGTTCCAGCTCGACGGCCGCAAATATGTCCATGCGCTGGCGCGGCTCGCGCGCAAGGCGGGGGCGCGGATCTTCGAGGATACGCCGGTGGTCAGCATCGATGCGTCGGGCGTGCGCAAGCGCATCGTGACGCCGTCGGCGCGGATGCGGGCCTCGCACATCGTGCTGGCGGGGAACATCCATCTCGGCGCGCCGCTGCAGAAGCTGTCGGACACGCTGCTGCCGGTGTGGCGCTATGGCGGCGTGACCGCGCCGCTCGGCGAGCGGCTCGCGGAGGCGATCGCGTTCAAGGGCTCGGTCCACGACACCGACGGCATCGACCATTTCCGCATCGTCGACGGCGACCGGCTGATTTGGGCGAGCCCGGAGACCACCTGGGACGCCCGTCCGAGCGGCTTCGCCTCGGCCCTGCAGCGCCGGATCCGGACCGTGTTCCCACAGCTCGGCCGGGTCGAGATCACCGAGACCTTCGGCGGCGTCACCGGTCAGACCGTGCACGGCATGCCGCAGATCGGACAATTGCGCAAAGGCCTGTGGGTCGCGAGCGGCTTCGGCCGCCAGGGCATGAACACCTCGGCAATGGCCGGGCAATTGATCTCGCAGGCGATCCTGGCCGGCGACGACCGCTGGAAACTGTTCTCGCCGTTCGAGCTGGTGTGGGCCGGCGGTCTGAGCGGCCGGGTCGCCGGCCACGTGGTCAATCTCTGGGTCCGCGGCCGATCTGCTGCGGCCGGAACGCTGGCGCGGCATCGCGAACGGGCGCGGGCGCAGGAGCGCGTCCGCGAGCTCAGGGCCGCGGAGGCCCGGCGACAGGGCGCCCAGCGCCCGGGCTCCCGGCTCCCGCTGCGGCCGCAGCCGTCCGACCTGACCCGCCGTCCCGACGCCGGGGAGGGCGGCGCCTAGCTCGCAATAAAGTGAGACCATGGGAGCGCGCCCGACGTAACTTCGCGTGATCCCATCCGTAAGTCCGGTAACCCCATCGCCGTACGGAGACGTTCATGATCGACCGCCGCCTGATGTTCACCACTGCCGCCGGCCTGTTCGGCTTCGCCGCCTTGCGCTGGTTCGGCGGCTCCGCACCGGCCCGCGCCGCCGAGAAGTTCGAGATCGAGAAGACCGAGGCCGAGTGGCGCGCCAAGCTGTCGCCGGAGCAGTACGAGATCCTGCGCGAGGAGGGCACCGAGCGGCCCTGGACCAGCCCGCTGCTCAAGGAGCACCGCAAGGGCACCTTCGCCTGCGCCGGCTGCGACCTGCCGCTGTTCTCCTCGGAGACCAAGTTCGACAGCGGCACCGGCTGGCCGAGCTTCTTCAAGCCGCTCGACAATGCGGTCGCCACCCGCCACGACAAGACCTACGGCATGGTCCGCACCGAGGTGCATTGCCGCCGCTGCGGCGGCCATCTCGGCCACGTGTTCGACGACGGCCCCAAGCCGACCGGACTGCGCTACTGCATGGATGGGTTGTCGCTCGCGTTCCATCCGGCCAATCCGTCGTCCACCTGACGACAATAATCTGCGCCTGGTTTGCCGCGCGCGTCCGTTGAAGGCCTGAAAAGCGGGTCTTCACGACGCGCCGGCATCTGCGCGCAGCAGCCGTGCCGGGGCGCCGATGGCGCACGCGCCGGCCCGGCAAGAACTGCCCGCTCGGCAATTGTTCACCACTCTTGCTACCGCTTTTTTGACGTCATTATTTTTCAAGCCGTTGATTTTACAGCCAAATCATATCTGGCACGGCGATTGCGACAGCTCTCCACGAAAACGCGGTCCGGGGCGAACCGGCCGTAGGGTCAATGTGGAGAGATTGGTATGGGTATCTTCGACGCGATGAACACCTCGGTGAGCGGCCTGTCCGCTCAATCATTCGCGCTGCAGAACATTTCCGGCAACATCGCGAACGCCTCGACCACCGGCTACAAGGGCATCGGCACCAGCTTCGAAGACCTGATCCCGAACGCCACCAACCCGACCCGGCAGAACGCCGGCGGCGTCACCGCCTTCGCCAAGGCGACCATCACCACCCAGGGCACCGTCTCGACATCCTCCGTCGCCACCAACATGGCGATCAACGGCGACGGCTTCTTCAACGTGCAGAAGGCCTCGTCGGTGGTCGACAACGTCCCGGTCTTCACCGGCGTCACCGACTACACCCGCCGCGGCGACTTCCAGCTCAACGCCAACGGCAACCTGATCAACGGCGCCGGCTACTATCTGATGGGCGTCGCGGTCGACGCCAAGACCGGCAACGCCACCGGCAACGTGCCGACCGTGCTGCAGTTCGCCAACAACTTCGTGCCGGCGCAGGCGACCACTGCGATCCAATACGCCGCCAACCTGCCGACGCAGCCGAAGACCGGCGCCAGCGGCAACGCGGCGACCGGCACGCTGGTCGCGGCCGGCGGTCTCAACTCGGCCGACCTGTCCAACGTGCCGCTGCCGGTCGGCACCAATTTCTACTACGACAAGACGGTGACCGGCACCACGGCTCAGAACAAGGTCCCGGCGCAGATCACGACCTCGACATTGCTGAGCGGCGCCAGCGGCGACTCGATCTCGTCCAATTTCGCCACGGGCGATACGATCGTCATGACCGGCAGCGCCGGCGACGTCGTCACCTTCTCCTTCGTCGCCTCCGGTGCTTCGGGCAATCAGATCAACATCACCGACTCCGTCGGCACGCTGCTCGCCAAGATCGGCGCCGTGACGGGCGTGCAGCCGACCATCACCAGCGGCCAGATCACGCTGCATTCCGGCAGCGGCGAGGACTGGACGTTGACCAGCGCAGCCACAGGCTTTACCGCGCTCGGCTTCACGTCGCCGTTGAATCTGGCCCGCAATTCCAGCGCCGGCACAGGCATCGTGATCGGCAACGATCTCACCAACTTCAACAACGAGACCATCTCCGGCGGCGCGGTCACCACCTACAACGCGGCCGGCACGCCGGTGAACGTGCAGCTGCGTTGGGGCAAGACCGACAGCGCGACGCTCGGCACCGGCCACAAGGACACCTGGAACCTGTTCTACCAGACCAACTCCAGCGCCACCGGCTCGACGGTGGCCTGGCAGAACGTCGGCACCAATTTCCAGTTCGCCTCCGACGGCTCGCTGACCTCGCCGACGACCTCCAACATCTCGATCCCGAACGTCGTCGTCGACGGCACCACCCTCGGCACAGTCAGCCTCAACATCTCCTCCGGCGCGCTGACGCAATATGCCAGCACGATCGGGTCGGCGACCATCAACAACATCTCGCAGAACGGCTTCGCCGCCGGTCAGCTGCAGTCGGTCGCGGTCAACAACAGCGGCATCGTCACCGGCACCTTCTCCAACGGCCAGACCATCAACCTGGCGCAGGTGACCTTGTCGCACTTCAACGGCACCAACTACCTGAAGGCGCTCGACGGCGGCGCCTATGAGGCGACCGACCAGTCCGGCCAGGCCATCATCGGTGCCTCCGGCAAGATCTCGGGCGGCTCGCTCGAGGGCTCCAACACCGACATCGCCGACGAGTTCACCAAGTTGATCGTCACCCAGCAGGCCTATTCGGCCAACACCAAGGTGATCACCACGGCCAACTCCATGGTGCAGGATCTTCTGAACGTGCTGCGCTGACGCGCAGCCACGTGGCAGTTGAATTGACATAAGGCAAACGAACATGGGTTTGAGTTCAGCCCTCGCCACCGCGATGTCCGGCCTGCGCTCGACGCAGGCGGCGCTGTCGATCATCTCGTCGAACGTCTCCAACGCCAACACGCCTGGCTACGTCGCGCAGAACCCGAACCAGATCGAGGTCGCCAGCGGCGGCTTCGGCTCGACGGTGATGACGACAGGCGTCAATCGCCAGCTCGATTTGTTCGTGCAGAACCAGCTCCGCATCGAGACCTCGGGCGGAGCCTATGCCAATCAAATGGCCAACATCCTGACCCAGCTGCAGAGCGTGTACGGCACGCCCGGCGGCAGCGGCACCCTGGAGACGGCGCTCAACAACTTCACGACTGCGCTGCAGTCGCTGTCCAACAATCCGAGCAACCAGTCGGCGCAGTCGGTGGCGCTGTCGGCTGCCCAGGGCCTCGCGCAGCAGCTCAACGCGACCACCAAGGGCATCCAGACCCTGCGCACCAATGTCGAGCAGGACATCGGCGATTCGGCGACTCAGGCCAACGCCGCGATCTCGCAGATCGCCACCTTGAACACGCAGCTGCAGGGCCTCAGCCCGTCGGATCCGCTGACCGCCACGCTGCAGGACCAGCGCGACAACGCGATCGACACGCTGTCGAAATTTGTCGACATCCGCGTCGTGTCGGACTCGACCAACGGCGTCAGCATCTTCACCAATTCCGGCGTGCAGCTGGTCGGTGCAGGCCTGAGCTCGCAGTTCACCTTCTCCTCGCCGGGCACGCTCGACGCCACCTCGCAATACAACAGCAACCCGACCAAGAACGGCGTCGGGCAGCTCAACATCAAGCTCTCCAACGGCGTCACGCTCGATGTCGTCGCCAACAATCTCTTGAACTCGGGCCAGATCGCGGCCGACCTCAAGCTGCGTGACCAGACCCTGGTGCAGGCGCAGACCCAGGTCGACCAGCTCGCGGCGACGATGGCTTCGGCGCTGTCCGACAAGACCACGGCCGGCACCGCGGTGACCGGGCCGCCGGCCGGCTTCGACGTCTCGACGACAGGGCTCTTGGCCGGCAACACGATCAACCTGACCTACACGGATTCGAGCAACGTCCAGCGCCAGGTCAAGATCGTCAACGTCAACGACCCGGCCGCGCTGCCGCTGCAGAACGCCACCGGCGCCAATCCGTCCTATGTCGGCGTCGACTTCTCGCTCGGCATGGCCTCGGTGGTGACGCAGCTCAACAGCGCGCTCGGGTCGGCGCATCTGCAGTTCGCCAACCCCTCCGGCACGACGCTGCGCATCACCGACGACGGCACCAGCCAGGCGACGGTGAAGGCGGCATCGAGCACGACCACGGTGCAGACGCTCGCCAGTGGCAACGCGCAGCTGCCGGTGTTCACCGACGGCGGCGCGCTGTACACCGGCGCGATCACCTCGACCGGCTCGCAGATGACGGGACTCGCCGGGCGGCTCAACGTCAATCCGGCGCTGCTCAACGATGCGACCAAGCTGTCGACCTATTCGACCTCGCCGCAGACGGCGGCGGGCGATGCGACCCGGCCGGACTTCATTTTTGCGCAACTGACCTCGGCGACGTTCAGCTACTCGCCGACGACCGGGCTCGGCTCCCCGGCGCAGCCGTTCCAGGGCACCGTGTCGGGCTATCTGCAGCAGTTCGTCAGCCAGCAAGGCAGCGCCGCGACGCTGGCGACGCAACTCAGCCAGGGCCAGAGCGTCGTCGTCTCGACGCTGAAGGAAAAGTTCAACGCCACGGCCGGGGTCAACATGGACAGCGAGATGTCCAACCTGATCCAGGTCCAGAACACCTACGCGGCCAATGCCCATATCATGTCCGTCGTGCAGAGCATGATGCAGAGCCTGCTCCAGGCCTTCCAGTAAGGTGCGTGTCAGATGACGATCAGCAGTGTCAATTACGGAACGTCTCTGCTCGGCCTGTCCGTGCGGAACATCTCCAAGCAGCTTGCGGACCTCTCGACCCAGCTGTCGAGCGGCACCAAGGCGAACAACTACGCCGGCATGGGGCCGGACGAGGGTTTCGCCGTCGCGGCGCGGGCACAGTTGTCGAACATCTCCGCCTTCACGCTGACGATGACCCACGTCAACACGGTGATCGGCGCGGTCAACACCTCGCTGCAGTCGCTGTCCAAGATCAACGATCAGGTACAGAACGGGGCGTCGGCGACGCCGCAGAACCTGACCAGCACGGGCCAGACCACCGGACAGCTGACGGCCTCGTCGAACCTGTCGGCGATCGTCGGCATCCTCAACACCCAGGTGGGCGATCGCTTCATCTTCTCCGGCAGCGCGACCGACCGTCCGGCCATCGTGCCGGCCGACGAGATCCTGAACGGCACCGCCACCCAGGCCGGCCTCAAGCAGGTCATCGCCGAGCGGCGGCAGGCCGATCTCGGCCTCAACGGCCTCGGCCGCCTCAACCTCTCGGCCTCGGCGACGGTGCCGATCACCTTGGCGGAGGACGTCGCCGGCTCGCCGTTCGGCTTCAAGCTGAGCTCGGTGACCTCGTCGCTGACGAACGCCACCGTGACCGGGCCGTCCGGCTCGCCCGCCGGCATCTCGGTCGACCTCACGGCCGGCAATCCCAACGCCGGCGATCAGATCGGCTTCACCTTCAAGCTGCCCGACGGCACCTCGGAATCGATCCAGCTGACCGCGTCGACCACGACGCCGGCGCCGGCCAACACGTTCGCGATCGGCGCGACGCCGGCTGCGACCTCGGCGAATCTCAACGCGGCACTGAACACGGCGATCACGACGCTCGCCAACACCTCGCTCGTCGCCGCCTCCGCGGTGACGGCCGGCGACAACTTCTTCAACACCGCGAGCGCGGTGTCGGGAACGGTCGTCAACAACAAGGCTGCAACTCCGGCACCAATCACCGGCGCGACGCTGCTGTCGGGCGGGTCGCCCAGCAATTCGATCGCGACCAACTTCGCCAGCGGCGACACGCTCACCGTGAACGGCCAGACGCTGACTTTTGTCGGCGCCGGTGCGAACGGCAACAACCAGATCAACATCACAGATAACGTGCAGACGCTGCTGTCGAAGATCGACACACTGAGCGGCACATCGAAGGCCTCGACGGTGAGCGGCGGCGCCATCACGCTGCGCACCGACGATGCGGCGAGCTTCTCGGTGACCAGCTCGAATGCCGGCGCCCTGGCGGCGCTCGGCTTCTCCGGCACGGTCACCGCTTCGACGCCGCCATTGCGGGTCTCCGGTACGCCCCTGGGGTCGGCAACGAGTCTCGTCAACGGCTCGACCAACACCGTGTCCTGGTACACCGGCAACAACGGTCCGGGCACGGCGCGCTCGACCGCGACCATCCGCATCGACACTTCGCAGAGCATCCAGTTCGGCGCCCAGGGCAACGAGGTCGCGATCCGCAACCTCGTGCAGCAGACCGCGGTCTATGCCGCCGTCAACACCCCGCCGGCGGGCGCCAATGCGGGGCAGCAGATCGGTGCGCTCAGCCAGCGCATCGCCTCCAACCTGACGTCGCAGCTCGGCCAGCAGACGATCTCGGACATCCAGACCGACTTCGCCAACGCCCAGACCACGATGAAGGACGCCACGGCGCGCCAGACACAGGCCAAGGCGGCGATGCAGAGCCTGGTCGACCAGACCGAGGGCATCTCGCAGCAGGAGGTCGCAAGCCAGATCCTGCAGCTGCAGACCAACCTCCAGGCGTCCTATCAGACGACGGCGATGCTGGCTCAGCTGACGCTCGTGAAGTACCTGTAAAATCACGGAGACGGCGGTTAGGTTTTCGTTAACCACGTCTCTTTAGCTTTTGTTCAGATGTGGGGCGGGAGCCTCGTTTTCTGGAGGCTGACGTGAGTAACCCGACCGACGAGCGCATCCATCTGGTGATCGCAACACCATGCTTCGGCGGCCAGGTGTCGAGCATCTATGCGAGCTCGGTGTTCGCCTTGCAGCGCGAGCTGCGCGCCACCTCCAACGTCGGCCTGACGGTCCATATGCGCGACGGCGATGCGTTGATCACCCGCGCCAGGGCCAACCTGGTCACGCTGTTCCTCAACGATCCCACCGCGACCCATCTGCTGTTCGTCGATGCCGACATCGGCTTCACGCCGAAGCAGGTGTTCCGGCTGATCGAATCCGGCGGCGACATGGTGGCCGGCGTCTATCCGGTCAAGAAGGTCAACTGGACCAAGGCGCGCCGCGCCGTTCACGACAATCGGATGGACGTGCCGGCGGCGTCGCTTGACTACGTGCTTGAGATCGAGAACCCCGACCACGTCGCCGTGGTCAATGGTTTCACCCGCGTCCGCTATGCCGGCACCGGCTTCCTGATGATCCGCCGCCACGTCATCGAGGCGATGATCGCGCATCCGGCCTACGCGCCGCTGCAGTTCTTCCGCGAGCATTCGCACGATGCGCTGGCCGGCAGCCCGAACCGGTTCGCACTGTTCGAGTGCATGATCGAGCCCGACACCGGCACCTATCTCAGCGAGGATTTCGCGTTCTGCAGGCGCTGGACCGATCTCGGCGGCGAGATCTGGGCCGATCTCGACAGCCGTCTGGATCACGTCGGCCCATCCGTCTTTCATGGCAATGTCGCCTCGCAATTCGCGTCGGCTGTAGCGGTTGCCACCGCTGCTGCCGCCGACGCAGCCTGATGATTGTCAGATGAACTCGGCTGCGACCCGGTCGGAGATCAGGAATTCGTCCGGTCCGGAGCGGCGCGTGCAGGGCGCTGTGACCGGACTGCGCGATCTGTTCGCATTGCTCGGCGATCTCCTGATCGATGGCGGCGATACACGTCTCGCACTGGACCGTCCCTGGGGGCGCAACGGCTATGGCTGCCCGCCGTCGCCCGCGCCCGACATGCAGTGCTTCGCATCGAGCACCGCCTCGCCGATCTCCGAGCGCGCCTATGCCCGCGTCGAGCTGGCGCGCGAGCAGTTGATGCATGGCGCGATCTCGCTCGGGCTCGAGCAGGCGCTCGACCGGCGCACCGAGGAGATGCGCTGCGAGCTGCGCCAGCATCTCGGTCTGCCCGGCGATGTCGACATCGTGTTCTCGCCCTCCGGCACGGATTCGCAGCTGCATGCGCTGGCGCTGACCCGGTCGCTGCTCGGTGACGATGTCACGAGCGTGGTCATCGGCTCCGACCAGACCGGCAGCGGCACGGCCGCGAGCGCGCGCGGCCGCCATTTCAGCACGCGGACCGCGGGCGGCCTCGCCGTCACCAAGGACGTACCGATCGAAGGCCTCGACGGCGATGCGCAGCAGTTGCCGCTACTCGATAGCACCACCATGCAGGCGCGCGGTGATATCGACGAAGCCGCGCTCGCTGCCGTCGAGGCTCTCGTGCGCGACGGCCGCAACGTGCTGCTGCAGGTGATGGACTCCTCCAAGCTCGGCTGGCGGGCGCCGGACCGCTCATGTCTGGACGAGGTGTCGCAACGCTGGCCCGGGCGCGTGCAGATCGTGGTCGACGCCTGCCAGATGCGGCTGAGCCCGGCGCGGCTGGCCGAGCATCTCGATCGCGGCCATCTCGTGCTGATCTCGGGATCCAAGTTCTTCGGCGGACCGGCCTTCAGTGGCGCGCTGCTCGTGCCTCGCGCCGTGTCATCCGGGTTGCGCAACGGCCATCCGATCGCGCCCGGCATCTTCGACTACGCCAATCGCAGCGATTGGCCGGCCGGCTGGAGCGATCTGCGGGCGCGTTCCGCGCCGCGCGCCAATATCGGCCAATGGCTGCGCTGGGAGGCTGCGCTCGAGGAGATCGCTGCCTATCACCAGGTGCCGGCTACGTTTCGCCGGATGGCGATCAGGCAGCTCGGTGAGGCGATCGAGAGTCTGCTGATGCTGTCGCCCGTGCTGCATCCAATTGCCACCGGCGCTGTCTTTGCCGATGACGATGAGTTCGGCTTTGCCACGGTGTTTCCGTTCGCGCTCCGGCGCAACGGCGAACTGCTCGGCATCGGCGAGACGCAGGCAGTCTATCGCGCGCTGCAGCTCGATCTCAGTGGGCGATTTCACGGGCGCATGGCCGACGTCGCTGCACGCCGGTGTCTGCTCGGCCAACCCGTCCGGATCGAACGGCCGTCGGGCGCGCCGATCGCCGCCTTGCGGCTATGCATCGGGGCGCGCCAGATCACCGAGGCGTGGGCCGACGACGTCACCAGCCGCCGCATCAATCTCGACGCCGATATCGACCGGATCGTGGACGTCGTCGCAAAAACAGAGCTGCTCGTGTCGGATGTGAGCAGCCAGGATCTCAGGGACATCTGCAATGCCAACTGATTTGCTCGCGCTGGCCGACACCGCCGGTGCAGGATGCGCTGACCGGGTCGGCATGGCCAAGATCGCCAAGGCCGCCTTCGACGGTCAGGACCTCGAGCCGCGATGGACCGCGTTGCTCGCCAAGCTGCTCGGCGGCAGCGCCGAGGCTGGGGAGGGACTCGACCTCGCGCTGATCGCGCAGCTGCGCGGCGACAAGGCGTCGGGGCTGGCAATCCAGCATGACGTGCTGCAGTCCCACCAGCTCTATCGTGTCGCGGGCGGACCCGCGGCGCCGCGGCTGCGCGTGCTCGCGCTCGCGGCCGCCACCGACATGGGCAGCAACACGCCGATCGAGTTTCTGCTCGAAGACACCGACATCGAGCTAATGCTGCTATACGTCGT
Source organism: Bradyrhizobium sp. HKCCYLS20291 (assembly GCF_051167715.1). Lineage (NCBI taxonomy): Bacteria > Pseudomonadati > Pseudomonadota > Alphaproteobacteria > Hyphomicrobiales > Nitrobacteraceae > Bradyrhizobium > Bradyrhizobium sp. HKCCYLS20291. Next base: position 131,101 of record NZ_JBNPTO010000002.1, on the reverse strand, counting down.
GCCGGGCGCCGCGCTGCCGGCGCCGCTGCCTGCCCATGACGTCGCCATCGTGATCGCCTCGGATTCGGAGGATTGCCAGCATGCGCTGCGCGAGATCGACGCCGTGGCCGCGCGCTGGCCGCGTCCGCTGCTCAATCCGCCGCAGCAGATCTGGCATCTCGATCGCGACAAGCTGCATGCGCGGCTCGCGGGCATCGAGGGGCTCGTCATTCCGGCGACGCTGGCGGCCGGCCGCGACCTGCTGGTCGAGATCTCCGAAGAGCGCGAATGGCTGAGCGCGGTCGCCGAGGACCTGACGTTTCCGATCATCATCCGGCCGCGCGGCTCGCATGCCGGCGTCGGGCTCGAGAAGGTCGATGAGGCAATCGAGCTCTCGCTCTATCTCGACGAGCGCGACGAGCAGGAGTTCTTCGTCTCGCGCTTCATCGACTATGCCAGCGAGGACGGCCTGTTCCGCAAGTACCGGGTCGTGTTCGTCGATGGCACCGCCTATGCGTGCCACATGGCGATCGCCAACCGCTGGGACATCTGGTACCTCAACGCCGGCATGGCGGCGAGCGAGAGCAAGCGCCTCGAAGAGGCGGCGTTCATGCAGACATTCGACATCGGCTTCGGCCGGCGGCACCGCAGCGTGCTCGCCGCGATCGCCGAGCGCATCGGCCTCGACTATTTCATCATCGACTGTGCCGAGACCAGGGACGGTGCGCTGCTGGTGTTCGAAGCCGACAACACGGCGGTCGTGCACAACATGGATCCGCCGGACGTCTTCCCCTACAAGCCGCCGCAGATGCAGAAGATCTTCACAGCCTTCGCGAGCATGATCACCAGGCGCGCCGCTACGGCGACGGAGCAGGCGGCGTGAGCGCCACCGCGCCCACCGATCATTCCGTGCGGCCGGCCGGGACGCTCGACCCGCAGCACTGGGACGAGGTGCGTGCGCAGGGTCATCGCATGCTCGACGACATGATCGACTACGTCGCCGGCATCCGCGATCGTCCGGTCTGGCAACCGATGTCGCCCGAGACGCGGCGACGCTTTCGCAGCGAGCTGCCGCGCGCGCCGACCGATCTGGCCGCCGTCTATGCCGATTTCAACGAGCTCGTCGTTCCGCATGCCACCGGCAACGTCCATCCCGGCTTCATGGGCTGGGTGCATGGCGGCGGCACGGTGGTCGGCATGCTGGCCGAGATGCTGGCAGCGGGACTAAACGCCAATCTCGGCGGCCGCGATCATGCGCCGATCGAGATCGAGCGCCAGGTGGTGGACTGGACGCGGCAGCTGTTCGGCTTCCCGCAGGGCGCCAGCGGCCTGTTCGTCACCGGAACCTCGATGGCCAATCTGCTGGCCGTTCTCGTTGCAAGGCGCGCAGCGCTCGGCGCGCGCGTGCGCAGCGAAGGCCTCGGCGAGGCCGGGCAGCGGCTGCGGGCCTACACGTCGAAGGCCGCGCATGGCTGCATCGCCAAGGCGATGGACATTGCCGGCCTCGGCAGCAACGCGCTCGAATGCATCGGGATCGATGCCGCGCACCGGATCGACGTCGCCGCATTGCGCGGCGCGATCGCTCGGGACCGCGCTGCGGGCCTGCATCCCTTTCTCGTCGTCGCCTCGGCCGGCACGGTCGACATCGGCGCGATCGACGATCTCACAGCGGTGGCTGAGCTCTGCCGCTGCGAAGGATTGTGGTTTCACGTCGACGGCGCCTTCGGCGCGCTGGCGATGCTCTCGCCCGAGTTGGCGCCGAAGCTCGCCGGGATCGAACGGGCCAATTCGATCGCGCTCGATTTCCACAAATGGGGGCAGGTGCCCTACGACGCCGGCTTTCTGCTGGTGCGTGATGGCGAACAGCATCGCGAGGCCTTTGCGTCGCCCGCCGCCTATCTGCGCCGCGAGACGCGCGGCCTAGCCGCGGGCTCCGAATGGCCCTGCGATCTCGGACCGGATCTGTCGCGCGGCTTCCGTGCGCTGAAGACCTGGTTCACGCTGCGGACGTTCGGCGGCGATGCGCTGGGCGCCATGATGGCGAAGAGCTGCGAGCTGGCGCGCGATCTCGAAGCGCGCGTGCTGGCCGAGCCCGAGCTCGAGCTGCTCGCGCCGGTCAACCTCAACATCGTCTGCTTCCGTTACCGCGGTGATGACGCCGATGCCGTCAACGCCGAGATCGTCGCCGACATCCACGAGTCGGGCATCGCCGCGCCGTCGACGACGATGTTGGACGGACGGCTCGCGATCCGCGCCGCCATCGTCAACCATCGCACTCAGCAGGTCGATCTCGCGCGTCTGGTCGCCGCCGTCCTGAGCTTCGGACGGCAGCGCACAGGCGGCGACACGCCATTGATGGAGATGTCCTCGCCGTCGATCGCCCCCTGAAGCCGACGGCCGTTTTTCGGCATGAAGCCGTGCGCGGACTGCGCGCGGTGACGGCCGTTCGAAGCCTTTTCAAAGGTGGTTTACAGGCAATGAAGGCGGCGGGCGTTTGGTAAATCCCTGAGCGTTTTCAACGCGGCCTTCGGGCCTCCACGACGATCCCCGACTGCTCTAAGCCTCTGTCCGAGCGATTGAAGCCGGAGAGTGCCACAACCATTTCAGCGTTTGTTAGCCACTCTTGTTCACCGTGACGCCCGTCACCCAAGCCGGAAAATCCGGACTTGGCGACGCCCGATCTCGAAGGGATCGGGGTGTTTGTTTCACACCAGAAAGGTATGAAAATGTCAGGCATTGTTCTCTCGGCGTCGGTGCGCCAGAATCTGCTGTCGTTGCAGTCGACGGCGCAGCTTCTCGCCACCACCCAGAACAACCTCTCGACCGGCAAGAAGGTCAACTCGGCGCTCGACAATCCGACCAACTTCTTCACCGCCCAGGGTCTCGACAACCGCGCATCCGACATCTCCAATCTGCTCGATGGCATCGGCAACGGCGTGCAGGTCCTGCAGTCCGCCAACACCGGCATCACTTCGCTGCAGAAGCTCGTCGACAGCGCCAAGTCGATCGTCAACCAGGTGCTGCAGAGCGCGGTCGGCTATTCCACCAAGTCGAACGTGACGTCGGCTGCGCTGAGCGGCGCGAGCGCCTCCGACCTGCTGGCTTCCAGCTCGACGGCGGTGACCGGCACAGCCGTGCAGAACGACGCGTCCTCCGGCGCGGGCAATATCACCGGCTCGACCAAGCTGTCGGGTACGGCGGCAACCTCGTCGAACAACCTCGCCAGCGGCATCACGTCGGGTGAAACGCTGGTCGTCAACGGCACCACCTTCACCTTCATCACCGGCACGTCCTCGACCGGCACCAGCATCGGCATCGGTGACACCGTGTCGAACCTGTTGTCGGCGATCCAGACCCAGGCCGGCGTGACCGCGACCCTCAGCAGCGGCCAGATCACCTTGACGCCTCCGGCGGCAGGATTGACGCTCTCGGGCAGCTCCGGCACCTTGGCCAAGCTCGGACTGAGTGCGGTCGGCGACGGCTTGTCGGGACAGACACTCACGGTCGGTGCCACAGGAGGTGGCACGGCCACGAGTATCACCTTCGGTCTGGGGACAGGGCAGGTGAAGTCGCTGACCGACCTCAACACGAAGCTCGCAGCCAACAACCTGCAGGCCTCGATCGATTCGTCCACCGGCAAGATCACGCTCACCACCACCAACGACGCGGCGTCTGCCACGATCGGCGCGATCGGTGGTACGGCGGCGGCATCCAGCCAGTCCTTCAACGGCCTGACGGCAGGGGCTCCGGTGGCTGACTCGACCGCGCAGACGCAGCGCGCGAACCTGGTCTCGCAGTACAACAACGTGCTGACGCAGATCAACCTCACGGCGGCGGATGCCTCGTTCAACGGCGTCAACCTGCTGAACGGCGATACGCTGAAGCTGACGTTCAACGAGAACGGCAAGTCGACGCTGTCGATCACCGGCGTCACCTTCAACACCGGCGGCCTGGGTCTGTCGACCCTGACCTCGGGCACCGACTTCCTCGACAACAACTCGGCGAACAAGGTGATCGGCGTGCTGAACAGCGCTAGCTCCACGTTGCGGTCGGAAGCCTCGACGCTCGGTTCGAACCTGTCGGTGGTGCAGATCCGTCAGGACTTCAACAAGAACCTGATCAACGTGCTGCAGACCGGTTCGTCGAACCTGACGCTGGCCGACACCAACGAGGAAGCGGCCAACAGCCAGGCGCTGTCGACCCGCCAGTCGATCGCGGTATCAGCGCTGTCGCTGGCCAACCAGTCGCAGGCAAGCGTGCTGCAGCTCTTGCGCTGATCCACGGCACGATCAATTCGACAACGAAGGCGGCGTGGGAAACCCCGCCGCTTTTGCATTTGGCCGGGCGCGACAACGAGAAGCCCGGCGCCGCCTGTGGCGGGCCGGGCGTTGGATGTTTGATCGAGGAGCGCGGCTCAGGCGGCGGAGCTGACCGGCTTGGCCTGCTGTTCGGCCTCGGCCTGCTCGATCAGCTGCTTCTCGTAAGCGACGAGCTTCTTGGCTTCCTTCAGCGCCTGATACAGATCGCCATTGAGGATGTGGCCATTGATCGCCTCGATGATCGGCCAGGCGCTCGGCACCGTCGTGATGATGTCGCGCAGCAGGTTGAAATAGGTGCCGTGGTTGGTGTCCGCGCCCGGCGAGATGTACATCAGCTGGACGGCGAGATAGACGAGCTTGGCCGGCGTGTCGGCAGTCTCCGGCGTGAGAATGTCCTTTTCGCGCAGGATCGGAATGTTTTCGCCGTCGATCAGCAGCCGCGCCCGCTGGTCGGTGTTGGTGATCACGCACGAGCCGATGATGATGCGCTCATGCGGCTTCAGTTCGACTTTCAGGGCCATTCTCGTCCTCCGTTGCGGCGATCGGCGCGGCGCTGAAGCTGCTCCGGCGAGGCCGGTCACCGCTGTGGGGCCAGTCAAAATCGCAGCGGACAGTCTGCGCGCTCGATCGGTCGGCGCGCAGCGATCCTTTCCGAACATGGTTAACGCTCGGTAAACGACCGGCGAGCTTGGTAAATGTCAGGTGTTTTCAACGTGATGGCCGAGCGGCGCCGCAGGTATCAGGGGCGTCGCAGCCGGTGCAAACCGGCCCCGCCGCGCGCCGCTTCACCGTTTGTTAGCCACTCCCATTTACCTTAACGCACGTCGCCCGGTTGCGAAGTCGATGCGGGCACAGCCGATCCTGAAGGGTCGGTCTGTTTGAGTCACACCAGAAGGGTATGAAAATGTCAGGCATTGTTCTCTCGGCGTCGGTGCGTCAGAATCTGCTTTCGCTGCAGTCGACGGCTCAGCTGCTCGCCACCACCCAGAACAATCTCTCCACGGGCAAGAAGGTCAACTCGGCGCTCGACAACCCGACCAACTTCTTCACCGCCCAGGGTCTCGACAACCGCGCATCCGACATCTCCAATCTGCTCGACGGTATCGGCAACGGCGTGCAGGTGCTGCAGGCTGCCAACACCGGCATCACCTCGCTGCAGAAGCTCGTCGACAGCGCCAAGTCGATCGCCAACCAGGTGCTGCAGAGCTCGGTCGGTTACTCCACCAAGTCGAACGTGACGTCGGCGGCTCTGACCGGCGCGACCGCGAGCGACCTGTTGGGCTCCAGCTCGACGGCGGTGACTGGTACGGCCGTGCAGAACGACAACACCTCGGCTGCGTCGGCGATCACCGGCTCGACCAAGCTGTCGGGCACGGCAGGTACCGCCTCGAACGACCTCGCCTCCGCCATCACCTCCGGTGAAACGCTGGTCGTCAACGGCACCACCTTCACCTTCATCACCGGCACGTCCTCGACCGGCACCAGCATCGGCATCGGTGACAGCGTGTCGAACCTGCTGTCGGCGATCCAGACGCAGGCCGGCGTGACCGCCACCCTCAGCAGCGGCCAGATCACCTTGACGCCTCCGGCGGCAGGATTGACGCTCTCGGGCAGCTCCGGCACCTTGGCCAAGCTCGGACTGAGTCAGGTCGGCGACGGCTTGTCGGGACAGACACTCACGGTCGCAGCCACAGGAGGTGGCACGGCCACGAGTATCACCTTCGGTCTGGGGACAGGGCAGGTGAAGTCGCTGACCGACCTCAACACGACGCTCGCAGCCAACAACCTGCAGGCCTCGATCGACACCACCGGCAAGATCACGCTCACCACCACCAACGACGCGGCGTCGGCCACGATCGGCGCGATCGGTGGTACGGCGGCGGCGTCCAGCCAGTCCTTCAACGGTCTGACGGCGGCGGCTCCGATCACCGACGCGACGGCGCAGACGCAGCGGGCGAACCTGGTCTCGCAGTACAACAACGTGCTGGCGCAGATCAACACGACCGCGTCGGATGCCTCGTTCAACGGCGTCAACCTGCTGAACGGCGACACGCTGAAGCTGACCTTCAACGAGACCGGCAAGTCGTCGCTGTCGATCACCGGCGTGACCTTCAACACCAGTGGCCTGGGTCTGTCGACGCTGACCTCGGGCACTGACTTCCTCGACAACAACTCGGCGAACAAGGTGATCACCGTGCTGAACAGCGCTAGCTCCACGTTGCGGTCGGAAGCCTCGACGCTCGGTTCGAACCTGTCGGTGGTGCAGATCCGTCAGGACTTCAACAAGAACCTGATCAACGTGCTGCAGACCGGCTCGTCGAACCTGACGCTGGCCGACACCAACGAGGAAGCGGCCAACAGCCAGGCGCTGTCGACCCGCCAGTCGATCGCGGTGTCAGCGCTGTCGCTGGCCAACCAGTCGCAGGCGAGCGTGCTGCAGCTGCTGCGCTGATCCACTGCACAATCCATTCGACATCGAAGGCGGCGGGGGAGACCCCGCCGCTTTTTTTGCGCCTGGTTCGGCGCGACGGTCCGTATCAATACTGGTTTCGATCGCGCGGACGATGGAGGATGCGGGCAGTAACCCGGCGTTAAGCAAGAAATTTAAAGCGCCATTAACCATGTTTTAAAACAGCGTGGACTAGAACCTCCTGGTGAATAACTAGGAAGGTTTCACAAACATGTCCGGTATCGTTCTTTCGGCTTCGGTTCGCCAAAACCTGCTGGCGTTGCAAAATACCGCATCGCTGCTGGCCACGACTCAAAACAACCTGGCCACCGGCAACAAGGTCAACACGGCGCTCGATAACCCAACCGAATTCTTCACCGCGCAATCGCTCAACAACCGGGCGAGCGACATCGCGAACCTGCTCGACAGCATCGGCAACGGCGTCCAGGTTCTGCAGGCGGCAAATACCGGTCTGACCTCGCTCCAGAAGCTGGTCGACAGCGCAAAGTCGATCGCCAGCCAGGTCCTTCAGGCACCCACGGGATATACCACCAAGTCGAGCATCACCTCGGCGGTCATTTCCGGCGCCACGGCGAACAATCTGCTCGGCAGTTCGTCGAACAAGTTCGTGGTCGGCAGCGTCACCAACAACGACAATCTCAGCTCGGCCGTCGCGATCACCGGCTCCACCAGGCTGTCGGGCACGGCGACCTCGACCTCGAACGATCTGGCCAGCAGCGTCACGACCGGTGACACGCTCGTGGTCAACGGTGTGGTGTTCACCTTCGTGGCCGGCTCCGTCTCGGCGGGCACCAATATCGGCGTCGGCGACACCGTCAGCAACCTTCTTGCCGCGATCGATTCGGTGACCGGCGCGACCGCGACGCCGTCATCGGTGACCGGCGGCCAGATATCTCTTGCGACAGGCACGGCACAGGATCTTACAATATCGGGCACCGCCTTGGCCAAGCTCGGATTGTCGCCCGGCACGACAACACGCAATCCTCCAGCTCTATCTGGAGAGACATTGACCATCGCCTCGACAGGAGGCGGCGTGGCGACGAACATAACGTTCGGAACAGGCGCATCGCAGATATCGACATTGGCGCAGCTCAATACCGCGCTCGCCGCGAACAATCTGCAGGCCAGCCTGAGCACCAACGGTCAGCTTACGATCCTCACCACTAACGAAGCAGCGTCGTCGACGATCGGCGCGGTGGCCGGCTCTTCCACCGCGGCCAGCCAGGCCTTCAACGGCGTGACGGCGTCCACGCCGGTGGCCGACACCAACTCACAGACGACCCGCGCCGGCCTGATCGCGCAGTACAACAACGTGCTCGCGCAGATCGATACCACCGCGCAGGACGCCTCGTTCAACGGCATCAACCTGCTGAACGGCGACACGCTGAAGCTGACCTTCAACGAGACCGGCCGGTCCACCCTGAACATCACGGGCGTGACCTTCAACAGCACCGGTCTCGGCCTGTCATCCCTGGTGGTCGGAACCGACTTCCTCGACAGCAATTCGGCGAACAGGGTTCTGACGACGCTGAACAGCGCGTCGACCTCGATCCGCTCCGAGGCTTCGTCGCTGGGTTCGAACCTCTCGATCGTGCAGATCCGTCAGGACTTCAACAAGAACCTGATCAACGTGCTGCAGACCGGATCGTCGAACCTGACGCTCGCGGACACCAACGAGGAGGCGGCCAACAGCCAGGCGCTGTCGACCCGCCAGTCGATCGCGGTGTCGGCGCTGGCGCTCGCCAACCAGTCGCAGGCGAGCGTGCTGCAGCTGCTGCGCTGAACGCGATCCATCCTTACATCATCGAAGCGGCGGGCCTTGCCCGCCGCTTTTTGTTTGTCAGCAGCTCTCGTTCGTTGCGCGCGGACCGCGTGGACGACGCGCGCTTCCGGCGCGACGGTTGCGTGAGCGGGTGAATGGCGACCTCGGTGTTTTACGGAGAGACCGCGCGGCGTTTTCTTTCCGACAATTTGAATCGCTGCGTTCGCATCAAATTAAGAGGTGCAGCAGACACGGGGATTTCGCGGTGTCCAGCAACGCCACGACATGAAATCCGCTAACAGCTGCTAACCATATTTTAAAGCAGCACAACGTACAAAACCCAAGCAGTTTGGTCGTGTCCCAGCGTCAGTCCGGAGTAATTGATGTCATACGCCGCTCAAGCCTATGCACGCACGTCGCAGACGACGGCATCACCACGGGAGATCGAAGCTCAGGCATTGTTGAAGGCGGCGCGGCAGCTGCAGGACGTTCAAGCCAATTGGAACGGTCCTGATCGCAACATGTACAAGGCACTGCTCTTCAATCGTCGTCTCTGGACGATTTTCATGAGCGCCATGGAGATGAACGACAATCCGAACTCGCTCGAGATTCGTCAGAACATCGCCAACATCGGCGTGTTCGTGATGAAGCAGACCATCGAGATGCAGATGGATCCAAACCCGGCCAAGCTGAAGTCGCTGATCGACATCAACTGCCATATCGCCGCAGGCCTGTCCGGACGCAGCTGATCGATCGAGCCTGAGCGGGCAGTCGCCATGGCCGACGTGCCGGGCATGTGTCACGCCCGGACCAAGAACGTGATGACAGGCTAGGCCCTGCGGCCGATCGATATCGAGAGCGCCTACGCCCCCAGAGCAATTGATACGGCGCGCCCTGCGCTGCGTTGAAACGACGACGCCGCCCGTGAGGGCGGCGTGCCATGATCGATCAGCGCTCGCGGCCGCTCAGGCAATGCGGTCCGTCGGGGCCACCCGCGGTGCTTCCTCCTGATGCAGAGCCTTCTGCAGGTCGAGCGTGTTGAAGTAGGCGCGGCGGCGCAGCACGGCCTCGTCGGGAAACTGGTTCACGACCTGGTCGGTCTTGCGGTTGACGACCTGGAACACCAGCGCAGCCGCAGCACGGTCGTAATAGGCCTGCCGCGAGACGGACAGCTCGCTTGCGACATTGGCCTGCACGTCGTTGCGCACAGGTGTGCCGGAGTCCGCCGCAGTCACGCTCTGACTGGGAGGAAGATCCGTCGGAACAGCGTTCACCACCGCCTGGTTCGACGGCTGGATGATCGGGGCAGGCGCTGGCGCACCCACCGGTCTAACGCTGAAGTCGGAACTCATGGCAGCCTCCTCATGGCCATCGAGTCAATTCCCAACCCATCCCGCTTGCAACTATGCCGATGACCAATCAACGTTATGTTAGGAAATAGGATGAACGCTGCGTTGCGTGTGCCGCGGAGAGTTTAATCTTATCCGAGCATTGAACGACGAGAGCCGCGCGACCTTCACGGTGGCGCGGCTCCCGACGGTCGGGGAAGATGTCGACGTGCGGGCGGCTCAGAGCGTCCGGCTGACCGCCAGCGGCGTCAGATGGCGTGGCCCGGGGGCCGCGCGGCGACCACCGGCGGTGTAGGTATTGGGGACGTTGCGGCGTTGGATCTCCGCGTTGACCCCGCGCACGACCTTCTCCGAGATGGCGTGAGCCGTCGCCAGCACGGTCAGGTTCACCTGCAGCATGGCGCGAAACGTATCGTGGTGGCGATGCAGCGTCGCCAGAAGCTCGGGCGTCGCTTGCTTCATGAACGGCTGGCTGGCCTTCAGGCGGCCCACGGTGGAGACATAGTGACGTGAGAGTTCGGTCTTCTTCGGTCCGAATGCCATGCCCTCGCTGAGCTTGCCGGCGCGGACCAGCTCGGTTTCCTGCTCGATGACAGTGATCAGCTCGCTCATGACGCCGACCATCTCGTCGGCGAGTGCGCGCGCCTCGGCCGCGCTTGCCGCGGCGGTGTAGGTGGTTTTCTTCGCCTGGCCCTGTGCGGTCATTTCATAACTCCCTTGACTGACTTCCTTGGGCGTGAGCCGTCACGAGGCCACGCGCTTGTCACGCAAACGATTACGCCTTGACGTCGGTGGTCGTGCTGCTCTTGGCCTGCTGCAGGATCAGCGTGCGATAGACGTCGTTGGCAATGCCGACGCCGCCGGCCTTGGCGAAGTTCTTCGAATATTCCTCGGTCAGCATCGAGCGCCAGACACCGGTGCCCGGGGTGTTGCCGAACGGGCCGTCGCCCTTCACGCCGCTCGTCATCTGCGAGAACATGGAATTGAGAAACATCGCCTCGAAATCGGTTGCAGTCGCCTTGGCTTTGGCCTGGGCCTTTGGAGAGACCTTGGTGAGGGCTTCTGCGAGATCGAAGTCGGTGCGGGGCGTTGTGGTCGCCGCCGCGTGGGGCATGCTGAGCGGCATGCGGCCGGCATAGGAGTCGACGAAGGAGGTCGCCATCACATCACCTCGATGTCGGCTTCGATCGCGCCGGCGGCCTTGATCGCCTGCAGGATGCTGATCAGGTCGCGCGGTCCGATGCCGAGGCCGTTGAGGCCATCGACCAATTGCTGCAGCGAGACGCCGTCCTTGACGACCGCGAACTTCTTGCCGTCCTCCTGGACCCCGACGCTGGTGCGCGGCGTGACCACGGTGCGGCCGCGCGACAGCGGGTTGGGCTGGCTCACCTGCGGGCTCTCGGAGATCGTGACGGTGAGGTTGCCCTGAGCCACCGCAACGGTGGCGACGCGGACGTCGCGGCCCATCACAATGATGCCGGAGCGCTCGTCGATCACGATCTTGGCGGCGAGATCCGGATCGACCTGCAGCTGCTCGATCTCGGTCATGAAGGCGACGACGTTGCCCTTGAACTCCGCGGGAATGCTGAGCTGCACCGTCGACGGATCGATCGGCTCGGCGGTCTTGACCCCGAGGAAATCGTTAACCGCAGCAGCGATGCGCTTGGCGGTGGTGAAGTCGGCGTTGCGCAGCGCCAGCCGCACGTTCGGGAGCCGGTTCAGCGCGAACTCGATCTCGCGCTCGATGATGGCGCCGTTGGCGATGCGGCCGACGGTCGGCACGCCGCGCACGATCTTGGCGGCCTCGCCCTCAGCCTGGAAGCCGGAGATCGCGAGCGAGCCCTGCGCGACCGCATAGACGTTGCCGTCGGCGCCGAGCAGGGGGGTGACGAGCAGGGTGCCGCCCTGCAGGTTCTTGGCGTCGCCGAGCGCCGACACCGTCACGTCCATGCGCGTGCCCTGCGTCGCGAACGGCGGCAGATTGCCGGTGACCATGACGGCGGCGACGTTGCCGGTGCGGATGGTGGCGCCGCGGATGTTGACGCCCATGCGCTCGAGCATCGCCTGCAGCGACTGCTTGGTGAACGGGATGTTGTTGAGCGTATCGCCGGTGCCGTTGAGGCCGACCACGAGGCCGTAGCCGATAAGCTGGTTCTGGCGCACGCCTTCGATATTGGCGAGATCCTTGATCCGCGACGTCGCATGCGCGGACATGACGGTAGAGGCCAGCGCCAGCATGGCGGCGCAAGCGGCCTGAAACAGGCGCGTAAGTCGGACGCGTCGCATCCTATGCTCCCCTCGAACTCTTCCAAGTGATCAGTTGGCCACTCCCATGACCGCATGATCGGCATCATCTATGCGAGGGCCGTGCCAGGGCGATGCTCCTGACTAACTCATTGAAAGAGTGTGAATTCGATCGTGGGCTTTGTCGCGGTCCGGGGATCCTCCGGAGGAACGAAGCTGCCGCCCCGGCAGATTTTGCCGGGCCGTTTACGCACCGTTAACCACGACGCGGCCAATCTCTGCGCCGACACGCAAAGCTTGCGGGAGCCATCGATGCGCATCTACGGACCGAACGGCACGACGCTGACCACGTCCACGAGCTCCCCGCGGAAAACCTCGTCGAGCGGCTTCAAGCTGCCTGATGCCGACTCCGCGCAGGAGACGCGCGCGACCTTGGCGCCGAAGCAGACCGCCAACATCGACGCGCTGCTGGCGCTGCAGGGCATCGAGGAGGAGCCGGCCGAACGCCGCAAGCGTTCGGTCCAGCGCGGCAAGCGCGCGCTCGACGTGCTCGACGATCTCAAGCTGTCGCTGCTCGCGGGCAAGCTCGATACGACCATGGCGCTGCGGCTGCGCGATGCCGCAGCCGATCTCAAGCAGACCTCCGGCGACCCGCGGCTGGACGCGATCCTGTCGGAGATCGAGCTCCGCGTTGAGGTCGAGCTCGCCAAGTCTGGGCAGACCTGACGGCCGGCTCAGGCCGCCTTCGCCGACGTCTGCGCATCGTAGCGCCGCTGCGCGGCGGTGACGTCCTTGAGATGCTGCTCCGCCCAGTCGCGCAACGGGTCGAGCGCGGCGGCGAGCGTCAGCCCGAGCGGCGTGATCGAATATTCGACCGTCACCGGCACGGTGGCGATCGCGCGCCGCCGCACCAGCCCGTCGCGCTCCAGGCTCTTCAACACCTGCGACAGCATCTTCTGCGAAATGCCTTCGATCGTCCGCCGCAACTGATTGAACCGCAACGGTTCGTTGCGCAGCAGGATCAGGATCAGCACGGCCCATTTGTCACCGATGCGGTCGAGGATCTGACGGGTCGGGCAGTCGGCCGAATAGACGTTGGCGGCTCGCATTCGGTTACTCCGGCGTGACCTGGTGATCTTAAAGTGCTCTCTTAACACCAGCATTCGCTCAGCTATCTAGTCACTATCGGATACCGAGGGTTCTCGTCCAGCCCCTCCTGTTCCGACCGAACGATCGCCAACAAGGAGTTGCAGCATGAAGATCGCCGTCGCCGGGGCCTCCGGCCGTGCCGGGTCCCGCATTACCGCCGAACTCGCCAATCGTGGCCATCAGGTCACCGGCATCGCCCGGAACCCGGAGAAGATCGCAGCCCACGCCAATGTCACCGCGGTGCAGGGCGATGCCAACGACCGCGCTGCGCTGGCCAAGCTGTGGGCCGGGCACGACGTCGCGATCAGCTCGATCCACTTCCTGGCCAGCGATGCCGAGACCCTGATCGGGGCTGCCAAGGATTCCGGCGTATCGCGTTACCTTGTGGTCGGCGGCGCCGGCTCGCTGGAGGTCGCGCCGGGCGTGCGGCTGGTGACGACGCCGAACTTTCCGGCCATGTACAAGGCCGAAGCGGAGAAGGGCGGGGCGTTCCTCGACCGGCTGCGCCAGGAGAAGGAGCTCGACTGGACCTTCCTGTCGCCCTCCGCGATGATCGATTTCGGCGCCCGGACGGGCAAGTTCCGGCTCGGAACCGACCAATTGCTGGTCGACGCCGAGGGCAAGAGCTTCATCTCGTTCGAGGACTTCGCGGTTGCGATGGCCGACGAAATCGAGCGTCCGGCGCACCGGCGGGCCCGTTTCACCGTCGGCTATTGAGGCAGCCAAGGGTGCCCCGGTGCAGCGGCCAAATTTGCCTGTGTAACGGCCAAAACGGCGGGGCGCCGGTGCCGATGGAAATATTGTCTGTCACATGAGGCCGCTATATAACGCGGCCGCGAACGGGCGTATTCCGTCCGCCGGTGCCGAAACCGGCGCCAGCACGTACAGATGGGCTGACCTTGGAAAAGTTGAAGAACTACAAACCTTCCGAAAAAGAGCCTTTCATGAACGAACGCCAGCGCGAGTACTTTCGCGCCAAGCTGCTGGCATGGAAGGAGGAGATCCTGCGCGAATCGAAGCTCACCCTGCAGGCTCTGCAGGAGGAGAACGTGAACCATCCCGACCTCGCCGATCGGGCGTCGTCGGAAACCGACCGGGCGATCGAGCTTCGCGCCCGCGACCGCCAGCGCAAGCTGATCTCCAAGATCGACGCGGCGCTCCAGCGTATCGAGGACAACACCTACGGTTATTGCGAGGAGACCGGCGAGCCGATTTCGCTGAAGCGGCTCGAAGCCCGTCCGATCGCAACACTGTCGGTGGAGGCGCAGGAACGCCACGAGAAGCGCGAAAAAGTCTATCGCGACGAATAAGTCGCGGGGGTGAACCGGGAGCCTTGATCGCGGCCGCCTGCCGGGTGCGGCCGCAGGATTTTTGCGCGCCGATCTGATGTCGCACGATCCGCGGTTTCTCGCGGACGCGAGGAACTTTTCCGCGATCGCCGAATTGGTGGCAGTTCCATCTCGGAACAGCCGCGGGGGATCATGCGGAATCCGGAGACATCGACTGGCGTGCTGGAAAGCGCGCTCGCGACCTTGCAGCGCTCTTATGGTGTTCTGAGCATCAAGGGACGTCTCGTGCTGCTGGCGGGCATCCTGTTCCTGCCCTGCGTCGGCCTGATCGCCTATGTCATCGCCTCGATGGCGCAATCCGCCGACGGTTCCATCCGCCGCGGTCTGTCCTATGCAGCCCAGACCATCTCCGGCGCCGTCGATGCCGAACTGCGTCGCTACATCGCTCTCGCCGAGGTGCTGGGGAAGTCCCCCGAACTTGGCGCGGCTGACATGACCGAGTTCGAGGCGGAGGCGCGCCGCGTCGGGCTGGTCAGCGGCGACGCCTGGATTGTCGTGTCCGACGCTGACGGCCGGCTGGTGCTGAACACCATGGGCACGCCGGGCAAGCCGCTCGGCGAGCGCACGCCGGAGGGCCGGCGCTCGGCCGAGCGTGCGTTCCTGACCGGGCGGCCGTCGATCTCGGACGTTTTCATGGGTCCCAATTCTGGCGAATGGGTTGCCACCGTCGACGTTCCCGTCTTCAAGGATGGCAAGCCGTTCCGCTGCCTGTCGATCGCCATGCCGGCCGCCAACTACACGCGGCTGCTGGCGCAGCAGCAGCTCCCGGCCGACTGGCTGGTCGGCATCATGGACGGACAGGGCCGCTACATCTCACGCATTCCGAAGAACGCGACAACGACTGGCCAGCCTGCATCGGCCGGCTGGCGCGCCCACGCCAAGACGCCGGGGATCTCCGAGTTTCCCTCGGTCGAGGGCGACCGCGTCATCAACGCCAACGCGCATCCGCAACTCAGCGACTGGACGGTCGGCGTCGGCATCAAGCAGGGGGCGTTTGCGCAAGCGATCTCCTCGACCGTCAAGACCGCGACCATCGCGGCGACCACGATCTGCGCGCTGGCGCTGCTGCTCGCCGCGATGATCGGGACCAGCATCGCGCGGCCGCTCGGCAGCATCGCAGTGAAGAGCTCGATCCCGGGAGAGGCAGGGCCGTCGGATCCTCCGGAGGTGCGGGCGCTCAACGCACGTCTGGCCGCGGCGGAAAAGGCTCAGGCCGAGAGCGCGCGCATCGTCCAGGACAACTTTCGACTGCTCGCCAAGGCGCGCGACGATGCCTCGCGCACTGCCGAGCAGCTCAAGCTTGCCGCCAAATACGGCCGGCTCGGCACTTTCATCTGGGACTCGAAGTCTGGCACCAGCCAATGGTCGGACGAGATCGAGGAGCTCTATGGGCTCAAGCCCGGGACGTTCCCCGGTACCTACGACGACTGGCTGGCGCTCGTGCATCCCGAGGACCAGGCGCATGCCGACCACGACAACAAGCAGGCCTTGATTACCGGCGAGCTCGATTCCGAATGGCGGGTGCCGCTGCCGGACGGCTCGGTCCGCTGGATCGAGGCGCGTGCGCGGATGTTGCGCGGAGAGGACGGCAGCGATCTGCAGATGATCGGGGTCAATATCGATGTCACCGCGGCAAAGGAGGCCGACCGCAAGCGTGAGCTGCTGGTTCACGAACTGGCCCACCGCGTCAAGAACAGCCTGGCCGTGGTGCAATCGCTGGCGCACCAGCTGCTGCCCCGCCACGATGCCAAGGTTCGCGACTTCACCTCGCGGCTGCATGCGCTCGCCACGGTCCACACCAGCCTCGCCGAAAGCGACTGGCAGGGCGCCGATCTGGCCGCGCTCGTCACCAGCCAGGTGGCGCCGTTTGCCAGCGCGCCGGATCAACTCGCCCTCAGCGGCCCGGCCATTCTGGTGCCGGTGGAGATGACGACCCAGCTGGCGCTGGTCATCCACGAGATGGCCTGCAACGCCAGCAAATACGGTGCGCTGACCACGCCGAGCGGTCATATCGAGGTCAGCTGGTCGCTTGGCGCCGACGTCCTGCACGTCCGCTGGGAGGAGCGCGGCGGGCCGCCGGCGCGGGAGCCGCCGGTGGTCGGTTTCGGCAGCCGGCTGCTGACGCGCACCGTCCGGCATCTGCAACGCACGTTCGACGACAGCGGGTTGACCTGCTCCTTCGAGCTGCCCTGGCTGGAAACGCGCCAGGAAGCCGCTGCGGGAGTCCTCAGCGAGGCGAATTGATCCCCAAGGATTTCCAAGACAGCCGATTGCCATCCTCGACCGAAGCGCCGCCTCCATGCGCGGGGCCTGCGCGGCTGGAATCCGTGAGCGAATGGTGAGATCATCGCGGGTGTCGGCGGAGAGCCTGTTGAAGCTCGGCGGGGGTCGCCGCGACGTGGCTGAAGCGCCATCTGAACAGCGCCGGCGCTTCGCATGCGGCGCGAAGTGGCCGCGAGAGGGGATGAGGCCAGCCACGAAAACCGTTTGATAACAGGCTGTTCACCATAACATCTGAGAGGCCGCTTGGGGCGGCTGACAGCGGGAGTTGAACGATCATGGGAGCAGACGAGGTTCTTGCCGCCGCGCAATTGATCGTGGGCGCCCGCCGCGAGCGGACTCCGCTTTCGGCGCTGCCGGCTCACCTTCAGCCGAAGGATGAAGCGGCAGGCTATGAGATCCAGCATGAGGTTCACTGGCTGCTCGCCGAGCACGCCGGCGATTTCGCCGGCTACAAGATCGGCTGCACCAGCAAGGTGATGCAGGACTACATTGGCATTCCGCATCCTTGCGCGGGTGGTGTGTTCGCGGGCGGCGTGCACGCCTCTGGCGTCACACTGCGCGCGGCCGATTACGTCAGGGTCGGCGTCGAATGCGAGATCGCGGTGCGGCTCGCGAAGGACCTGCTGCCGCTGGATGCGCCGTTCACGATCGCGCATGTCGGCGACGCGATCGGCGATTGCCACGCCGCGATCGAGATCGTCGACGACCGCTATGTGAAATGGGAGACCATGGGCGCCCCGACCCTGGTGGCCGATGATTTCTTCGCTGCAGGATGCGTGCTCGGGCCCGCCGTCCCGCGCGATCGTGCCGGGGATCTCGCAGCCGTGCAGGGCCGTGCTCTCGTGAACGGCGCCTTGGCCGGGCAGGGCACGGGCGCCGACGTGCTGGGCCATCCCCTCCATGCGCTTGCCTGGCTGGCCAACCATCTCGCCGCGCGCGGCGACGGGCTCGAGGCCGGGCAGCTGGTGCTGACCGGCAGCCTGGTCAAGACGGTATGGCTCGCGGCCGGCGACCGGGTGCGGATGGAGCTGGACGGGCTGGGCGTGGTCGAGGCGGTGTTCGTGTGATTGCGCGAAGACAAAACAAGAACGTTATGCTAGTCTGATTTAATCATCCGTGGGGCTTTTCAGGCCAGGTTGAAGCCCTCTGGCGGAGAGCAGCCTGAGTGCCACCCGTGCATAGGCTTGCCTGAAGTTAGGAGACGCCGTTGAGCGACACCGAAATCATCAGCCTTGAGAAGTCCGTGATCATCGCTGCGGCGGAACGCGCGGAGCGGGAGGGGCTCTCGATAGAAGACTATATCATGCGCGTCCTCATGCGCGAGATGGAGCTCGATGCTCGCGGCCGGACCATTCTCGCCTACGATGCGGTCGGGTCGGCCACAGCCTTTGTGTTGGAGCGGGAAGAGGGGGAGAGCGACGAGGCCTATGAAGCCCGCCGAGAGGCGTTGGGAATGCTGTTCTCCTGAGCCATGCGGCCCGGTGACTACGTCCGCTGCAATTTCCCGTTCAGAGAGATTCGAGGACCTGGACCGTTCGCCCATATCGTATTGGTGTTGGGCGTGGGCAGGTCTGGCGACAGAGCCTCTGCGATCGTGGCCTACACGAGTACGCGAACCGCTCATGAAGGGACACGCCGGCCTCGCCTGCATTTGCTGGTCGACGAGAAGCGCGCGATCGCCTTGGGGCAGAGCAAGTCCTTCATTGTGGATGTCAGCCGCATCGCTCGGCTACCGATTACCGTCGATTATTTTCCAGGGCTGCTCGACGATGCCGTCCCGAGCTTCGGGCGGGATCCGGCGATCGTGGCGACCATTGCGGCGCGTATCCGTGAACTCATTGCAGATGGGTTCGACGTCGTCCCCGTCGATCTGACGTCGATGAATTCGAGCTGATGTCCATCGGCGAGGCCGGTCAGCTGGTGCTGACTGGCAGCCTGGTGAAGACGGTGTGGCTCAAGCCGGGCGACCGGGTGCGGATGGAGCTGGATGGGCTGGGCGTGGTCGAGGCCGCCTTCGTCTGACGCGAGCGACGATCCATAAGAGAGCGGCCGTCCATCCGCCATCCTCGCTTGCCTGGACCGAAAGGCTGAAGGCCCCGATGGAACGTCGGGTGCGCCGGTCGCTGCGACCTGCCTTCCGTGCGAGCTGATCTCAGAACGCCGCGCTTCGTCTGGCCGGGCGGCCGACCCCGTATGAATACGGGGTGCTTTAGAACTAACTCCGGGTTTACGCGGATCCGTCATGTCTGAGTTCCTGCTCGGATTGAATCGCACAGTGGCGTGCTGGAATGATCAGATTGGCACCTCAACGTGCTCGGCGAATTGGATCAGTCGCTCGCTTCGGCGACGTCGCGCGTCGCGTGTTCCGTTGGCGGCGCTTCGTGCGCGCCGAGCATGGCTCGGCAGCCGTCGAATTCGGTCTGGTCGCCGCACCGTTCATCGCGCTGCTGGTGGCCATCATCCAGACGATGATCGTGTTTCTCGCGCAGCGTCTGCTCGATGAGGTGGTGAGCCAGGCCAGCCGCGTGATCCTGACGGGGCAGGCCCAGACCTCGGGGCTGACGCAGTCGCAATTCGCCGATTGGGCCTGCCAGAAGACGGTGATCTTCTTCACCTGCAATAATTTGATGGTGAACGTGCAGAGCTACAGCTCGTTTTCCGGCGTCAGCACGACGACGCCGACGCTCACATTCGATTCGAAGGGCAACGTGACCAACACCTGGAGCTACTCGCTGGGCAATCCCGGCGACGTGGTCGTCGTGCAGGTGCTGTACCAATGGCCCGTCATGCTGGGACCGCTCGGCTTCAACCTGGCCAATCTGTCGAACGGCAACCGGCTTCTGGTCTCGACCAACGTCTTCAAGCGGGAGCCGTCGTGATGGCGCTGCTTCCTCGTCTTCGCCCGTCGCTACAGGGCTTCATTGGCGACAACAGGGCCGTCGCTGCGATGGAGTTCGCCATCGTTCTCCCCTTCATGCTGGCGCTCTATCTCGGCAGTATCGAGGCCGGCAACGGCTTCGCGGTCCAGTTCAAGGCCTCGCTCGCGGCCAGCCGGGTCGCGGATCTCACCTCTCAATACACCAGCATCGACAACAGCACGATGAGCGGCATCCTCGGTGCCGCGTCGCTGGTGGTCGCGCCCTATACGACGTCGGACATGATCGTGACCGTCACCCAGGTCACGACGGATTCCAAGGGGCAGGGCAAGATCATCTGGAGCGACTTGCTCAACGGGACCCCCCAGACAGTCGGCAATGCGGTCACCCTGCCCAAGGCGCTGCAGATCGCGAACACGTCGCTGATCTGGAGCGAGGTGACCTATCCCTACAAGCCCTGGCTCGGTTTCGTCTTCACCAAGACCATCAACGTCTACCAGACCAGCTATTTTTATCCGCGGCTCTCGACATCGGTCAGCCGCGTCAATTCCTGAGGCCTTCGTCATGCGTCGCAATCATCTCAGCGGCTTCCTACGTGACCGCCGGGGTAACGTCGCGGTCATCTTTGCGCTGGCCATGGTGCCTGCCGTGTTCCTGTGTGGCATGACGCTGGACTATGCGTCCGTCATCTACAAGCGCGAGCGGCTGAATGCCGCGGCGGACTCGGCGGCGCTCGCAGCGGTGTCGCCGTCGTTGATGTCGCAGACCGCGACACAGGCCGCGACGGTCGCGACCAACGTGTTCTCGGCGCAGGCATCGGCGATCTCCGGTGTGACCTATCCGGCGCCGCAGGTCTCGGTGACGCAGAATGGCCTGGCGCGCACCGCCACCGTCACCTACAGCGCAACGTCCACCAACATCTTTCCCAACGTGCTGGGGCAGAACGCATGGCCGTTCAACGGCACCGCGACAGCCTCGTCCTCTTCTGCGCCCAACATCGACATCTACATGCTGCTGGACAACTCGCCCTCGATGGCGATCGCCGCCACCACGGCCGGCATCAACACGATGCTGAAGAACACGCCGCAGCAGGAAGGCGGCGCCGGCTGCGCCTTCGCCTGTCATCAGTCGAATCCCAACAGCACCGATACGCCGGGCAACCCGACGGGCTGGGACAATTACAAGCTCGCGCAGTCGCTCAATGTGGTGACGCGCATCCAGAACATGGCCTCGGCGACGAAATCCCTGACCAGCACGGCGACGTCGCTGGCCGCGCAGTACAATTCCTCGTTCCGGATGGGCGTCTACACGTTCAACAGCAGCGATCTGGGAACGCCGCTGACGACCGTTCAGTCGCTGACGAGCAACCTGTCGCTGGCGGGAACGGCGGCGGCGAGCGTCGACGTGCTGGAGGTCTATTCGCAGAACAAGATCACGACATCCTTGTACAACTATGACGCCGATACGGACTTCGCCTCGGCGCTCTCGGCGATGAACAGCGTCATGGGCACGCCAGGCTCCGGCGCCTCCGGCAGTACGCCGCAGGCTCTGCTGTTCATTGCGACCGACGGCGTCGAGAGCAAGCAGACCAGCACGTGCAGCCAGACGGTCCTCGTACACCACGGCATCACGCGCTGCGTTCAGCCGTTCGACATTTCGCTGTGCAGCACCATCAAGAGCCGCGGCATCAAGATCGCGGTGCTCTATACCCAGTACTATCCGCTGCCGACCGACAACTTCTACAACAACTACGTTGCGAAGTTTCAGGCCAATATCGGCCCCAATCTGCAGAGCTGCGCCAGCTCGGGCCTGTATTTTTCGGTCAGCACGGATGACGACATCACCGCGGCCATGACCACGCTGTTCAAGACCGCCATCCAGTCGATCGAATCCCATCTGTCCAACTGAGGCGCGGCGCACCGGTCCGATGCGGCCTCGATGCCTGCCGGGTTGCGCCTTCGTCGCCAACACGACGTCGCTGAAACGAACACGGCCTCCGGCAGGGGAGCTACCGGAGGCCGCGTATACATCACCCGTTGCGCCTAGGTTCGCGTTGGGCAATGTGGGAGCTCGTTGCTGGAGACGGGCGGTGGCTGCGGGGTCATCATGACCTTATCGCGCTCGGCCGATCCGTCGCCTGACCCTCCTCGCCAGCGAGGAGGGATTTTCATCCTGGTGTTCGATCCTTCGTTCCTGATTGCCGATCGCGTCGGCGGCGCCTTGCTCCGGGACCGGGCGGCCGGATGGACCGCCCGATCACGTTCGATCTTGGTCTTCGCCTCAGAACGGCAGCAGGATGTCCATCACCTGCTGGCCATAGCGCGGCTGCTGCACGTCGCTGATCTGGCCGCGGCCGCCGTAGGAGATGCGGGCCTGGGCGATCTTCGAGCTCTCGATGGTGTTGTCGCTCTGGATGTCCTCGGGCCGCACGATACCGGCGACGATCAGCTCGCGGATCTCGTAGTTGACGCGGATCTCCTGCTTGCCCTCGACCACCAGGTTGCCGTTCGGCAGCACCTGCGTCACCACGGCGGCGACGTTGGTCTGCAACGTTTCCTGACGCTGGATCGAGCCCTTGCCGTCGGACGACGCGGTGCCGTCGGCGGTCAGGATGCGTCCCGGCAGCACCTTAAGCGCCTGGGTCCCGAGCGTCTTGGCGCCAATGAAGTCGGTGATCCCGGAGTCTTCCGAGTTCTTGCGGCTGCGCTGGGTCTCGTTGGCAAAATTGGCCTGGTCGGAGATGCTGACCATCACCGTGAGGATGTCGCCGACCTGATGCGCGCGCTGGTCCTTGAAGAAGGCGCGTGAGCCGTTGCGCCACAGCGAGTTCGGCGCGTAGGACACCGCTTCCGGCTTCGGCATCGGCATCTGCACCGGCTTGTAACCGGGCTGTGTCGTCGGGTTGTCGATTTCCGTCAGCCTCGGCCGCTCGCCGATCTGCGTCAGGCGGTCGATCGAGGAGCATCCGCCGGCCACCGACAGCACCGCGAACGACACCGAGACCAGTGCGACCCGCCGCAGGCGCGCAGTACCCTGACCATCAAACTTGAACGTCGACATGAAACTTACTCGGCTTTCGGGGTGGCGGAGGAGGGAAGGCGGCTGGCGACGGACACGGGAGCGGCAATGTCGGCTTCGGAGCTCTGCGCCGGCTTGGCGACGGCGATGTCGACGGAGACCTGTCCACGCCCGCTGACGCGGCCGGCGATGGTGCGCTTGGACTGCAGATTGAGGACGCTGACGACGTCGCCCTCGGTGCCGGATTCCAGCGCCTTGCCGCGCGTGGTGAGATAGATGCCGGCGGTCTGGTAGATCAGTGTCACCGCCTGGTCGCGCTGCACGAGGTCGGGCTTGGCGAGGTCGGTGGCCTTCAGCGGCTGGCCGGCGCGAACCGGGCGGCGCATCTGCATGCCGACCGCGAGTTCGCGCGAAGCCGGCTCGGCGCCGCCGAGCTCGGCGCGCGGCCGCCGCTCGACCTGCAGGTCGCCGGCGCGGATCATCTCGTTGCGGTCGAGGTTGCGAATCAGCACCACGGCCTCGACGGTGTCGATTGCGGTGCCGGTGTAGCGCAGCTTGGTGGTCGCAGCGCCATTGGCATGGCCGAGCTCGAAGCTGACCTCGAACCTGCCGCTGCGCGGGTCGAAGCGGACATTGGTGGGCGCCAGGGCGCCGCTGGTGGACGCGTCGAACTTCAGGTCCTGCACCGGCTGATCGAAGCTGACGTTGAGGCCGGCGGCATCGCCGAGTCCGTTGCGATGCTCGAGCGCCAGCGCGACGGCGTTGCCGATCTCCTTGGCATCGATGGCGCGGGCGAGCCGCGTCACCGCGACCTCCTTGACGTCGCGGATGTCGACGCCAATGACCTGGTGACTGCGCAGCGTCGCGATCACCTGCGCCGCCGGCAGCACGCCGGTGGTGCCGAGATCGGGCGCGCGGTAGACGGCGACGTTCGCGGCCACGCCGGCATTCTCGATCAGGTCGCCGACGCGCACGATGTCGCCGGTGACGTTGACGGTGGCGCGCAGCACGGGAGCGCGGATCTGGTCGTCGGCCTCGCCGGCCAGCGCCGGCAGGGCGGTGGACGCCAGCAGGGTGGCGGCGAAGAGGAAAGGGCGGGCGGTCCGGGTCATCATCGTGATCTCCCTTCAGGCCTCAGCGGAACAGCGCAGTGGTCGACTGCATCATCTGGTCGGCGGCGGAGATGACCTTGGCGTTCATCTCATAGGCGCGCTGGGCGGCGATCAGCTCGCTCATCTCGCTGACGACGTCGACATTGGCCTGCTCCAGGCTGCCCTGGGTGATGGCGCCATAGCCTTCCTGGTTGGCGACGCCGTCCTGCGGCGCGCCGGAGGACGGCGTGTCGGTGAACTGGTTGTTGCCGACCGGCTGCAGGCCGGCCTTGTTGATGAAGCGTGTGACCTGGATCTGGCCGACGATGTTCGAGGTGGTGGAGCCCGGCACCGTCACCGAGACCTGGCCTTGCGCGTTGACCGTGATGCCCGAGGCGTTCTGCGGGATCGAGATCGTCGGCTGCACCGGGTTGCCCTGCGCGGTGACGATGCGGCCCTGGTTGTCCATCTGGAAGGTGCCGTCGCGGGTATACTGATAGGTGCCGTCCGGCATCAGGACCTTGAAGAAGCCTTCGCCGGTGATCGCCAGGTCGAGGTCGTTGCCGGTCTGCGACAGCGTGCCCTGCGTCATCGAGCGCGGCGTGCCGACGGTCTTGACTCCGCCGCCGATGTCGATGCCCACGGGGAGGATCGTGCCCTGGTCCGAGGACTGCGCGCCAACCCGGCGCATGTGCTCGTAGATCAGGTCCTGGAACGCCGCCGTCTGCTTCTTGAAGCCGGTGGTGCGGAGGTTGGCGATGTTGTTGGAGATCACCTGGACGTTGAGTTCCTGGGCCGCCATTCCGGTCGCAGCGGTGTGAAGCGCCTGCATCTTACGTCTCCTTCAAGGTCTGCGGTCAGGCCGGAACGTCGGCGAGTTTCTCGATCGCGTTCTTGCGCAGGTCGCTCTGGACCTGCAGCATGTTGGCGACCTGGGTGTAGGAACGCATCACTTCGACCATCTTGCTCATCTCGCCGACCGCGCTGACGTTCGACTTCTCGATGTAGCCCTGCTGCACGGTGGACTTGATGTCCTGCTGCGGCGCGGCGCCGCCCGGGGCGGAATACAGGTTGTTGCCCTGCTTCTGCGCGGCCTGCGGATCGGCGAAGCTGACCAGGCGCAATTTGCCGCGGATCGAATCGGTACGGTTGACGCCTTCGACCACGGTCACGGTGCCGTCGGGCGAGATGTTGATGTCGTGGTCGGTCGGCTGGAACACGATCGGGCCGCCGGTGCCGAGCACCGCATCGCCGGCCGCGGTGACGAGCTGGCCGGTATTGTTCATGTGCAGATTGCCGTCGCGGGTGTAGCGCTCGCCGGCCGCGGTCTGCACCGCCAGGAAGCCGTCTCCCGCGATGGCGACGTCGAGCGCGTTGCCGGTGCGCTGCATCGAGCCCTGCGAGAAGTCGCGATAGGTGCCGCGGTCCTGCACGTAGGCCACCTTGCGGGCGGCGCCGGGAAAATTGTCTTCATGCGCGCCGGAGGAGAGGTACTCCTCGAACAGCTGCTGATCGGCCTTGAAGCCGTTGGTGTTGACGTTGGCGACGTTGTTGGCAACGACGTCGAGTTGCCGCTCCAGCACCATCTGCCGCGACAATCCGATGAGAAGCGCATTCTCCACCGGTCGATCTCCCCTCTTAACGAATCCCGCTTGCGGTGCCTCTCCCAAGGCGGCCTGAGCAGGTCTTCTGTGAACCGTTCAGCTCTCCCAAGCCGGCGGGTTCGAGGGAGGTAGAGCGAAAGCCGTGCCAACCTGAATATATGATATAGATCAATGGTTTGAGTTTTTGGCGGGGCCGTGCGCACCCGGCAATAACGGCGCGCTAACCATATTTGCCCGGCAAGATTTTCCCACCTCCTTAACAAAAGAAAGCTTCCGTTAACCATTGTTACCGTAGCGTTCCCATCAACGAAGCGCGGATGCGCTGGGAGCATTGGTTTCGCGTCATCGAGCTTTCTGGCGGCATCGGTCGGCTTCCCGTGATTTTGTCTGGGGACACCGAAGGCCATGGCTGAGAACGAAGGCGGAGCAGGCGAGGGCGAAGAGCAAGCAGGCGCGCCCAAGAGCAAGCTCAAGCTGATCATCATGATCGTCGGTGCGCTGGCGCTGCTCGGCGTCGGCGGCGCGTCCTATTTCTTCTTCTTCGGCCAGAAGAAGGACGAGCATCATGCCGAGGCGGCGCCGGCGCCGAAGCCGCCGGCCTTCGTCGAGGTGCCGGATCTGCTCGTCAATCTGGTCGGCAATCCCGGTGACCGCGTCCAGTATCTGAAGGTGAAGATCGTGCTGGAGGTGAAGGAGGAGAAGCAGGTCGAGCACATCAAGCCGACGCTGCCGCGTGTCACCGACATCTTCCAGACCTACCTGCGCGAGCTTCGTCCGAGCGACCTCAACGGCTCCGCCGGCCTGTTCCGGCTCAAGGAGGAGCTCACCAAGCGGGTCAACGTCGCGCTGGCGCCCAACCAGGTCAACGCGGTGTTGTTCAAGGAAATCGTGGTCCAGTAAGGCAAAGAAGCTCAACGATCATGGCGGGCAACGATCCAGTCGACCAAGATGCGATAGCCGCGCAATGGGAAGCCTCGCTCGATTCCGAGGATCCCGCGGAGGCCGCGGAAGCCGCAGCTGCCAATGAACTCACCGAATCGATGGCCCTGCAATGGGCCGCGATGGTCGAGGACGGCAGCCGCGATTTCGGCGCCACCAAGAACGGCGGCGAGCGCGTGCTGTCGCAGGAGGAGATCGACAATCTCCTCGGTTTCACCGCAGGCGAGGTCAGCCTCGACGACCATTCCGGCATTCGCGCGATCATCGATTCGGCGATGGTCTCCTACGAGCGTCTGCCGATGCTCGAAATCGTCTTCGACCGCCTGGTGCGGCTGATGACGACCAGCCTGCGCAACTTCACCTCCGACAACGTCGAGGTCACGCTCGACCGCATCACCTCGGTGCGGTTCGGCGACTACATGAATTCGATTCCGCTGCCGGCGGTGCTCTCGGTCTTCAAGGCCGAGGAGTGGGAGAATTTCGGCCTCGCTACCGTCGATTCCACCTTGATCTATTCGATCATCGACGTCCTGCTGGGCGGCCGGCGCGGCACCAGCCAGATGCGCGTCGAGGGACGGCCCTACACGACGATCGAGACCAATCTGGTGAAGCGGCTGATCGAGGTGGTGCTGGCGGATGCCGAGCAGGCGTTCCGTCCGCTGTCGCCGGTCACCTTCACCATCGACCGGCTCGAGACCAATCCGCGTTTCGCCGCGATCAGCCGCCCGGCCAATGCGGCGATCCTGGTGAAGCTGCGCATCGACATGGAAGACCGCGGCGGCAACGTCGAGCTGCTGCTGCCCTATGCGACCATCGAGCCGATCCGGCCGGTGCTGTTGCAGATGTTCATGGGCGAGAAGTTCGGCCGCGATCCGGTCTGGGAAGGCCACTTCGCCACCGAGATCGCGCAGGCCGAGATCGCCGTCGACGCCGTGCTCTACGAGGCTGACGTGCCGCTGAAGCAGCTGATGAAGCTAAAGGTCGGCGACACCCTGCCGCTCGACATCCGCCCCGATGCGCTGGTCGCGGTCCGCTGCGGCAGCACCATGCTGACCGAGGGACGGATGGGCCGGGTCGGCGACCGCGTCGCGATCCGCGTCACCAAGAATCTGCGCAAGCCCAATACCACGCTTGCGATGTTTGAAGGCGCCGAAGGCCAGAACAAGTTGATGGAGGCCCAATGAACCACTCCCTCGGATTGATCATCGAAAGCCTGGTCGCAGTCCTTCTGGTGCTGACCATCGGCTATTGCATGCTGCTGAACGCCAGGCTGAAGCGACTCAAGGCGGACGAGCATTCGCTGAAGGCCGTCATTGCCGAGCTGATCACCGCGACCGAGATCGCCGAGCGCGCGATCGGCGGCCTCAAGCTCGCGGTGCGCGACGTCAACGACAATCTCGGCAATCAGCTCGCCGCGGCGACGCAGATGTCGGAGCAGCTGCGCAAGCAGCTCGCCGAGAGCGACGGCGTGGTGCGCCGTCTGTCGCGGATCGCGAGCGCCGCGCGTCCGATCACCTCGCCTGAAGCCGCGTCCGAGCCGGCGCCTGCGCCGGTGCCGGCGATCACGACCGAGCAGGTTCGCGTCTCCGGTGCCAAGGCGGTTGCCGCCGCGGCCCAGGCATTCTCTGAACGTCGAAGGACCGGTGGCCTCGCCGCATGAATGCGTTCCGTAACATCCGCGTCATTCCCGTCGTCCTGATCGCGGTGGCCAGCCTCGCGGTCCTGAAGGTGGCCGGCCTCGTGATCGATGGCGGCTACGTGTTCGACTATGATCCGCAATCCACCAAGCGGTCCTGGGCCCAGATCAATCTCGGCTATCCAGGCCGCGAGGACGACATCGTCACTGGCTCCACCCATGGGGAGCCGAAGGAGAAGAAGGAGGAGGCGCCCAAGCCCGCCGCTCCCGACACCAAGCCCGACGGCATCGTGATCAAGCCGGAGGAGAACCAGCAGCAGGTGTCGCCGGCGGAGAAGGCGATCCTCGAGCGGCTGCAGTCGCGCCGCCAGGAGCTCGAAGCCCGCCAGCGCGAGATCGACATCCGCGAGAGCCTGCTGCGCGCGGCCGAGCAGCGCATCCAGTCGAAGACCGAGGAGATGAAGGCGATCGAGACCCGCATCTCCGGCGCCCAGGCTGCGAAGAGCGAGTCCGACAACGCCCGCTTCAAGAGCATCGTCACGATGTACGAAGGCATGAAGCCCAAGGACGCCGCCAAGGTGTTCGACCGGCTCGACATGTCCGTCCTGATCGAGATCGCTTCGCAGATCGCTCCGCGCAAGATGTCCGACATTCTCGGGCTGATGACGCCGGAAGCGGCCGAGCGGCTCACCGTCGAGCTCGCCCGCCGAGCCGGCGCCGAAAGGCCCGACACCAGCGCCGAGCTGCCGAAGATCGAGGGCAAGATCGTGCCGGTGAGGACCAATTGAACCGCATGTTTAATGCGCCCTTAAACGCCGGCTCCTAGACTTCCGGCATGGCGGGGCAGGCGTATCCGTCAAGTTACGGATATCGAACTGGAAGCTGTGACCATGGTGCGCACGTCTCCCATCGGATTGCGGTCGCAGGCCCGTGCGCGCGTGCGCGCCGTGCTGGCTTTGTTGTCGGCGATCGCCATCGGCTTGATGCTGTCGACGGTCGCGGCCGGCGCGGCGCCGGTGCCGGGCGAGGCGAACCTGTCGGCCCAGAACGGCTATGCGCGGCTGGTGCTGAAATTCGCCGAGGACGTCGGGGCCGACGTCACCACCGCCGGCTCGATCCTGCTCGTCAGGTTCGATCGTCCCGCCAACGTTCCGATCGACCGCTGGGTCGATGCAGCGCCCGACTACATCTCCTCGGCGCGCGGCGATCCCGACGGATCGGCGCTGCGGCTGTCGCTGTCGCGCAAGGTACGCGTCAACACCATGACCGCCGGCGAGCGCGTGTTCATCGACCTGCTGCCGGACAGCTGGACCGGTCCGCCGCCGCCGCTGCCGGCCGAGGTCGTGCGCGAGCTCGCCGAGCGCGCCCGCGCCGCCGAGCGCGCGCTGCGGCTGCAGCGCGCCGAAGCGGAATCGAAGAAGCGGCCGCCGATCCGCGTGCGTGCGCTGGTGCAGCCGACCTTCGTGCGCTTCGTGTTCGAGATTCCCGACGGCGTCGGCATCTCCTCGGTGATGAACGATCAGAAGATGTCGCTGTACTTCTCTGCGCCACTCAACTTTGATCTCGCCGATGCCAAGATCGTGTCGCCGCCGAACGTCGCCGGAATCAACCAGCGCATCGACGGCAACAAGACCGTGGTCGAGATCGGCATGATCGGCGAGGTCGACGTCCACGCCTTCCGTGACGAGAAGAACTACAACATCGACGTCGCCTATGTGCAGCCGGACAAGAAGGTGGCCGCGGTGTCCTCGGATACGCTGCCGGGCGCCAAGGCCGCCGCCGCGGAGAAGGGGCATGGCGACAAGGCCGCCGCGGACAAGGGCCATGGCGACAAGGCCGGCGGCGAGAAGTCGAATGGCGACAAGCCGAAGCCCGCGGCTCAGCGCGACATCGTGCCGCCGACCTCGGAGACCATTGCGCAGGAGATGAAAGCGGAAGCCAAGCCCGCCATCGCGGCTCCGGCGACCGAACCCGCCGCCGAGCCGGCCCATGCCGCAGCCGCTGCGACGAAGACGGAAGCCGCGCCCGAAGCGGGAACGCACGAGGCTGCCAAGCCTGAAGTGGCCAAGCCTGAAGCCACCAAGTTCGAAATCGCCGAGTCTGAAATCACCAGGCCTGAAGATGCCAAGCTTGAGGCTGCCAAGCCTGAAGCTGCCAAGCCTGAAGCTGCGAAGCCTGAGACTGCCAAGCCTGAGACTGCCAAGCCTGAAGTGGCGAAGGCGGATGCTGACCACTCCGCGCCGGAGAAGGTCGAAGCGCCGAAGATGGAAGCGGCCAAGCCTGATGCGTCCCATGCCGAGGCTGCGAAGCCCGAGTCCCCGAAGGTCGAGTCCCCGAAGGTCGAAGCCGCGAAGGCCGAGGCGGCCAAGCCGGCAGAGAAGCCCGTTGAGAAGGCCGCGACCGGCGCGGCGTCGCTGGAGGCGGTGCGCGACAGCGAGGGCCTGCGGCTCAGCTTCGGCTTCGGCCAGGTCACGCCTGCGGCGCTATTCCGCCGCGGCGACACGGTGTGGATGGTGTTCGATTCGACCAAGCCCGTTGACGTCGAGCCGATCAAGGCCAAGGGCGGCGCCATCATCGGCGAGGTCAACCGGATGCCGCTCGACAAGGGCCAGGCGATCCGCATCCGCCTCAACCGGCCGCAGATGCATTCGCTTGGCAGCGACGATGGCGGACGCAGCTGGACGCTGTCCTTTGCCGACAAGGGCCAGACCAATCAGCAGCCGCTGATGGTGATGCGCAACGTCACCGATCCGGCGCTCGCCAACGTGATGGTGCCGCTCGCCAACCCCGGGGCCGGGATGCTGCACCGGCTGACCGATCCCGATGCCGGCGACACGCTACTGGTGGTGACGGCGCCGCCGCCGATCCGCGGCTTCATCAAGCGCCAGGACTTCGTCGATCTGTCATTGCTCGATTCCGTCCACGGCATCGCGGTGCGCCCGAACTCCGACGACGTCGCCGTCGAGATCGCGCCCGACAAGGTGATCCTGGGACGGCCGGGCGGGCTGACGCTGTCGTCGATCGGCTTCTCGCCGGAGCGGGCGCCGACGGCGGTCAGGCCGATGTTCGACATCGACGAGTGGCAGAAGAACCAGACCCAACCGTTCGTGCCGCGCGAGGACATGCTGATCAAGGCGGCTGCCGCGGCGGAGCCGGAGCGCCGTGCGCAGGCGCGGCTGGCGTTGGCGCGCTTCTACATGGCGCGCGCGATGTATCCGGAGGCCCGGGGCATCACCAACCTGATGATCTCGGACGCCGACCCGCGCACCGACGAGACCGCGATGCTGATGATTCACGCTGTTGCCAGCATCCTGATGGGCCGGCCGGATCAGGGCCTGAAGGATCTCGCCACGTCCTCGATCGGCAACAATTTCGACTCGCAGATGTGGAAGGGCCTGGCCTACGCGCGGCAGGGCAAGTTCGCCGACGCCCGCGAGAAGCTTAAGAACGTCGAGTTCGCCATCGCTTCGCTGCCGCTCGACCTGCAGCGTATCGTGATCGCGGACGCGATGAAGTCGGCGCTCGAGATCAAGGATTTCGCCGGCGCCGCCAAGCGGCGTGCCGAGCTCGACGTGATCGGCGTGCCCGCGGACATGAAGGCGGACGTCGCCGTGCTGCGCGGCCGGCTGGCGGAAGCGATGGCGCAGGAGAAGGACGCGCTCGACGAGTACCGCTCCGCCATCAACTCCAACGACCGCATGGCAGCGGCCGAGGCCAAGCTGTACGAGATCAAGCTCCTGCAGAAGCGCGGTGAGATCAAGCCGCCCGACGCGCTCAAGGATCTGGAGACGTTGCAGGCGACCTGGCGCGGCGATGCCGTCGAGGTGCAGACGTTGCAGATGATGGCGCAGATGTACGAGGAGGCCGGGCGCTACGCGGATTCGCTCGAAGCCGCGCGCATGGCGACCCGCTTGGCGCCGAATTCCGACATGGCGCGCCAGGCCCAGGACGCCGCGCAGCGGCTGTTCTCGCAGCTGTTCCTCGGCGGCAAGGCGGACGAACTGCCGCCGGTCGACGCGCTCAGCATCTTCTACGGCTTCCGCGAGCTGACCCCGATCGGCCGGCGCGGCGACGAGATGATCCGCAAGCTGGCCGATCGTCTGGCCGGAATCGATCTGCTCGATCAGGCGGCCGAGCTCCTGCAATACCAGGTCGATCACCGTCTCGAAGGCGCCGCACGCGCCCAGGTGGCCGCGCGCCTGGCCATGGTCTATCTCACCAACCGCAAGCCGGACCGCGCGATCGAGGCGCTGCGCACCAGCCGCATCGCCGATCTCTCGGGCGAGCTGCGCCAGCAGCGGCTGCTGCTGGAGGCGCGCGCCGACAGCGACATCGGCCGCCATGATCTCGCGCTCGACATCATCACCAATGTCGCGGGCCGCGAGGCGATCCGGCTGCGCTCCGACATCTACTGGGCATCGCGGCGCTGGCGCGAGGCGTCCGAGCAGATCGAGCTGTACTACGGCGACCGCTGGCGCGATTTCCGGCCGCTCAATCCGGCCGAGCGCGGCGACATCCTGCGCGCCGTCGTCGGCTATGCGCTGGCGGACGACGCCATCGGGCTGGCGCGTTTCCGCGAGAAATACGCGCCGCTGATGACCGGCGAGGCCGACAAGATCGCCTTCGACGTGGCCAGCAAGCCGGCGAGCGGGTCGAGCGCGGAGTTCGCCCAGATCGCCAAGATGGCGGCCGGCGTCGATACGCTCGACGGCTTCCTGCGCGACATGCGGGCCCGCTTCCCCGATGCGACCGGCAAGCCGGAAGGCAAGGATGCCGCGAAGGCGCCGTCGGAGGCGACCGCCACCCTGCCGCGCATCCAGGGCGTCAAGCAGGCGATCGCCGGCCATTGATCTCGTGCGGAGCGGCAGACTTAATCAGATGACCAAGCCGACGAAAGCGAGCTACTTCCCCGCCGTTTCCCCTCACCCTGAGGAGCGCGCCACTTAGCGCGCGTCTCGAAGGGCGAGGCCCCACTGGGGCCTCATGGTATGAGAAGCCAGTCGACACGGGGAGCCCAACCTGGCCCCGATCACCGAACAGAATTAGGCCTGTTGCTACTGCTTCGGCCGGCCGGCATCCGCCGCCGCCTGGATGAAGGCCTGGATCTTGACGACGTCCTCGTCGGTGAGCAGGCCGGTGAAGTCGGGCATGCCGCGGTCGCGGAATGGTCCGTTGAAGACGAAGTCCTTCAGCCTGATGATCGTCTCGGCCGGGACGTAGCCGAGATTGCGGATGGCGCCGCCGCGGTCGACGCCGGGCACGCCATGGCAGGAGACGCAGGCGCCGACATACCGCGAGGTTCCCTCCGGCACGTCCTTCGGGTCGTACTTGACGCCCTGCAGCAGGCCTTCGGTTGGGTACTTGACGAACTCCGGCAACTTCGCCTTGGCGCCGATGGTGAAGGTATAGACGGTGCCGGGCGTGCGCAGCTCGGTGGCGCGTGTCGTGAGGCCGTAGACGCCGCCCCAGCCGACTGCGATCGAGACATATTGCACGCCGTCGATCATGTAGGTGGCGGGCGCCGCGATCACGCCGGTGCCGGTCGGCGTCTCCCACAGCTTCGTGCCGTTGCGGGCGTCATAGGCGACGAAGCGGCCGTCCGCGGTGCCCTGGAACACGAGGTTGCCGGCTGTCGTGAGCGTGCCGCCATTCCACGGCGCGGCGTGCTCGACACGCCAGGCCTCCTTCTGCTGCACCGGATCCCAGGCCAGCAGGCGCCCGAACGCCGGCTGCTTCGGCCTCGCGTTGCTGGGCACCCAGCCGAGATCCCATGCCGTCACGCCGCCGAGCTCGCCGGGCGTCGGGGCCTCGTTGACGAGGGTGTCCGTCGGCCTGAGATACACCGGGATGTTCTGCGCCGGAAGATAGACGAGGCCGGTCTGCGGATTGAACGACATCGGGTGGGAGTTGTGCGCACCGTAGGGGCCGGGAACGGCGTCGTCGAGGCCGTCCACGGGGGGCACCTCGATCGGACGGCCGCTGGCATCGTAGCCGGTTGCCCAGCTCACATCGACGAAGTTCCTGGCCGAGATGAACTTACCATTGGTACGGTCGATCACGAAGAAGAAGCCGTTGCTCGGCGCGTGCAGGATCACCTTGCGCGGGGCACCGTCGATGGCGATGTCGGCGAGAATCATCGGCTGGGTCGAATCGTAGTTCCAGCGATCGCCGGGCGTCTCCTGATAGTGCCAGATATATTTGCCGGTGTCGGCGTCGAGCGCCACGATCGAGGCGAGATAGAGACTGTCGCCGCTCGAGGGACCAATGAAGCTGTGGTTCCACGGCGCGCCGTTGCCGGTGCCGAGATAGACCATGTTGAGATCGGGATCATAGGTGATCGTGTCCCAGGGCCTGCCGCCGCCGCCCATGATCCAGTGTTCGAGCGACGGGTCCCACGTCTTGGACGCGGCTTCCATCGCTTTGTCATCGAACGGCTTCTCCGGATCGCCGGGGACCGTGAACCAGCGCCACAGCTGGTTGCCGGTCTCGGTGTCGTAGGCGGTGATGTAGCCGCGCGCGCCACTGTCCGCGCCGCTGTCTTGGCCGATCACCACCTTGCCGTTGAACGCACGCGGCGCGCCGGTGATGGTGTAGTCCTTGGACCAATGCTCCTGATCGTTGCGCGTGTCCCTTTCCCAGACCTTCCGACCCGTCGCCGCATCCAGCGCGATCAGCCGCCCATCATAGGCGCCGACAAACACCTTGCCCTTGTAGACGGCGACGCCGCGATTGACGACGTTGCAGCAACGCTCGTAGCCGAGCTCGCGCGCCACGCCGGGATCGAAGGTCCAGATCTTCCTGCCCGTGCGCGCATCGATCGCATGCACCACGCTCCATGGCGCGGTCTGATACATGATGCCGTCGACGACCACCGGGGTCGCCTCGATGCCGCGCTCGGAGTCGAGATTGTAGCTCCAGGCAAGCCCGAGATCCCCGACGTTGCCGGTGTTGATGTTGTCGAGCCTGCTGAAGCGCGTCTCGCCATAGTCGAGACCGATCGTCGGCCAGTCCTTCGACGTCGCGGCATTGGCCTCGATCATCGCGGTGTCGACCGCGGACATCGTCGCCTTGATGCGATCGGGCGTCAGGTCCTGCGCTGCCGTTCCGTTAGCGGTGATGACGAGGGCCGCGCACAGCACGGCTGCTGCTCCGAGAGCAGAACGAACGCTCAGGAGACGCGGATACTCTCTCACTTTCACGTCGTTCCTCCCTGGATCCTGCGATCATCGCAGCCTCCGATGAAAGCAGCTACTTCTCCTCGCCCTGAGGAGCCCGCTATAGGCGGGCGTCTCGAAGAGCGAGGCCCCATTGGGACCTCATGGTTCTTCTTATCCGCCGTAGCTCTGCACCAGGCTGCCGGCCACCAGCGACCAGCCGTCGACCAGCACGAAGAAGATCAGCTTGAACGGCAGCGAGACGACGACGGGCGGCAGCATCATCATGCCCATCGACATCAGCACCGAGGCGACCACGAGGTCGATGATCAGGAACGGCAGGAACAGCAGGAAGCCGATCTCGAAGGCGCGCTTGAGCTCGGAGATCATGAAGGCCGGCACCAGGATGCGCAGCGACAGCTCGTCCGGCGTTGCCGGCGGTGCCTCGCCGGAGAGGTCCATGAACAGCTTGAGGTCCTTCTCGCGGACGTTCTTCTGCATGAAGCCGCGCAGCGGCACCGAGGCGCGCTGCAGCGCGTCCTCGACGCCGATCTGGTTCTCGATCAGTGGCCGCACGCCGTCGTCATAGGATTTCTGCAGCACCGGGCCCATCACGAACGCGGTCAGGAACATCGCCAGCGCGATGATCACCGAGTTCGGCGGCGCCGTCGCCGTGCCCATCGCGGTGCGCAGCAGCGACAGCACCACCACGATGCGCGTGAACGACGTCATCATGATCAGGATCGACGGCGCGATCGACAGCACCGTGAGCAGGGCGATCAGCTGGACCGCACGCTCGGTGACGCCGCCACCGCCGGCGCCGCCGAGATTGATGCTGATGTCCTGTGCAGCCGCACTCCCCGCCAGTGCAGCGGCGGCAATCAAGACAGTGGTGAAAACGACTCTACGCGGGACGAAACCGGCTCTCACTGAGAGGACTTCGGACGGCCCAAGAGCGAGGCCATCTCGTCTTCCAGATTCTCGAAGCTGGTCTTGACCGGCTGCGGGGGCGGCGCCGGCTCGTTGCGTACCGCCTGGCGGAGCGGCGGGGCCTCCGCAGCAGGGATCACCGGCGGCTCGGCCGAGGGACGCCGCAGCGCCGCCTCGAGACGCTGTGCCATCTCGGCCAGATTGGCCTCGGCGCTCTGCTGGACCGGCGGCGGCGGGGGCGGAGCCATCTCGGCGACCGGCGGTGGCGGCGGCGCCGCTACCGGCTCGGCGCGTTCGACGCGTTCGGGAGCAGGGCGCTCGGGGGCGGGGCGCTCGGGCCGGCGCACCGGCGGCATCTTCGGTGCCTGGCTGCTCCGTGCGACCTCGGCCTGGCGCTGCGGCTCAGCGGGCCGGAGTTGGCGCGGCATCATCGGCTCACGGGCGGGCTCGCTGCGCGGCAGGCGCTCGGGGCGGGGCTCGCCGCGCGTGTCGTCCGGGCGGGCCTCGCTGCGCTGCTCGGCACGCGGCTCAACGCGCGGGTCCTGGCGCCCCTCGCCACGGCGGGCGAGCGGTGGCGGCTCAGGCGGAAACTGTGGCGGCGGCTCGCGGCGCTCGGCGGCGGCGCCACGGCGGACCTCATCGATGAACGACGGCCGCGCCGGGCGCTGCGGCAGCTCCGGGACCTGCGGCTCGGGCAGTTCGACCGGCTCGCTCTTCGGCTCGGTGTCCCAGCCCGTCGTCTCGGACTGCGGCGCGAGGCGCGAAGCCGGCGGCTCGGCGGTGATGCCGGGGCGCTGCGGCAACTGCTCGCGCGCCGGGACAGCGCGGACGATGTTCGACTCGACCACGATGTCGGTCGGGCCACCGATCATCAGAAGATGCTCCATGTTGTCACGGCGCACCAAGACCAGGCGGCGGCGGCCGTCGACGGCGGCGGCATCGATCACGGCGAGGCGGGGCATCCGACCGCGATTCGGATTGGTTCCGAGCCGATTCCCTGCGAATCGACGAACGAGCCAAGCGGCAAGGGCCATCAGCGCCAGCACCGCTACAAATGTAAAAAACGCCGTCAGCGCCTGCATCTCTGTCCCCGGCAAATACCGCGTCCTCTCGAAGTCTCTCGTCTGTCCAACGCATCGCCGGCGCGAACGGAGCTTCAGAACCGGAACCACCTGTTAACGCATAACGGCAGGAAATGCCGCTCGACGTCTTAATAGCCCATGAATCGGCCGGGCCAAAACGACTTCTTGGCGAGGTCAGCCGTCCCGATTTGATGCATGGCTCCGCTCGAAGCCGGCCAAATTCCTAAGAAATCGTCAAAACCCCGGGATAGTCCCGGGGTGCGGCGCACGGTTTCTTAACCGTTCATTAACCATATGGACGGCAATTTCTACCTACCACAACCGTCCGGCAGTCGGGCACAACCGAGCAACGCCATGTCCATCAACGATCTCCCCGTGCTGTCGGCGTTGCGCACCAAGATGCAATGGCACCAGGAGCGGCAGCGCGTCCTGGCCGAGAACGTGTCCAACTCGGATACGCCGAAGTTCAAGCCGAGGGATCTGGTCGAGCCGAAGTTCACGCCGACCGGCCAGGCCGTCGGCGGCTCCGCGCCGCTGCCGCTGGCGCGCACCAGCGCCGCGCATATCGCGCCGGGCGCGGGCGATGGCGCGAGCTTCGATCAGAATCGCAAGGTGGGATTTCAGACGCGGCCGGCCGGCAACGCGGTCAGCCTCGAAGAGGAAATGCTCAAGGTCTCCGCCAACCAGATGGACTATGCCGCCGCGACCTCGCTGTACGGCAAGAGCCTGCATCTGTTGAAGACGGCGATCGGCAAGGGCTAGGCCCGATGAGGATGGAGATCGACTAGCATGGCAAATGACTCCAGCGACTTCCTTCGCTCGATGAGCATCGCGACGTCGGGCCTGCGCGCGCAGGCCGGGCGGATGCGCGTCATTTCGGAAAACGTCGCCAACGCCGATTCGACCGCCGCCAAGGCCGGCGGCGATCCGTACCGGCGCAAGGTCCCGACCTTCACGACGGCGCTCGACCGGGCGCTCGATGCCAGGGTCGTTACCTTGGGCAGGGTCGTGCCCGACCAATCTTCGTTCCGCGTCAAATACGACCCCAGTAATCCGGCCGCGGACGCGTCCGGCAATGTCAAGTACCCCAACGTCAATCCGCTCATCGAGATGACCGACATGCGTGATGCACAGCGGTCCTACGAGGCGAATTTGAACATCATCGGCGCCACGCGCCGCATGATTCAACGCACACTCGACATTCTGAAGACCTAGGACAGGAACGAAAGTCATGGCCTCCCCAATTTCCGCAGCGAATGCCTATGCGAATTCCGCCCGCGTGCTCGATACCAGTGGTTCGGGCAGCGCCTTCGGTGGTCTTGCCCGCGTGCGCGACGTGCTGGGCAATGGTGCCGGCGCCGACAAGGGTGGTCCGTCGTTCAGCTCGGTGCTCAAGGATGCGATCGGCAGCGTGATGGAGACCGGGCGCAAGTCCGACAGCCAGGCGGTCGCGATGGCCTCGGGCAAGGCGAACGTGATGGACGTGGTGACCGCGGTCGCCGAAACCGACGTCGCGGTGTCGACGCTGGTCTCGGTGCGCGACCGCGTTATCCAGGCCTATGAAGACGTGATGAAGATGACGATCTGAGCTCGCTTGCGAGCGCGTTGGACGTGACGCGGGGAGCGCGTCACGTCGCATGATCTGCGGGGCCGGATGTGCCGGAGCCGCGTGCAAGCCAAGGTCGCCCGATCAGGAGCCGACCGACAATGAGGGGCGACAGGACATGACCGGAGCTGAAACGCTCGACGTGGCGCGCGATGCGATCTGGACGATCGTGCTGGTGTCCTCGCCGCTGATGGTGGTCGGGCTCGTGGTCGGTGTGGTCGTGTCGCTGTTCCAGGCGCTGACGCAGATCCAGGAGCAGACGCTGGTGTTCGTGCCGAAGATCATCGCGATCTTCGTGACGCTGCTGCTGGCGCTGCCGTTCATGGCCGACGCGCTGCATTCCCACATGATGCGGATCTCGTCGCGAATCATCGGCGGATGAGGCAATGTTCCGGGCGACAGAGCGATCCCGAATCGGGGTGCGGCGGTCGATCGTAAGGGGCGGTCCGGGGGGCACCGCTGCTTTCGATCGAGCGCCGACGACGTTTCGGCGCAGCGCTCTGCTGGCCTGTTCGCTCCAGGCCATCTGTTCGCAGACCGGCGTGCCGCAACAGCCTGCGGCCGGCGGGGCCGGGGCCGCCGACGATGCGCATCGACATCTCGTTTCTTCCGACGCTGGCGGCGGTGTTCATGCTGGCCTTCGCGCGCGTCGCTGCGATGGTGATGCTGCTGCCGGGGCTCGGCGAGGTCAATATTCCCGTTCGCATCAAGCTCGCCACCGCGCTGCTGCTGACGATGATCGTGCTGCCGCTCAACCGCCAGGCCTATCAGGTCGATCTGCAGGCGCTGTCGCCGCTGGTGGTGATGATGGTGCACGAGATCATCATCGGGATCGTGCTCGGCACGACCGCGCGGGTGACGCTGTCGGCGCTGCAGGTCGCGGGCTCGGTGATCGCGCAGCAGATGGGTCTTGGATTCGTCACGGCGGTCGATCCGACGCAGGGGCAGCAGGGGGTGCTGATCGGCAACTTCCTCACCATGCTCGGCGTGACGCTGCTGTTCTCGACCGACAGCCATCATCTGGTGATCGCTGCCCTGAGCGACAGCTACAAGATCTTCGCGCCCGGCGAGCTGGTGCCGAGCGGCGACGTCGCCTCGCTGGCGACCAAGGCGTTCGCCGCCGCCTTCAAGATCGGCCTGCAATTGTCGGCGCCGTTCCTGGTGTTCGGCCTGGTCTTCAACATCGGGCTCGGCGTGCTGGCACGGCTGATGCCGCAGATGCAGGTCTATTTCGTCGGCGCGCCGCTCTCGATCCTGATCGGCTTCCTCATCTTCGCGCTGGTGCTGACCGCGATGATGGGAACGTTTCTCGGCTATTTCGAAGGCGTCCTGCACGAGATGACGCCGCGGTGAGGGGAGCCTGACCGATGGCGGACGAGGGCGATAGCGAGGACAAAACAGAAGACCCGACGCAAAAACGCCTCGACCAGGCGCTCGAGCGCGGCGACGTCGTCAAGAGCCAGGAGCTCAACACCTGGTTCGTGATCGCCGCCGCGACGCTGGTGATGTCGACCTTCTCGGGCTCGATCGGCACCGCCGTGCTGGTGCCGCTGCGCAATCTGATCGCCAATTCCTGGATGATCCACACCGACGGCGCGGGCCTCCTGGCGCTCGCGCGCAGTCTCTCGTTCGCCGTGATCGCGGCGATCGGCGTGCCGATCCTGATGGTCATGCTGGCGGCGATCGCCGGCAACATGATGCAGCACCGCCTGGTGTGGTCGGGCGAGCCGCTGAAGCCGACCTTGAGCAAGATCTCGCCGATGGCCGGCGCCAAGCGGCTGTTCGGCAAGCAGGCGGCGGTCAACTTCGCCAAGGGCATCTTCAAGCTGGTGCTGCTCGGCACGGTCATGGTGATGATCCTGTGGCCGGAGCGGCTGCGGCTGGAATCGCTGTTGCACATGGACGTCGCCGAGCTGCTCGGCGTCACCATGTCGCTGACCAAGCACCTGATGGGCTCGGTGGTCGCGCTGCTCGCCTTGGTGGCGATCGGCGACTACCTGTTCCAGTACCGGCAATGGTACGAGCGGCAGAAGATGTCGCTGCAGGAGATCAAGGAGGAGTTCAAGCAGTCGGAAGGCGATCCGCACATCAAGGGCCGCATCCGGCAGCTCCGCCAGCAGCGCATGAAGAAGCGCATGATGGCCGCCGTTCCCAAGGCCTCCGTGATCATCACCAACCCGACCCACTACTCGGTCGCGCTGTCCTACGAGCGCGGCATGTCGGCGCCGGTCTGCGTCGCCAAGGGCGTCGACAACATCGCCTTCAAGATCCGCGAGATCGCCAAGGCGCACGACATCCCGATCGTCGAGAACGTGCCCCTGGCGCGCGCGCTCTATGCGACCGTCGAGATCGACGAGGAAATTCCGGTGGAACATTATCACGCGGTCGCGGAGATCATCGGCTACGTGATGGGGCTGCGGCGCAACCTTTCGGGGCGCCCGCGATGACAATCGAATCGGTCCGGGATCCGGCCGCAAAATACGGATAAATCATGGAATATCGGCTTGACGGGCTTGCGCTCGACCCGTCGATTCAGGCAGTTGGAAGCGGGAGCCGCGCGAACGGGCTGGGGCTCCCAGCCGACAGGTCGCGTCCCCACGCCATGAGCTCCGAATCAGACAACGAAGCTTCACCGGACCAGGTGAACCTGCCGGAGCGGTCGCGCCGCAGCGGCAGCATTCTGCTCATCCTGCTGGTCGCGTTCGGCCTCGTCGCCGTGGCGATCGCGCTGATGACGATCGGGCGCGCGCAGGCGCAGCCTTACATTCTCGGCCTGTTGTCGCTGCTCGCCACCGTCGGCCTGTTCAATCTGTTCGCCTTTGCCGCCGGCATCGTCCGCTTCGCCGACAAGGCGACCGATGATCCGGTGATGGGCGCGATCGCCGACCACGCCTTCGACGGGCTCGCGGTGACCGATCCGCGCGGCCATGTGGTCTACGCCAACGCCGCCTATCTCAGCATGACCGGAGCCGCGAGCGCGCAGGAGGCGCGCCCCGTCGAGCGCGTCTTCATCGGCAATCCCGATGTGTCCGAAGCCGTGTTCCGCCTGCTCAAGGCGGCGCGCGAGGGCAAGCGGCAGCAGGAGGAGGTGCGCATCACCGCCTCCGAAGGCGGCCAGGGCCGCTGGCTGCGCATGCGCGTGCGTCCGCTCGGCCAGACCAAGCGCCATGCGCGCTACGCGGTGTGGTCGATCGCCGACATCACCCGGGATCGCGAGCGCCAGGAGGACGTGTTCCAGGAGCTGCAGCACGCGATCGAATATCTCGACCACGCGCCCTGCGGCTTCTTCTCGGTCAATCCCGAAGGCAGCCTGGTCTATGTCAACGCGACGCTCGCCAGCTGGCTCGACTATGATCTCGCCGAGATCGGTTCCGGCGGGCTGAAGCTCGCCGACGTCGTCTCGGGTGACGGCGCGTCGCTGCTCACCTCGATCGTCGCGGTGCCCGGCGAGGTCCGCACCGAGGTGTTCGACATCGACCTGAAGATGCGCGGCGGCAAGACCATGCCGGCGCGGCTCTATCACAAGCTCGCCTTCGGCGCTGATGGCAAGCCGGGCGCCTCGCGCACCCTGGTGATCAGCCGCGCCCGCGACGAGCGCGCCGATCCGGAGCGCGCCGCCGAGGTGCGCTTCATGCGCTTCTTCGACCACACGCCGATGGCGATCGCCACCGTCGACAGCGGCGGCGCCGTTGTGCGTGCCAACGCGCGCTACGCCAAGCTGGCGCAGAGCGTCAGCGGCGATCCGGCAGCTGCGAAATCGATCTTCCGCACCGTCAGCCAGCGCGACCGGCATCTCCTGATCGCCGCGATCAACCAGGCCTCCGAAGGCCAGGCGGACATTCCGCCGGTCGAGGTGATGCTGGAGGGGACCAAGGACCGCTTCGGCCAGTTCTTCGTCACCGCCGTCGACGAGGACGAGCGCGAGACCGAGGCCGCCATCGTCT
Source organism: Bradyrhizobium sp. HKCCYLS20291 (assembly GCF_051167715.1). Taxonomy (NCBI): domain Bacteria; kingdom Pseudomonadati; phylum Pseudomonadota; class Alphaproteobacteria; order Hyphomicrobiales; family Nitrobacteraceae; genus Bradyrhizobium; species Bradyrhizobium sp. HKCCYLS20291. The sequence continues at coordinate 88,317 of NZ_JBNPTO010000002.1, read as the reverse complement.
ACATGCTCGAGACCACCGAGCGGCGGGCGCTGGAGAACCAGATCAACCAGTCGCAGAAGATGGAGATGGTCGGCCAGCTCGCCGGCGGCATCGCCCACGACTTCAACAACGTGCTCTCGGCCATCATGATGGCCAACGACTTCCTGCTGAACGCGCACAAGCCGACAGACCCGTCGTTCCAGGACATCATGCAGATCAAGCAGAACGCAACGCGCGCCGCGACCTTGGTGCGGCAGCTGCTGGCGTTCTCGCGCCGCCAGACCCTGCGGCCGCAGGTGCTGGATCTCGGCGACGCGCTGTCGGATCTGACAATGCTGCTGCGCCGGCTGATCGGCGAGAAGGTCAAGCTCGATCTCGCCCATGGCCGCGACCTGTGGCCGGTCAAGGTCGACGTCTCGCAGTTCGAGCAGGTGATCGTGAACCTCGCGGTCAACGCCCGCGACGCGATGCCCGACGGCGGCAAGCTGTCGGTGCGCACCGCCAACGTCTCGGCGGAAGAAGCTGCGCAGGGCGCCTACAAGGGCATGCCGGTCGCCGACTACGTCAAGATCGAGATCAGCGACACCGGTACCGGCATTCCGGCCGAGATCCGCGAGAAGATCTTCGAGCCGTTCTTCTCGACCAAGGAGGTCGGCAAGGGCACCGGCCTCGGCCTGTCGACCGTCTACGGCATCATCAAGCAGACCGGCGGCTTCATCTATGTCGACAGCGAGCTCGGCAAGGGGACCTCGTTCCAGATCTTCCTGCCGCGCCACATCGTCGTGCCGGAGGCGCAACCCGAACCGCAGGCCACCAACGGCGCAGCCAAGGAGGCGCCTGCCGCCGAGGCGCAGAAGCCGCGCGCCGACCTGACCGGGCAGGGGACGATCCTGCTGGTCGAGGACGAGGAGGGCTTGCGGGCGCTCAATGCGCGCGGCCTGCGGTCACGCGGCTACAGCGTCATCGAGGCCTCGAACGGCATCGAGGCCATGGAGGCACTCGAGGAGTGCAATGGCGTGCTCGACCTCGTCGTCTCGGACGTCGTGATGCCGGAGATGGACGGCCCGACGCTGCTGAAGGTGATGCGCGAGAAGAATCCGGACATCAAGATCATCTTCGTGTCAGGCTACGCTGAGGATGCGTTCGAGAAGAGCCTGCCGGAGAACCAGCAATTCGCCTTCCTGCCAAAACCCTTCACGCTCAGCCAGCTGGTCGCGGCAGTGAAGGAAACCATGGCACCGCAATAAGTTACCGGCAGACCCTCGCAAGCTGGCCAAGCGCGTTCAAGCCGCGACCCAGCGCCGCAGCCGCGCGGCCTCCTGCCGCCTTCCCTTTTTCGGGAATGTGCCCATCTTACGGGCATCCCCATTCCGGGGAGATATGGGAAACAGAGATGAGTTTCATGCAGCGCAAAAGCGGCCTCCTCAAGGCGTTGGCCGTGGCCCTTTCATTGGCGCTGCCGACGGTGCTCGCCGTCTCGGCGGCCGACGCCCGGATCGGCGGCGGCTCCAGCTCGGGCTCCCGCGGCACACGCACGTTCTCCGCGCCGCCCCCGACCACGACCGCGCCGGGTTCGGCGTCGCAGTTCAACCGCACCATGACCCAGCCGGGTCAGCCGGGCATGAACACCGCGGCGGCGCCCGCACGTGGTGGCCTGTTCGGTGGCCGCGCCGGTGGCCTGCTCGGCGGCCTTGCCGCCGGCTTCCTCGGTGCGGGCCTGTTCGGCATGCTGTTCGGCGGTGGGCTGTTCTCCGGCCTCGGCGGCTTCGCCTCGATCATCGGCCTGATTCTCCAGGTCCTGCTGGTGGTGGTCGTGGTCCGCTTCGCGATGGCCTGGTGGCAGCGCCGCAACCAGCCGGCCTACGCCACCGGCCCGAGCGATGGCCAGCAGAGCTTCCGTTCCGGCCTTGGCGGCCTCGGCGGCGGCTTCGCTGGTTTCGGCGGCGGCAGCAACACGCCGCCGCTGCAGATCCAGCCGGCCGACTATGAGGCGTTCGAGCGCCTGCTCGGCGACATCCAGCAGGCCTGGTCGAACGAGGATGTCGGCAGCCTGCGCCTCCTGACCACGCCCGAGATGGCCTCGTATTTCGAGCGCGATCTCGAGCAGAACCAGGCCCGCGGCGTGGTCAACAAGGTCTCGGCCGTGAAGCTGCTGCAGGGCGACCTCGCCGAAGCCTGGCGCGAGAACGGTGCCGACTACGCCACGGTGGCGATGCGGTTCGCGCTCGCCGACAAGACCATCGAGCGCAGCTCCGGCCGCGTGGTCGAAGGCTCCGACCAGCCGCAGGAGGTCACCGAGATCTGGACCTTCCTGCGCCACCCCGGCGCCGACTGGCAGCTGTCGGCGATCCAGCAGGTCAGCTGAAGCCGAACGGCACGACGATCATCAGGCGCCGCGGAATCCTTCGCGGCGCCTTTGCTTTGTCCTGAACCGTGCGGAATAATCCCGCGCCGAACGGGTTCCATAAGCTCGAACGACATCGCGCCCAAACGACATCGTGCCAAGCGATGCGCCGGCATCACGTCCATAAGGGAGGACACCCATGACACCGATCCGCACCATCCTGACCGCGAGCGCGCTGCTCGCCGCCGTTGTCGCCGCTCCCGGCCTGATCGCGCCGGCCGCGGCCGACAGCGCCGATATGAGTTTCTTCCTGACCAGCAACGGTCCCGGCAATGGCGGCAATCTCGGCGGCCTCGCCGGCGCCGACAAGCATTGCCAGACGCTGGCGCAGGGCGCCGGCGCGGGCGCCAAGACCTGGCGTGCCTATCTCTCGACGCAGGCCGCCGACGGACAGCCGGCCGTCAATGCCCGCGACCGCATTGGCAAGGGTCCGTGGCAGAACGCCAAGGGTGTCGTCGTCGCCAAGGACGTGGCGGACCTGCACGGCGCGTCCAACAACCTCTCCAAGCAGACCGTCCTGAGCGAGAAGGGCGAGGTGATCAACGGCCGCGGCGATACGCCGAACCGCCACGACGTGCTGACCGGCTCGCAGGCCGATGGAACCGCCTTCGCTGCCGGCGAGGACCGCACCTGCCGCAACTGGACCAGCGCGACGCAGGGCGCGGCGATGGTCGGCCATTCCGACCGCATCGGCCTTCGCGACGACGAGCCGTCGAAATCGTGGAACATGTCACATCCGTCGCGCGGTCCCGACGGCGGCTGTTCCCAGGCCGATCTGAAGAGCACCGGCGGCGACGGGCTGCTATACTGCTTCGCGGCGAACTGATCGCCCGCGTCCGTCTTCGTCGCATCAGCGTGTGGGCGCATCACATCGAGGATCGCCCATGCGCTACGACCTGTACTACTGGCCGATGATCCAGGGCCGCGGCGAGTATGTGCGGCTCGCGCTGGAGGAGGCGGGGGCCGCCTATCGCGATGTCGCGCGCGAGGAGGGGATCGCGGCGATGACCGCGATGATGCAGGCCGACAGCGCCACGCCGCCGTTTGCGCCGCCGTTCCTGAAGGCAGGCCGCCGCATCGTCGGCCAGACCGCCAACATCCTGCTGTTTCTCGGCAGCCGCCACGGCCTTGCGCCGAAGGCCGAAGCAGGGCGGCTCTGGGTGCACCAGCTGCAGCTGACCATCACCGACTTCGTCGTCGAGATCCACGATACCCATCACCCGCTCGGGCCGACGCTGTACTACGAGGACCAGCGCGCGCCGGCGAAGAAGCGCACCGCCGAGTTCTGGAACGAGCGCGTGCCGAAATATCTCGGCTATTTCGAGCAGATCCTGGCGCGCGGCGGCAGCGCCTACGTCACCGGACGCCGGCTCACTTACGTCGACCTGTCGCTGTTCCAGATCATCGCCGGCCTGCGCTACGCATTCCCCAATCGTATGGAGGCGTTCGAGCGCAGCATCCCCGGCCTCGTCGCGCTGCACGACCGCGTTGCATCCAGGCCGAACATCTCAGTCTATCTGGCCAGCGAACGCCGCATCCCATTCAACGAGGACGGCATCTTCCGCCACTACGAGGTGCTGGATGCGTAAGAAGACGTCCGGGTGAGGAGCGAAGCAAGCGAGTTCATGAGCGGATACTTCGGAGGTGATACTTCGGAGTTGCGCTCTTGCCTCTTGCGGCGGTGTGCTCCCTCTCCCCGTTCTTACGGGGAGAGGGTTGGGGTGAGGGGCAGCTACACGGGTGGTATCAGCGGGACCCGCGCACCGGGAGTGAGCGTGGTGAGACCTGTACCCCCTCACCCGGATTGCATCTTCGATGCAAACCGACCTCTCAGCGCGAGCGAAGCTCGTCGCGCCCCCGCAAGCGGGGCGAGGTACACGGAGCAAGCCGCGCGCTTTGCGCAAACGGCTGGCATCGATAGCTACTTGGGGGATCGGCCTACACGTATGGCGGCAGACGCCTCGGGCGCCGCCGCCATACGAAGTTGGCCTGAGGTGGGAGATCAGGCAATGATGTCGACGCGCGTGCCCTGGCCGGGCGGCAGCGGCGGACGTGAAGCCTGCTTATCGGCCGCAGCCTCGTCGCCGGTCTTGTCCGGCTTGAAAGACTGGCTCTGCTGCGTCTGATTCTGGCTCTGCGTCTGCTGCGTCTGCAGCCTGTTCGTCTCGGTCGAGACCGGCGGCGGTGAGGGCGGCGGTGATGACGACGAAACGCTCGAAACGGACATGGTCCAGCTCCTCGCTTGGTGTTGCCAGAAGCGTGGCCATCTCAAACGAAAGAGTCGTCAACCGGATCGGTCGAATTGTCTGCAACTGCCGGTGGCAGGCCGAATAGTGAACGGGTGGCTGATCCCGATGCGAAAACGCCGCTTCACTGGTCCTTGCTGCGGGTGATGGTGATCGACGACTCGGTCTTGGTCCTGGCACAGCGCATGTCGAGCCGGCGGTAGCGGCTGGGCACGTCGTCGCCACGGAAGATCCCGAGCCGGCGGTAACAGCGTGTGACGCCACGCTGCATGTCGTCCTTCGGCAAGGTGAACACGATCGCCGCGGCGCTCGCCATTAGGTCGATGAAGGCCGGTGTCGGCTTGCGGTCGGACTTGCCGAACAGCTGGTTGCTGAAGTTCTTGGACGAGCAGCCCAATGTGATCTCGCGCGCCTTGGGATGGGCGAGATACACCGTCCCGGCTGCGGTCTGGCCGATCCTGACGCCCTCTATTCCGTTCTTCAATTCCTTGGCGAGGTCGTCGCAGCGATCGGCGCGCGCCGGCTGCGCCGAGAGCAACGTGCCCAGCGCGACGGCGATGGCAAAGGCCGCGCGGCCAAACGAGCAGTCAAACGAGTTCATTGCAGATACCCCCGGGCACCATTGAAGCGTGCGCGCGCGGAGCATGCAAGCGCGATCGGCGGCTGTGGGACGGCTTGGCGTCTGCCGATGTGGCAATGAAGCTCGGGTTCCTGCGCCGCAGTGGTTGTTCTCGATGCGATGTGCTATGTTTGGATCATGAACAAGCAGCAGATGAAAGATATTCTCGATCGTGTCCTGACCTGGTCCAGCGACCGGCAGGACGATGCTGCGGAGATCCTGACGCTCATGGAAGCGCAGGATCAGGCCGGCTTCCATCTGACTGACGAGCAGGTGCAGGAGGTCGAGCGGCGCAGGCGAGATGGGAGCGCCAAGCATCTGACGCTGGATGAGTTCAACGCACGGGTCGACCGTCTGCTCGGCCGATGAAGATCGCAATCCACGCGGCTGCCGCTGCCGATCTCGAAGCGATATTCGCGTGGATCTCTCAGGATAGTCCCAAAGCTGCCGCCTCGCTTCTCAGCCGTGTACGTGCACGCATCAATCATTTGGCTCGGCCCGGCCTTGCGTTCATTGGACGGCCCGGTCTGGTCGCTGGGACCCGAGAGCTGATCGAGGGGCCCTATATCATCGTCTATGAGGTCGATACGAAGGCCAAGACAATCACGGTGCTCGCCGTGGTCCATGGCGCGAGAGACCGGCGATTCTGAACGCCGCGCGCCACTGTGTACCGCCGACCGCATCCGTCTTGTCACACCAGCATCCAATGTGCTCTACTATGACGTATTCTCGTCATTCATTGCATCCATAGATTTCATTCAGCGAGGTCGCGACATGGCCGCTCCTCCCGTCAAGCTTCATTACAGCCCCGAGATCGCGGCCGACGCGGCGAAGCGCTTCAAGTCGCGCACGCAATCGCGCCGCAAGCGCATGAGTGCTGCGAGCAAGGGCGAGTACACCAAGGTCGAATCCAAGGAGCGGCTGGTCAATCACGTCAACCGGCTGCTGAGCGAGCTCGCCAGCTCGACCGCCGCGCCGGATGCGGCGAGCGCCCAGGAGACGCTGCGGCGCGAGGCTCCGGCGCTGCAGGGCCTGCCGTCGCCCGGCCAGGTCACGGCCAGCGACATCAACGACCGCTTCGTGGAACGCGTCATCGGCAAGACGCGCGATTTCCTCGCGGTGCAGTTCTTCGACCGCGGCGCGCGTGCGAGCCGGGCGGTGTGCCGGATCGTCACGAATTCTGCGGACGGCGACGCGTTCGGTACCGGCTTCCTGGTCTCGCCGCGGCTCTTGATCACCAATCATCACGTGTTCGCCGACGCCGATGCGGCCAGGCGCAGCCGCGCCGAGTTCAACTATCAGCTCGGCGGTGATCAGACGCTCGCCGTCGAGACCTTCGCGTTCGCGCCGGACATGTTTTTCCTGACCGACCCAGGGCTCGATTTCGCACTGGTCGCGATGGCCGCGACCTCGACGAACGGCACCCCGCTCGATCATTTCGGCTTCTGCCCGCTGATCGGATCCGAGGGCAAGATCATCACCGGCCAGCCCGTCAACATCGTGCAGCATCCGAGCGGCGGGCTGAAGCAGGTGGTCGTGCGCGACAACAAGCTGATCGATCTGCCGGAGAACGGCTCCGCGGTCGATCAATATGCCTACTACGAGGCCGACACCGAGCCGGGCTCATCGGGCTCGCCGGTCTTCAACGACCAGTGGGAGGTGATCGCCCTGCATCATTCCGGCGTGCCCAGGACCAACCGGCGCGGCGAGGCGCTCGACGCCAACGACAAGGTGGTGCCGCCCGATGGTGACCAGACCCGTGTCGCCTGGGTCGCCAACGAAGGCATCCGCACCTCGCGCCTGGTGAAGTTCATTGCCGGCGCGATGGTCGCGCGCGGCAAGGATCTCAAGGACGAGTTCGTCAGCATCAGCGCCGGCCAGATCCAGCCTTTGATCGTTCAGCCGCCAACGACGGAGACGACGGTCGTGCCGCCGCCCGTGCCGCCGCCGAGCCCGGCCGACAACCCAGCGCCGCACGTCGCGACGACCTCGCAGGCCGGCGTGGTCTCGATCTCGGTGCCGCTGAACATCACGCTCAGCCTCGGCGCCATGGTGAGCGCCGGCGTCGCCGCGCCGGCGATCGCGGCGGCGCAGCCCAGCGCAGCGGCGGCCGATCTGCTGGAGCAGGCCAAGCCCGAGCCGTTCTCGACGCCGCGCCCGGGCTTCGACCCCAAATTCCTCGGTTTCGACGCGCCGCTGCCGAAGCTGACGCCGGCGGCCGCAGCGGCGGTGGCCAAGCTCGCCGATGGCGGCATCGAGCTGACCTATTTCCATTATAGCGTCATCATGAACGCGCAGCGCAAGCTCGCCTTCGTCTCCGCCGTCAATCTCGACACCGCGGCGAAATTCCAGGTCAAGCGCGACGGCAAGGACAAATGGTACTATGACAGCCGCATCCCGCGCGAGGCGCAGGCCGGGCCCGAGCTCTACGCCGACAACCCGCTCGACTTCGGCCATCTGACGCGGCGCCAGGATGCCGCCTGGGGCGGCGACGAGGACGAGGCCAACGCCGCCAACAACGACACCTTCCATCTGACCAACTGCTCGCCGCAGCATTCGGTGTTCAACCAGAGCAGCCTCGCCAGCCACAACGGCGTGATGCTGTGGGGCAACCTCGAAATGTATGTGACGGCGCAGGCCAAGAAGGATACGCCGCGGCTGTCGATCTTCAACGGCCCGGTGTTCCGCACCACCGACCAACCCTATCGCGGCATCCTGCTGCCGCGCGAGTTCTGGAAGCTGATCGTGTTCACGCGCGCCGACGGCCGGCCCGGCGCGGTCGCCTTCGTGCTGAGCCAGGAGAGCCTGATCCGCAATCTGCCGGCCGAGGAGTTCGTCGTCGGGCCGTACCGGCCGTTCCAGGTGCGCATCGCCGATCTCGCCGCGCGCACCCAGCTCGATTTCGGCAAGGTCCAGGGCTACGACCGCATGGGCGACGCCCGCCAGGAGAGCCTGATGGAAAGCGCCCGCGGTGCCGTCGTGTCGATCGGCAGTCTGGCCGACATCGTGATCTGAGGGCAGGGCCGGACGCCCCGCAATTCAGACGAAAGTAGGCATGGTGCGGCCCCGGTGCCGCCATGCCCATACATATGTTGCAGCCCTGCCGGATGGTCGATATCAGACCTGTCAAGACCGCTTTCGGCGGCCATTTCGAGAACCCCACGAGCTCGCCATGAACGCGCCCACCGCTTTTCCCGACCAGTCCAAGCCCGTCCCGCCCTACAAGCACACGCCGCTGTTTCCGCTGGGACCGGACACCACGCCCTACAAGAAGATCACGGCCGAGGGCGTCCGCGTCGAGAAGGTCTTGGGCCGCGACATGCTGGTGGTGTCGCGCGAGGCGCTGCGGACGTTGTCCGAGGCCGCGTTCGGCGAGATCAACCACTTCCTGCGCCCCGGCCATCTGAAGCAGCTGCGCGGCATTCTGGAGGATCCCGAGGCCAGCCCGAACGACAAGTTCGTCGCGCTCGACTTCCTGAAGAACGCCAACATCTCCGCCGGCGGCGTGCTGCCGATGTGCCAGGATACCGGCACCGCGATCATCATGGGCAAGAAGGGCTGCAACGTCATCACCGACGGTGACGACGAGGCGGCGCTCTCCGAAGGCGCGCGCGACGCTTATCTGCGCCGTAACCTGCGCTACTCGCAGGTCGCGCCGCTCTCGATGTACGAAGAGAAGAACACCGCCAACAACATGCCGGCGCAGACCGAGATCTACGCGGAAGGCGAGGACGCCTACAAGTTCATGTTCATGGCGAAGGGCGGCGGCTCGGCCAACAAGAGTTTTCTGTTCCAGGCGACTCCGTCCGTCCTCACCAAGGACCGGCTGCTGGCCTTCCTGAAGGAGAAGATCCTGACGCTCGGCACGGCGGCATGCCCGCCTTATCACCTCGCCATCGTGATCGGCGGCACCTCGGCCGAGCTGTGCATGAAGACGGTGAAGCTGGCGTCCGCGCGCTATCTCGATGCGCTGCCGACGCAGGGCTCCGCTGACGGCAATGCCTTCCGCGACGTCGAGATGGAGCAGGAAATCCACAAGATGACGCAGAGCCTGGGAGTAGGAGCCCAGTTCGGCGGCAAGTATTTCTGCCACGACGTCCGCGTCATTCGCATGCCGCGCCATGGCGCGTCACTGCCGATCGGCCTGGGTGTGTCGTGCTCGGCGGACCGCCAGGTGCTCGGCAAGATCACCAAGGACGGCGTCTATCTCGAGGAGCTCGAGCATCATCCGGCGCAGTATCTGCCGGAGGTCGAGCAGGCGCTCGACGGCGAGGTCGTGAAGATCGACCTGAACCAGCCGATGAAGGACATCCTCGCGACGCTGTCGAAGAACCCAATCAAGACCCGGCTGTCGCTGACCGGCACCATGATTGTCGCCCGCGACGCCGCGCATGCCAAGTTGCGCGAGCGCCTCGACCGCGGCGAGCCGCTGCCGGACTACTTCAAGAACCATCCGGTCTACTACGCCGGTCCTGCGAAGACCCCCGAAGGCTACGCCTCCGGCGCGTTCGGTCCGACCACCGCGGGCCGCATGGATTCCTTCGTCGACCAGTTCCAGGCGGCCGGCGGCTCCATGGTGATGGTCGCCAAGGGCAACCGCGCGCCGGCCGTGCGCGAAGCCTGCAAGAAGCACGGCGGCTTCTACCTCGGCTCAGTCGGCGGCGCCGCCGCAAACCTCGCCGAGCACTGCATCAAGAAGGTCGAGGTGCTCGAATATCCCGAGCTTGGCATGGAAGCGATCTGGCGCATCGAGGTCGTCGACTTCCCAGCCTTCATCATCATCGACGACAAGGGCAACGACTTCTTCAAGGAGCTGAACCTCGGCTGAGCGCGGCGGGAGCGGTGTTTGTTGCAACGGCCGGGAGCGATCCCGGCCGTTTTGTCTCAGGAGAACGGTAGCTAATTGTGTTGCTGATGAATCCCAGTGCTCGCCGCGACGGCGGTGCACCCTCTCCCCTTGTGGGAGAGGGTGGTATGATCGCGCGGAGCGCGATCGTACCGGGTGAGGGGTCTGCCTCCGCGAAAACGGTCTTTGTGGAGAGAAACCCCTCACCGAGTGAGTTTGACGCCGGCAGCGGTGTAGCCCTCTCCCACAAGGGGAGAGGCGCATTCACTGGCACTGCATAGCCAGAAAGAAGCGCCATGCACGCGCAACGCTTCATCGGCCTCGACGGCTTTTCACGCGGTTGGGTCGTTGTGGCGATCGAGGGGGATCGCCGCGACATCAGCTTCCCGGCCGATATTTCCAGCGCGCTCGCGGCCCCCTTCACCCGCGCCGCCATCGACATTCCGATCGGCATGACCGACGACGGCAATCGCGCCTGCGACAGACTCGCGCGCGACAAACTCGCGCCGCACCGCGCGCGCGTGTTCACCGGCGCGCGGCGCTGGCTTTGGGAGGACTACACCGATCCCGATCTCGCCAATGGCCAGGCCACGCGCCGCGGGCAGGCGCGCGCCTCGCGGCAGCTCTGGCATCTCGGCCGCAAGATCATCGAGGTCGATGCCTTCGTCCGGGCGCATCGCGCGCTCGACATTCGCGAGGCCCATCCCGAGCTTGTGTTCCTGCGCCTGAACGGCGCGCCGCTGCCGTCGAAGAAGACGGACGAGGGTGCGAAGCAGCGGCGCGACTTGTTAGTTGCCGCCGGCTTCACCGCCATCGACGACTGGGTGACCCGCGCCCGGATCGGCACCGGCGCCAAGGCCGACGACGTGCTCGACGCCTGCGCCGTCGCGCTCGCCGCCCGCGACTGCGCCAGCAGCGTGCCCCAAGGCGAGGCGCCGCGTGATGCGCATGGCGTGCCGATGCAGATCTGGTTTTGAATTTCTGGAGAGGTCCTAATTGACCAGGCCCCGTTGCACCCCAGTCATGGCAATCCAGATGAAGACGGTAAGAACCGGAAGTTGGCCACCGATCATCAGCCAAAATCTGACCGGCTGCTCGTCTCGGCGTATGATTTCGCCACCGCGCAACTTGATTTTCATCGTGATGATAGATCGAAACAACTGCCAGCCGATTAAGCCGATTACAGCGAGAGTAATGACCAAGAGGGGCAAAGGCAAATTGATGGTCTCCCGAGTGACGGATTCGACAATAGGCCTCAAGCGTTCGATGAGCGACACTTCCGGGTGAATGGGAAGCATCTTGTCGTCAAACCGGTGCGAGCCCGACGGTGGCAGCCGTAACGACCCATGATCGTCTCCCCCGGGATTGTGCCCGGGTGAGTACGACTGGAATATACGCTTTTCAGGCAGGCAGGTGAAACTGGCCGTTCGCGGCTTCCGTAAAAAATAATTATATTGCGTATTTTCAGAAATTATGCTTTCCTTCCGCCATCCCGCCTCAAGCAAGGGGCGTTGCGCGCGATCGTCACGACACGCGAGGCGGGGAGGCGATGGCCGCGGATTGCCGCAGCATGCTTTCGGGTGTGCGGACGAACGGCGATGCGTGGACGTGAAATCGCGTGGTCCTGACCTCCCGGTGCCGAGGTCAAGTTGACGCCAGCGCGTGCGTTGCGTCGATGACGGGGGCAATCAAGCCGGTCCCCGGGGAGATCGCGTATAAGCGTGAAGACCATCGCGCAGGTAAGGCCGGGCGTTTCCGGCTGCACCTGTGGTTCTGCCGCCTGCATTCTTTTCGCAGGCGGGCCGCAGGCGTCAGCCGACGCCTGGCCTTCCCTGCGCCCTTGCACTTTCAAGGGCATGCCGGTGCATCCCTCGGGCGTTATCAGCCGCGAGATCGTGGACGCATGTCCGGGCTGTTTGAGATGTGAAGTGGTGGACCGTCGTGATCAAACGCGATGTCGTCCCGGGCAAGCCATGAGCGCGCGCCAGCGCGATCTTGGCGCCGACCCGGGACCCATACGCCGCGGCGGATGTGACGGGCAAAAAGCCAATTGCCAGCGTGCCTCGAACCGCTCCCTGGGGGTATGGGTCCCCGCGTTCGCGGGGACGACGGGGGTGCAAGTCGATGCAGCGAGGCTGCGTAGGGTGGGCAAAGCGGTCGCCCGCAAGGGCGGTCGTGTGCCCACCGTCTGTCGGCACATCCGGAGAAAATGGTGGGCACGGCGCACGCACCATCTCGCGTTGTATCAGGCAGCAGGGCGCGCCTTTGCCCACCCTACTGAATGGCGATCAACCGCGGGCGCCGGTGAAGGGGAAGCTGCCCATGAAGCCGATGCCCATTTCGCCGGAGATGGTGTCGCCGGAGACCTTGCCCGTGAAGTCGAGCGTCAGTGGCATCGGGTTGGTGATGGAGACCTTCCAGGCGACGTTGTCGCCGTTGACGGTGCCGTCGAAGATCTCGGCGGAATCGCCCTCGGCGGCCTGGGTTCCGGTCAGCGTCGAGCCGGAGCTGGTCACGCTCAACGTCGCGCTGCGCTCGCCCATCGGCGTGTTCAAGGTCAGATTCCAGTTGCCGTCCACAGCCATCGATCGTTCTCCTGGCGTTGCCATCCCGGACCCCGACGCATCGTGCGTCAGGTCCTTCGGGCGCCCCTATAGCGCATCTTGGCGCACAAGCCCATTGCGGCGATCAGGCCCGAGCCGCGCGCAGGCGGCTCGCGATGGCAAAGCGGAAGGCGATGAATTGCAGGCCGAAGGCCGCGACCTTGGCGCCGGCGGCGAGCGTCATGTAGATCGCCCAGAGCTTGAGGTCGCCGGTCATCGCCACGCCGATGGTGCCGAGGCCGAGCGCGAACATCAGCACCGCCCAGGCATAACCGGCGACGGTGACGTATTCGGGAATGGTCTCCGACACGATGGCCGGAACGTAGCGCAGCATCCAGCCGCGCTTGAGCATGATCGCGCCGATGGCGAAGTGGCCGATCGCCGGCTTGGCGAACATGAAGCGGGGGTCGTTGGTCAGCAGGGTCACGCTGCCGAGCACGATGACGAGGGCGATGCTGGCATAGGCCATGAAGCCCAGGCTCTGTCCCTTGATGCGAGCCCAGATCAACTGAACGACCCCGACCGCGATCGCGGCGGTGGTGGCCAGCACGACGTCATCGGTCGCCACATACAAGATGAAGAAGACGGCAGCGGAGAGGAAATCGACAGCCAGCTTCCCAAACACGTCTTTCACGCAGGTCTCCCTCGAGCAGTCCCGTCACGAATCCTGGCCGGACATTGCGGCGGCAGTCTGTGCGGCGATGTCTTTCGTCTTACGATACTCAGGATACCAACGCGTGAAATAAAGTGCACTGTTGCGTGCAGCAAAGGCGACGGCGAGGCCGGTCCAATAGGGCAGGCCGGGAACGTAGAGCGTCATCAGGTTGCCGACGACCATCAGCAGCGCAGAGACCGTCCAGGCGCCGGTAATGACGTAATTTGCGCGCAGAAAGCCGGGAATGGCGGCGGTTTCCGGCGGCACCATCTCCAGCGCATATTGCAGCGTGAACGGTGTGCGCAGCAGCATCGAGCCGAGCGACAGCGCGAAAATGCCGCAGTCGACTGCAAGCCGCACCGTCGACGCGCTGAGAGTGAAATCGACGAGCTCGAGGTAGGCGGCTACGCCGAGGAACACGATGGCCGAGCCGAGCGCCAGGATCTTGATCGAGCGCCTCTGGATGACGTCGTAGGCGACGACGGCGAGGCACAGCGCGGCGGCCACGGCGAGGCTGAGCGTGGCGGAGACCACCATCATCAGCGCAGCGTAGACGCCATAGGGCGCGAGGATCAGAAAGAGCGTCATCGACGGCTGCTCCGAAGTCAATCTTTACACTGCCAAGATCAGTATGGCGCGGACCTCGTCAGGTCAAGCCGAATCTTGACAGTGTCAAAATATTGTGAGGAGTGCCATTTTACTGTCGTGACTTCAATGGGTTGGGTCGGCGCCAACCCAATTGCCGTGAAACCCGTCGGGAACGCGGTGGCCGAGATGGACCAGCGCGACCGGACCGCTGCCGATGTCGGTGGCGTTGAACACGGCGAGGTCGGAGGTGTTCGTCGCCGCGCGCCACACCACCGTCAGCAACCAGCCGTCGCCCTCGGCGGCCTCGGGGCTGCGCGGCACGAACACCGGCTCGGACAGGCTGTCGCCGTCCGGCAGCACATGGGTCGCGCGGCGCGCGCCCGTGCCATCGACATGCGCAAGGCCGGAGAGGGCGCCGAACAGCGGTCCATCCGGATTGGCGCAGGCGTACCAGCCATCACGGCTCGCGAGCCCGGCACGGCGGTCGTCGATGCGCGGGAATTCGCCGGTGAGATCGTCCAGGTAGGTCTGCGTGAAGCGGTCGGTATTGCCGGCGAGATCGAAGCTCCAGCGGCACAGCCGCGCGACGGATTTCGCCGGATCGGTCGGCCGCCCGTCCGGATGCGGAAACAGCGGTGCCTCCTCGAACTGCATCACGTCGGCGATGATGCGGCTGCCGTCCTCCCACGCATTCATGATGTGGAAGACGTAGCAGGCCTCGCCCCGAAACCAGACGATGTCGGAGACGTCGCCGCTGCGCTTCATCACGCCGACATAGGCGCCCTTGTCCGGCTCCCACGCATAAGGCGGCCGGCCGGACATCGCGCGCTCGATGCTGCCGGTCAGCGGCAGGATCGGAAACAGCACGTGGTTTTCAGTGACGATGAAGTCGTGCACCATGCTGGCATAGGGCGCCTCGAAGCGATTGAGGCGCGTCAGCTTCCCCGCGGCGTCGACGGTGCCGTAGGTCAGCGCCGGCGTCAGCGGGCCGGCGGCATTGTAGCCGAAGAACAGCAGTTCGCCGGTGACCGGATCGGTCTTGGGATGCGCGGTGAAGGCGCCGCGCAGGCGGCCGCCGAAATCATGGTAGCCGCGCGTGGCAAGCGTGCCGGGCTCGATCTCGGTCGGCAGATGCGCCTCCTCGAGCGCGAGCAGGCGGCCGGCATGGGCGATGATGTTGGTGTTGGCGACGCCGCCATCGGTGACGTCGCCCGGCGCATCGGGCAGCTTGCGGCCGAAGCCGCCGAACAGCGCGCGGCCCGCGCGGCGCTCGGCTTCGAATTTCGGCGTGCGGATCCAGCGGTTGCGGTAGGAGGCGCGGCCGTTCTCGAGATGGAAGG
Organism: Bradyrhizobium sp. HKCCYLS20291; assembly: GCF_051167715.1. NCBI lineage: Bacteria > Pseudomonadati > Pseudomonadota > Alphaproteobacteria > Hyphomicrobiales > Nitrobacteraceae > Bradyrhizobium > Bradyrhizobium sp. HKCCYLS20291. Next base: position 73,037 of record NZ_JBNPTO010000002.1, on the reverse strand, counting down.
CGTGCAGCATGCCGTCGCCGACGAACCAGTGCGCCCCTGGCGAGGCGAACTGCGGATTGGGGCCGTTGCGATACAGCGTGCCGTTCAGCTCACGCGGAAGTTCGCCGGTGACCTCGAGGAACGGCGCATCGCATTCGAACGGAATCGGGGCGAGGTTGCTGCGCCTGGTCTTCGTGCTCGGCTGAGTGTCGTCCACGGCCGTTCCTCCACATTATCTTTACGATGTAAAGATAACCGTAACGAGCGCGGCACGAATGGTCAAGTCCAATCTTTACGCTGTCAAAATTGCCTGTATAAGGGGGCTCATGACGAACAAGACCGAACCGGTTCGCGCCCGCAGCCGACGCACAGCCACGGCGACGCCACGACCCGCGCGCCGTCGTGCGGGGGCTGCAGAGGCGGCCACGCCGTATCATCACGGCGCGCTGCGCGATGCGCTGCTGGAAGCGGCCGAGCGCGTGTTGGAGCGCGACGGGCTTGCCGGTCTCACCTTGCGCGCGGTGGCGCGCGAGGCGGGTGTGTCGCATGCGGCGCCGACGCATCACTTCAAGGATCTGACCGGCCTCGTCAGCGAGCTCGCCGCGATCGGCTTCCGCCGCTTCAATGCGGCGATGAAGGCGGCGGGCGAGCAGGCGGGGACGCCGCTCGATCGCGCGATGGCGCGGGCGCGCGCCTATGTCGCCTACGCCCAGGCCAATCCCGGCATGTACGGGCTGATGTTCCGCACCGAGCGGCTCGACTATTCGCGGCCCTCGCTGAACGAGGCCGCCGAGGCGTCTTTCGCGGGGCTGGCGGGCTCGGTGGCCGCGCGCGAAGGCCAGGTTGGCAACGAGGAGCTGTCGTTGGACCAGTCGGCGGCGATCGCACGCGCGTGGTCGCTGGTGCACGGATATACGATGCTGCTGCTCGAGGGGCGTCTCGCCGATATCCTGCGCCGCTCGCCGCCGGGCACCACCGCCGAATCGCTGCTCGAAGCCATGCTGCGGGCCACGGTGCCGAAGCTGCCGCCGGGAGCGTAGTTCGACGCACCGGAAACCCGGCGCGGGATCATGCGTTGGTGACGCATGGCACGAAAACAACGCGCTCCCTGGGACAAGGCCAATCCGCGCAAGCGCGCCGGCAAGGCCTCCACCCATTTGACGCCGGCCGAGAAGGCAACCGCCAAGGCCCGCGCCCGCCGCGCCGGGCGGCATTACCCCAACCTGGTCGACAACATGCAGGTTGCGGCGAAGAAGACGCCAAAGACGGGCGGTCGCAAACGTTCGGCCAAGTCGACGAACTCGGCAAAGTCGACCAAGTCGGCAAAATCGAAGAGCAGGGCGCGCACCGCATCCTCGGCGAAGAAGCGCACCGCCAAGCGCGGCGCGCCGTCCTCGCGCAAGCGCAAGACAACACGCCACGCGCCGGAAAAGGATCCGCGCGGCGGACTGACCGCCGCGGGACGCAGGGCATTTGCCGAACGCGACGGCGCGCATTTGAAGCCGGGTGTCACCAAAAAGATGACCGACATGACGCCACTGGAGATGCGCCGCAAGGGCAGCTGGGCGGTGCGCTTCTACGGGCGCGAGCCATTGCCGCCTTTGGTCGACGCGAAGGGGCGGCCGACACGGCTCGCGCTGTCAGCGCATGCGTGGGGCGAGCCGGTGCCGCGCACCGTCGCAGCAGCACGGCGGATTGCCGCCAAGGGCGAGCGGCTGCTCGCGCGCTATCATCGCATCAAGGACAAGTCTGCCAGACGTTCCGGCCATTAGGGCTGCGGCAGCGCGAGATCGATGACGCGGCCGCGCGGGCCCATGACCTTCACCTTGTCCTTGCCGCAGGCGAAGCTCCGCGCCGCCTCGTCGGCCGCCTGCCGCGCCAGCTCGTTGGCATTGGTGGCGGCGGCATCGACATAGGCGACATGGCACACCGCCCCCGGCGGCAGCCGCGTCACCACCAGCATCGGCTTGTCCTTCGGCCCCTTCTTGCCCTGGTCGTCATTGTCGGCGATCAGCCAGCGCTGAATGATCGCGAACGGCTTGCCGTCGGCCATCCTCCATTCGACGGTGGGACCCGCGGAGTTGAACGGACCGAACCAGGTCTGAGCGGCCGGCTCCTTCGCGGCAGCACTGATGCTGCGGCCCACCGACACGGTCTGGCGAAGGTCGCCTTCGTTGACGAGCAGGATCAGCCCGTCCTTGCCCGGGCATGTCTGCGTGGAGCTGTCGCCGTCCGGCTTGCCGATGGTTCGGCAATCCTTGGCGGCGGCGGAGGTGTAGACGCTCGCGATGGTCTCTGCGGCAGCCTGACCGCTCCATGCCGCACAGAGCGCGAGCACGCCGCTGATTCGCGCCAACGCCCCAAGCGTGAAGGATTTCGACATGGTGAGGCCCCTGATGACCGGAACTGGCGCTGCGCAGGGCGCTGCAAACTGGGGACGGCGCGATACTGTGGCGGGAAAGACCTGACAGCGCCGCAAAATTATCCTAGAACGGCGGCCTCGCGAGGTCCATCTCTCACAGCTCATGCCCGTCATCTCCCAGTCCAAACCCTATCGCATCGGCCGCTCCAAGACGGGGCTTGGCTTGTTCGCCACCCAGCCGATCAAGAAGGGCACCAAGATCATCCGCTATTTCGGGCCACTCCTGGATTCGAAGAAGGCGGAGGAGGACGCGATCGAGAACAAATATCTGTTCGAGCTCGACAAGCGTTGGACCATCGACGGCTCGGTGCGCGAGAACGTCGCCCGCTACATCAATCATTCCTGCAAGCCGAACGCCGAGTCCGACGTCAAGCCGCGCAAGAAGAAGATCTTCATCCGCGCCATCAAGAACATCGCGCCCGGCGACGAGATCAACTACGACTACGGCACCGATTACTTCAAAGCCTATCTGAAGCCGATCGGCTGCAAATGCGATTCGTGCGAGAAGAAGCGCGCGAAGAAGAAGATCGAGGCGCGCGCCGAGCGGGCCAAGCAGAAGGCGAAGGACGAGCGCAAGATCGAGAAGAAGGCCGAGAAAAAGGCAAAGCGGACGTCAGAGAAGCTCGCCAAGGACAAGGCCAAGCCGCGCGCGAAGACGAAGGTCAAGACCCGTGGCGACGCAGCGCGGGCCAAGAGCCGCCGGCCGGTTGCCGGCAAGCGCGTCAAGACCAAGTCCTCACCGGCCAAGACGTTACCAGTCAAGACGCTGACCAGCCGCGCCAAGGCGGCCTGATCGGATCGAGCCGCTCAGGGCTGCTTCGTAAAGGCCAGCGTCGTCCAGGTCACGCCGGCAGCCCGGTTCTCGGCACCAATCGAGTCTCCATCCCGATTGAGCACGGGGCTCAACCCGAGCTGCCGCGCAGGAGCGATGATCGTCTCGGCGTCGGTCTCGAACATCCGGCGTCCTGGCGGCACCGGCCCATGCCGCAGCGTGATGATCAGCATGCCGCCGGGAGCGACCCGCGCCGCGATGTTGGGAAGCGCGCGCTGCCGCTGTTCCTCATCGAGATGCATCAGCACGGCGGTCAGCATCACGAGCTCGAACTGCTCGTCACGCGCCGCCAGCACCGCGAGCTCCGGCAGGCTGTCGTCGATCCATGTGATGGCGGGCGAGGGATGCAGCCGCATGGCGCGGCTGCGCAGGGCTTCCGTCGGCTCGACGGCAACCACCCGATGCCCGAGGCTGGCAAACCAGGCGGCGTCACGCCCGGTGCCCGCACCGATGTCGAGGACCAAAGCCGATCGTGTCGGCAGCAGATGAAGCACCGCCGCATGGACCTGCTCGGAGGGGGCGCTTTCGTAGCGCACCAACAGGCTGTCGGCCTCGGCGGCGTATCCTTCCGTTCCGCTCACATGCGGCATCGCTGCACTCTCCTGCCGGGTCTGGACTATGCAGAAGAGTTGCTGGTCGTGCATGTCGAAATTTGGCAGCGGGCGCGAGCGCCGGACCGCGCGATGACGGCGGCCGGCGCTCATCACCTGTTGATCTCACGCCGCGACGGCGTCCGCGCTCCGGCGCAGGCCCATGTATTGCAGCTCGGCGAACACGCCCGTGCCCACCGCCTGGGCGGCGACGAAGATCTCGCCGAGCAGGTTCGGTGTGACGAGGCCCGAGAACAGCAATGCGATGCTGCCGACCGTCCACGCCGCATTGCCGGCGATGACCAGCAGCACCAGCGGCTTCGGCGCCAGTTGCCGCGAGCCCAGCCAGCCGACGAAGCTGGCATAGACGATCAGGAACAGTCCGGTCTCGCGCAGCAGCGCCTCGGGCAGCTGCAGCAGGCTCGCCAGCGGCGCGGCGTCGAAGGTGAGCGCGAGACCCGCGACGCCGCTGAACACGGCATCGGCGATCAGGGCGCGGCGGAGCAGGGTGGACGAGGTGATCATGTCGGGTCTCCTTCGGTTGGGTTGCAGGCGGTTCAACGGAACCAGGCGAGGAGACGACGGCGCAGGCGCGCCGGGCACAGCGAGCGGGCGGCCCGGGTCTCGATCTCGTTCACCTGCGCGACGACGAGGCTGCCCGTGACGTGCAGCAGCGGCTCCGGCATGTTGAGCGAGCGCGCCAGCAGCGATGTCGCGAGACCCGCCAGCCAGCGGCTGACGGCGGTGAAAGGAAACGTCTCGGGATTGCGCTGCCTGCTCATGGTCATCTCCTGTGCCGAGGACGATGACTTGCAGCGCGAGGCGTTTCGATTACCTGGCAGGTCATGGAGGCGCTGACGTCTGCGTGATAGGTCTTTGGCCCATGATGACCCAGCTTGCTTCGGCGCGCGCCGACCGCGCCAAACCGGTTCATGTCGGCGCGCATCTGCGGGAATGGCGGCAGCGCCGGCATCTGTCGCAACTCGATCTCGCGCTCGATGCCGAGATCTCGGCGCGGCATCTCAGCTTCGTGGAAACCGGCCGCGCCGCGCCGTCGCGCGACATGGTCCTCAAACTGGCGGAGCGACTGGACGTGCCCCTGCGTGAACGCAACGTGCTGCTGGTCGCCGCCGGCTACGCGCCGGCATTCCAGCAACGCCCGCTCGACGATCCCGCGCTCAAGCCTGCGCGCGAGGCGATGAATCTCGTGCTCAAGGCGCACGAGCCCAACCCGGCGCTCGCGGTCGAGCGGCATTGGAACCTGGTCGCCGCGAACCGGATGATCGCGCCGCTGCTGGTCGGGATACCCGAGCGACTGCTGACGCCGCCGCTCAACGTGCTGCGTGTGGCGCTGCATCCCGAGGGGCTCGCGGCGCGGACGGTGAACCTCGCCGAATGGTCGGGGCATCTGCTCGAGCGGTTGCACCGGCAGTGCGAGGCGACAGCGGATGCCGGGCTGCTGAAGCTCTACGAGGAGCTGAAATCCTATCCGGTCCCCGCACGCTCGGCGCCGCTTGCGGCCGACAGCGTCGCCATTCCGTTGCGGCTGCGGGCCGGCGACGATGTGCTGAGCTTCTTCTCGACCACGATGGTGTTCGGCACCCCGGTCGACGTCACGCTGTCCGAGCTGGCGCTGGAAACCTTCTTCCCGGCCGATGAGCTCACCGCCAGCAGGCTGAAGCAGATGGTGACCTCGCCTTGACCCACGCTTGTGTTGACCGATGAGGGGCTTATCTTGAGCGGACGGCAAGCCAACCCGGAGCGACGCGCATGAGCACCTTGAAGCCGCTGACCATCGACGTCGTCTCGGACGTCGTCTGTCCCTGGTGCTACATCGGCAAGCATCGCATCGAGGAGGCGCTGAAGCTCGCGCCGGACGTGCCGGTGACGTTGAACTACCGGCCGTTCTTCCTCAATCCCTGGGTGCCGCGCGAGGGCATCAGCCGCGAGCAGTACTTGGTGACGAAGTTCGGCTCTGTCGAGGCCTACAAGGGCATCGCCGGCCGCGTGGTCGCGGCGGCCGAGCAGGAGGGGCTGAGCTACCGGCCTGACAAGGTCGCGCGCCAGCCCAACACCACCGATTGCCATCGCCTGATCCACTGGGCCGGCCAGATCGGCAAGGCGCCGGAGATGAAGCAGCGGCTGATGGAGTTGTATTTCCGCGACGGCGGCGACCTCACCGATGTCGAGGTGATGGTGCAGGCCGCAGCGGATTGCGGGCTTGATGGCGACGTCGTGCGCCGGATGCTGGCGACTGACGAGGACGTCGCGCTGGTCTCGGGGCAGGCGCAGGAGGCCGCGGAGAAGGGTATCTCCGGCGTGCCGACCTACGTCTTCGCGCAGAAATACGCCGTATCAGGCGCGCAGGATCCGCAGATGCTGGCGCGCGCAATCCGGCAGGTGTCGGCCGAGGTCAATGCCGAGGCTGCGGAGTAGGGTTGCGGTTTTTCCGCCAGTCGCGGATCGCATGCACCGCGCGCCGGGCGAAGCCGAGGCCCTCGCGCCTGGCGATCAGTGCGGCGTGGATGATCTCGACGGCCGGATCGCGCGCATGCAGCGGGATCAGCACGTCGCCGATCGCAAGCCGCCCGCGCCAGATCGGATTGATCATCGGGTGGTCGGGGCCGGCGGTGGAATCGGCAGTCCGAATCGCCGGATCGCTGCAGAGATGACGCGTCAGGTCGAGCGTCAGCTGCACGCCCGGCGAATACTTTGCGAAGCGCTCGTCGACGCCGAGCTTGAAGAAGAAGGCGCGGTCCTGATGCCGCAGCACGAGGCCCGACGCCACCGCCGCGTCGCCCGCGTGAAGCGTGACGATCTCGCAGGCATGGTCCTGCGCCAGCGCCGGCGGCGCGCGGCGGATGAACGCCGCATCGCCGTTGTGCTGAACCAGCGCGGTGCCGCGCCGGCCCTTCCATCCGCTCGCCTCGAGGGTGAGGAAGGTTTCCAGCGCATCCGTCACCTCGCCCGGCGAGCGCGCCACCTCGAAACGAACGGCGCCGTGTTCGGCCAGCCGGCGACGCTGGCGGCCGAGCTCCTTCAGCTTCTTGGCGCCAAGCGCATCCTGCAACACTGCGTCGCCATCGCCGGTCGCATCGAGCAGCGCGCGCTCGTGGGATTGCACGATGCGTGGCCGCAAACCGTCCCGCCGCAGTACGTCCTCGAACGCGCGCATCGCGGGGCCGGCGGTGGACATGTCGCGCAACAGCACGGCGCGTGCGCCGGTGCGTCGCGCGGCCTCGAGCAGTCGAGTGATGGCCGTTTCCGCGCGGTCGCTGTCGATCAGCGGTGTGCACAACGTGCCGTAGGGATGGCCGCTCGCCAGCACCGGCAGCGGCAGCCGATAGGCGCGCCACAGCGAGGTGACCGGCATCAGGCCGATCAGCTGCGCGGGCCGACCGTCATCCCATACGCTCAGCGCCGCCGTTCCGGTGCGGCCGCGAGCCGACGCGTTCACCGCGAGCTCCCAGCCGGGCAGATAGTACCCGTTCGGCTCCAGCGCGCGGCGCGCCAGATCCTGCCAGGCCTGAGAGGCCACGCCGTCGAGCAGACCGGTGCGCGCCGGCTGCGACAGCTCGCTGCGGCGTCCATCCGCAACGGATGGCGCGCGTGCAATGCTATGATCGATGATCTCGGCCACGTCCCGCTGATCCCCTCGCTGCACGCAATTGCAGCTCGGTCGAATGGTAGTGCAAAGCTGACAAGATTGGCCTTGCCGATCAGCTCGGATTTGCCGCATCGCCTTAACTGTGCATTCACCAGGAATGCGGCCTGTGCTCAGCGGATCAGCGCCACGTCGCGGAATGCGCCGATCAGCGGCTTTTCGAGCTTGCCCTCCATGCCCTGGAGGATCTCATAAGCCTTCTCGCGCGCCATCACCGGCTTGTAGCTGCGATATTCGATCAGCGCCGAGAAGATGTCGGAGATGGTGAGGATGCGTGTCAGATCGGGAATGTTGTTGGCCATCAGCCCGTCGGGATAGCCGCTGCCGTCGAGGAACTCGTGGTGATGACGAACGGCGCTGAGCACTTCGGCCGTGATCGAGGGATTCTCCTTCAGCACCTCGTACCCGGCCGCCGGATGAGTCTCGACCAGCGCGCGCTCCGTCGCATCGAGCCGGCCGGGCTTGTCGAGTATCGCAAGCGGGATCTTGGCCTTGCCGATGTCGTGGAACATTGCCGCCATGTACAGCCGCTCGAGGTCCGTGCTGTGCACGCCGAGGCTCAGGCCGAAATCGACGGTGATGCCGGTCACCAGCAGGCAATGCTGATAGGTGCCTTCATGGTGGCGCCGAACGGTCGTGAGCCAGTCGGACAGGCCGTGCTCGGCGACGCAGTCCGCAATGCGTTTTCCGGCGCGGCGGGTCTCGTCGATGTCGATCTCGGCTCCGCTGAGCACGGCTGCAAACATCGCGGCGATGCTGGCTGCTCCCGCCGATGCGGCCTGGCGATCGTCGACTGCGACGCTGATGGCGGCCGGGCTCGGCGGTGCGCCGAGCAGCTTTCCCAGCAGCTGATTGCGGCTCGGCGCATTCGGCAGCACGCTGGTGGCGCCGAGCGCATAGGCCTGCACCGTGGACAGGCGCGATTTGTGATTGGTGAGGAAGATCCGCCGCGGGATGCGCGCGATACGGTCGGCAATCTCCTTCAATGCGGCGATGTTGTCGACGACGCGCAGATCAGCGGCGACCACGATCGCGTCGATGTCACGGCCCTTGATGCCGGCGTCACCGATCAGCTCAGATGTAAGCGAGCAACGCTCGGCCAACATGCCGCGCAACAGCGTCAGCTTGGCTGTGTCATCGCCGACGAGGTGAACCTTCATGAAGAGCCTGATCCAGCAGTCATTCTGCACCCAATGAGGCTGAATGTTCCGCAACAATCCTTAAATTTGCGCCATTCGTTCGTTCATCGGCTTGCCTGTCGCGTTAGCAAGGAGCTAACCTTGTCTGAGGGACGGTAGCTGGTTCTGCGGGGGGCGTGTTCCACCGCGACCGTTCGACCAATACTGCGGCATTTCGGCCCCGCATGAACCGGGTCGAGCGCCGGCTCGACCAATCGGCACATCATGAGCCAATTGGAGTTCCCATGTTTCGCCACGCTCTCAGGGCCGCATTGCTCGCCGGCGGCCTGCTTGCCGGTCTGGCGCCTGCCATGGCCGAAAGCAGCCGGCTGGCGCTGGTAATCGGGCAGTCGGCATATCGATCGGTCACGCCGCTCCCCAACCCTGCCAACGACGCCAGCGCGATGGCGAAGATGCTGGGAGAGGCCGGCTTCGACGTGACCACGGCGGCCGACCTGTCGCAGAAGGATTTGAACCGCGAGGTCGGCGACTTCGCCGCCAAGATCGCGAGCAAGGGTCCGGATTCGGTGGCGCTGGTGTTCTATGCCGGCCACGGTCTGCAAATCGATGGCGAGAACTATCTCGTCCCCGTCGACGTCGATCCTCGCCGCGAGGCTGACATTCCGCTGCAGGCGGTGCGTCTCAACGATCTTCTGAATACGCTCAACTCGGTGCCGAGCCGGATGCGCATCCTGCTGCTCGATGCCTGCCGCAACAATCCGTTCCCCGCGATCAGCCAGAGCGCCGGCCGCGGTCTGGCGCTGCTCGACACCAAGAGCGGCGCGCCCGGCACGTTCCTGTCCTACTCGACATCGCCCGGCGCCGAAGCCGAGGACGGTACTGGGGCCAACAGCCCTTACACCACGGCGCTGCTGCAAGCGGCGCGCGAGCCTGGGCTGCCGATCGAGGAGGCCTTCAAGCGCGTTCGTGTCGCCGTGAACAAGGCCACCGAGGGACGCCAGACGCCCTGGGACTCGTCGTCTTTGATCGAGGATTTCCGTTTCGTTGGCGCGACCGATGCCAGTTCCGCCAATGCCGGGCCGCGGCCTGAGGTCGCGAAGCGCAGCGTCGACGAATGGAAGCGCAGCCTGCAAGGCAAGCCGATCGAGGTTGCCAACGAGCTCATCGTCGGCGACGGCAGCGTCGAGGCCTATGAGGCCTTCGTCACGCTGTACACGGCGGCGCCTTACGGCCCGCAGGCGCGGCAATGGCTGGATCTGCATAACCGGATGGCGGCCTGGAACGATGCCGTGCTGATCAACACGGTGGCGTCATACCAGAGCTTTCTCGATCGCTATCCCGACAGTGACCTCACGCCGACCGCGCGCAAGTTGATCGAGCGGCTGCGCAACCGTCCCGTCATCACGCCTGTGGTCGCCGCGGCCAATGCAGCCATCCCGGCGGTGGCGCCGGCCATTCCGGCTGTCGCACCGACCAATGTCGCGGTCGGTCCGACCTGTCCGTGCACCCAGACGCCGCCGGCGCGCAAGTCCGAGACGCCCAAGCGGGTGGAGGAAAAGCCGGCCAGAAAGCGCGACGACGATCCGCCGAAGCGCGCCAGCCGCCCGACGCGCCGCGACCCCGGCGACGACGTGGTGGTCTATGCGCCGCCGCCGCCTCCGCCGCGTGAATATTATCCGCCTCCGGTGCGGGTCGTTCCCCCGGTCAGCATCGGCATCGGGATCGGCGGGGGCGGCTACGGGCGCGGACCTTCGAACTATCCGACGCGGCGGGGCTACGGATACTGAACCTGCATCACATCGATATCGCGCGCGGCCGTCTGAAGAGGCGGCCGCCTGCGTTTGGGGCGAGCTGAATCGCCGTTCGAACCAGCGATCCGCGCTGGCACGATCCACTCGTCCCGCGGCTCCGCCGTCCGTCCCACCGGGCTTGGACCGCGCGCTCACTGGCGTTTTCCTCAACTGGCGCGTCATCTGCGGCGCGGTTTGATGGAAAGGTCGTCGATGTCGTTCTGTCGAGGTTTGGCCGCGCTCGCCGTGATCTGGACACAGGTGGTGCTTTCGCCCGCTTGGGCCTGGCAGCACTGGGGAGGAGATGCCGGCGGAACGCGGTTCTCTCCGTTGGCCCAGATCACGCCGGGGAATGTCGACAAGCTCGTGCAGGCCTGGGCGTATCACACCGGTGACATGGCGAGCCGATCACCGGCCGCCGCGCGTCGTACCAAGTTCGAGGCGACACCGCTGCTGGTCGAGGACAGTCTCGTATTCTGCACGCCGTTCAACGCGGTGATCGCGCTCGATCCCGGCACGGGCGCGGAAAAATGGCGCTTCGATCCCAAGGTCGGCGATGGTCTTCGGCCCGCCAATCGTTACGCGTGCCGCGGCGTCGCTTACTGGGTCGACCAGAGCGCCGCCGTCGATGCCGCCTGCCGCAGCCGTCTGTTCATGGGAACGGTCGACGCCCGCCTGATCGCGCTCGACGCCCGCACCGGACGACCCTGCGCCGGCTTTGGCCGCGACGGCGAGGTGCGGATCGACATTGCCAAGGACTTGCTGTGGGCGGGCGAATTTCAGATCACCTCCGCCCCCGTCGTCGGCCGGGACGTCGTGGTCGTGGGTTCGTCGATCGGCGACAATGCGCGCGTGGACGCGCCCGCCGGCATCGTGCGCGGCTTCGATGCGCGCAGTGGCGAACTCAGATGGAATTTCGATCCGCTGGTCCATGACGGCATCACCGCGGGCCATGCCAACGTATGGGCGCCGATGTCGGTCGACGAAGCGCGCGGGCTGGTGTTCCTGCCGACGTCCTCTCCCAGTCCCGACTTCTTCGGCGGCCTGCGCCCCGGCGACAACCGCCACGCCGATTCCGTGGTCGCGCTGCGCGTCGAGAACGGCACGATCGCCTGGTCCTTCCAGACCACGCACCACGATGTCTGGGACTACGACCTGCCGGCACAGCCGACTCTGGCCCGGCTCGACAACGGGCAGGGCAGCCGTGATGTGGTGATCCAGCCGACCAAGCAGGGCTTCGTGTTCGTGCTCGACCGAGATACTGGCCTGCCGGTCTGGCCGGTCGAGGAGCGCGCCGTACCGCAAGGTGCAGTCGAGGGCGAACGCCTGTCGCCGACGCAGCCATTCCCGACCCACGTGCCGGCCCTGCTGGAGCAACGCTTCACCCCGGATGACATCTTCAGGCCCGTGCCGGGCTTCATCGACTCGTCCTGTGACGAACAACTGGCGGGCTTGCGCAATGACGGGCTGTACACGCCGCCGACGACCCAGGGCACACTGCTGTATCCAATGACCGGCGGCGGCGTGAACTGGGGTGGGGCTGCGTTCGATCCCGTCCGTCAGATCCTCTACGCCAATGTCAGCCGGGCCGTTCACATCGTCAGGCTGATCCCGCGCGATCAGGCCGACCGGATGACGCCGCCGCGCGGCGTCGACTTCGGACCGCAGCGCGGCGCTCCGTTCGCAGTGACGCGGACCGTGGCGATGTCCCGGCTCGGCCTGCTGTGCAATCGGCCGCCCTGGGGTGAAATGGTTGCCGTCGACCTCAGGGCCGGCAAGATCGTATGGCGGTCGACCGTCGGCACCACCGAGGACCGCGCGCCGCTCGGGCTCGCGTTCAAATGGGGCACGCCGCTCGTCAACGGCGTCCTCGTCACAGCTGGCGGGCTCGTCTTTACCGGGGCGATGGACGCCTATCTGCGCGCCTATGATGCCGGTTCGGGCCAAGAGTTGTGGCAGGGGCGGCTGCCGGTTCCCGGCGTCGCCAACCCGATGACCTACGAATGGGACGGACAGCAATATCTGGTGATCGCGGCGGGCGGGCATTCCGAGGCTGGCACGACGCTGGGCGACAGCGTCGTGGCGTTTCGGCTGGCGCGGGACGGGGAGGCGCCGTCGTGGTGGTCACGGACGATCGACCGGCCCGGCGGCCGCTTCGACGGCGGCGCGTTCCTGGCTGCGGTATTTTTGGTCGGGCTGCTGGGGCTCGCAGTGTGGCGGCGGCGCAAACGTCGGGCGTAGCCGGCCTGCATTCTTTCAATCGAAGGCGACGCCGATCCGTTTGTCCTGGCTCCACACCGCGTGGCAGCGCCGCGTGAACTTGTCGGCCGGGATCACCAGCGTGAAGGCTTCCGGCAGGCCGACAGGGCTCACCACCTCGACGCGGGCGCCGGTGTCCGAGATGTTACGGACCGTGCAATCGACAGCCCCGCCGCCGTCGAATGCCAGCCTGCCTTGCTTGAGCACCCGATGCCGGGGTGCAATCCGTTTGTTTGCTGTCTCGCTCATCGCTCGCGACCCGATGCCGATTTGCCGTCACCTTCGCCTCAAAAGCGCATAAAATAAAACAGGCTCGCGTTTCATTGAGATAAATGCCGTGCGCAAAGGCCGCGCCGTCGTCTTCACCTTTCATTAAGTCTCCGGCCCATCCGGTCAGAGCATCGCGAAGGCGCTCGAGACCATGGCGACCGGTTTGCCGTCGTTCGCGCTCGTCAGTGTGACGCGGCCGAAGCTCATGGTCCGCCCCATCCGGATCACGCGCGCGTCGGCGAGAACGTCGGAGGAGGCGACGGCGCGCATGAAATGTGTGGTCTGATCGACGGTGGTCATCGGCCTGTAGCCGCCGCTCGCAGTCACCATTGCTATCACCATGGCGGTGTCGGCGAACGCCATGAGCGCCTGACCACAGACGACGCCATTGTCCCGGCAGAGACGAGACGAGAACGGCATTCGCAGGACTGAGCCGGGCTCCCCCTGTGCCGACGGGCTGATGTCCTCGACAGCCAGTTCGAGGTCCTGGATCCAGGGGGCAAACACCTCATTCAGAATGTTGCGCGCTTGCGTGATGGTGAAGTCGGCTGGGTCATTCGGCACGAACGGAGATCCTCCCATGATCACCTCCGCGGCTTGCTCCGGCAGGTGGAGTCAATGCATGGTTTGTCGCGGACGGGGCGGCTTGAAATGGCCGGAGTTGGAATCCTATGATGGATGCCCGCAACGGGACAGGTGGAATGCGACCCCGTGGCGCTGTTCTGCAGTCCGCGCGTTGACGAGACGGGCCAGGCCCAGCCCGCCTGAGGCCTGCCCGTTCCTGAGTCTTCGCACGGGCTTGGCGCGCGGGCCAGCGGTGCTATAAGGCGGCGGAAGACCGGGGAGTGACCAATGAAGAAGCTGATCGTGATGATGTCGGTTGCGTTGCTGACCGGCAGCGCCGTTCCAGCACTGGCGCAGACGCCCAATATCAATCTCCTTGCTGACGGCCCCTCCAAGACCCCCGAGGAGAAGGAGGCTGAGGCGGCCCGAGACAAGGCCTACAAGGACACGATGCGCAAGATCCCCGACGCCAAGGCGAACTCCGATCCGTGGGGCAATGTGCGCACCGTCGAACAGCCGAAGGCGACGCCTCCCGTGAAGACCACTGCGGCCAAGAAGCCGAAGACCGGCGCCAGCACGAACTGATGCATTGCCATTGATGTGAAGCTCGGGGCGGCGCGCCCCGCGAGCGTTCAGACTCGGATTCGCTGCAGCTTGGTCTATATTGACGGGGTTGCAGCGTGTTGGAGCTCATCGATGGGGTTGCGCCCGCGGGACATTGCCAGCCGAATGGCGGCCCGGCGCCAAAGGGGCGACGGGTATGTGCGCGACACGTTCACCCTGCCGCGCGAGGAAGCGCGCGCCAAAGCCCGTGACTATCTGAGCCGATATCCGAAGGCGGGCTATATGAGCGCCGTCGAAAGCTGGCGCGAGCTGCCCGACGGGGCCATCGAGTTCACGATGCGGCGGCTGCCGAGCGCAGACTGATCCGGTACGAGCGGCTCATTCCTTCTCGCCGAGCAGCTTGCGGGTGTCCCGATTGATGAAGTGAAGCCGGGTACAGGCCTTGCAGACCACGGTTTCATAAGCACATGTGGGATCGCCCGCCCTCGGCTCTTCGAGCCAATGCTGAACGTTCATCCCGGTCCGCGGACATTTGAAGATCAAGTTACCCATATAGTTCCAATGTCTGCCATGATGGAAACAGACATTTTGATCTCGATCAATGTCGTGTGCCGAAAAGTCGATCAGCCGCGTCAAGGTTTCAGTCAACGATTGAATCGCCGTTCTGTATTCTACTCTGGATGAGCGGTCGGCGGCCCGTCAGGCCTGATCCAGCGACTCCGCGACGATGCGGATGCGGAACACGGGCTGTCTCGTTTCGTCGAGCAGCTCCATCTGCCATTCTGAATTTTCAGCGAGCTTCCGCGAGATGCTGCTGGCCATGTCGGCGCAGACCGTCGTCATCTCTTTCCAGGCTGCGTTGCGATCGGCGCACTCGGTCCCATACTCGGACGCGCCTGAAAAGTGGCCATTACGGATACGAAAGAAATAGAGCGGCATTGCCAAAACCGGTGAGCCCTGACCGCCCCAGGCCGCTGGGTTTGATTTACGCAACGTAAATGGAGGCGGAAAACCCGATGGGATCAATTCCGGTAAAATACGGTCGACTATTGATAGTCCGCTCAGCGCCCGAACACGCGGTGATTGCAATGTTCGTCGAGCAAGTGAGCCCCGGACCGCCGCGATCCGAGGCTCCGCATCAACGTCGTAGCTTCCCCCCTCGGGGCAGTTCGGCAGTGACAAACAAAAGCGTAGTGCAAGACTGGCGTGCGCGCCTTGCGACAAATCAAGGTTGCATCACCGGGGGCCGCCGCAATGGCCGGTGCCTGAGGTGTCGCACACGGGACAGCCGATTTCCGTCGGCCGGGCTTCGCTGCAAGCGCAGTTGACGGTGCCTGAGGCCAGCGTGACAGAAGGGGGCAAGTCACATCGTCGCGCGCTTCGTCCTCTCTTGGTTC
Organism: Bradyrhizobium sp. HKCCYLS20291; assembly: GCF_051167715.1. Lineage (NCBI taxonomy): Bacteria > Pseudomonadati > Pseudomonadota > Alphaproteobacteria > Hyphomicrobiales > Nitrobacteraceae > Bradyrhizobium > Bradyrhizobium sp. HKCCYLS20291. Next base: position 57,567 of record NZ_JBNPTO010000002.1, on the reverse strand, counting down.
ATGAGGCCAATCAGTTCCGCCGAGATCGTTCGACGAGATGACACTGTTGGCCACTAATCGCGGACACCGCAAACGTCGAAAGCCCCGGACAGTGTCCGGGGCTTTCTTTCGGCGCGGATGGTTTCAGGGCCGAGCGCCTACACATGACAGGGGCGGCTACACATGCTTGCTGATATGAGCCTGCCATCGTCGCAACGAACAAACAAACTCGGGGCTGATCAAAAATTTGTTTCGCGTTCGACAACCGAATTCTTATACCGCAACCAAAAGTTTATGACAATGGCTCTTATCCGAAACGCCTGAGCCGAAATCGACGGCGAGTGATCTGTCTCACGTAGGCGCAAACGCTGCGGCATGCTATCGCGACCTCACGCGAAGCAGGTCTGATCAGCGGAGCTGCTCACAGCACGGGAACAGCGCTTGATCTGCCGACCATCATGTCGGCGCAATTGAACTGCTGATTTTTACGTTTGCTGGAGGTGGGTGCTTAGGGCCGTATCCAACGATCTGCGATAGCAGGCTGTTGCTGCGCCCTCGGGACCGCTGGGACCACAGGCCAGTCGTGCACGACGCTTACGCGTGCATACGAAATGAGCCGAACAAAAGCAGAAGATACTTAGGAACTTCGTTCTACTCAGGAGAACCACGGGAGCGTCCGATCAACGCACGCCATGTCAGGGAAACGTTCTGACAAGCTCGATTAGTCCGACGATGGCAGCATTGAGTTCGGCGAGCTGTTCGCCCGGTATCCAATATTCGAGATGATCACGGCCGCCGGCCTCCTGGATTTGGTAACGAGAGATGAAGCTGCGCGCGATCGCGAAGCGCACCACATAGCCGTGGCCGCTTGCCGGCACGTTCCAGTCGCGCGCGATCTTCACCGCATAGTCTTCGCTGAGCACAGGGTAGAAGATCGGCTGCTCGGGCAACCGAGGCGGAAATGCGCGCATGCCGGACGCCTCGATCAAGGCGAGTTCCTTCGGACCGACCGGGCGCCAGAGCGTCACTGTTTGTTCGATATCTGAATCTGGCATGGGTTCGCAGAGTTGGCCGCAATTCGTCGGGATCGAACAGAACGCAGATCGAAAGATCCTGCAAGGCTGCTTGAGGGGTGCATCTTCTGGTTGTGGTTTGGTTTGTCCGGTCCGACCACGGCGATGCGGGGATGGCGGCATCCACTCTGGTGCTTAGCATCCTGTCTCTTCGGCACCTCCGCAATGGCGCATCGAGCCCGACGGCAGGTCGGGGCGGGCGCGCTGGCTTCAGCGGCCGTTTCGGCTCACGCACGGTTGCCCGCCGAACGGTCCGATCTGAAAAGCTTCAGATGGCGAGAAGAACATATTGCGAACAAAGAACAGATGGGGTACATTCACCTCAAGATTGCTGGCCACCTCGTTAACCGTTTGTCGATCCCGCGAATCCCCGCCATAAGGAGCGCCAATGTCCGCCACTGCCCTGCGTATCGTCGAAGGTTCCTCCATGGATAAGAGTAAGGCGCTCTCCGCGGCGCTGTCCCAGATCGAACGTCAGTTCGGCAAGGGCTCGGTGATGAAGCTGGGCAAGAACGACCGCTCGATGGATGTCGAGACGGTGTCGTCCGGCTCGCTCGGGCTCGATATCGCGCTCGGCATCGGCGGCCTGCCCAAGGGACGCATCGTCGAGATCTACGGGCCGGAATCCTCGGGCAAGACCACGCTGGCCCTGCACACGGTGGCGGAAGCGCAGAAGAAGGGCGGCATCTGCGCCTTCATCGATGCCGAGCATGCGCTCGACCCGGTCTATGCGCGCAAGCTGGGCGTCAACATCGACGAGCTCCTGATCTCGCAGCCGGATACGGGTGAGCAGGCGCTGGAAATCTGCGATACCCTGGTGCGCTCAGGGGCTGTCGACGTTCTGGTGGTCGATTCCGTGGCGGCCCTGGTGCCGAAGGCCGAGCTCGAAGGCGAGATGGGCGAGTCGCTGCCCGGTCTGCAGGCCCGCCTGATGAGCCAGGCGCTGCGCAAGCTGACGGCCTCGATCAACAAGTCCAACACGATGGTCATCTTCATCAACCAGATCCGCATGAAGATCGGTGTGATGTACGGCTCGCCGGAGACCACAACGGGCGGCAACGCGCTGAAGTTCTACGCCTCGGTGCGCCTCGACATCCGCCGCATCGGTGCGATCAAGGAGCGTGACGAGGTGATCGGCAACTCCACCCGCGTGAAGGTGGTGAAGAACAAGCTGGCGCCGCCGTTCAAGCAGGTCGAATTCGACATCATGTACGGCGAGGGCGTGTCCAAGATGGGCGAGATCCTCGATCTCGGCGTCAAGGCCGGCATCGTCGAGAAGTCCGGCGCCTGGTTCTCGTATGACAGCCAGCGCCTTGGTCAGGGCCGCGAGAACTCGAAGACGTTCCTCAAGGCCAACCCTGACATGACCGCCAAGATCGAGGCCGCGATCCGCCAGAACTCCGGCCTGATCGCCGAGCAGATCCTGGCCGGCAGTGCCGAGCGCGACGCCGACGGCGAGGAGCCGGCGGAGGAGTAGGGCCGAGCGAATGAGATGAAATGCAACGGGCGCCGGTCATTTGACCTTGGCGCCCGTTGTCGTTTGGATCGTGTGAAAGCTCGGCCGGATCTTTGAGGCCCGAGCAACCGAACGCGGCGCGTCCGGTTGCTCGGGGTTCGTCAGATCAACATGCTGATCTTACTCCGCCGCCTGCGCGTAGTCGCCGACCGGCGGGCACGAGCATACCAGGTTGCGGTCGCCGTAGACGTTGTCGACGCGGCCCACCGGGCACCAGTATTTGTCGGTGCGCGAGGTCCCCGCGGGGAAGCAGCCCTCGCTGCGGCGATAGGCCCTGTTCCAGTCGTCGTCCGCAATGTCGTGCACCGTGTGCGGCGCGTGGCGGAGCGGCGAGGCCTCGATCTTGAAGCGGCCCTGTTCGACCTCGGCGATCTCCTTGCGGATCGCGATCATGGCGTCGCAGAAACGATCGAGCTCGGCTTTCGATTCCGATTCGGTCGGCTCAATCATCAAGGTGCCGGCGACCGGAAAGCTCATCGTCGGCGCGTGGAAGCCGTAGTCGATCAGCCGCTTGGCGATGTCGTCGACGGTGACGCCGCTGCTCTGCTTCAGCGGCCTGGGATCGATGATGCATTCATGCGCGACGCGGCCGCGCTCGTTGCGGTAGAGCACCGGGAAATGCTGATCGAGCCGCGCCGCAACGTAGTTGGCGTTGAGGATCGCAATCTCTGTCGCGCGCGTCAGGCCGTCGCCGCCCATCAAGAGCATGTAGATGTAGGAGATCGTCAGGATCGAGGCCGAGCCGTAAGGCGCGGCCGAGACCGGCCCGACCGGATGCGCGCTCGCGCCGTCCGTGCTGGGGTGTCCCGGCAGGAACGGGGCGAGGTGCGCCTTGACGCCGATCGGGCCCATGCCCGGACCGCCGCCGCCATGCGGGATGCAGAACGTCTTGTGCAGGTTGAAATGGCTGACGTCGGCGCCGTAGTCGCCGGGCCTGGAGAGGCCGACCTGGGCATTCAGGTTGGCGCCGTCGAGATAGACCTGGCCGCCACGGGCATGGACGATGTCGCAGATGTCCCGGATGTGCTCCTCGAACACGCCGTGGGTCGAGGGATAGGTGATCATGATGGCCGCGAGCGTCTTGCTGTGGGCCTCCGCCTTGGCCTTGAGATCGGCGAGGTCGACATTGCCGCCCGTGTCGCAGCCGACCACGACGACCTCCATGCCGACCATGTGCGCCGACGCTGGGTTGGTGCCATGCGCGGAGGAGGGGATCAGGCAGATCCTGCGGTGGCTCTCGCCGCGCGCGGCATGATAGCCGCGGATCGCCAGCAAGCCGGCATACTCGCCCTGTGCGCCCGAGTTCGGCTGCAGCGACACCGCGTCGTAGCCGGAGATCCGGCACAGCCAGTCCTCGAGATCGGCGAACATCGTGTGATAGCCGGCCGCCTGCGCGCGCGGCACGAACGGATGCAGGCTGGAGAATTCCGGCCAGGTCAGCGGAATCATTTCGGTGGTCGCATTCAGCTTCATCGTGCAGGAGCCGAGCGGAATCATCGCGCGGTCGAGCGCGAGATCGCGGTCGGCGAGCTTGCGCAAATAGCGCAGCATCTCCGTCTCGGAGCGGTGCGCGTGGAACACGGGGTGGGTGAGGTACGGCCGCTGCCGCTTCAACTCGGCCGGGACAGCGTCGCGCGCCCCAGCTTCGATGTCTGCGTAGGACAGCTCGCCACCGAACGCGCGCCAGACGGCTTCGACGACATCGGATGTCGTGGTCTCGTCGAGCGCGATGCGCAACTTGTTGCCGTGGCGGCCGAGATTGATGCGCTCGCCTTCCGCACGCGCGATGATCGAATCGGCCTTGGCGCCGGCTTCGACGGTGACTGTATCGAAGAAGCTCTCGCTGGCCGGCGCCAAGCCCAGCTTGCGCAGCCCGGCTGCCAGCACCGCGGTCCGGCGATGCACCGTGCGGGCGATCGCCTTCAGCCCCTCGGGTCCGTGATAGACCGCGTACATTGCCGCGATCACCGCCAGCAGCACCTGCGCGGTGCAGATGTTCGAGGTCGCCTTCTCGCGCCGGATGTGCTGCTCGCGGGTCTGCAGCGCCAGGCGGTAAGCGGGCGCCCCGCGCGAATCGACGGACAGGCCGACGATGCGGCCGGGCAGCGAGCGCTTCAGTGCGTCGCGCACCGCCATGTAGGCGGCGTGGGGTCCGCCATAGCCCATCGGCACGCCGAAGCGCTGCGCCGAGCCGATCGCGATGTCGGCGCCGAGTTCGCCCGGCGAGGCGATCAAGGTCAGCGCCAGCAGGTCGGCGGCCAGGATTGCCAGCGCGCCCTTGTCGTGCAGCCGTGCAATGGCGGCGCGCGGATCGCGCAACGCGCCGGTCGTGTCGGGATATTGCAGCAGCCCGCCGAACACCTCGGCGCTGTCCAGATCCTTGGCGGGATCACCGACGATCAGCTGCCAGCCCAGCGGCTCGGCGCGGGTGCGCAGCACGGCCAAGGTCTGCGGGTGAACGTTGTGGTCGACGAAGAACGCCTTGGTCTTCGCCCGCGCCGATCGCTCGGCCAGCGCCATCGCCTCCGCAGCCGCAGTGCCCTCGTCGAGCAGCGAGGCGTTGGCGACGTCGAGCCCGGTGAGGTCGCAGATCATGGTCTGGAAGTTGAACAGCGCCTCCAGCCGGCCCTGGCTGATCTCGGGCTGATAGGGCGTGTAGGCAGTGTACCAGGCCGGGTTCTCGAGGATGTTGCGCTGGATCACCGCTGGCATGAGCGTGCCGGAATAGCCCTGGCCGATCAACGAGGTGAAGACCTCGTTCTGCGCCGCCAGCGCGCGCATGTGGCCGATCGCCTCGACCTCGCTCAGCGCCGGTTCGAGCGTGAGCGGAGCGGTCTGACGAATGCTGGAAGGCAGAGTCTGCGCCATCAGCTCCGCGACGCTCTTCGCGCCGACGGTCTCCAGCAGCGCCGCGACGTCACGGGGCGAGGGACCGATATGGCGGCGGGCGAAGCTGGTGGCGGCATCATCGAGCGGCTTGAGCGGCGTGGTCATGAGGGCCTCGCTGGAAGATCCAAAGTTGGTGTCATCGTCCGTCCCCGGTTCTCGCCTGCGGCGAGCCCGAGGACAGGCTCCAGCGGACGATCCGGTACGCCGAGGCGCCTGTGGTCGACCGCTGACGCTGGTGAGTACTGGATGCCCCGCCTGCGCGGGGCATGACGGCGGGTGTGGTGACCCGCGAACTCATCACGCCGTGTGCGCCTTGTAGGCAGCCTCATCCATCAGGCCGCCGAGCTCGGCCTTGTCGGCGATCTTCAGCTTGAAGAACCAGGCCTTGCCATTGGCGTCGGTGTTGACCAACGCGGGTTCGTCGACGATCGCCTGGTTGACCTCGACCACCTCGCCGGTGATTGGCGCGTAGACGTCGGAGGCGGCCTTGACCGATTCGACCACCGCGGCGGCTTCGGTCTTCTTCAGCGCGCGGCCGACCTGCGGCAGTTCGACGAACACGACGTCGCCGAGCTGGGCCTGGGCATAATCGGTGATCCCGATGGTGGCGACGTCGCCATCGATGCTGAGCCATTCATGGTCTGACGTGTAAAGCGTGGTCATGGACGTCCTTCAGCGCTTGCAGGGGTCAACGTTTGTAGGTGTTGGGGACGAAAGGCGTGGCGGCGACGCGCAGCGGCAGCCGCTGCCCGCGCACGTCGGCGAACAATTGGGTGTCCAAAGCCGCGAGGGCGGTCGGCACGTAGCCCATTGCGACCGGCGCATTAAGCGTCGGCCCGAAGCCGCCGGAGGTCACCTTGCCGACCGGCTCGGTCGAATCGGCGGTCGCGAACAGCGTCGCGCCCTCGCGCACCGGCGCGCGGCCCTCCGGCCTCAGGCCGACGCGGCGGCGGGCCGCACCACCCTCGAACTGCGCCAGGATCTTGGCTGCCCCCGGAAAACCGCCGGCGCGCGCGCCGCCATTGCGGCGAACCTTCTGCACCGACCATTCCAGCGCGGCCTCGACCGGCGTGGTGGTCGTGTCGATGTCATGGCCGTACAGGCAGAGCCCGGCCTCGAGCCGCAGGCTGTCGCGGGCACCCAGCCCGATCGGCAGCACATCCTTGTCGGACAGCAGCGCCTCGGCCAGCTGCTCGACCTGGTCGGCCGGCACCGAGATCTCGTAGCCGTCCTCGCCGGTGTAGCCGGAGCGTGAGACGTAGCAGGCGAGACCGTCGACCGTGCGCGGGCCGGCGTCCATGAACCGCATCGCCTCGGCCTCTGCACAGAATTTCGCCAGCACGGACGCCGCCTTCGGCCCCTGCAGCGCCAGCAGCGCGCGGTCTGTCAGCGGCTGCACCTCGCAGACGTCGGACACTCCGTCGCGCAGCAGCGCGATATCGGCCTCCTTGCAGGCAGCGTTGACGACCAGCACCAGGTGCTCGCCGAAATTGGCCACCATCAGGTCGTCGAGAATGCCGCCGTCGGCATTGGTGAACTGCGCATAGCGCTGGCGGCCGGCAGGAATGCCAATGATGTCCTGCGGCACAAGCCGCTCCAGCGCGGCCGCGGCGTCGGCGACGTTGCCGGATTTCGGCACCAGCGCGACCTGGCCCATGTGGGAGACGTCGAATAGCCCGGCGTGGCTGCGGGTATGGAGGTGCTCCTTGAGCACGCCGGGCGCGTATTGCACGGGCATCTCATAGCCCGCAAACGGCACCATTTTGCCGTCGAGGCTGACATGCAGCGCATGGACAGGTGTTCGCTTCAAAGAGAGGGGGGCAGCCGGTTCAGCCATCAGGGGTCCTCGCGCGGTTCCTCGGGACCAGTCCCGAAAAACGCTACCGAAGCCCCATCTGTCGCTGTGCCTGAGAGTATTATCCCGTCGGCGGACGCCTCCCGGGATCAAGCCCGGCCAGCGTCTCTTTCCAGATGCAGTTGAAGTCGCGAGGGTCCTTTTGCCTGAGAGTTTCCGGGGCGGTTGCTCCTTCGGCGCCGGCCCTTGATGTTCAACCAGAACTTCAAAGAGCCGATCTCTCCCGACGCGACTGTCGTCAGTGCCGCCGACCAAACACCAGGGAACGGGAGCTGTCAACGCGTCACCATGGCTTTCAACCAGCTTTAGGAGCCGTGCAGCAACCCCATGATGTTTCTGCACAGTTTCTGGACACGCGATAGTCCCTTGTCTAAAAGCATTGCCGCCGAATTCCCGGACTTCTTCGATTGGATTGCTATGAGCGGCGTCAACGAGATCAGGTCGACCTTCCTCAATTTCTTCGCTGCGAACGGCCACGAGATCGTGCCGTCCTCGCCGCTCGTGCCGCGCAACGATCCGACCCTGATGTTCACGAACGCCGGCATGGTCCAGTTCAAGAACGTCTTCACCGGCGTGGAGAAGCGGCCCTACAACCGCGCCACGACGTCGCAGAAATGCGTGCGTGCCGGCGGCAAGCACAACGATCTCGACAATGTCGGCTATACCGCCCGGCACCACACCTTCTTCGAGATGCTCGGCAACTTCTCGTTCGGAGATTACTTCAAGGAGAATGCCATCGAGCTCGCCTGGAAGCTCGTCACCAAGGAGTTCGGCCTCCCGAAGGACAAGCTGACCGCGACCGTCTATATCGACGACGACGAGGCGTTCGGGCTCTGGAAGAAGATCGCGGGCCTGCCTGAGTCGCGCATCATCCGCATCGCCGGCTCGGACAATTTCTGGCAGATGGGCGACACCGGCCCGTGCGGTCCGTGCTCGGAGATCTTCTACGACCATGGCGACAAGATCTGGGGCGGCCCTCCGGGATCGCCCGAGCAGGACGGCGACCGCTTCATCGAGATCTGGAACCTCGTGTTCATGCAGTATGAGCAGCTCGAGGGCGGGGTGCGCAATCCCCTGCCGAAGCCGTCGATCGATACCGGCGCGGGCCTCGAGCGCGTCGCCGCGGTGCTGCAGGGCAAGCACGACAATTACGACATCGACCTGTTCGTCGCGCTGATCCGCGCCATCGCCGACCTCACCAATGCCGATCCGCACGGCCCGCAGAAGGCGAGCTTGCGCGTCATCGCCGACCACCTCCGCGCCTCGTCGTTCCTGATCTCGGACGGCGTGCTGCCGTCCAACGAAGGCCGCGGCTATGTGCTGCGCCGGATCATGCGCCGCGCGATGCGCCACGCCCAGCTGCTCGGCGCCCGAGAGCCCTTGATGCACAAGCTGGTCGGCACGCTCTCCCGCGAGATGGGTCAGGCCTATCCCGAGCTGATCCGCGCCGAGTCGCTGATCAAGGAGACGCTGCGGCTCGAAGAGACGCGCTTCCGCAAGACGCTGGAGCGCGGACTTGCCATTCTCGACGAGAAGTCGTCGACGCTCACGAAGGGCGACATGTTCGACGGCGACGTCGCCTTCACGCTGTATGACACCTACGGCTTCCCGCTCGATCTCACGCAGGACGCGCTGAAGTCGCGCGGCATCAGCGTCGACCAGGCGTCCTTCACCGACGCCATGGAGCGTCAGAAGGCGAAGGCGCGCGCCGCCTGGGCGGGTTCGGGCGAGGCGGCCACCGAGACGGTCTGGTTCCCGCTGCGCGAGAAGCTCGGCGCCACCGAGTTCCTCGGCTACGACACCGAGACGGCGGAGGGAGCGGTCACCGCGCTGGTCAAGGACGGCGCCGAAGTCGACAGCCTCAAGGCCGGCGAGAGCGGCGTCATCGTGCTCAACCAGACGCCGTTCTACGGCGAGTCCGGCGGCCAGGTCGGCGACACCGGCGTGATGACCGGCGACGGCGTCCGCGTCCGCATCACCGACACCCAGAAGAAGGCCGGCGACCTGTTCGTGCATATCGGCACGGTGGAGCAGGGCACGCTCAAGCTCGGCACCGCGCTGCAGCTCGACGTCGATCATTCCAGGCGCTCGGCGATCCGCGCCAATCACTCGGCGACCCACATCCTGCACGAGGCGCTGCGCCAGGTGCTCGGCGACCACATCGCCCAGCGCGGCTCGCTGGTCTCGCCCGACCGCCTGCGCTTCGACTTCGTCCATCCGAAGCCGATCTCTCCGGAGGAACTCGCCCGCGTCGAGGACATCGCCAACGACGTCGTGCTGGAGAACGCCGAGGTCACGACCCGGCTGATGGGGCTCGACGATGCCCGCGAGGCCGGCGCCCGGGCGCTGTTCGGCGAGAAATATGGCGACGAGGTCCGCGTCGTCTCGATGGGCAACGTCGCCCGCGACCACGGCGCTAACGCGATGGGCTGGTCGGTCGAGCTGTGCGGCGGCACCCATGTGAAGCGCACCGGCGACATCGGCCTGATCGCGGTCACCTCCGAGAGCGCGGTCGCCTCCGGCGTCCGCCGTATCGAGGCGCTGACGGCGCGTGGCGCCCGCGCCCATGCCAACCACAATCTCTCGCTCGCCAAGGCTGCCGCGGCCGAGCTGCGCACCGCGGTCGACGAGGTGCCGGCGCGCATCACCGCGCTGATGGAGGAGCGCAAGAAGCTCGAGCGCGAGCTGTCGGATGCGCGCAAGAAGCTCGCGATGGGTGGCGGCGCTGCGGCCGGCGGCGCCGACTCCGGCGTGCGCGAGGTCAACGGCGTCAAGCTGATGGCCCGCGCGGTCCAGGGCGTCGAGGTGAAGGATCTCAAGTCGCTGGTCGACGAGGCCAAGAAGCAGATCGGTTCCGGGATCGTCGCCATCGTCGGCCGCAGCGAGGACGGCAAGGCCGGCGTCGTGGTCGGCGTGACTGCCGACCTCACGTCGCGCTTCAACGCGGTCGAGCTGGTGCGCGCGGCCTCCGAGGCGCTGGGCGGCAAGGGCGGCGGCGGCCGTCCCGACATGGCCCAGGCCGGCGGCCCGGATGGCAGCAAAGCGGAAGCCGCGCTGGCCGCGATCGAGAGCGCGATCAGCAAGGCAGGCTGATCGTGCCGCCGCTCGGGCCCGGCGAGAGCGTTCGCGACCCCGATCTGCGGGACCGGCTCTACGAGCTGCTCGAGCACGATCATCTGCCGCTCTCGGTCGGCTCGCGCTTCGTGCGCATGATCGTCATCGTGATCTTCGCCGACGTACTGGCGACGATCCTCGCCTCGGTGCCGCATCTCGATGCCCGCTTCGGGCCGACCTTCACCGCGGTGAAGGTCATGGCCGTGCTGGTGTTCGGCTTCGAATATTTTGCCCGGCTCTGGAGCGTCGCCGGCCACACGCCGCGCCACGTCTCGGCGCTGCGCGACCGGCTCGACTACGCCTTCTCGGCGCTCGGGGTCATCGATCTCCTGGCCTTCCTGCCGGCCGCGCTGGTGCTGTTGTTCGGCGATCATGCCATGCTGGCGATGCTCGCGGTGCTGCCGTTCTTCAAGCTGGTGCGCTATTCGCCGGCGATGCGCTCGCTGCTCGCGGCGATCCAGGCCGAGCGTCGCACTTTGGTCGGCTGCCTTGTGATCCTCGCCGGCGCCGTGCTCTTGTTCGCCTCGCTGCTCTACGCCGTCGAGCGCGACGTGCAGCCCGAGAAGTTCGGCACCATTCCCGATGCGATGTGGTGGGCGATCGTGACGCTGGGCACCGTCGGCTATGGCGACGTGGTGCCGGTGACGGCGCTCGGCAAGGCGATCTCGGTGTTCACCATCGTCGGCGGCCTTGCGATGATCGCGCTGCCGGTCGCCATCATCTCCAATGCGTTCGCCGACGAGGTGAAGCGGCGCGACTTCGTCGTCACCTGGGGCATGCTGGCGCGGGTGCCGCTGTTTTCGCATCTTTCGGCGTCGGAGATCGCCGACATCATGCGTCTGTTGCGCGCACGCACCGTCGAGGCGGGCGAAATTCTTGTTCGCCGCGGCGACGTCGCCTCGTCGATGTATTTCATCACCGCGGGCGAGGTCGAGATCGAGCTGCCGACGCAATGCGTGCGGCTCGCCGACGGCACCTTCTTCGGCGAGATCGCGCTGCTGCACCGGACCAAGCGCTCCGGCACCGTCAAGGCCACGCGCAAGACGCGGCTGCTGGTGCTCGACGCCCAGGATTTCCACGCATTGATCACCCGCATGCCCGCGCTCGCCGCGCATGTCACCACCATCGCCAAGGCCCGCATGGCGGACTCCGGCGACCTCGCCCTCGCCGAACTGTCCCAGGCCGAGCACGACGACCAGCCCGGCGGGTAGGGGGCGGCATACATGACTCCGGTTTTCGCCCTGCTGCCACCCTCCCCTCCAGGGCAGGGCAATCGCATGTGGAATTTTTCGATTCTTTTCGTGCTTCCAAGGAGCAGTGCGGCGTATGGGTCCCGGATCGGCCTCACGCCGCGCTGGTGCGCGTCGTGGCTTGTCCGGGACGACGGCGCAGTTTGTAGTCTGTAGGGTGGGCAAAGCGGACGCCCGCAGGGCGGTCGCGTGCCCACCGTGCATCGGCATACTCGGAACTTCATGGTGGGCACGGCGCGGGATGGAGCCTGGCTCGCAACGCAGATCGGAGGCGCGCCTTTGCCCACCCTACGGCAGCATCGCTGGCGGTCGATTTCACAGTCTCAAACAGCACGGACATGAGTTCGTAGTCTCGCGGCACATCGTGCCCGAGGTCTGCTCGTCGTCCGCCCTCGACAAATGATGAGGGCGCAGGGAATGCCGGGTGAGGGCCTCACCCATGGCCCGCCTGCGAACAAAATGCAGGCGGCAGGTACCACAGGCAAAGCCGGTTCATCCGGCATTCCCTGCGCGGCGGTTTTAACGCTTATACGCGATCTCCTCGGTGCACCGGGCTTGTTGGCCACCGTGGCGCGACAACGCGCTTACGCGCATTGCGCGCGGGACACCAGCTTCGGGGTGTCAGGACCACGCGACTTCACGTCCGCGAGACCATCATTCGTCCGCACCATCCGGCGCGCTGATGCCCTCACGTCCACCGCATTGCCGGCCCAACGTTTCGTGACGACGCGTACGCCCCTCATCCGGACCGGAACGCAGACAGTTAGGCATGAATTGCTGATTTTCGGAAGTGAATTATTTTTGCGCCGGGCTCTTGAAATGAGCGATGTCGTTGGGCGCATTGTTGAATTCAGATTTCACTCGCATCCGATGCAGATCGGCCGATGGAGCGCTCCAGTCCCGTCCGGGCACGCCCTGCCGCTCGTCGGACAAATCAGGACAAATGGGGCGCGGGACCGTTGCTCGACGATGTCACAGTGCATGACGGGTCGCAGAACCAGCCTCGCAAAATCCGCTGACGAATGCTATATTTTCAATCGGTCGCTTTGACGGGCCGTGTCCTTGGAAAAATCGATGTCCGAAACGAAGACCGACGCGTACCCTTCGGCGTTACCGCCCAGCGCCGCGGAACTCGCAGAATGGAATGCGTTGACGCGAGACGAGCAGATCGCGCGCGTCAGAGAGTTTTTCGCGCATCCGGACTGCGAGACGTTCACCGACGAGACCGCCGAAGACATCATTGCGGCCGCCCGGCAGCGCGCCGCGGCGCGCCGTGGGTAGCTACCGCCTCAGCATTCGTGCGCGAAGTCAGATCGTGCAAATTTACGAGTACACAGAGAGCCAGTTTGGAGCTTATCAGGCGGAAGCCTATGCGTCCGGACTGATCCGAACCTTCGAATTGCTCGCAGATTTTCCTGCCATTGGCCAATCCGCCGAGGATTTCCGTCGAGGGCTGCGACGGTTTCGCTTCCAGGCGCACGTCGTCTACTACACGGTGTCGGTTGACGTGGTGGAGATCCGCGGCGTGTTACACCACGCGCGCCAGATCAGATCCAGCCTGTTTGATTGATGCAGTCGGGAACCTGGCCCGGCATCCGTCCGACTGCTCTCGGCCTGCTCATTCGGACAGGTGAGACATGACGCCGATTGACTCTTTCGCGCTGCGACACGACATCTCCGGGAATTGTCAAGCTCAGGATGCCCAGGAGACCCCCATGACCGCAGCCGACGCCCATCCCGTCCCCGGCCAGCACCTTCCCGCCGACGTTGTGGACTGGCTCACCAACGGCACCCGCGACGAGCGCTTCATCGACAACATCTTTGCCCAGATGTGCATTCGCCTGCGGCAGGCCGGCGTTCCGGTGAAGCGGGCCTCGCTGCATGTGCAGATCAATCACCCGCAATGGTTCGGCGCCCGCATCCTGTGGAGCGACGGCATGGAGGGCGCCGACATCGCCCGGGTCGACTACGACGTGCGGGAGCGATCGGAATTCGTCGGCAGCCCGGCCAGCGAAATCCATGGCGGCGCCGACGAGATCCGCGAGAACCTGGCCCGCGATCCCAAGCTCGGCCGCCAGCACGCGATCTATGACGAGATGCGGGCGCAGGGCCTCACCGACTACGTTGCCTGGCCGATGTACCACACGCTCGGCAAGCGCCACATCGTCACCTTCGCGACCGACCGGCGCGGCGGGTTCGAGCCGGCGCATATCGACGCCCTGCTGCGGCTCATGCCGGTGCTGGCGCTGGTGAGCGAGATCCGGATCAAGAACCGTCTGGCGCGCACATTGCTCGAAACCTATGTCGGGCCGCATGCCGGCGAGATGATCCTGGCCGGCGCCACGCGGCGCGGCAGCGGCACCACCGTGCGCGCCGCCATCATGATCTGCGATCTCCGGGATTTCACCCGGATCTCCGACAGCTGGCCGCGCGACGACGTCATCGATCTGCTCAACGGCTATTTCGACGCGATGGTCGAGCCGATCACCCGGCATGGCGGCGAGATCCTTAAGTTCATCGGCGATGGCCTGCTCGCGATCTTTCCGCTCAGCCAGTCGCAGGCCTGCGCCAAGTTGCTGTATGCGGTGAGCGATGCACGCAAGGCGATGGCGGAATTGAACGCGCGCAACGCCGCGGCCGGCCGCGCGCCGCTCAACTACGGCATCGGCGTGCATCTCGGCGACGTCATGTACGGCAATATCGGCTCGCTCAGCCGGCTCGACTTCACGGTCATCGGCCCGGCGGTCAACATGGCCTCGCGCATGGAAGCACTGACCAAGCAGGTCGGCCGCAACGTGCTGCTGTCACGCGCCTTCGCCGAGCATCTCGAAGGCGAGTTCGCACTCGAGCGCGTCGGCGAATTTCCGGTGCGCGGCTTCAGCGACCCGATCGAGCTGTTCTCGTTCGAGGGGTAGCGGGCTTGTCGTAGGGTGGGCAAAGCGGCCGCCGCAAGGCGGCAGCGTGCCCACCGTCGCGCGGCAGAGCAATCGGATAGATGGTGGGCACGGCGCCACGACGATCGCGATCGTGGAAAGAGCACGGCTGCGCCTTTGCCCACCCTACAGTTGAACGAAGGCGATGAGCAAATACAGGCGCGCCGTCAGTTTGCTCAGCGGCCGAATTCCTGCTGAAGCCGCAGGAAGGTCTCGGTCGGGCGATCATAGCTGACGAGCCTGACATCGAGATCGAAGCTGGACGCCAGCAACAGCGCGCGGCGCAGCGCGTGCTCGATCCAGGCCTCCTCATTGCCGAATGCGCCGCCGCCGACGCTGGTGAGCAGGACGATGTTCGAGCCGCTGACGGCGTTGAACACGGCTGCCCAGATCGTTGCCTCGTAGGTGGCCTCCAGGATGAGGCGAGCGAACGTTTCCCAATATCGGGGCGCGGGCGAGCAGTAGGCCACGGGGAGCGCGGAGCAGAAGGCCTGCGACACCGTCGGTCTCGGCTCTTCCGCGTCGGTCAGCTCGACATCGGAATGCAGGCCGATCCGAAGCTGTCCGCGCAATGCGTCGATTTCATCGCCATCGCTGGCGTCGAGGATGGCCGTGATGGTGTCGAGTCCGGTGCGCGTGCACAGCGCATAACCGTTCGTCATCGCCCACAACTCGCCGCCGTGGGGCAGGCGAGGTGTCAGCGCCGCCCTGACATCCGCGAGCGCGTCGAGCTGACGGTCGCGGGTCTGGCCCGATTGGTCGCCGACCGGGGCAAAGTAGTTCCGGTAGATCGTCGCGGCGCCGGCGGCGATCGCGCAGGCGGGACCCTGCGTCTGATCGTGCTGGTAGATCGTCACGCCGTCCTCCGGCGTCGCGTGGGGGCCCATCATCTCCAGCAGGTTGAACTGCGAGGCGACCTGGAACAGCGCCCCGGCGAATTCCGGCACCAGATGGAGCGTCCGGACATCGCCGCTGACCAGATTCACGCGAAGCCGCCCGGTTCTGCACGCCGTGCCTTGGACCCTGGTCCGGAGCTCCGACAATTTCGGCAGCTCCAGTCGTCCAGCCTGGTAGCTCTTGCCATTGACCAGAGATGTCAGCCGTCCGTCTTCGCAGGCCAGCCTGGCGCGCGTCGAGGCGTAGTCGGTCTCCTTGAAGCCCGTCAGCCGTTCGAACCAGTCCACGACGCCAGCCTTTCGTCCTCGCGAGCCGACACGAGACGCAGTGTAGGCCATCGCAGCTCACCCCGGCAATCAACGACGCCGTCTTCGTCCTAGAGGAATCGCAGCGGCCGCCAGTAGACGAGGCCCGGCGCGAACAAGATGATGGCGAGCGCGACAGCGGCCCCGGCGATGCAGGTCATGATGATGGCTCGTGACGACAGGCCGCGAGCCCGCGGCAGGAACGTGAGGGCCCGAACAAGGGCTCCGACGATGAAGCCCGCCCTTGCGAACGGCAGCATCGGGATGTCGAGCAGATCTTTCAGCGTACAGGCGCGGTTGCAGCCGCCTTGCTCAGGCGTCCACCATTCGCGCAGGCCGCCGATCATCGTCGCCAGCGCGAGCAGCAGCGTTGCCGCCAGCAGCGCGCGCCACGACGGCATCAGCACCGCGATCGCATAGGAGACGAGGCACACTGCGATCATCTGCGTCAGGATGTCGAACATCTCCCGCCTGCGCCTCAGCGCTCATCCAGAAATGGCGCCACCACCTCGCGGGTCTCGGCGCTGGTGACGACAGGCACGATCTCGAAGGTCATGCCGGTGTCGCGGGCGTTAGATAGAATCCATTGCTGCAGCAGCCGGGCGTCGTTGCATTCCATCAGCTGGAAGCAGCGGTCGAAATTCGGCTCGATCCAGCTGCCGAGATATTTCAGGCCGTCGGGAAATGTGATGCCGGGGTCGCGCACGCGGCGGTAGACCGGGATCGGATCGCGGTCCTTGAAACGTTCGATCACCATGAACAGCATGCGCGCCTTCCTTGTCTCGGCTCGCGCGCATTCTGGGCTGGATTCGATCTGCGTGCCAGGACCGGCGCGTGGCACGGCCGGGTGATGCCGGAGAGAACGATCGCCCGGGGGCGCCTGATCCAGACAGCCGGCCGCGGCGCCATGGTTCGCTACGCGCCGCAAGGGGCGCTCCTGGCCCGTGGTGATGCTGCCGATGAGGCATGCACGTCACAGGCGCTCGGCTTTCGGCTCATGAGCCGGCTGCGCTGCTCGCGCAGTGTACGGTTTCATGTTAGTTCGCCGGGGAGGGGTCACGGGGGGCGTGATCATCGAATTACAATCAAAAGTTGCAGTGGGGGCGTAACGATGACGAATTGCAGAGGTGGTGCCGGCGCGCTGCTGGCTTGGGGACGTCTGGCGGTCGTTGGACTGCTGCTCATGACGCTGCCGGGATGCGTCACGGTCGAGAATTCGCTGTCGCAGAACGATATCGCCGCCATGCGGCTGACCGCGGTTACCGTCAGCTTCGCGCCCGATTCCGTTATCCTCTGGGACGATGGCGAGCGCGCTTATCGGCGGGCGAAGCTGCAGACCGACGACCAGTTCGCCGGGGATACGAAGAGCGAGGAATGCAAGGAGTTCATGCGCGCCCAGCTCGCCCCCCAGATCAAGTCGGGCGTCGAAAAGGCGATGGCTGGACAGCTCAACGGCGGGCGGCCGGTGCGGCTGGAGATCGTCGTGAAGCAGTTCGCAATCCCGTCGGTCGCTCAGCGCGTGATCGTTGGCGGCCATCCGAACATGCAGGCGGATGCTAATCTGGTCGATGCACAGACCGGGCGGGTGCTCTTGTCAAACCCCAAGCTCAACACCTTCGTGCCAGTCGGCAACGGCATCCTCGGGACGGCGATCCAAGCGGCGGTCGATCAAGCGTCGGACCAGACCCCGGAGGGCAAGCTGATCACGAGCTACGGGCAAACCTACCGCAACTGGTTGATGCGCACCTGAACGCTGCAAGGGCCGCTGTTGGGCAGTTCGCCGCGTCGCGGCTCACCGTCCTCCGGCCATCATCCGGCTGAGGCAGTTGTTGAACGACATCGTGTCGCCGCCGGCGCCGTTGCGGCCGTATTCCCACTTGCCGGTGGCGGCATCGCAGCGGCCGCCGATCTGGATGGCGCAGCGCTGGCTGATGTTGGTGCAGCGGCCGCCGCCGCTGGCGCGCTTGGTCTCCGGCTCGGAGCGCATCGCCACCGCCGGCTCCTTCTTGCGCGCCGGCTCCTCGCGCCGCGTCGGCTCCTCCGGCCTCTTGGCGACCGGCTCGTCCTTGCGCCGGACGCAGTCGCCGTCGTCGTCGCGGATCTGGCCGGCGGGACAGCTGACGGTGACGCAGCTCTCGCCTTCGGCGCGCTGCCCCTTGCCGCAGACCAGCGGGCAGACGCGGCTCGTCCTGGCCTTCACGGCGTCGAGGGCATCGACGCTGGCAACCTTGATGTCGAACCTGGTGCCCGCCTGCTGGTTGAAGCGCTCCAGCGCTCGCCGCGCATGGCCGTCCCAGCTGCCGGCATTGTCGGCGGTGCCGCAGCCGACCCGGCGCAGTTCGCCGGCGAGCAGGCGCGGCAGATCCGGCGGAGGTGCGGCTGCCGCGGGCTTCTCGGCGGGAGACGGCAACGCCGCGACCACCGTCGGGTCCGATGGCTTGTCCGCACGCTGCGCCGGCTCGGGTGGGCTGCGCGTGACCTCGGTTGCCGGAGGCTCGGGGGCGCGTGCCACCTCGACCGGCTTGTCGCGCGCCGGCTCTGCTCCCTTCGCCCCCGTCCCTGCGGACGAGAGCTTGGCACGCTGCGCCTTGGCAAGCGAGGCATAGAAGCCGGTGGGATATTTCTCGAGGAAGGCGTCGAAAGCGGCCTGGCTGCCGATGCGCTCGGCCAGCTCATAGTCACGTCGCATCGCCGCGTCCGGGTCCATCGCGGCGGTGGCCGCCGGCGCCGCCGGCACCAGCGCGACGTCGTTGCCGCCGAGCGAGCCGTAGACATAGGGCTCCTGGCGATAGCCGGTGGCCTTCAGCACGTCGTCGCGGACGAAGCCGAAGGCGCGGCGCAGATCGAGGCCGGGTTTCGGCAGATGCGTCACCAGCGCCGTCGCGAACGGGCTGTTGCTGGCATCGCCGTCGGCGGCGGTCGAGCCGGCCTTGGCCGAGAACGCGATCATCGTGTTCGGACTCGGCGGCTCGACCTTGGCGAGGCCGCGGCCGATGCTGCGCGAGGCGACGCTGCGCTTCATCGTCTTGGCGAAGGGGTTGTCGCGGCAGGCGTCGAGCACGACGAGGCGCAGCTGCCTGGCCGGCTCGATCGCGAACAGCACGCGCTCCAGCGCAATCGCTTCGTCGAGCACGTCGCTGTCGGCCTCCAGCGAGGCGTCGGTCGGGATCAGATAGTTGACGCCATCGAGCTCGATGCCATGGCCGGCATAGTAGATTACCGCGACTTCGGCCTCACGCGCCCGCGCACCGAACTCGCGCAGTGTCCTGCGCATCTCCTGCACGCCGAGATCCAATTTGACGTCGACGCGCTCGAAGCCGGCGCTGCGGAACATGTCGCCGACCAGCTTCGCATCATTGGCCGGGTTCGATAGCCGGGCGACGGTCTTGTAGGTGGAGTTGCCGATGATCAGCGCGACGCGCTTGTCGGCCCATGCGGCGGTGCTGCCGGCGCCGATGAGAACGAGGACAATGCATAGGTAACGAAATGCCGCCATGACAACCCCAGAGTCGCTGGAGCTTCAGACTATCCGGCGATCACGGCGAAGCAAGGTCGGCGCGATGAGCGGGCCGGGATGACGGGAACCCGAAGGCATGGTTTGATCATCGCGGACGGCGCCGATCTCTGGCGCGGTCCTTGCCTTGCTGAGCCCACTCGCATCACCTCAGAAGAGAAACGAATGACAAGCACACGTCTCGTCGCGTACGCCGCCCTGGTCGCAACCGTGCTGGCATCGCCGGCGTTCGCCGAGGAGCTGACCGGCACCCTGCAGAAGATCAAGGAGACCGGCGCGGTCACCATCGGCTATCGCGAAACCTCGCTGCCGTTCTCCTACATCGACGACAACCAGAAGCCGCTCGGCTTCGCGCTCGACATCTGCAACAAGATCGTCGACGAGATCAAGGCGACGCTCAAGCTCGACAAGCTCGAGGTCAAGCTGACGCCGGTGTCGTCGGCGACGCGCATCCCGTTGATGACCAACGGCACCATCGACCTCGAATGCGCCTCGACCACCAACAACATCGAGCGCCAGCGGCTGGTGTCGTTCTCGCCGACCTATTTCCTCACCGCCAACCGCTTCGTGGCGAAGAGCGCGAGCGGGCTGAAAACGATCGACGATCTCAAGGGCAAGACGGTGGCCTCGACGTCGGGCACCAGCAACATCAAGCAGCTCTATGAGGCCAACACGGCGCGCCAGCTCGGCCTGAACATCCTGACGTCCAAGGACAATGCCGAGGGCTTCCTGATGGTCGAGAACGGCCGCGCCGACGCCTTCGTGATGGACGACATCCTGCTCGCCGGCCTGGTCGCAAGCGCCAAGACGCCGTCCGACTTTGCGATGTCGACCGATCAGTTCTCGATGCCCGAGCCCTACGGCATCATGCTGCGCAAGGACGATCCCGCCTTCAAGGCCGTCGTCGACCGCGCCGCCAGCAAGCTCTACACCAGCCCGGAGATCGCCACGCTCTATGCGAAATGGTTCATGAGCCCGGTGCCGCCGAAGGGCGTCAACTTCAACTTCCCGATGACGCCCGTGCTGAAAAAGGCGTTTGCGCAGCCGAACGACAGCGGGGACCCGAAGGCGTATTGAGGGCGAGATGAGCTATTGCGGCCAAGCCAATCGGCAAACCTTGGCCCACGTGTCGAGACGCGATTAGCTGTTCCGCGGACGGTGCGCTCCCTCTCCCCGTTCTTCACGGGGAGAGGGTCGGGGTGAGGGGCAGACGCACGGGAAGTGTTCGCGGTGAGACCTGTACCTCCTCACCCGGATTGCATCTTCGATGCAATCCGACCTCTCAGCGCGAGCGAAGCTCGTCGCTCCCCCGCAAGCGGGGCGAGGTGCACCGAGCGAGCGGCGCGACTCAACTACTTCACGATCCGCACCGCACCCTTGGCGGCGCTTGACGCGAACGCCGCGTAGGCCTTCAGCGCGGTCGAGACCTTGCGGGCGCGGGTCTTCGGCTTCCAGGCGTGATCGCCCTTAGCCTCCATCGCGGCGCGGCGCTGGGCGAGCTCGGCATCCGACACCGCAAGATGAATGGTGCGGTTGGGGATGTCGATCTCGATGCGGTCGCCTTCCTGCACCAGGCCGATCAGGCCGCCTTCGGCCGCTTCCGGCGAGACGTGGCCGATGGAGAGGCCCGAGGTGCCGCCGGAGAAGCGGCCGTCGGTGATCAGCGCGCAGGCCTTGCCGAGGCCCTTCGACTTCAGATAGCTGGTCGGATACAGCATCTCCTGCATGCCGGGGCCGCCACGCGGACCTTCATAGATGATGACGACGATGTCGCCGGCCTTGATCTTGTTGGTGAGGATGGCTTCGACCGCGGCGTCCTGGCTCTCCATCACGCGCGCGGGACCTGCGAATTTCAGGATCGAGGCATCGACGCCGGCGGTCTTCACGATGCAGCCGTCGACGGCGATGTTGCCGGTCAGCACCGCGAGGCCACCATCCTTGGAGTAGGCGTGGTCGATGTCGCGGATGCAGCCCTTTTCGCGGTCGAGGTCGAGCTCCTGGTAGCGGCGATCCTGGCTGAACGCCACCTGCGTCGGCACGCCGCCGGGCGCGGCCATGTAGAAATTCTTGACGCTCTCGCTCGCCGTGCGCCGGATGTCCCAGCGCTCCAGCGCCGATGCCAGCGACGTCGAATGCACGCTCGGCAATTCGGTGTGGACGAGACCGGCGCGGGCGAGCTCGCCGAGGATGGCGAATACGCCGCCGGCGCGATGCACGTCCTCCATGTGCACGTCGGCCACGGCCGGCGCGACCTTGCACAGGCAGGGCACCTTGCGCGACAGACGATCGATGTCGGTCATGGTGAAGGGGATCTCGCCCTCATGCGCGGCGGCGAGCAGATGCAGCACGGTGTTGGTCGAGCCGCCCATCGCGATGTCCAGGCTCATCGCGTTCTCGAACGCCTTGAAGTTGGCGATGTTGCGCGGAAGCACCGACGCATCGTCCTGCTCGTAGTAGCGGCGGGCGATGTCGACGACGAGGTGACCGGCCTCCACGAACAGGCCGCGGCGGTCGGCATGCGTCGCCAGCACCGAGCCGTTGCCGGGCAGCGACAGGCCGAGCGCCTCGGTCAGGCAGTTCATGGAGTTGGCGGTGAACATGCCGGAGCAGGAGCCGCAGGTCGGACAGGCCGAGCGTTCCATCACCTCGACGTCGGCGTCCGACACCTTGTCGTCGGCGGCCACGATCATCGCATCGATCAGGTCGACCTTGCGCAGCTTGCCCTCGAGGTTGACCTTGCCGGCCTCCATCGGGCCGCCCGAGACGAACACCGCGGGGATGTTGAGCCGCATCGCGGCCATCAGCATGCCCGGGGTGATCTTGTCGCAATTGGAGATGCAGACCATGGCGTCGGCGCAATGCGCGTTGACCATGTATTCGACGCTGTCGGCGATCAGCTCGCGCGACGGCAGGCTGTAGAGCATGCCGTCATGGCCCATTGCGATGCCGTCGTCGACGGCGATGGTGTTCATCTCCTTGGCGACGCCGCCGGCCTTCTCGATCTCGCGCGCGACCAGCTGTCCGAGGTCCTTCAGGTGCACATGGCCGGGGACGAACTGGGTGAAGGAGTTGACGACGGCGATGATCGGCTTGCCGAAATCCTCGCTGGTCATGCCGGTGGCGCGCCACAGGCCGCGGGCGCCGGCCATGTTGCGGCCATGGGTGGAGGTGCGGGAGCGATAGGCGGGCATGACGGGTTCCTCGGGCGTTCCTCAGAGAACGGCAATGTTGGTCCGGGCGGGCAGGCGCCCCCGAACGGGCGGCAATGGACGCGGCGAGGCATACAGCGAAGTGGTTGAGGTTTCGACCCTAAATTTCGCCGCACGGGGATGCCGGGCGGGCAGGGCGGCGCGCTGCGGCAGCGCTTGTGGACGCTGTCCACAGCCCCGCTCACGCGGTTGTGGCTACGTGTGGAACGCCGGCGCGCCGTAGATTAGAACCGTGCCGTTCTTTTCGGACGTAGCTCTCCCGCACGATGCCGTGCCCCGTCAGCCCTGACTGATCGAACCCATGCCGTCTCGTTTCCTTCGCCCGCTGCCGCTGTTCGTCGCGCTTTTGCTCGCCGTTCCCGGCGTCGCCTCCGCCCATGCCGTCATCGTCTCGTCGCAGCCTGCCGCGGGCGCCACCATCGACCAGCAGGCCACCGCGATCCGGCTGCGCTTCAACAGCCGGATCGATCATGCCCGCTCGCGCCTCAAGCTGCGCGCGCCTGACGGTGCCGAGCAGGCGCTGAGCCCGGCTGGGGGCGCGCCGTCGGATGAGCTCGATGCGCAGGCCCGGGTGCTCGGTCCGGGGACGTGGCACCTGCAATGGCAGGTGCTCAGCGTCGACGGCCACATCACCCGCGGCGACATCCCGTTCAACGTGCGTTGAGCGGACATGGCGCTGTTCCTCGACATTTTCGGTTACCTCTCGGTGGTGCTGCGCGGGCTCACCCTGCTCGCGCAGTCCTTCACCATCGGCGGACTGGCGTTTCAGCTGCTGCTGCTGCGTCCGCTGCAGGGCGAGCTGTCCGCCGACGCCATCGTGGTCGGGAAGCGGAGCCAGCTGGTCTTGCGCCGGAGCGCGCTCGCCTGGGGCGCGGCCATCATCGCCGCGCTCGCCGTCAACATGGCCGCGCTGACCGGTACGCTCGACCTGCCGCTGCGCGAGGCCGCAGGCGCCGACTTTGCGCACGCGGGCCTGGCCGTCGCCGCTTGCGCGCTCGGCATCGCGCTGCTGGCCCGCACGGGCACGTGGACGACCTGGCGCGTCGCGGCACTGGTCGCGCTATCAGGCCTTGCGCTGACGATCCAGCTCAATCTCACGCATGCCGCGAGCCGGCTCGAGCTGCGCTGGCCGCTGCTGGCAGCCGACTTCCTGCACATGCTCGGTGCCGGCGTGTGGATCGGCGGCCTGCCGTATTTCCTGATCGCGCTGAACGGCTGCAAGACCGCCGACGACCAGCGCAGCATCGGCCGGCGCTATTCGCTGATGTCGATGGCTTCGGTCGCGGCGATCGTCACGGGCGGCACGGTGATGGCGGTCGTCTATCTCGGCTCGTTCGAGGCCGTCTATGGCACCGCCTATGGCGTGATGACCTCGGCCAAGGTGGCGATGCTGCTGATGCTGCTCGCGCTCGGCGCCGGCAACTATTTTGCCGTGGAGCGGCTGCGCCGCGGCGATCCTGCAGCGCCGCTGTCGCGGATGAAGCGCTTCGTCGAGGTCGAGCTCGGCATCGGGCTCACGGTGCTGCTGACAGCGGGATCGCTGACCTCGCTGCCGCCCGGCATCGATCTCAGCCAGGACCGGCTGAGCTGGCACGAGATCGTCGCGCGCGCCGCGCCGCAATGGCCGCGGCTGACCAGCCCCTCCGTCGACCAGCTGACGGTCTCGCAGCTCCAGGCCAGGATCGACGCCGCCGATGCGCAGCGCGTGACCGCGCCGCCGGCCTATGTGCCGGGCGAGGGCGTGATCCTGCTGCGCAGCGCCGCTGATATCGCCTGGTCGGAATACAACCACCATTGGGCCGGCATCTTCGTCGTGCTGATCGGCGTGCTCGCGCTGATCGAGCGCTTCTCCTGGGGCGGCTTCGCGCGGCACTGGCCGCTGCTGTTCCTGGTGATGGCGGCGTTCCTGTTCCTGCGCGCCGACGAGATGGCCTGGCCGCTCGGTCCGATCGGCTTCTGGGCCTCCTTGCGCGATCCCGAAGTGGCGCAGCACCGGCTGTTCGTGGTGCTGATCATCCTGTTCGGCCTGTTCGAGTGGCGGGTGCGGCTGCGCGGCCAGCAGGCGGGGCGCGCGGCGCTGGTGTTTCCGCTGACGGTCGCCGCCGGCGGCGCGCTGCTGATGACGCATTCGCACGCGATCGCCAACATCAAGGATCAGCTGCTGATCGAGATGAGCCACACGCCGCTGGCCTTGTGCGGCATCACCGCCGGCTGGGCGCGCTGGCTCGAGCTGCGTATGGACGGCCGCATCAGCCGCGCGGCGGCCTGGGTGTGGCCAGTGGCCTTCGTGCTGGTCGGGATGATCCTGCTGGACTATCGCGAGGCGTGAGATGCACGCGCCGAGGCCGCGAAGCGTGCCGATCAGGGGGCGCAATTCTTGCGTGTGCTCGCGATGTATCAATATCGAGATAATTCGTCGACGGGCTTTAGAGAGTTCTTATAAGATTCACCCTTAGGTAGCGAACGCGTTGGTGTCAGGAGAGACCACAATGACGTTCGGCAAACGCCAGTCCGGTGTTGGCGCCTCGGCGCAGACTTTCAGTGCCGAGATGGCGACTACAAGAACCGACGTCGCGACCGAGGACCGTCCAGTCAAGGGCGGTCCGATCCGCTGGGCCATCGCCACGCTGGTCTGCGGCGCGTTCCTCTATGGATTTCTCACGAGCTACGGCCCGGATCTCCGGCGCGATCGGCACCTGGCTGGCACCTGGCAACCAGCCTACGATCTGCGGGCGACGGAGGGAAAATGCAAGCGAACGAACTTCGTGATTACCAACTGCACCGCCACCATCGTCTCCGTTGCCCAGCCTGATCGAGCGCCGATTAAGGTCGATTTCTTCATGCTGTTCGCGGGCGGCGGCGGGGAGGCGATCGTGCCGGTGCGCTCGACGGCCGATCGCGCGGCGGTCTCGATCTCCTACGCGGTGGAAACGAAGCTCTGGAACCGGACGCTGACATTCGTCTTCGGGACGGTCATCCTGGCCCTGATGACTGCAGCTGCGGCGCTCACCTTCTGGAAGACGGTCAATTCCTGACAACGCGGTGCAGGTTCGCTCCTGCTTGGATTGTGTAGGCCACCGTGCCCCTGTTGAAACTACTTGGCATCATCTGCGGCGTCCTGCTGTTCTGGGGTTCCTTCCAATTGCCGTCCGGCTCGGGCGACGTCGCGTCCCGGCAGATCCTGTCGGTCAAGGAAGAGCCTGACCGCATCGTGCTCGGCTGGAGCGGACCGGTGGAGCCGCCGATGAGCGAGCGCGTCGGCGCGGCGCTGGATCGCTATCGGGCCGACCCGCGCCGGCTGGTGCTGCTGCTGAATTCGCCGGGTGGCTCGATCCAGCATGGCCGCGACGTCGTCGCCGTGATCCGCGGACGCGATCGAACGGTCGACACGCTCGTCGAAAGAGCGGGGGTCTGCGCCTCGATGTGTGTGCCGATCTTCCTCGCCGGCGCCAGGCGCATGGCTGACCCCGAAGCCAACTTCATGTTTCACGAGGCCAGCCTGAACAGCAATGCGCGGGATGAGCTGAAGCGCCGGGAGATCGGCGCCGCCGAGGAAGCGGTGTTGTCGACGCTCGTCAAGACCAAGGTCACCGACGAGATGTTCCGTCACGACATGGGCCTTCGCGGCGTCAGCGTGGTCTGGCTTGCCGGCTTGCGGAAGAAGATCGCGGGGCGGGATGTATGGATGAGCGCTCAGCAACTCGTCGATGAGGGCTCCGGCATCGTCGATGGTCTCGTGCGCGCATCGGGGCGATAGCCGCCGCATCCGGTCGCGTTCTTGGTCGGGCTGATGCTGCTGGGATGATCGCGCGGCGTGAGGGCACTCACGTCACGCAGTTCACCCAGAGCACGACGGCCTTGGCGTCGCCGGCTGGATTGGAGAAGCGGTGCGGCCTTCGGCTGGCAAAGCGGAAGCTGTCGCCTTGCTTGAGCGACCAGGTCTCGGCA
The DNA here is from genome assembly GCF_051167715.1 of Bradyrhizobium sp. HKCCYLS20291. Taxonomy (NCBI): domain Bacteria; kingdom Pseudomonadati; phylum Pseudomonadota; class Alphaproteobacteria; order Hyphomicrobiales; family Nitrobacteraceae; genus Bradyrhizobium; species Bradyrhizobium sp. HKCCYLS20291. The sequence goes on along the minus strand of NZ_JBNPTO010000002.1, from coordinate 31,085 downwards.
TCTACCGTCAGCATCATCTCGCCTTCGAGCACGAGACCGGCTTCCTCGCCGTCATGCGTGTACAGCTCGTCGCCGGTCGAGCCGCCGGGCTCGAGATGCACCAGGAACAGATTCAGCTTGTTGTCGCCACCGGCGGCGCTGAGCAGCTGCTTGGAGATGCCGGTGCGCCAGAGCTTGAGCTCCGGTCGCTGCGGCGCGCGCGTCACCACGGAATCTGCGGCGGCATCGCCGCCCGGGCTGGAGCCGAACAGCGCCGCGATGCCGACGCCGAGCACGTCGGCAAGCGTCGCCACCACGCGCAGCGACGGTGAGGACAGGCCGCGTTCGATCTGGCTGAGAAAGCCGATCGACAGCGACGTCCTGGCCGAGACGGTTTCGAGCGACAATCGCCTGATGCGCCTGAGATCGCGGATGCGACGGCCGACGGCGACATCCACCGGCGGCTCGGCCGCCTTGGTGGCAGAGCGGGATGGCGCCTTGGCTTTCCCCGCAGGCTTGGATGCGCGGGGTGTGCGCAATCTCTTGCTGCCGCTCACGTCAGACCGCTTCCTTCATGTGCATGAAAACCGCTTGCATGATCCGGCAAAGTATGTCCAAAATTTCATATTGGTGAAAATAGGCTGAAACGGCGCGGCCTGCAACGGCTGCCATCGCGACTGACGAGACGCGCCGCGAGAGCTCGAATCCAACAGGGGGATGCGATGTCGTTGAAGCGTTTTGTCCAGGCCGCGGTGGCGACGCTCGCGCTGGCTGCCGTCGCGCCGGTGTCGGCGCAGCAGGTGCTCAAGGTCGGTTCGACGCCGACCGGCATTCCCTTCACCTTCCTCGACACCAAGACCAACCAGATCCAGGGCGTGATGGTCGATCTCATCACCGAGGTCGGCAAGGACGCCGGCTTCAACGTCCAGATCGAGCCGATGCAATTCTCGACGCTGATCCCGTCCTTGACGTCGAGCAAGATCGACATCATCGCGGCGGCGATGTTCATCACTCCGCCGCGCAAGGAGGTGGTCGATTTCTCCGATCCGATCTACACCTATGGTGAGGGCCTGATCGTACCCAAGACCGACACCAAGGCCTATGCCTCGCAGGAGGATCTCAAGGGCGAGGTGGTCGGCGCCCAGGTCGGCACCGCCTTCGTCGATGCGCTGAAGAAGTCCGGCCTGTTCTCGGACGTGAAGGCCTACGACACCATTCCCGACATCCTGCGCGACGTGAACACGGGTCGCCTCAAGGCCGGCTTCGCCGACTATCCGATCCTGGCCTACAATCTCAAGCAAGGCAGCTTCCCGGAGGCACGGCTCGTCAGCAGCTACAAGCCCGTCACCGTCGGCTCGGTCGGCATCGGCGTGCGCAAGGGCGAGGCCGAGCTGCTCGGCAAGATCAACGCATCGCTAGCCAAGCTGAAGACGAACGGCACCGTCGACAAGATCCTCGACAAATGGGGCCTGAAGGGCTGACCGGGCGATGAGCAGGTTCTGGAACGACGCCGTCGAGTTCTTTCCGATCCTGCTCAACGGCGTGGTGCTGACGATCGTCGTCACCTTGGGATCACTGCTGCTGTCGACCGTGCTCGGGCTGGTCTGGGCGATGATGCGGGTCTCCGGCATCCGCGCCCTGTCGAGCACGAGCGCCGGCCTGATCAACGTGATCCGCGGCATTCCGATCATCGTGCTGCTGTTCTATCTCTACTTCGTGATGCCCGATCTCGGCGTCACCTTGTCGGCGCTGCAGGCCGCCATTCTTGGGCTCGGCATCGCCTATTCGGCCTATCAGGCCGAGAACTTCCGCGCCGGCATCGAGGCGATCGACAAGGGCCAGATCGAGGCGGCGCAGTCGATCGGCATGGGCTGGTGGATGACGATGCGCCGCGTGGTGCTGCCGCAGGCGGTGCGCATCGTGCTGCCGCCCTATGGCAACGTCATGATCATGATGCTGAAGGATTCCTCGCAGGCCTCGACCATCACGGTCGCCGAGCTGGCGCTGCAGGGCAAGCTGATCGCGTCGTCGACCTTCAAGAACTCCAGCGTCTTCACGCTGGTGGCGCTGATGTATCTCACCATGAGCGTGCCGCTGATCCTCCTGGTCCGCCACTTCGAGAAGCGGGCGGCCAAGCGATGATCGAGCTGTCGGACGTCCACAAGAGTTTTGGCAAGGTCGAGGTGCTCAAGGGCATCACGGCGTCGGTCGAGAAGGGCGAGGTGGTCTGCATCATCGGTCCCTCCGGCTCCGGCAAGTCGACGATCCTGCGCTGTATCAACGGGCTGGAGAGCTACGATCGCGGCACGATCAGCGTCGAGGGCCTGCGCGTCGACCGCGATGCGCCGTCGATCGTGTCGATCCGCACCCAGGTCTCGATGGTGTTCCAGCGCTTCAACCTGTTTCCGCACCGCACCGCGCTCGACAACGTCGTCGAAGGCCCGCTCTACGTGAAGAAGGAGCAGCGCACGGCAGCGCTGGAGCGTGGCCGCGCGCTGCTCGCCCAGGTCGGGCTCTCCGACAAGGCCGATGTGCATCCGCCGCAGCTCTCGGGCGGCCAGCAGCAGCGCGTCGCAATTGCGCGCGCGCTCGCGATGCAGCCCAAGGCGATCCTGTTCGACGAGCCGACCTCGGCGCTCGATCCCGAGCTGGTCGGCGACGTGCTCGGCGTGATGCGCAAGCTCGCCGATGACGGCATGACGATGGTCGTCGTCACCCACGAGATCGGCTTTGCCCGCGAGGTCGCCGACCGCGTGCTGTTCATCGATGGCGGCGTCATCGTCGAGCAGGGACCCGCAAAGACCGTGCTCAATCAACCGCAGCACCCGCGTACGCAGGATTTCCTGCGCCGCGTGCTGCATCCGCTGTGATGCAAGCGAGACCGCCATGACCACGTCCGATCGCCTTCCGCTGCCGCCGTCGGTCTACGCCGTGACGGCCGTCGCGCCGGCGGCCACCCCGCCGCTCGACACCGACCGCAGCGTCTCGGTCGCGATCATCGGCGGCGGCTTCACCGGCCTGTCGACGGCGCTGCATCTGGCGGAGCAGGGCACCGACTGCGTGGTGCTCGAGGCGCAGGAGCCGGGCTGGGGCGCCTCCGGCAACAATGGCGGCCACACCAATCCCGGCCTGAAGCATGACCCCGATCAGATCGAGGCCGATTTCGGCGTCGAGCTCGGCCGCCGCATGATCGACTTCGCCTACGGCACCACGAACTTCACCCACGACCTGATCCGCCGTTACCAGATCCCGTGCGAGGCGCGGCAGCAGGGTACGCTGCGCGCCGCCTATCATCCCGCCAGCGCCGCAGGTATCGCGCGCACCGCCGAGCAGTGCATCCGCCGCGGCATGCCGGTCGAGCTGTACGATCGCGACAGGCTGCGCGAGGTCACCGGCAGCGACCGCTATGTCTGCGCCATGTTCGACGCACGCGGCGGCGACCTGCATCCGCTGAACTACGCGCGCGGGCTGGCGCGCGCCGCGATCTCGGCGGGCGCCGCCGTTCACGGCGAGACCCCGGCGCTGTCGCTGCGCCGTGATGGGCTGCGCTGGCGCATCGAAACACCACGTGCCGTCGTCCACGCCGACAAGGTACTGATCGCCACCAACGGCTTCACGGACGATCTCTGGCCGGCGCTGCGCCAGACCGTGATCCCGGTGTTCTCCTCGATCGCAGCCACCGCGCCGCTGCCGGACGAGGTCGCGCGCGCGATCATGCCGACGCGTTCGGTGCTCTATGAGAGCAGCCACATCACCGTCTACTACCGCATCGACCAGAACAACCGCCTGCTGATGGGCGGCCGCGGCCCGATGCGCTGGATCAATTCACCCGGCGATGTCGCTTATCTGATGCGCTATGCCGAACGGCTGTGGCCGCAGCTCAAGGGCGTGGCCTGGACCCATGGCTGGAACAGCCGGCTCGCCATCACCAAGGACCATTATCCGCATGTCCATGAGCCGGCCGAAAGCGTGCTGATCTCGCTCGGCTGCAACGGTCGCGGTGTGGCGCTGTCGACCGCAATGGGCCCGCAATTGGCGCGTCGTCTGATCGGCGGCACGAAGGCTGACATCGACATGCCCGTCACCGGCATCACGCCGATCCCGCTGCATGCCCTCTGGCCCGTCGCCGTGACCAGCGCCGTGATCGCCGGCCGGGTGCGCGACCGGCTGGGGCTCTGACGGCTTCGCCAGCCGCGACGATGCCGCGGGGCCGCCTGCGGCAGGCTCAGGCCGGCTGCGCGCCAGGCCACAGGATCTCGATGTGCTCGTTGTTGAAATTCGGATCGTCGTCGGCGCCTCTGCGCCAGCAGGTCATGCCGTCCGGCAGCGTGTTCATCCGGATGTCCTGGCCATCCGGCACCAATCCGCCCAACGCAAGCAGGTCGATGAAGCGGTTGATGAGGTCGAAGACGGCGTCCCGGTGCTCGGCGCGGACCCGGTGGATGCTGAGGTCCGGACGGCCGAACTTGCGCATACCCCTGGTATGGATCCACTCGGTGCCGTCGGCGTCCTGTGAGATCAGGGTGATGACGTGCTGCCGTGGCGCGCAATGGCCGACGTTGAAAATGCGCGCGCGCCATTCCGCAGGCGTCCACCATTTCAGGATCAGCGGGTCGTAGATCGCGACCCCGCCGGCATCGAGGCAGAAGGTCAGCAGGCCAACCATGTCGCGAAGATAGCCCAATGTCGGGGGATCGCTCACCTCGCCTCTGATGACGAGGCAGAAGTCCTGTGCCGCGACGACCGCCGCCAGATCGGGGTCCTCGGTGGTGAGCCTGGTCCAGGCATGGCCGGTCCGGAAGCGCGTGACCACCGTGGGATTGGCTTCCGGCCCGAAGGCCAGCAGGTCGAAGCCCTCAGGGACGCCGCGCGAACGATAGATGCTTCGGGACAGCGGCCGATCGATGTCCACCCAGCCATAGACGATATACATCAGGCAGGGATTCCTGCCTCCGGCGGCGAAGTAGGGGCGGGGCCAGTCGATGAGGGGGAGGGGAGCGTTCATCCGCCTGGCTCCGACGCCTGCCGAGCCCCGGCCTCCCGGGTTGGCAATATCCAGATTCGATTGGCGGGCGCGACGGCCTGGCCGCCCCGTGGCAGGGCGCCCGGCAACAACAGCGACAGAATCGGGATCGGACGCACGGCTGGCTCTCCGACGGCGGCAAAACGAAAACGGGCCACGCCAATGGCGCAGCCCGCAGATCGTTGGCGATAGCGAAGGCGGAAATGAGATCAATTTCGATTCTCAGACGACCGCCGGCGCCTTTCGGCTTTGCGGCATGATCTGGGCGTCGGACACAACCGGCGCGGATGGGCTCAGGGGTGGCCGACCTGGCTGTCGGGCCAAACGATCTCGATGTGCTCGTTGTTGAAATCGGGATCGTCGCTGCTGCCCTTGCGCCAGCAGGTCGTGCCGGCCGGCAAGGCGTGCATCCGGATTTCCTGACCGTCAGGGACCCGTCCGCCAGAAGCGAGCAACTCGATGAAGCGATTGATGAGCTCGACAATGGACGTGCGATGCTCCGCGCGGACCCGGTGCACGCTGATGTCCGGGCGTCCGAACTTGCGCAGGCCGCGCGTATGATGCCATTCGGTGCCATCGGCATCCTCGGAGACCAGCGTGACGACGTGCTCATGCAGCGCCGACTGGCCGCCATCGAACGCTCGCGCGCGCCACTCCGACGGACGCCACCATTTGAACATCTGTGGGTCGTAAATGGCGACGCCACCGGCATCCAGGCAGAAAGTCAGCAGACCAATGACGTCGCGGAAGTAGTTCAGCGTCGGCGGATCGTCGACCTCGCCTCGAATGACGAGACAGGAATCCTGCGCCGCAATCTGTGCCGCGAGCTCGGAGTCTGTGATTGTTAAACTGTCCCAGAGGAAGCCGCTCCGAAAGCCGCTGACGACTTCAGGATGAACGGTCGGGCTGTAGCCCATGAGCTCGACTCCCTCGGGGATCCCTTCCGTCCGGTAGGCAGTGCGAGACAGCGGCTGCGCGAAATCGACACTGCCGAAGAGCACATAAAACAGGAAGGGATTGTTGCCACCGGCAGCGAATTGCGGTCGCGGCCAGTCTGCCAAGGGCGAGTTCGGCTCGTTCTCCATGCCTCGCCACCTCGTATCCGGTTGTCCAGGTCACTCCTTCTTCAGGAACACATAATCCGCCGCGTAGGCCACACTGCGAAACTGCCCCGCGGTCTCGCATGCCCCCTCGAGCTTGCCGCCTGCGGTGTTGATCCGCTGCACCGTGGTGACGTCGGACAGCACGCCCTGGCCGCCGCGGTGGGAGACGACGGCAAGCTTCAGCCAGGGGATGTCGTTGTCGGTGGCGCCGATCGCCGTGCCCTGCACGCGGCCGCCGACGATCGAGCCGTCCTGGTGCTCCCAGTTCGGCCCGGCGTAGTGGCGGCCGACGGTCTTGCCGTCCGTGAACAGGGTTGCGATCGGCTCGCGGAACGCCCAGGCGAGCTTGCCGTCCGCGGCTGCCTTGCACTCGTAGACCTGCGCACCTTCGGCATGCAGCGTCAGCACCGGCTTCTCACCGGCCGCCACCAGGGCATCGGGGATAGTGGTTTCGGCGGCATCGGCTTGGATGGTCAGGGCGCCCAGCAGCAGCAACAGCGACAAACTCGAGATCACGCGCATGGTCAGGTCCTCGGTCACAGCGGAAAACAAAACGGGCCACGCTGGTGGCGTGGCCCGTTGATAGGTGACGAATGCGAAAGGCGGAAGTGGGGAAACTTACGCCGCCATCGCCTTGGTCAGGTTCTCGGCGATCTTGTCGAGGAAGCCGGTGGTCGACAGCCAGCGCTGGTCGGCGCCGACCAGGAGCGCGAGGTCCTTGGTCATGTAGCCGGCCTCGACGGTGTCGACGCAGACCTTCTCCAGGGCGGCGGCGAACTTGGCCAGCTCGGCATTGTTGTCGAGCTTGGCGCGGTGCGACAGGCCGCGGGTCCAGGCGAAGATCGAGGCGATCGAGTTGGTCGAGGTCTCCTTGCCCTTCTGGTGCTCGCGGAAGTGGCGGGTCACCGTGCCGTGGGCGGCCTCGGCCTCCATGGTCTGACCGTCCGGGGTCATCAAGACCGAGGTCATCAGGCCGAGCGAGCCGTAGCCCTGGGCCACGGTGTCGGACTGCACGTCGCCGTCATAGTTCTTACAGGCCCAGACGTAGCCGCCCGACCACTTCAGCGCCGCGGCGACCATGTCGTCGATCAGGCGGTGCTCGTAGGTGATCTTCTTGGCTTCGAACTTGTCCTTGAACTCCTTCTCGTACACCTCCTGGAAGATGTCCTTGAAGCGGCCGTCATAGACCTTGAGGATGGTGTTCTTGGTCGAGAGATAGACCGAATAGTTCTTGGAGAGGCCCATGTTGAGCGAGGCGCGGGCGAAGTCGTAGATCGACTCGTCGAGGTTGTACATCTCCATGGCGATGCCCGGGCCGGGCGCCTTGAAGACTTCCTTCTCGATCACGGTGCCGTCGTCGCCGACGAACTTCATCGTCAGCACGCCCTTGCCGGGGAACTTGAAGTCGGTGGCGCGGTACTGGTCGCCATAGGCGTGGCGGCCGATGATGATCGGCTTGGTCCAGCCGGGGACAAGGCGCGGCACGTTCTTGCAGATGATCGGCTCGCGGAACACGACGCCGCCGAGGATGTTGCGGATGGTGCCGTTCGGCGACTTCCACATCTCCTTGAGGCCGAACTCCTTCACCCGGGCTTCGTCGGGGGTGATGGTGGCGCACTTCACGCCGACGCCGACCTTCTTGATCGCGTTGGCGGCATCGATCGTGATCTGGTCGTTGGTCTTGTCGCGGCTCTCCATCCCCAGGTCGAAATATTGCAGATCGATGTCAAGGAACGGGTTGATCAGCTTGTCCTTGATGTACTGCCAGATGATCCGGGTCATCTCGTCGCCGTCGAGCTCGACGACCGGGTTGGTCACCTTGATTTTTGCCATGATCGATGGGGCCTTCTTGGGAACAGCGCGCCAGGAATGGAAAGCGCTTGTGAAATCAAGCGCGTCATAGCACTGCTGCACCGCGTGCGGAAGCGCACCCGGTAGGCTCACGGTGCTGATTTTCGCAGCCCGCTCATGCGGTGGGCATTGCCCCGCCGCCGGTCGGCTGCAGTTTCGCGCAAACTGCAAAATTCGAGCTTAAGCCGATTATTTTGCTTGAGAATTCTCGCCAGCCGGGCCAACGGAGCGGGCGAGGGGTGCACGGGCGCGCCTTCAGGTGACATGGAAGTTGAGGGCCGATCGTGTCGGGCACCGACAAGACCAAGACGGGTGTGGAGATCGCGGGACCGGTGGTGATCCTCGTCGAGCCGCAGCTCGGCGAGAACATCGGCATGGCCGCGCGCGCGATGGGCAATTTTGCGTTGTCGGAGCTGCGCCTCGTCAACCCGCGCGACGGTTGGCCGAACATCGCAGCCACCCGGGCGGCGGCCGGGGCCGACCACATCATCGATCACGTCCGGCTGTTCGAGACGCTGCCGGAGGCGATCGCCGACCTCGATCTGGTGTTCGCAACGACGGCGCGCTCCCACGACCAGGCCAAGCCGGTGATGGCGCCGGAGGCGGCGGCGAAGGAGATGCAGGGCCAGATCGCGTCAGGTGGCAGGGCCGGCATCCTGTTCGGCCGCGAACGGGCGGGGCTGACCAACGAGGAGGTGGCGCGCGCCAACCGCATCATCACCTATCCGGTCAATCCGGGCTTCGCCTCGCTGAACCTCGCCCAGGCGGTGCTGCTGATGGGCTATGAATGGTTCAAGCTGGTGACCTCGGGCGCGCTGCCGTTCACGATGCCCGAGCGCTCCGAGCGCGCCACCCAGGAGCAGCTGGAGGCGTTCTTCGAGAACCTGGTCCGCGAGCTCGACCGGGTCGAATTCCTGCGCCCGGCCGAGAAGCGCGAGACCATGCTGGTCAATCTGCGCAACATCTTCCTCCGCATGGAGCCGAGCAGGCAGGACATGCACACCCTGCACGGCGTCGTCATGGCGATCGCCGAGGGACGCAAGGGGCCAGCCAAGGGCGGCGTGCTCGACAGCGCCCAGGCGAGCCGGCTGCGGGCCCTGATCGCCGAGCAGGGCACGGTCGCCAACCTGCCGGATTCGCGCGGCTCGCTCCGCGGGCTGGCGCGGCTGCTCCGCCGCAACCCGACCGATGCCGAGCGCGCGCTGTGGCACGCGCTGTCGCGCGACCGCCGCTTCGCCGGTCAGTTCAAGCGCCAGACCCCGGTCGGCCGCCACATCCCCGACTTCGTCTCCTTCATCCACCGCCTCGCCATCGAGCTGGTCGGCGACGATGAGAGCGAGGGCGTGGTCGCCGACCGCGCGCAACGGCGGGCCTGGCTGGAAAGCAGGGATTATCGCGTCACCGAGGTGAGGACGGCGGATGTCGAGGCCAACCTGGAGCAGGAGCTTGTGAGGCTGCAGGAGCTGATTGCGGAGGCGAAGTAGACGCCGCGTGGGGCTGTCCGTAGAAATACGGCGCCCGTATCATTTGCTGCCGATCCGTAAACTCCTACCGATCCGACGGCCGCGGGATACAGCTGATCGAGACAAATTTCTAAAATTCGAACGGATCGCGCAGCTTTGCCGCAACGGCTGATGCGAACGATGGGGAACTGATCGCAACGCCGATCACGACGCCACATCGTTCACGGAGAGTCTCGACCAATGCCGATCAAGCCGCAGGGCGCACGTAACACGCAGACCGACGATGCCAGCAACCAGTCCGGCTTCGGCGGCAGTGACAGCTGGCTTACGCCCGGCTCCAATCCGACCTTGTTGCTGAACGAGGTCGCGGCAGCGATCGCGGCACAGGCGAGGGCGGCGTCCTCGACGCCGGCGCAGCCGGATGCCACCGCGGTCTATGGCAATTTCTGCAGCGTCGGCGCGACGGTCGCGGTCACAGTGACGGTCTCGACCACCCTGAAGAGCACCGTGACGACGTCGGCCGCGGTCGGCGCGACCACGACGGTCAAGACCACCGTGCCGTCCTGGGTGAGCACGCTCGGCAACGCCGCGATCAAGGCCGACATGACGTCCGCGATCGTCAACGGCACCGTCACCTATGCCGGCCTGCTCAAGGTCTTCACCGACATCGACGCCTCGCTGGCTGCGACCAAGACCAAGCTGAGCGCCAGCCAGTTCGCCGACCTCAAGACCATCGCCGCCAACCTCAACAACGGCGTCTCGACCTCGAGCTACCTGACCTACATCACCCAGGCGTTCGTCAACGGCAACGCCGCGAACGCGACCTGGACCGGCGGCGCCGCGAGCTCGGTGGCGCTCGGCAACCTCGCGAGCGGCTCGACCGAGCTGCAGTTCGCCGAACTGATCGGCAAATGGTTCCTCGGCACCGACCTGCCGTCGTCGAAGGTCATCCTCGGCAGCACCCAGTTCTCGGTGTCCTACGCGAACTCGACCAAGGCGCTGTTCTCGGCCGCCGGCCCCAGCATGAGCGACATCAACCAGGGCTATCTGGGCGACTGCTATCTGCTCGCCGGCCTGGCCGAGGTCGCCTACAAGGAGCAGTCGGTCATCTCGTCGATGTTCACGGCCAACGGCAACAACACCTATGGCGTGCGCTTCTACGTCAATGGCACGGCGCGCTACGTCACCGTCAACACTTCGCTCGCCAATGGCGGCACCATCTTCAACAATGGCGGCAACGCGATCTGGGCGAGCCTCGCCGAGAAGGCCTATGCCGAGCTGCAGGCCAGCGGCGTCTACACCGGCAACTCGATCAACTACGGCAACTCGTACACCACGATCGGCAACGGCGGCGCGCCCGAGATCGCGCTGGAAGCGATCACCGGCGCCACCCAGATCACCGACTATCGCGCGATGGGCGGATCCTGGGGCAAGGTGGTCTACAATTCGTCGTTCGGCGTGACCGGCTACACGACCGGGAATTCGACGTCCAGCGTGCTGGCGACGATCGCGGCCAGTCTCGCGGCCGGCGACGACGTCATCCTGTCGTCCTACACCAATGCCAAGGATGCGACCGGCAAGACCACGCTGGTGGCGAGCCACGCGATGTCGATCTACGGCTACAACAACACCAACGGCATGCTGCAGATCCGCAACCCCTGGGGATCGGCGGCCGGCCAGTACTGGCAGACCACCTTCGAGGTCAGCCTCGCGACCTTGCTCGCGGCCGGCGATACGATCACCATCGACAATGTCGGCGATGCCAAGAAGCTGGCGTCGACGACGACCACCACGTCCTCGGGCCTGAAGCTGACCTCCGACGTCAACGATCTCTCCGGTCCGGCGTCGGGCTTCGTTCAGGCGATCGCCTCGCTGACCGACGGCGGCGCGTCGAGCGTCGCGTTCACGCAGAGCCTGGCCTCGCAGCAGCAGACGCTGGCGATGCCGATGGCGGCCTGACCGAAAGCTTGGTGATCGAGAATGGACCGCCCAGGCCTGCCTGGGCGGTCTTGTCTTACCTGTCGCCCGCGCGTTGGCGGCGCGGCGCATGGTCGTGCGTCACCTGTTAAGCATCCGACTTAACGCCATGCCAACGCCGGCCTCGGAGGGTGTCGGCGGGGACGTTGGACCAAGAGGCGGGATCAATCGATGCAGGCGTGTACGGATCAGGGCGCATGGGCGCTGGGGTTATCCTTGCATCTGCTCGGCATCGTCGCCGATCCCGGCCGCATCCAGCACGAGGCCGGCCGCAGCGATGCGCTGTCGGTCGATGATCTCCTGCGCGCCGCGGCGCGCTTTCCCGTCAAGGCGAAGCTCGTCACGTCGAAGCTGACGCGGCTCAAGGCCACGCCGACGCCGACACTCGCCTTGCTGAAGGACGGCGGCTTCGTCGTCATCGGCAAGGTGACGGAGACCGGTGTTCTCATCCAGGGCATGGCGGATGGCGGACCGCGGCTGCTGTCTCATGCCGACTTCCAGGCCGTCTGGACCGGCAAGCTGATCCTGATCGCCAAGCGCGCGGAGCTGTCGGACACGGCGCGGCGCTTCAATTTTGGCTGGTTCGTCGCCGCGATCGGCAAGTATCGGCGCATCCTGATCGAGGTGCTGCTGGCGTCGTTCGTGATCCAGCTGTTCGGGCTGGCGACGCCGATGATCTTCCAGGTCGTCATCGACAAGGTGCTGGTGCATCGCGGCCTGTCGACGCTCGAAGTGATGGTCGCGGGCCTGGTGCTGATCGCGCTGTTCGAGGCCGTGCTGTCGGGCCTGCGGACCTATCTGTTCACGCACACCTCGAACCGCATCGACGTCGAGCTCGGCGCGCGGCTGTTCCGGCACCTGATGCGGCTGCCGCTGGCCTATTTCGAGAGCCGCCGCGTCGGCGACAGCGTCGCGCGGGTGCGCGAGCTGGAAACCATCCGGCAGTTCATCACCTCGTCCTCCATCACCCTGGTGCTCGACCTCGCCTTCGCCGCGGTCTTCATCGGCGTGATGTTCCTCTACAGCTCGACGCTCGCCTGGATCGTCTGCGCGACGCTGCCGGTCTATGCGGTGCTGTCGCTCGCGACGACGCCGGCGTTCCGTACTCGGCTCGATGAAAAATTCCGCCGCGGCGCCGAGAACCAGGCCTTCCTGGTCGAGAGCGTCACCGGCGTCGAGACCATCAAGGCGATGGCGGTCGAGCCGCTGATGCAGCGGCGCTGGGAGGAGCAGCTCGCCAGCTATGTCGGTGCCTCGTTCTCGGCTTCGCAGATCGGCAACTGGGCGAGCCAGTCGGCGAGCCTGCTCAACAAGGGCGTCGGCGCGCTGACCCTGTTCGTCGGCGCCGGGCTCGTGATCGCCAACAGGATGACCGTCGGCGAGCTCGTCGCCTTCAACATGCTGGCCAACCAGGTCTCCGGCCCGGTGCTGCGCCTCGTCCAGGTCTGGCAGGATTTCCACCAGGTGCGGCTGTCGGTCGAGCGGCTCGGCGACATCCTCAACACCCCGGTGGAGGCGCATAGCGGCGGCGCCGAGCAGAACCAGCCGGCGCTCGAAGGCGCCATCGAGTTCGAGCGCGTGACGTTCCGCTATGGCCTCAACACCCAGCCGGTGCTGCGCGAAGTCTCGCTCAGAATCGGGGCGGGTCAGGTGGTCGGCATCGTCGGGCCCTCAGGATCCGGCAAGAGCACGATCGCCAAGCTGGCGCAGCGGCTGTACCAGCCGGAAGCCGGCCGCGTGCTGGTCGACGGCGTCGACACCGCGGTGCTCGATCCGTCCTGGCTGCGTCGGCAGATCGGCGTGGTGCTGCAGGAGAACGTGCTGTTCAACCGCTCGGTGCGCGAGAACATCGCGCTCGCGGATCCGGCGCTGCCGATGGAGAAGATCGTCGACGCCGCCAAGCTCGCCGGCGCGCACGAGTTCATCTGCCGCATGCCGCAGGGCTATGACAGCAAGATCGGCGAGCGCGGCGTATCGCTGTCGGGCGGCCAGCGCCAGCGCATCGCGATCGCGCGCGCGCTGGTCGGCGATCCTCGCATTCTCATTTTCGACGAGGCCACCTCAGCGCTCGACTACGAGTCCGAGAGCATCATCCAGGCCAACATGCGTGACATCGTGCGCGGCCGCACCGTGCTGATCATCGCCCACCGGCTGTCGACCGTGCGCAACGCCGACCGGATCCTGACGATCGAGAACGGCGTCATCGTCGAGGACGGCACCCATGAGCAGCTGGTGGCCGGCGGTGGCCGCTATGCGAACTTGCACCGAATCCAGTCCGCAGGCCGCTGAGGAGAAGGTCATGAGCAAATCTGCAAGCCTTCTGCGCGGCATGTCGTTCGGCCAAGCGACCTCGGAGCGCGAATTCCTGCCGGCGGCCCTGGAGATCACGGAGACGCCGCCCAATCCGCTTGGTCGTCTGACGGCACTGGCACTGTGCACGGTGACCTTTGCCGCGCTCGGCTGGGCGGTGCTCGGCAAGGTCGATATCGTCGCCGTCGCCAGCGGCAAGGTGATCTCGCACACCCGGACGCAGGTCGTTCAGCCGTTCGAGACTGCGAGCGTCAAGGCCGTGCTGGTGCAGCCCGGCCAGCGCGTGCAGGCCGGCGATGCGCTGATCGAGCTCGACAAGACCGCGGTCACCGCGGAGGCCGATCGTGCCCGCAGCGATCTGATCGCGGCGCTGCTCGACGAGGTCCGGCTCGCGGCATTTCTCGACGGTGTTGCGGCGGCGCCGTTCGAGCTCGTCGTCGGTGCCGCGCCGCTGGACCGGGCCCGCGCGCAGTCCCAGCTCGCCGCGCAAGCGGCGTCGCGTGCCAGCCAATTGGCGGCGCTGGCGCAGGAGCGCGCTCAGCACATCGCCGAGCGCGAGGCACTGCAGCAGACGGCGGCCAAATACGAGCAGACCTTGCCGATGGTGGCGCAGCGCGCCGACATCCGCACCAAGGCCAGCGAGATCGGCAATGCCTCGATCATCGCGCGATTGGAGAGCCAGCAATTGCTGGTCGAGACCCGCTCCGAACTGGAGATCAACAAGGCCAAGATCATCGCCCTCGATGCCACGATCGCCGGGCTGGACCAGAAGATCGCGGCGACCGAAGCCGACATGCGCGACAAGGCGATGCGCGACCTCGCCACCGCGCGCGAGCGGGCCCGCGCCGCCGGCGAGGCGCTCGCCAAGGCGACGCGCCGGTCCGAGCTGCAGACCCTGCGCGCGCCGATCGACGGCACCGTGCAGCAGATGCACATCGCCGCCGCCGGTGCCGTGGTGACGCCGGCGCAGCAGCTATTGTCCGTCGTTCCCGACGACGACAGGATCGAGGTCGAGGCGGTGGTCGAGAACCGCGATGTCGGCTTCGTCGAGGTCGGCCAGCGCGTCGAGCTCAAGGTCGATGCCTTCCCGTTCACGCGCTACGGGCTGCTCGGCGGCAAGGTGACATCGGTGGACCGCGACGCCGAGGCAGCGCCGGTCAACCCCAACGGCGTGCAGGGCGCCGAGCGCCAGGCCGACCAGACCGACCGCGTCGAGGCCAGCGAGCGGCTGCGCTACATGGTCCATATCGCGCTCGACCGGGCCACGCTCGACATCGACGGCCGTGCGGCGGCGCTGGTGCCGGGCATGTCGGTGAAGGCCGAGATTCTCACCGGCAAGCGGCGCATCATCGACTTCGTGCTGGCGCCGTTGCGCGAGCACGTCCACGACGCGATGCGCGAGCGCTGAGGCCAAGGCCGTCCGGCATGCTTAACGAGCGGCCGCGCATTTGAACGAAAATGCCCGGTCAAATCCGCATGCTCCGGGTTACGGAACACTGGTGTCCCGGATCGTATGCTGCCGCATTGCCTGATCATCATTGCGGCTGTTCATCATGGACGAAACCAGATCGATGTTGCGGGACCTCGAAGAGGCGATCGCGAGGGGGACCGCCGACAGCCGCGAACGCGCGCTGTGGCATGCGACCGATCTGCTGATCGCGGGCCGCTACTACGAGGAGGAGATCGCGACGTTCGGCGAGGTGATCGGCCGGCTTGCCGACGAGATCGAAACCGAGGCGCGGGCCAGGCTTGCCCATCGGCTGGCCAGGATCGAATATTCGCCGGCCAGCGTCATTCGCAAGCTCGCCTTCGATGACGAGATCGACGTCGCCGGTCCGATCCTGCGCCAGTCCGAGCGGCTCGACGACGCCACGCTGGTCGAGAACGCCAGCACCAAGAGCCAGGCGCATCTGCTGGCGATCGCCGAGCGCAAGACGTTGAGCCCGGCCATCACCGACGTGCTGGCCACCCGTGGTAACCGCGCAGTGGCAACGGCCGTGGCGCAAAACCATGGCGCCCAGTTCTCCGGCCACGGTTTCCTGCACATGGTGAAGCGGGCGGAAAACGACTCGATCCTCGCCGAGCATCTCGGACGGCGGCTCGACATTCCCAGGCATCTATTCCAGCAGCTGATCGCCAAGGCTTCCGACGATGTCGGTCGGAGGCTGGCCGGTGAGCGGCCGGAGCTGATGGGCGAGATCCACAGCTCGGTGGCCAATGTCGCCGGCGATCTGCAGTCCAAATTCGGTCCCGGCACGCGCAACTACTTCGTCGCCAAGCGCACCGTCTCGATCCAGTACCGCGAGGGCAATCTGCACGAGAGCACCATCGCCGGCTATGCCGTCGCCCACAAGGTCGAGGAGGTGACGATCGGCCTCGCGCTGCTGTCGGGACTGCCGGCCGACGTCGTCGAGCGGGCGCTGTTCGACCGCAATCGCGAGATGCTGCTGATGCTGGCCAAGGCGCTGCACTTCGGCTGGGACACGACCATGGCGCTCGCCTTTCTCGGTGCGCGCGATCACCGCATCACCGCGGGCGAGCTGCAGGAGCTGGAGCGCGACTACGCGCGGCTGGATGCGAGGGCGTCACGCAGCGTGCTGGAATTCTATCAGTCGCGCAAGGCGCCCGCCCGGAGCGGCGCGCCGCGGGCGTTCGTGCATTGATGCAGTGGCAAAGGACGAGGTGATCGCGGATGAGCGGAATGGCACTTCATCTTCATGGCGGGCCCGGGCTCGGTCTGCGCGATGCGCCCGCGGATCGTGCGGCCGCCGACGCGGCTTGGCACGTGCTCGAAGCGGCCAATGAGCTCGGTGACGAGGCGACGGTCACCGCGTGCCGCCGCATCATCGACGCCAGCCTCAATGGCGCGGCCGCAATGCCAGCCGACCTGCAGCTTGTCGCGGACTACTTTCGATAGGCCTCGGACCGTCATCCGCTGCCAGCGGCAGGACGACTGCTATTGGCTCGCCATGCGCGCGGGCCCCACGGTTCACGCTAGCAACGCACAATCTCTCCTCGTCATTGCGAGCGCAGCGAAGCAATCCAGGGTGGTGGGCGGAGCTCTGGATTGCTTCGCTGCGCTCGCAATGACGGGCGGAAACATCTCTCGTCAAACGAAAGGCTCGTAGCCGGGCAACAAGCGTGACGTGACGGTTAAGATGGGCTTGGCTTACACCGTCGCAAGCTGCGGGTCGGTCCGGCCTGCGCGCTTGCCCGCTTTCGCCTTTGCCGGCTCAAACAACGCGCTCGCGGCCAGCCCCGCCGTATCCGCCACCTCGGGATTGCGCGACACCATTGCGGCGACGATCGCGCCGTCGATCAACAACGCCAGCTGGTGGGCGAAGCTCTCGGGCTCCGCCGCGCCCATCTCGCGGGCGAGTTTCTCGATATGCGCCAGCACCACCTTCTTGTGGCGCATCGCGATGGTGCGAAACTGCTTCTGGTCCTTGTCGTGCTCGCCGACAGCATTGATGAAGGGGCAGCCGTAGAAGCGCTCTTCGCTGAACCAGCTCTTCAGCGCCGGGAAGATGCGCGCGAGCTTGGTCTCGGCATCGCCTCCGCCGGTTTCCATCTCTGCGATGAACCATTCCCGCCACTGCTTGCCTTCGCTTTCGAGCACGGCGGTGACCAGCGCGGTCTTCGATCCGAACAATTTGTAGAGCGTGGTCTTTGCCGTTCCGGCTTCGCTGATGATCGCGTCGATGCCGGTGGCGTTGATGCCGTTCTTGCAGAACAGCCGCGTCGCCGCGCCGAGCAGGCGGCCGCGTGCCGATTCATCATCGCTTGCGGCGATCGTTCGCGCGATCGCCTGCTTCCTGGCCGTTGGTTTGCGCGCAGCTGACTTGCCCATGTCGCAAGCTTAGTCGCTGTGCGCGTGAGTCAGCAAGACCAGTGATGGTGATGATGCGGCGCTGCGCTCATTTTCATCGCGGCGCACAGCACTCTGCATCGCGCTTGAGCAGGCGGGGGCAGGCCGCATTCCGCCATCTTTCCCTAAGCCGCGAGGATCGCTCCGCCTTTTCAAATCCAGGCTCTCTGGCACGCTTCGTGCAGGAAACAGACCGTTCGGTATCCTCGATCCCAGGGAGAGAAATGAGATGACCGCAGTTGTTCAGAAGACGGCCCTCACGGGCTGCCTCGCACCCATCGACAAAGGTGGGCTCGAACAGCTCATCGTCAACGGCAAGGCCAACCCCAAGGTCATCAAGACCCTGAAGTGCAAGACCGTGGCGGAGGGCAAATTCCGCCATGCCAATTACATCCGCAACCTCGCGCCGTACATCGTCGACGAGCCGCCGGGGCTGCTGGGTGACGACACCGCACCCAATCCATCGGAGGCTTCGCTCGCCGCGCTCGGCTCCTGCCTCGCGGTGGGCCTGCATGCCAACGCGGTGCATCGCGGCTGGACCGTCAACAAGCTCGAGCTTGAGCTCGAGGGTGATCTCAACATCACCGCGGTCTGGGGCACCGGCGACACCAGCGAAAAGCCGGTCGGCTTCACCGATGTGCGCGTCAAGGTCGACATGGAGTGCGAGGGCATTCCGCAGGCCGAGATCCAGGCGCTGATCGATCACGTCAAGAAGTGGTCGCCGGTCGCCAACACGTTTACCCGCCCGGTCAATCTCGAGGTCGGGATCTGACCTGTAGTCGCGAGTAGCGGAGGACGTCATGGGTTCACTCGGACAGCATCTGGCGGTCGATGGCGCGGGCGTCATGCCCGTGGCGTCGACCGTGGAGCAGGTGGCGGCGATCGCGCGCAACGAGCTCGCGCCGCTGGCCTCTGGCATCGACGCCGGCACGGTGTACCCGGCTGACGTGCTCCGCCGCTTCGGCGAGGTCGGCGCGTGGAGCAGTCACGTGCCGGAGGATGGCGCTGCTGATCTCAACTGCGCGATCGATGCGATCGCTGCGATCGGCGAGGTGTGCGGTGCCTCGGCGTTCATGGCGTGGTGCCAGAACACGCTGGTCTGGTACATCGCGAACTCTTCCAACAAGGCGCTGGTCGATCGCCTGCTCGACGATGCCGCCAGCGGCCGGCTGCTCGGCGGTACCGGGCTCTCGAACCCGATGAAGAGCTTCTTCGGCATCGAGAAGCTCAAGCTCAAGGGCCGGAAGGTCGAGGGCGGCTATGTCGTGCGCGGCGTGCTGCCCTGGGTCTCCAATCTCGGGCCGGAGCACATGTTCGGCACGATCTTCGAACGCGAGGATGCGCCCGGCGAGATCGTGATGTTCATCGCCGACTGCTCGGATGCGGCGGTGACGCTGCAGCCGTGCCAGCCCTTCCTCGCGATGGATGGCACCGGGACCTACGGCATCCAGTTCCGTGATCTGTTCGTGCCAGACGAGCTGATCCTCGCTGATCCCGCCGGTCCGTTCGTGAAGAAGATCCGAGCTGGATTCATCCTGCTGCAGGCCGGCATGGCGCTCGGCCTGATCAAGGACTGCATCAAGATCATGCAGGAGGTCGAGGCGCCGCTCGGCCACGTCAACCGCTATCTGCCGCAACAGCCGGTCGACTTCAGCGCGCTTGCCGATGAGCTCGCGAAGGAGACCGCCGAACTCGCCCGCGATCCCTACAACACCGACGAGACCTATTGGCGCAAGGTCGTCGCGCTGCGCCTGCGGGCCGGCGAGGCCAGCGTCGCCGCGGCTCACGCCGCGATGCTCCATTGCGGAGCGCGCGGCTACATCAAGGGCAATCGCGCCGAACGTCGCCTGCGCGAGGCGTATTTCGTCGCGATCGTCACCCCCGCGACCAAGCAGCTCCGCAAGATGCTCGCCGACGGCTGACGCCGGCGAGAACGGCAAACAACGAAGTTTAGACCAGGAGAGGCCTGCCATGACGGACGTTCTGATTACTGCCGGCGAACTCGCCGAGTTCATCAAGACCGAACCGTGTGTCGTCATCGACACGCGCAATCCCGATGCCTACGGCGCGGGCCATCTGCCCGGTGCCGTGAACGTCCACGAGATCTTCACCTATCTCGCGACATCGACGCCGGAGGGCATCGCAGAGCTGAAGACGAAGTTCGCCGATGCCTTCGGCGCCGCCGGCCTGTCGGGCAGCGAGACCGCCGTGGTCTACGAGCAGTCGATGAACTCCGGCTTCGGCCAGTCCTGCCGCGGCTATTTCCTGCTGACGATGCTCGGCTATCCCAAGGTCAAGGTCCTGCACGGCGGCTACGACGCCTGGGTCGCAGCCGGCATGCCCGTCAGCACCGACGTGCCGTCGCCGACCAAGGCTTCGTTCGCGATCGTGCCGGAGGCGGGGAGCATCCTGATCGACGCCAAGGCGATGCTCGCCGCCGTCGGCAATCCGGCGATCGCGATCCTCGACGTGCGCGATGTCGACGAGTGGATCGGCGATTCCTCCTCGCCCTACGGCAAGGATTTCTGCCCGCGCAAGGGCCGCATCCCCGGCGCCGTCTGGCTCGAATGGTACCGCATGATGAAGCCGACCGGCGAAGGCCCGCGTTTCAAGTCGAAGGAGGAGATCCTCGCCGAATGCGCCACCGTCCGCATCACCGTTGATACACCGGTCTATCTCTACTGCTTCAAGGGGGCGCGCGCCTCGAACACCTTCCTCGCGCTGAAGAACGCCGGCGTGAAGGATGTGCGGATGTACTTCGGCTCGTGGAACGAGTGGTCGCGAGACCCGTCGCTGCCGATCGAGGAAGGTCTCCCGATGCCGGCGCTGATCAGCAAAGCGGCATAAAAGCTGCATGATGAGCATATCCGGCCGCTGAAAAACGCGGCCGGATGAGCAGTTCGAAGGCGCTGACAGCGCGAGTCCGACTACAGGTGTGACAAAGGGGCGCAGCACATGTCGATTTTCGATGATCCGTTCGATGCCGATTCCAGCGTGAATGCCGGTTGTATTTGCGGCCAGCATCGCAGCCCGGCCGAACATGAGCACGCCATGCTGGCGCTGCGCTGCGAGCCGGTCGCTGACAGTCGCGAGAAGCGTTACGAGAACGTCGTCGCCTCCGCGGTGCTGCGCGCGGTCTTTCCAGAAGTCGCGACGCGCCGTGCGTTCCTGAAATCCGTCGGTGCCGCCACCGCGCTTGCCGCGGTCTCGCAGTTCTTCCCGCTCAAGACCGCAACCGAAGCATTTGCCGAGGCAGGCACGCCCGAGAAGAAGGATCTCAAGGTCGGCTTCATTCCGATCACCTGCGCGACGCCGATCATCATGGCCGCGCCGCTCGGCTTCTATGCCAAGGCCGGCCTGAACGTCGAAGTCGTCAAGACCGCGGGCTGGGCCGTGATCCGCGACAAGACCATCAACAAGGAATACGACGCGGCGCACATGCTGGCGCCGATGCCGATCGCGATCTCGCTGGGCCTCGGCGCGCAGCCGATCCCGTTCACCGTGCCGGCGATCGAGAACATCAACGGGCAGGGCATCGTGCTGTCGATGAAGCACAAGGACAAGCGCGATCCGAAGGACTGGAAGGGCCTGAAGTTCGCCATCCCGTTCGACTATTCGATGCACAACTATCTGCTGCGTTATTACCTCGCGGAGCACGGCATCGATCCCGACACCGACGTGCAGCTGCGCTCGGTGCCGCCGCCGGAGATGGTCGCCAACCTCAGGGCCGACAACATCGACGGCTTCCTGGCGCCCGACAACATCTGCCAGCGTGCGATCTACGACGGCGTCG
This sequence comes from Bradyrhizobium sp. HKCCYLS20291, assembly GCF_051167715.1. Taxonomy (NCBI): domain Bacteria; kingdom Pseudomonadati; phylum Pseudomonadota; class Alphaproteobacteria; order Hyphomicrobiales; family Nitrobacteraceae; genus Bradyrhizobium; species Bradyrhizobium sp. HKCCYLS20291. The sequence goes on along the minus strand of NZ_JBNPTO010000002.1, from coordinate 9,718 downwards.
GTTTCCTGCACATCCTCTCGAAGGAAATCTGGGACGGCCATCCCTGCTGCAGCTTCGCCGCCAGCCGCGAGTTCATTGCGACGGCGCCGAACAGCTTCGCCGCGCTGACCCGCGCCATCGTCGATGCTACCGCATACGCGTCCAAGGCCGAGAACCGCAAGCAGATCGCGGAGGCGATCGCGCCGGCGAACTACATCAACGCGCCGGTGACGGTCATGGAGCAGGTCTTGACCGGCACCTATGCCGACGGCCTCGGCGGCGTGAAGACCGACCCGAAGCGCGTCGATTTCGATCCGTTCCCGTGGCAGTCCTTCGCGGTGTGGATGCTGACCCAGATGAAGCGCTGGGGCCAGATCAAGGGCGACGTCGATTACAAAGCGGTGGCCGAGCAGATCTATCTCGCCACCGACACCCGCAAGGTCATGGCCGAGATGGGGCTCTCGCCGCCGAAGGACTCCTACAAGTCGTTCTCGGTGATGGGCAAGAGCTTCGATCCGACCAAGCCGGACGATTACGTCGCGAGCTTCAAGATCAAGAAGGCGTCGTGATGGGAGTGTTGGTCACGCTGCCGGCCACATCCCCGGTGAGGAACACGCCGCCACTGGCCAAACCAAAGGTGTCGTCCCCGCGAACGCGGGGACCCATACGCCGTGACCTGGCTTGGGGCAGGGCTGGTAGCGACGATCTTTTCCACCAACGTCCGCCTGTGGTTATGGGTCCCTGCGTTCGCAGGGACGACACTGGTGGTGGAGCGATGGCATGACCGCCTCACTGCGTCTTCGTGCTGCCGTCGTCTCCATCGTCCTGCTCGCCGTGTTCCTCGGCGCCTGGCATATCGCCACGCGCAGCACCGGCGCGGCGGCCAACATGAGCCCGGAATACGCCAAGCTGATGGGCATGACCGCGACCCAGGGCAAATCGGCGATGCCCGGCCCGCTCGATGTCGGCGCCAAACTGTGGGAGCATCTCAGGCGGCCGTTCTACGACAATGGTCCGAACGACAAGGGGCTCGGCATCCAGCTCGCCTTCTCGCTCGGGCGTGTCATGCTCGGCTATCTGATCGCGGTCGCGATCGCGATCCCGCTCGGCTTCCTGATCGGCATGTCGCCCTTGATGAGCAAGGCGCTGGATCCGTTCATCCAGATCATGAAGCCGATCTCGCCGCTCGCCTGGATGCCCTTAGCGCTCTACACCATCAAGGATTCCAGCCTGTCGGCGATCTTCGTGATCTTCATCTGCTCGGTGTGGCCGATGCTGATCAACACCGCCTTCGGTGTTGCCAGCGTGCGCAAGGAGTGGATCAACGTCGCCCGCACGCTCGAAGTGAGCAACATCCGGCGCGCTTTCACTGTCATCCTTCCCGCCGCCGCACCCACGATCCTCACAGGCATGCGGATCTCGATCGGCATCGCCTGGCTCGTGATCGTCGCCGCCGAGATGCTCGTCGGCGGCACCGGCATTGGCTACTTCGTCTGGAACGAGTGGAACAACCTGTCGATCACCAACGTGATCATCGCGATCCTCTTGATCGGCCTTGTCGGCATGGTGCTGGATCAGATCCTGGCCCGCGTGTCGCGGCTCGTCACATTTCCGGAGTAGGGTGATGATGTTCATCACAGGCGCCGCTGCGTCCTTACCTCTCCCCGCCTGTGGGGAGAGGTCGGATCGCGCGCGTCAGCGGGCGATCCGGGTGAGGGGGGACAGGTCTGACCCCGTACGCACCTCGCGCGCGTGCCCGTCATCTTCGCCAAAGGCTCGCACCGCCCGTGCGGCTGCCCCTCACCCCGACCCTCTCCCCGTAAGAACAGGGAGAGGGAGCGCACCGTATTCGTGGAGTGATCTCGGATGACCCCCGACAAATTCATCTCCATCGAGGGCATCGCCAAGCGCTATGACGGCGCGCGCAGCACCACGATCTTCGAGAACCTCTGGCTGGCGATGGGACGCGGCGAGTTCGTTTGCGTGATCGGGCATTCCGGCTGCGGCAAGACCACGGTGCTCAACATCCTCGCTGGCCTTGACGAGCCGAGCGAGGGTGTGGTGGTCGTCGATGGACAAGCCATCGAGGGTCCCAGCCTCGACCGTGCCGTGATCTTCCAGAGCCATGCGCTGCTGCCGTGGCGGACGGTGCTCGGCAACGTCGCCTATGCGGTCTCGTCGAAATGGCGCAAATGGGACCGCGCCAGGGTCAAGGCGCATGCGCTGAAATACATCGAGCTCGTCGGCCTCGCCGGCTCTGAGCACAAGCGTCCGTCGGAGCTTTCCGGCGGAATGAAGCAGCGCGTCGGCATTGCGCGCGCGCTGTCGATCACGCCCAAGATCATGCTGATGGACGAGCCGTTCTCGGCACTCGACGCGTTGACGCGCGGCACCCTGCAGGACGAGGTTAGGCGCATCTGCGTCGAGACCGGCCAGACCGTCTTCATGATCACCCATGACGTCGACGAGGCGATCTATCTCGCCGACAAGATCGTGCTGATGACCAACGGTTCCGGCGCCGTGCTTGCCGAGATCGTCGAGAACCCGCTGCCGAAGGACCGGCTGCGCGGTGATCTGCACCGTCACCCGCTTTACTACGCGCTGCGCAACCATATCATCGACTTCCTGGTCAGCCGCAGCAAGACCTTCACCGCGGAGACGCCGGATCACGATCCGCGTAAGGTGCCGGTGGTCAAGATCGGCCGGACCGAGCCGACGATCGTTGCGTCCAAGCCGGCCGATAGCGACGCGCCGCAGGCCGTCGCACGCTGACGCTCAGAAGAAACCCATCAACGAAGACCCATCAAGGGAGACCAAGCATGAAGCGATCCGACCTCACCGAGAAGCTGCTCGACATCAAGCGCGAGAAGGGCTGGAGCTGGAAATATATCTGCGAAAAGATCGGCGGCTATTCCGAGGTGCTGATCGTCGGCGCGGTTCTCGGCCAGATGAAGCTGACCAAGCCGCAGGCCGCCAACGCCGGCGAGCTGTTCGGTCTCTCGAAGAGCGAGATCTCGATGCTGAACGAGACGCCGATGCGCGGCGAGGGCGTGCAGATGCCGCCGACCGATCCGCTGATCTACCGCTTCTACGAGCTGGTGATGATCAATGGCCCTGCCTGGAAGGAGCTGATCCAGGAGGAGTTCGGCGATGGCATCATGTCGGCGATCGATTTCGACATGGTGATGGAGCGCCTGCCCAACGCCAAGGGCGACCGCGTCAAGATCACGATGTCGGGCAAGTTCCTGCCGTACAAATATTACGGCGCCAGCGGCAACGTGCCGGAGTATGGATTCAAGGAAGAGTAGGGAAGGGGCGAATAGGGAGTAGCGAGTAGGGAACGAGGGTCAACTGACCCTATTCGCTACTCGCCATTCGCTATTCGCCTATCGTTACTGTCCCGCCTTGACCTGCGCCACCGCAGTCGCGAGCAGCTCGCTCATCTTGGCTCTGATCTCGGCCTCGGTGACGCCCTTGGCGGTGAGATCTCCCAGCACCTTGCGCACGACGTCGGCATCGCCGGCTTCCTCGAAATCGGCGGCGACGACTTCCTTGGCGTAGGCGTCGGCATCGGCGCCGGACTTGCCGAGCTTCTCGGCCGCCCAGAGGCCGAGGAGCTTGTTGCGGCGGGCTTCCGCCTTGAACTTCAATTCCTCGTCATGGGCGAATTGCTTCTCGAACGCGTCCTCGCGCTTGTCGAACGTGGTCATGGCCGGAACTTCCAGTGTTGCCGAAGAGGGTTAACCGCGGAGGCGGTTGCGGGGCGGTATCCGCACGCCTAAATAATTGGAACATCTTGCCAATACAACGGGCACGAGGCCGCAGGGAAGGGCGGTAAAACTCCGCCGCCCGGGTCTGGATCGATTGTGCTCGGCACACCAATGGGATAGGTTTCCCACAGGCCCGGTTCTTGTTCTGTTTCCGTAGAGATCCAGGCCCTCGCGGCAGCTCCGTCGTGGTCCTGTCCAAAGTCATCCGGAGCCCACCATTTCATGGATTTCAACAAAACACGGTACATCCCAATGAGCCGTCGGCGTCGCATTTATGAAGGCAAGGCCAAGGTCCTTTACGAAGGTCCGGAGCCGGGCACCCTGATCCAGCACTTCAAGGACGACGCTACCGCCTTCAATGCCAAGAAGCACCAGGTGATCGAAGGCAAGGGCGTCCTCAACAACCGGATCTCGGAGTACCTGTTTCAGCACCTCAACGACATCGGGGTGCCGACCCACTTCATCCGCCGCCTCAACATGCGCGAGCAGCTGATTCGCGAGGTCGAGATCGTGCCGCTCGAGGTCGTCGTGCGCAACGTCGCGGCGGGCTCGCTGTCGCAGCGCCTCGGCATCGAGGAAGGCACCCAGCTGCCGCGTTCGATCATCGAATTCTATTACAAGAACGACCAGCTCAACGACCCCATGGTGTCGGAAGAGCACATCACTGCGTTCGGCTGGGCCACGCCCCAGGAGATCGACGACATCATGGCGCTCGCCATCCGCGTCAACGACTTCCTGACCGGCCTCTTCCTCGGCATCGGCATCCGCCTCGTCGACTTCAAGATGGAGTGCGGCCGGCTGTTCGAGAACGAGATGATGCGGATCATCGTCGCCGACGAGATTTCCCCTGATTCCTGCCGTCTGTGGGACATCAAGTCGAACGAGAAGCTCGACAAGGACCGCTTCCGTCGTGATCTTGGCGGCCTTCTGGAGGCCTATACCGAGGTCGCCAAGCGGCTCGGCATCCTGATGGAGAACGAGCGTCCGGCGGGCTCCGGCCCGGTCCTGGTCAAGAGCTGAGGGTTAAAGACGTGAAAGCGCGTGTCACGGTGACACTGAAAACCGGCATCCTCGATCCGCAGGGCAAGGCGATCGAGGGCGCCCTGAAATCGCTCGGCGTCGACGGCGTCGCGAGTGTGCGCCAGGGCAAGGTGTTCGACATCGAGCTCGCTGGCGCCGACAAGGCCCAGGCGGAGGCGGCCCTCAAGGCCGCCGCCGACAAGCTGCTCGCCAACACGGTGATCGAGAATTACCGGGTGGAGCTGCTGGGGTAGGGCGATCAACGGAGGTTGAGGCATGATCCCCCGAAAACGAGTAAGAATCGCTTTCATCGGGATTGGTCTCTTGACGGGGATGGCGATGGCTGACGCGGCTGCGCCTATCTCGCTGGACGGATGGCGCCACTCGACCGAGCCTGACGATGTCCATGTTTTCCTCTGCCAGCGTGCAGATTGCGTGTTCGGATCGTGGGTCAGTTGCCGTACCGAACCGCTTGACGCGGCAGTGCCTCCCTGGGCGAGGCGCAAGGACGACTCTACCGCAGCGACGGTGGCCAGCGAGGGTGACAAGCCGGCAATGGTCTCGCCGCCTCTCAATCTCAACCTGATCGGTCGCTCATACTGGATCGAGACGGCTGATGACGGCACCTCGACTTATCGGACTTCCAGCATCGTCCATGATGCAACATCAACGTTCGTTTTGACCAGTTCATCCAGCGACAGGAACGCAAGCTGGGCAAACCTCGATCGGTTCGAGAGTGCCCTGCAGAAAACCAAGTAATAGGCCAGAACCATGAAATCCGCCGTCCTCGTCTTCCCCGGCATCAATCGCGAACGCGACATGGCGCGGGCGCTGCGCATGATCTCCGGCCATGAGCCGGCGATGGTGTGGCATGCCGAGACGTCGCTGCCCAAGGGCACGGACCTCGTCGTCGTCCCCGGCGGCTTCTCCTATGGCGACTATCTGCGCTGTGGCGCGATCGCGGCGCGGGCGCCGGTGATGGATGCGGTGCGCGATCACGCCGCCAAGGGCGGGCTCGTGCTCGGCGTCTGCAACGGCTTCCAGATCCTGTGCGAATCCGGACTTCTCCCGGGCGTTCTGATGCGCAACGACCGGCTGAAGTTCATCTGCAAGGACGTGCATCTGCGCGTCGAGCGTTCGGATTCGCCGTTTACCCGCGGCTACAATGCCGGCCAGGTCATCCGCGTGCCCGTCGCCCATGGCGAGGGCAACTACGCCGCTGACGAAGAGACCCTGAAGCGGCTCAATGGCGACGGGCGCGTGCTCTATCGCTACTGCTCGGCCGATGGTGAGGTCGGCGACCTCAGCAACATCAACGGCGCGGCGCATTCGATCGCGGGCATCGTCAACGAGAGCGGGAACGTGCTCGGCATGATGCCGCATCCCGAGAATCACGTCGAGGACATCATGGGCTGCACCGACGGCCGCGGCCTGTTTGCCGGCCTCGTCGCCCATCTCGACCGCGCCGCCTGATCGCGGCTCCTCACGTGTGCCATGCCTCGACCGGGTCCGATCGAGGCCGGGCCAACAAACGGCCGATTGCTGATGGAGTGTCGGGCACTTGCTTCATCGCACGGACCGCAAATGACCTCTGCCCTGGTTTCGATGTCGACGCGCCTTCTGCTGGCGCTGATTCTCTGTGTCGGCATCGGATTTGATGTTGCCCGCGCGGAGATCCCCTCGGCCGCTCCGCCGGTCAACCCGTCGCCTGCTGCGCCGTCTCTGCCGTTCTCGGTGGGCGGCTGGAAGTCTCAGCGGCCGAACGGCACGGACGTCACCTTTTTTCTCTGCCAGGAGGCCCAGTGTGGCCCGGGCTCGAAGGTGAGCTACCGGCTGTACGCGCCCGATGCGACCATGACGGTCGAGCAGTTCCGAGCCTCCCAGGAGCAGACGATCCGGATCCTGGATGAGCGAGTGCCGGGCCAGACGACCACTATTCTCGGCGTCGAGGGCGACAAGGGCACCGGCGTGCCGCGTGTCTTTCGCGTTCGGCGCCTCAAGGTGGCCCCTGATGGCACCCGGGAATATCAAGTGAGCGGGATGCTGTTCGGATCGAGGGGCAGTGCCAGCCTGATCAGCTCGGCGAGCAGCGAGACCAATAGCACCACCAATTTCGCGCAGTTTGCGATCCCGGTGTTGGTGCTGCTGGGGGTCCCGCAGCGCTGAGGCCTTGGCCGCTTCTCGGCGGTGCTTGACGCGGGTCGAGCTCTAGCCCGAGACGTTCATCCAATTCGTTCCGCAGTTTTTTCTCGCGCCGGCCCGCAACGCCGGGCGGCTGCTCGCGTTGTCCGCCCGCGCATGGGGCAGGGAACCGAGGAGGTTCTCACATGACGACGAAACACTGGCTGGGAACGGCCGCAATCATCCTGGCGATCGGCACCGCATCGGGTGTCGCATCGGCACAATCCGAGATGAAGCGCGAGGGTGGTCCTGCTGCTTCGACCGCGCGTGAGGCGACACGTCCCGCCGCCGAGGCCAAGGGAGAGGCCAAGGGAGAGGCCAAGAGCGGTGCCGCGTCGATGGAACGCGGAGCGTCCGAAACGAAGCAGAGCGCGCAGGAGCAGCGTCGCACCGAGCCAACGGCAGCCGGGCGCGAGCAAGCCCAGGAGCGCGCCTCGGAGCGCGTGGGGCATGATGCCAAGCAAAGCGCCGAGAGCAAGAGCGAGCGCGGAGCGGGTGCGGCCGAACGCGGCCGCGATGCCAAGGAGAGCGCCGAGACGAAACCGTCCGCCGACAGCAAGCAGGTCGACAAGCAGCCGGACAGCAAGTCCAGGCCAGAGTCCAAGCAGCAGCAGGGTCGTGCGGACGAGTCGCGCAAGAGCGAGGATCGCGCCGCCGAGAGCAAGTCGGGCACGTCTGAGCGGAAGTCCGATCGCGAGGCCGATCGCAACGAGCGCAACAACGACAAGACCCGGCAGAGCCAGGACGAGCGCAAGAGCGGTACCTCCGACAAGGCTGCAGACAAGGCCGGCGACAAGCAGGACAATGACCGCAACAAGCAGGCCAACCAGCCGAATAATGCCGATAGCAAGAGCACGACGGCGCAGCAGAACGGCGCAACGGGCGCCGGTCAGCGTGATCAGACCGGACAGGCCAACAATCAGGCTCAGCCCAACGGCAACCGCTCCAGCACGCAGGTCAAGGTCAACGAGCAGCAGAAGACCCGCGTGGTCGATCAGCTCAAGCGCGATCACGATTTCGACCGCGCCCGCACCGACATCAACATCCGCATCAATGTCGGCGAGCGCCTGCCGGACCGCGTGCGCCCGCGTACGCTGCCCTCGGAGATCGTGACCATCGTGCCGGAATATCGTGGCTACGAGTACACGGTGGTGAACGACGAGATCGCGATCATCGATCCGCGCAGCCGCGAGATCGTCGACATCATTCCACAGAACGGCATGCGCGCCGACCGCGGCGGTTACGATCGCGGCGGCTACGGCGTCAGCTCGACGCGGATCGTGCTGTCGGACGATCAGCGCCAGATCCTGCGTCGCGCCGCCACCGAGACGGGCACGGTGGGCGCGACGACATCGTCGTCGACCTCGTCCGGCTCGAGCTGCCTCAGCCTTCGACGCGTGCCCGATGAACTCGCCCGCGCCAATCCGGAGCTCGCCAACTACCAGTATCTGGCGATCGGCGATCAGGTCGTGCTCATCGACCCGCGCGACCAAAAGGTGGTGCAAGTCATCGACCAGCAGCAGTAATCCGGCTGCAGGTTCGGCTCGGAGGGGCGGGAGCGCGCGGCGCTTCCGCCCTTGCCCGTTCGTGCCGACCATCCGCCGTACGGCAAGCGAACGTCACCACGCCGGCCGTTGAACCCGCTGTGGCAGCGGTGCGTCAAACGGGCAACGCCAACTCAGCCTCGCGCCGGCATGGGATTGTGGGCGCCTGCCGGTCACGCTATCAATTTCGGCGTGTGTTGTCCGGGCTGCGTTACTGGGGGTCTGCCGTGCCTGTCGCAATTGTCGTTCTACTGCTCGACATTTCGCTGATCTATCATGCCTCGCGCACCGGGCGCATGCAGCCATGGGCCTTCATCATCCTGATGGTGCCGATGATCGGCGCGCTGGCCTACATCGTCGTCGAGCTGATCCCCGAATGGCTCGGCAGCCATGACGTCCAGAAGGCACGCAAGCGGGTCGCCAACAAGCTCGATCCCGAAAAATACTATCGCGAGCTGTCCGATCGCGTCGCTGTGACGGACACCATCGCCAACCGTGCCGCGCTCGCCGAGGAATGCGTTGCGGTCGGCCGCTACGACGAGGCCGAGCAGCACTACGACCACATCCTCAGCCTGCCGCTCGGCCATGAACCGCTGTTCGCGCTCGGCAAGGCCAAGGCGCAATTCGCGCGCCGGCGGCCGGCCGACGCGCTGGTAACGCTCGATGAGCTGCAGAAGACCTGGCCGGACTACAATTCGGCCGAGGCGCATATGCTCTATGCGCGCGCACTGCAGGACGCCGGCCGTACCGGAGAGGCGCTAGACGAGTATCAGGCCTTGCTCGACTACGCGCCGAGCAGCGAGGCGAAGGCGCGTTACGGCACGCTGCTCAAGCTGGTCGGGCGCGTCGACGAGGCCAAGGTGGTCTTCACCGAGCTCTTGATCCAGATGAAGCGCTCGCCCCGCCACGTCCGCAAGGCCCAGGCCGAGTGGATATCGATCGCCGAGAAGCAGATCGCGGGGTGACAGACTGAGCTGTCGTAGGGTGGGCAAAGCGGCCGCCGTAAGGCGGCAGCGTGCCCACCATCGTACAGCGAACGCTGCCGTGCGACGGTGGGCACGGCGCCACTGCGAGTTCGCACGAGGATAGGTTGCGCGTTCGCCTTTGCCCACCCTACGAGGCTGTGAATCTTTTGATGCCAGCCGTGGTGCGAATATGATTCTCTGAGCGGAGCGATTTGCTGGAGATCATGATGGCTGACGACGAGCTCTTTGAGGGACTGCC